>DASWVE010000059.1:0-41410 GCA_036401315.1 Candidatus Acidiferrales bacterium
GTGCATGGTGTACAGCAAAATCGGAACGGTAGGAAGAATCCGAGTCAGTTCGCGCGCCGCTTCCAGGCCATTCATGCGCGGCATGGAAAGATCGAGGATAATCAGGTCGGGCTTCAACTCGCGCGCTTTATCGATGGCTTCAAATCCGTCGACCGCTTCGCCGCAGACTTCCAAACCAGCCGCTTCCAGCTGCACGCGAATCACTCGCCGCAGCTGAATATTATCGTCGACAATTAAAACACAACGCGCCATGGGGCCTTTTCGGACTCGCGATTAAGGAACGGCTCACGCCTCTTGGTTCTCAAGTTAACAGACCCCACCGTGCCATGCCCATACACACAATCGTGTAGGAGTTCTTAGAACTTCAGGTCAGTAAAAAGCGCGACTTTGGCCTTCGATCGCATTGCTGGCACCACTGCTCACCAAGGCAGCTGGTTTTTGTGCGCCAACGCCAGCAAATCCATCGAAATCGCCACAGCCGCGTGGATGAACACGCCGCCCCAGATCGATTTCGTTTTCCACGCCAGCCAGCCCAGAATAAATCCGGCAAAAATTGCCGCGTACGCTTCCGGCCACGGCTTGCTGAAATGCAGCATCATGTACGGCATCACCGAAACCGGCACCGCCAGCACGCCGATGTAACGCCCCAGACCGCCAACCAAAAATCCGCGAAAGAAAAATTCCAGCGCCAGAAATTGCCCGGCGTAGAGGCTTTCCCACAGCAGTAGATCGCGCATGCTCCGCCCCGCCAGCGGGTACATCGGATAAAACTCATAAAACGACGGCGACCAGGACACCAGATAAATCACCGGAAACACCGCCGCGAAGAGCGCCACGTAAATCCACACATGCTCGCGAAATCCGCGCCAGCCCAAATTGCAATCGCGAATGTGCCGCCCGGGCCGCAGCAGCATGTAAGCCGCCGGCAGGATCAGAAAACCCAGGACGGTCCAGGACACCCACCACCTTTTTATGTTCAACATCAGGCTCGGGTCACTGCCCTGCCGCGGGAAGACTTGCAAAAATGTCGAGGTGTCGCCCACAAACTGCGCGATGCCCAGCCCCACGCAAGCCACGATGCAAATGCCCGCCACCGGCCAGAATCGCGCCGCATCTTCCGGCGCAATGAAAGGCCGCAAAGGTTCGGCGAGCAGCGGCTCGGCGAGCGACTCTGCGAGAGTGTCGGCGTGCGCGCGAGAACGCGGCGCAGATTGCGACGGACCTTTACGGCGCTGCTTCATGACGCGGCAGTATACCCCGCGCCTCAGCATTAAGGCCCTAGTGAAGGAACATCTACCCAGATGAACGCGGCGATCTGGACCGATGCTGCGCGAGCTTACCTTGGAGTGCGGCGGCTTGCCGCCGCCTTGGTGCATTAGCGTTAGGCAGAGGACGGAATAGGGTTCGGAACGCAGAGCACAGAGAGGAGAGGCCGTCCGTAAGCGGTAGCGCAACAAAGCCGCCCCGCTTCAAACCCTAACCGCCCGTCGCCCTCACCATGCTTTGCCAAGGCGGCGGCAAGCCGCCGCACTCCAAGGTAGGAAGCGGCAACAGTTTGCCCGATTATTTGCAGACGGAACTCTGGTTCACCAGAAAGATGGCCACTCTACTCAGTTGCCAGCCGATCGAAAGCCACATTTCTTTGAATCTTCAGTTTGCCGATATGCTGGCGGGACTCGTGCAATCCCGGTTCGAAGACGACGAGATGGAGTGCTTCGGGGTGTTATCGCCGCACATCACGATGGCGACTCTTTATTTCGGGAAATGATGGGTGTTTAAACTGAAGAGGCGGTAGCGTGCGTGGAGATCTACTTCAGTTGGTCCAATCTTTTTTCTCGCGCGTCACCCGCGGGGTCTGCTTGATGAAACACGATTCGCACACGCGCGTCCCGTCCTTCAACGTGAAATCCACGCGCCGGCCCGAATCGATATCCGAGCCGCACTTGCCGCACTGGTCTTCGCGCGTTTCTACCATTTTTGGTTGGTCCCCGTGTTCGACACCTGCATTCTATTTCTTGTGGGGGACGGCGTCATTAAAGTCCGGTGAATCATAAGCAGGCTTGTGCCGGGTTGGTATCCAGTAAAAACCGTAGTTGCACGTCGGTTACCGGCGAAGATTTCGCGAAAATTGCGCGCAGCGGCCGGCTTAGGCCCGCCGCCTCTTACGCTACGCGCTGGCGCTGCGGGCGTCGGGGCTCGGCGTGACGGCCGGCTTGCCTTGCAGAATCGGCAGCGGATTTTGCGCCGGCGGCTTCGGCTTCGATTTCCCGCGGGCCCGCGCGCGCATTTGGCCGATCTTGTGCGAAGCCTTGAAAATTCCGCCCACCGGAATCACTCCGCCCAGTTTGTACGCGCCCACCGCTGCCAGGCCCATCGAAGCCACGCAGCCGCACTGCGCGCAATCCGGCTTGCCGCCAAACTGGCACGGCGTGATCATGGTCTCCAGGTCCGCGGACATGGTCTGGGTCGTCATCGCGAAAATGCAGTCGTCCGGACTTTTCGGCGGTGTCGCGAATTCGCGGATCACGCGCTCCGGCATATCCAGCTTGGGATAACGCTGGCGCAGGTCCAGCATTTCGGCGATGGCCCGCGTGCGTTCCGCAGGCGTCAGAATTTCCGGCAGCTGGTCGCCGATCTGCGGCGTAAAAATGCTGAACCAAACTTTTTTAATTTCCGGCCGCGGTGTCCAGAATTTCAGGAATTCTTCCAGGTAGCCGGGGCGCTTCATCATCTGCCCGGTTATGGTGCAATGCACCGTAACGCGCTGGCCGGCGATATTTTTCAGGATGCGTTCGTAGGTCGCTGGTGTCCGGCGCACGTCATGCTCGGGCTGCAGACCGTCAATCGAAACCGCAATGTGCAGATGATCCAGCGTCACCCAACTGGGATGCATCGGACGAAACGCGCTGGTGACCAGCTGCACATGCACTCCGCGCTCCATCAGCAGCGGAATCAAAGTTTCCAGTTCGCGGTAACGCACCAGCGGGTCGCCGCCCACAATCGAAAGATGCAGCGGCTTCAGCCGATCGACCACTTCCAAAACGCCGTCGACCAGCTCCTGCCCTTTGCGATCGTTCAATTCCCGCAGCGTTTTGCCGCCGCCCAGATGCCCTTCTTCGTAGGCGTAGCACCCCGGGCAGCGCAGCGGACATTCGCGCGTAATTTCAATCGAGAGCGTCGGCGCTTCGCCTTTTAGAATTTTTCCCCAGGCTTGAATAATCTGTGAAGTTTCCAACGCGGCATTCCTTTTTGGGTCTCGCTGAATTTCGCAAGACCGCCGCGGGGCAAATCAAAATTTCGATTCGCGCCTCGCGCCCCCCAGCTATGCCCCAACGACGACTTATAAAAACGAAGACCCTAACAACGACCAGTATCGCCTAATCCCAACCGTTCGGCCCGTTTATTTCCCGATGCGCCACATCGAAACTCTCGACCGCGTCATCGCCACGCATTATCCCCCATCGTCAAATTCGATGATTCCCGCGCCTTCAAGGTTGCAATTCCCGCGCCGTTCGAGTGTGTAATTGTTAACGTAACGCGACGCTGCCCTGCCGCAGTTTCTGCTTCCCATTTCGCTAATTCCGGGTAACGTAGCCTCGCGTCCAGTCCACGGGCCCAAGGAGTCGCCATGTTGCGATCCATTTACCGCAGTTTTGCTCTCGCTGTTTTTGTTGCCGCTCTGCTCATCTGCTGCGGCACATCTTTCGCGCAGGACGCGGCCTCCACCAGCGCCTCCGCTTCCGGTTTCCGCGCGCTGCACCTCGACGCCTCCAAAACTTCCGGCCAGCTAAAATCCTTTCAAGGTCTCAACGGCCAACCGAGCCCGGTCATGGCCGGCCTGCCGAACCTGGTCGCGCAATATAAGGCTCTCAAGATCGACCAGGTCCGCACCCACGATTTCATGGGCCCTACCGAGATCGATTCGAAATTCGAAATGTCGAATCCGTTTCTCAAGTGGCTGCTTCCCGACGACGCGCAGCGCGCCGGCGTAGTGAAAGCCGGCAACGCCGCCATCATTTTCCCCGACCCTGCCGCCGACCCCGAAAATCCGGCGAGTTACAATTTCGGCCCCACCGATAAAGTTCTCACCGCGATTCACGACAGCGGCGCAGAAGTTTATTACCGCATCGGCCGCAGCTTTGGCGCGAATATCAACCCGCCCGCCGATTTCGACAAATTTGCCAGCATCGTCGCGCACATCGCGCGCCACTACAACCAGGGCTGGGACCACGGTTTTCACTACAACATTCGCTACTGGGAATTTTGGAATGAGCCCGAGCTTTTCTGGTCCGGCACGCCAGCTCAGTTTTATTCGCTCTACGACAAAACCGCGCGCGCTTTGAAAGCCGTCGATCCCGCGTTGAAAGTCGGCGGCGACGCCAAAGCCATGGCTTCCGACGACGGCGGCTACCGCGAAGGCTTCATCGACTACTGCGCCGCGCATAAGCTCCCGCTTGATTTTTATTCCTGGCACTCTTACACCGATTTCACCGCCGATCCGTATGACGCGATTCGCACCAGCCGGAACATCCGCCAGATTCTCGATACCCACGGCTTCCCGCATGCCGAAAGCATTCTCTCCGAATGGAATCTGAGCGCCGATTTTACCGACGTGGAAAAAGCCGAGCTGCGCGGCCCCCGCGAAGCCGCCTTCATCGGCGCCGTGCTCAGCTACGCACAGGACGCGCCGCTCGATCACGCCCAGTTTTATCGCGGCGACGCGGCCTGGATGGGGCTCTTCGACCTTCAGGGGAAATATTTCAAGCCCGCGCGTACCTTTGAAGCGCTGGGGAAAATGGAGGCAACGCCGAATCGCCTCGCGGTCACCGGCGCGGATACCCTCGGATTCGCCGCGATCGCCGGCCGCTCCGCCGACTCCAAAACAATTCAGATCTTAGTCAGCAATTACGCAATTCCCGCCAGCTTCAAGCCGCGCATGATGCAGTTGCCGGCCGACGTGATCGCTTCCGGCGTGCCCGATTTTTCGAAGATGAAACTTCTGGCTCCCCGCACCGACATCGTTTACAAGGACAACGCCGGCTATAACCTCACCATCGACAACCTGCCCTGGGCCGCAAAGAAATTCCGCGTCCGCCGCTACCGCATCAGCGCGACCCAAGACCTGGATTTGGTCGAAGACAAAACCGCCACCGGCGCCACCCTGAATATTTCCACGGCGCTGCCGCCGGAATCCGTCGAGCTGATCGTCCTCGACGCGCGCTAAAACGCGAATCTAGGTCCGCGCAAAATTCAGGACCCCAAAACCCACTCCGGGCCCTCGTCGTTGGACCTACGCGATTTAGCGGAATGCCTTACAGCATCTGCGGGATGGTTTCCGCTTCCCCGTTTTCCTATCATTCGAAATGTGAACGGCGCGATTTCTAGCGAGAAATCAGCCGTCACGGACCTCCTCAGTTTTTGGGAAAAGGAGAAGAGCAATGGATAAGAACAGCACTGATACCGCGACCAAGAAAAACGATACGCAGCGCAATGCTCCCGCTCAGCAGCCGGGCCAGAGCCCGGAGAAACACAAGAAAAACCTGGACGACAACACCCGCAACTCCGGCTTCCGCAGTTCGCGCATCCGCAACGCTGAATCACGCACCCAGGAAACCGGAGATCCTTCGGTGCCCTAGACCGCCCCGGCCCCAGACCCAACGAACGAACGATGATTTCGTAATCCCCGCAGAAAAAAAATAGCGGCCGGTCGAGTAATGCAGCGACAATTCTAGCTGCGCATCGCGATCGGCCGCTGTTTCAGTTTCAGATTCTTCGCGAACTCGCTCAGTTCGTGCCCGCGCGCCTCCAGCGATTCCCACTCCGCCAATACGATTTCGCATCGCGGGCACAGCATCATGTAAACCAATTGCCCGTCGTCCTTCGCCCCAAAAGTAAAAATCGACGGCACCCGGCACGTCGAACAAATAAAAATAATCGTCCCATTCCGAGCCCGCATTCCACAAAGATGTCCTTCGATCATGGCGGCTCCTTACCCGCATCCTAAACCCGCCCACAGCCCGCCGCGCAAATTATTTCGCACGCCGTGGCCAACAGTTGACCAACCTCGCGTTCCGGTGCGGAGCCCGTGCAAAAATCCACCGCAACCGTTTATCATTACTTCGATGATTTCCGCCCCGCCAAACCTACCCCGTTTGCTTTTCGCGCTGGTCGTTTGTGCGGGGATTCTCGCCTCCGCCTTCGCCTTCGCCCAGCACCCCGCGCCACCTTCCGCCGAATTCACCAATCCCCAGCGCGTCTCAATCGCCGGCTACGACGGCGACGCCATGGAACCCTTCCTAACCCGCGACGGAAAATACCTTTTCTTCAACAATCTCAACGCCCCGCCGGTGAATACGAATCTCTACTACGCCACCCGCGTCGACGACACCCATTTCACGTCGCAAGGCGAAATCCGCGGCGTGAATTCCCCCTCGCTCGAAGCCGTCGCTTCCATGGACCGCGACAACAACTTCTATTTCGTCTCCGACCGCAGCTACAACCAGACCGCCTCTACGCTCTACCGCGGGAAATTCGCCAACGGCGAAGTCACCGGCATCGAACTCGTCCCCGGCGTCAGCAACTTCAAACCCGGCATCGTGAATTTCGACGCCGAAATCAGCGCCGACGGCAACACCCTCTACTACGTCGAAAGCCAGTTCACTTTTCGCAAAATTCCCGAATCCGCGTTCATCTCCATCGCCCACCGCAAGGATGGCGCCTTCCTCCGCGATCCGGCCAGCCAGACCATCTTGAAATCAGTGAATAACGACTCGCTGAATTACGCGCCCGCCGTTTCCGCCAACGAACGCGAAATGTTTTTCACGCGCCTCGACCCCCAGGGCCCGCGCATTTACACGGCGAAGCGCGCCAGCGCCAGCCAGCCCTTCGAAGCCGCCAAGCCAGTCGCCGTCATCACCGGTTTCGTCGAAGCCCCCGCACTTTCCCCCGACGAAGAGTCGCTCTACTACCATAAGAAAGAAGACGGCCACTACGTCATCTACCGCGTCACCCGGCCCTGAGATTTTTTGCGTCCAGCGTTGGCGCAACGGTTCGCCTGCGGTTAGAATAAATTTACGATCCTGGCGCTGACGTATTCCGTTCGTCGGCGAAAATCGTTACGGAAATTCAAATACCGAATGGAGCTACCGCACCAATGAAGAATTCATTTTGCGTTCGCACGTCAAACCGGTCCGCGCTGGCCGCGGCTCTGGGTGTTACTGTGGCGTTCGGCGCCGCAGCCACGGCCATGTACGCTTCGGGAATTTCGATTTCGTCGTTCCACAGCAGTATCAGTTCCACCAGCAGCGAATCGAGCGGCGCCGGCAACAACAGCGCGACGCAAAGAAAATCCGGCGGCCATTCGCCATCGCCGCAGCAGGGCCAGTCGTCCGACGCCAACGGCACGCCCAAAGGAGCTACCGTGATGCACGCCAAAGGCACCTTCGAAGTGAAAATCGAACCGCAGGGCGAGCCGGACAAAGCCGACGGCTCCACGCTCACTCGCATGTCCATCGACAAGAAAATTCACGGCGACCTGGAAGCCACCACCAAGGGCACCATGCTCGCCGCCGGCACTGACACCAAAGGCTCCGCCGGCTACGTCGCCATCGAACGCGTCACCGGCACCCTCGACGGCAAAACCGGCAGCTTCGTGCTGCAGCACAACGCCACCATGACCCGCGGCACGCCCATGATGAACATCATCGTGGTCCCCGATTCCGGCACCGGCCAGCTCACCGGCCTCACCGGAAATTTCCTGGTCATCATCGCCCCCGACGGCAAACATTCCTACGAATTCAACTACACGCTGCCCACCGCGCAGTAGCTGCGCATTTCGCCGCGAAGCGCGCGGCCCGCAGCAACCAGCCGCGCGCAAATTCCGCAGCGTGCGCCGCGCCCAGCCTACCTTGGAGTGCGGCGGCTTGCCGCCGCCTTTCGGAATGCTGCGTTCACGCCCAAAGCATCCAGCGCGAAGCGCCACTACCAACGCACACCCCAGCGCGATCGTCATCCTGAGGAGCGCTTTTCGCGACGAAGGATCTCATCCATGCTCCAGCGTCGGGATCATTACGACAAACCGCTTCGGCAGTGAACGTCGCGCGCCGCCTCGCCGTCCGCGCCGCGCCTCGTTCCCTCTTGCCGCAATTCCGCGAACGCGAGAGAATGGGCGCGCATCTCGGGGGTCGGGGTGAGCAAAACGATCGACGGTTTCGACTTGGGGAGGAACGCCGTGTCCGACAACAATAATCTGACCGCAGAACCAAAAAGCAGCCTGGTGATTCGCGTGCCGCTATCCGCCGATGGCTACGCGTCCATCTATTTTTCCAGCAACGATGGCCGCGTCATGACCGAGCGCGAATGGTGGCACCTGCGCCAGGTCGTCGAGCTGGCCAGCAAAGCCTTCGTGAAACCCGAAGACCGCGCCATGGCCGCCAACGCCTAAATTTCTCTAGCCCCGCCGAATCGTGGTCCGATTCCTCGCCACCCGCAGCAGCACGCCTCGAATCCGCCGCCAACGCCCAGCATCCCCTACGTTCCCGTATAAAACAAGAAGCGAAGCGGCGCCGCCCGCACCAAAAATTCCGCCATCAGCAAGAATCGGACCGCGCCACAAAACACTTTGGAGTGCGGCGGCTCTGCCGCCGCTTTTGACCCGCCGCCCGCTACCCCCAAATGATCCAGCGCGAAGCGCCGCAGCAATTTGTCCCGTACCACCAAACCGCCGTCATCCTGAGGAGCGTTTTTCGCGACGAAGGATCTCATCCAGCCGCCCACACGCGAATCGCAGCGACGAAGATCAGCCTGGGCGACACGCTACTGGATGAGATTCTTCGCTGCGCTCAGAATGACGCAAAAATGAGCGGGGCTCCGCGAAAAGCGCTAGCTCTTCCCCTTCCCCGCCAACCCCTCGCACACCGCCCACAATTTTTCTTCCTGCTCCACATTATGAAATTTGCAAATCCGTTCAGCCTTATCGAACCACAATTTATTCGAAACGCCCGCCACGTCCGCGCTGGTCGCCAGCCACACCACCGTCTCCGCGCCTTTTTCCCGCGTGCGCCCCTTCATTCCCGGCGCCAGCGAGTGCAGCAAGGGAGTGTCCACCGGCCCCGGGCTCATCGCGTTCGCCGTAACCGAAGTTCCTTCGAGCCGCCGCGCATAGGCCCAGGTCAACATGCGATCCGCCTGCTTGCTCTGCGCGTAAGCCGTCGAAGGATTGTAAGTACGCTTCTTGAATTCCACGTCTTCGAGCTCCAATCCGTAAGCCATCTCCGACGCCACGTTCACGATCCGCCCGGCCGGCGCCTTCTTCAGCGCGTCCAGCAATAAATTCGTCAGCATAAAATATCCAAGCACGTTGGTCGCAAACGTCAGCTCAATCCCGTCGACACTCTCCTGCCGCGTCGGCGCGCTCATCCCCGCGTTGTTCACCAGCGCGTCCAGCGAATCGTGCGTCTTCAAAAATTCCGCCGCCGCTCTGCGGATCGACGCCTGACTCGCAAGATCGATAACCAGCACCGAAAGATTCGCGTTCCCGGTTTCCTCCGCCAGCGCCGCGCGCGCCGCTTCGCCCTTCGCCGCATCGCGCACTGCCAGAATCACCCGCGGCTGCCCCTCAGCCTTAGCCAGCCCGCGCGCGATTTCATAACCGATCCCGGCGTTCGCGCCAGTCACCAAATAGAAAGCCCCGCCATTCTGTTGCGCCGTCATGTCCCATCCTTTATTCCGCGTCTCGATTTTATGGCTTGTTCAAAACAATTAACTGCGACTGCTTCAGCTAAAAGAAGCCCACCTAGGAGATACAAAACAAGAAGCGAAGCGGCGGCGCCAACACCAGGATGGCCCGGCTCGGCAATATTCCATCAGCGCCACAAAACACCTTGGAGTGCGGTGGCTTGCCACCGCCTTCGACACGCAGCCCGCTCCGCACAAACGATCCAGCGCGGAGCGCCTCCGCAAGATCCAACGCCACCACAAAATCCGCCGTCATTCTGAGGAGCGCCTTCCGCGACGAAGAATCTCATCCATGCTGCCGCACCGTACTCAGAACGAGAAGAATCTGGAACCGAAGGACGACGACCAGCGCGAAGCGCCGGCTACTTCTTCCCCGCCGCCTTCTGCGATTCCGCGAACGCCAACTGCGAAGCCTCATGCGCCTTGTTCGCGTGCTCCATCGCCTGCCGCGCCGATTCGTGCCCGGTCAGGTGATCCGATTTGTCGTGATGCGCCGCGGCCGCGCGATGCGCATGCGCCGCCAGCTCATGAAATTCCGCCGCCCGAGCGTTGTAACCATTCGGCATAAATCCTCCATTATTTTTCCCGCAGATTAAAAATTGTGGCAACTGCGCCCGCCGCAACCGTCCGCGGCACGCACCATTTACGGTAGCGCCCCGCCGCGCGCTTGTCCACCCGCCTCCACGCCCAAAAATCGCGCTATCCTCACGCACTAACCTGAACTTTCCGCGCCCCTTTACCACTTTCGCTGTATTGAGACTTCCCCGCGTCCAACCGAGAATCAAAACAGAAGAAAGGCCGCGACGCCTTCGCTTCCCAGCGGCGCGTTGCCCTCTTCGCACTTCAGCAAACTCAAGGAGACTCACATGGCAAAGCAAACCGCAGAGCATCACACGCGCGCGGCCGAACACTCTGGCCACGCGCAGAAACACCACAAGGAAGCCGCCAAGCAGCACGAAACCGGCAATCACGAAAAGGCCGCCCACCACGCGCAGGTCGCTCAGGGCCATCAGAACCAAGCCATGCATCACGCGAACGAAGCGGCCAAAAGCCACACCGAGCACTACGGCAAGAAGGAATAATCCGCGTCTCGGCGCATCGCAAAACAGAATTCATAACTGAAACGGCGCGCAGAGTTCTTCATCCTTTTTATTTCGGGCCCTGCGCGCCACTTCATTACCGCTAGATCAAACGCGAAAGGTGAGCCAGTGAGACTACCCCGGTCCTTCAGCAACAACGATGTCGATCCCAGAATCGCGATGCGTGCGGCGGTAAAACGGCCGGCCGCGTCGCTCGATTCGCCGCCCTCTACTTCCGTCTCGAATGTCGGACCAGCCACCACCGGCGCCGCTTCCGCCGCCGCGCGCAAACCCGCGCAGTCTTCCTCCGCCTCGCCCTCCAAAACCGGACGCGCCGGCATGCTCCTGCGTCCCTTCGGCAAGCATCAGGATGTTTTCGTCTCCGCGCTCGGTATGGGCGGCCATCACCTCGGCGCCGCGAAAGACGAAGCCACCGCCATCGCCCTGGTGCACGAAGCGCTCGACGGCGGCATCACTTTTTTCGACAACTGCTGGGAATATCATCGCGGCAAAAGCGAAAACTGGATGGGTAAGGGTCTTAAAGGCCGCCGCGACGAAGCATTCCTGATGACCAAAGTTTGTACCCACGGCCGCGACGGCGCGCTCGCCACCCAAATGCTCGAGCAATCGCTGAATCGTCTGCAAACCGATCATCTCGATCTCTGGCAGGCCCATGGCGTCTCGTTCGAAAACGATCCGGCGCTTTTCATTCGTCCCGGCGGCGCGGCCGAAGCCATGCTGGCCGCGCAAAAAGCCGGCAAAGTTCGCTTCCTTGGTTTCACCGGACACAAAGATCCGGCGATGCATCTCGCGATGCTCGCCACCGGCTTCCCATTTGACGCGGTGCAAATGCCGTTGAATCCTTTCGACGCCACCTTCCGTAGTTTTGAAACGCAAGTATTGCCCGAGTTAAATCGCCGCGGCATCGCCGCGCTGGGCATGAAGCCGATGAGCGGCCACGGTGAGCCAATTCAAGGCGGCGCGGTCACTGCGGAAGAATTGTTGCGCTATGCCATGAGCTTGCCGGTGACGGTAACCATCACTGGCATGGAGAAGCCGGACATTCTCCGCCAGAATCTGCGCATCGCCCAGAATTTCACGCCGATGTCCGCCGGCGAAATGCAAACGCTGCGCGACCGCGTCAAACCCGTAGCCGCCGATGGCCATTTCGAGCTCTATAAAGTTTCGATCAAGTTCGATAATCCCGAAGCCCGCATTGCCCACGGCTTCCCCATCGACGATCAATCCGACGAAGTGAAGGAATGGCTGCTCGAAGTAAAAAATGACGGCCATCCGTACCCCGTGATTCCCGAGCCGTAGAATTTCTACAACGCAGTTGGTGGTGGCGGCATGCGCGAGGAAAAATGGCAGACGAAATTCGAGATGAGCAAAACAGCGATGACCATGCTTTCACCCGGCGGGATTTCGTGAAAGGCGCCGCCGCTTTCACCGCCAGCGCGGTAGCCAATGCGCGCGTCGCTATCGCGCGAAAAGAAGGCCGCGCCTCCGGAGCCGCAAAATCCGCCGCGCCAGCCGGTCAGGAAATTCCCCGCCGCCCACTGGGCAAAACCGGCGTCGAAGTTTCCGCCATCGGTGTCGGTGGCTATCACCTCGGCTCGACCAAAGACCAGCAGGAAGCCACCGAACTCTGCGCGCGCGCCATCGACGCCGGAGTGAATTTCTTCGACAACTGCTGGGACTATCACGACGGCGTAAGCGAAGAACGCATGGGCAATGCGCTGCGCGGCAAACGCGATCAAGTCGTGCTGATGACCAAAGTCTGCACCCACGGCCGCGGCAAAGACGTCGCCATGCAAATGCTCGAACAATCCCTCCGCCGCCTGCAGACCGATCACCTCGACGTCTGGCAGATTCACGAAGTGATTTACTACAACGATCCCGATTTGATCTTCGCGCCGGGTGGTGCCGCCGAAGCTCTGCTCGCCGCGAAGCAACAAGGTAAAGTCCGCTTCATCGGCTTCACCGGACACAAAGATCCCGCGATTCATCTGCGCATGCTGGCCCAGAATTTTCCGTTCGACACCGTGCAGATGCCGCTCAACGCCTTCGACGCAAATTTCCGCAGCTTCGAACAGCACGTGCTCCCCGCAGCGAACAAACAACAAATCGGCGTGCTGGGCATGAAGAGCCTCGGCGGCGCCGGTGAAATGGTCACCAGCGGCGCGGTCACTCCGCGGGAAGCTTTGCGCTACGCGATGAGCCTGCCCGTCGCCACCACCATCAGCGGCATGGATTCGCTGGCAGTCCTCGACCAGAATTTGCAAATCGCCCGCGGCTTCCAACCCATGTCCACGACCGAAATGCAGGCGCTGCGCGACCGCGTAAAAATCTACGCCGCCGACGGCCGCTACGAGCTTTTCAAAACCACCACAAAATACGACGGCGCCGTCGGCCGCGAGCAGCACCACTACCCCACCCCGCAAAAACTTCCGGCGTAACGCGCGCGGTTATTTCCTTGGCGCGTCGGCCGATGGAGGCGCCGCGGGCTCCGGTACCTTGTCCGTATTTTGCGCCGCGGAAATCAGCCAGTCGTTTCCCTGCCGCACCAGCACTTCGGTGAAAATTCCTTTTCGCTCACCGGCCGCGCCGCCATCGAAATTCTTCGCGCCTTCCAGCGTCCACAGCATGTGCACGATGGCCGTGTCCGGCCCGATGAATCGAATAGTCACGGAGCCGACCGCGAGCGTGCTGTCCTTGAACATCGATTGATGCATCTTCGCGTGCTTGGACTCAATTTGCGCGCGGCCCTGCCACCACCAGCCGACCACGTTCACGAAATCCGCGTCCTCCGTAAATTGATTCGCCCACGCCTTCATGTCGTGGCTGTTCCACGCATCCTGCAAGCGCATCTCCACCGCGCGAATCTGCGCTTCGTCCTGCGCATGGTCGGGCGGCCCGGCCCAAGTTGCATCCGTGCACGCCGCCACCAGAATCAAAACCGCAACGCCCAGCAATTTCCGTCGCATCGCTTCCCTCCCGCTCACCCAACGCGAGTCACTATACACGGCTATAATGCGCGCATGAAAATGCTGCCGTCACCGATGTCCATCATCGATTGGTCGCAGATCGAAACCACGCAGCATCCCGGCGCTCCTGGCTTCGCGCTGTGGAAGACGAAAAATTTCGGTGACGTGCGCGTGCGCCTGGTCGAATATTCCGCGGGCTACGTCGCCGACCACTGGTGCGCGAAAGGCCACGTGATTCTCTGCCTCAGCGGCCCCCTCCATATCGAATTGCAAGACGGCCAGCGCCACAACCTCGAACCCGGCCAGACCTACCACGTCGGCGACGGCCAGCCGCCGCATCGCAGCTCTGCGCCAAACGGCGCGAAACTTTTCATCGTCGATTGAAATCAAAAAAACAAAACGACGCACGAACGCGAGCCTGAACCGACCCGGCTCTGCCGCCGACCATTCAAGTCGCCGACCACCCGCAGTTGGCCGTCACCCAGAGGAGCGCCTTTCGCGACGAAGGGTCTCTCTTCGATGTGCACTCCTCGCCCTGCCTGCGGCGTTTGGCGGGCTTCCGTTGGATTGAATGCTTCCCTCCCGGGGCGCAAACTACTGCATTCGCTGGTCTTGCAGGAAATATGCGAAATCCTCAAGAAATCTCTTGCCACAATATCAGTGTTGTAGTTAACTAACACACCGAAGCAGAAGGGAACTGGCCTTAGAGCGACTTGCAAGCCTCGAAACCACTCCCTTTCGCTTCCTTATATAAGGACCAGAAACCAAGCATGGACCGCGACTGGAACGACAACCAGCCCATCTACCGCCAGCTCCGCGATCGCGTAGTCGCCATGATCCTCGACGGCGTCCTCAAAGAAGGCGATCCCCTGCCCTCGGTCCGCACCGTCGCCGCCGAATATCGCGTCAATCCCCTCACGGTCCTCAAAGGCTACCAGCAGCTCGTCGACGAGCAACTGGTCGAAAGCCGCCGCGGCCGCGGCATGTTCATCAACGCCGGCGCGCGCGACCTGCTGCTGAAAGGTGAACGCCAAAAATTTCTGGCCGAAGAATGGCCGCGCATTCACGAAACCATCGCACGCCTGGGCCTGACGCCCGAACAATTGCTCGAAGCCGCCGCAAAAAATGGAAACGAAACCCACGCCAAATCGGAGGACCAATAACATGGCCTGCATCGAAGCGCGCGGCCTGCGCAAAACGTACGGCTCGAAGGTCGCGCTCGATAGCGTCAACCTGCGCGTCGAAGACGGCCGCATCCTCGGCCTGATCGGCCCGAACGGCGCCGGCAAAAGCACCGCGCTGAACGCGATCCTCGGCCTGATTCCCTACGAAGGCGAGCTCACCGTGCTCGGCCGCAATCCGTGGACTTCGCGCGATCAGTTGATGCGCGACGTCTGCTTCATCGCCGACGTCGCCGTGCTGCCGCGTTGGATGCGCGTCTCGCAGGCGCTCGATTTCGTCGCCGGAGTTCACCCGCGCTTCGACCGCAAAAAAGCCGAATATTTTCTGGCGCGCACCGACATCAAACCAAAAAATCGCGTGAAGGAATTGTCGAAAGGCATGGTCACTCAGCTGCATCTCGCGCTGGTGATGGCCATCGACGCCAAACTCCTCGTCCTCGACGAGCCCACCCTCGGCCTCGACATTTTGTATCGCAAACAATTTTACGATTCCCTGCTCAACGATTATTTCGACCGCAACCGCAGCATCATCGTCACCACTCACCAGGTGGAAGAAATTCAGCAGGTGCTCACCGACCTGATGTTCATCAATCACGGCCGCATCATGCTCGATTGCAGCATGGAAGAATTCGAAGCGCGCTACATGGAAGTGATGGTGCTGCCCGAAAATGTGCCGGCCGCCCGAGCGCTCGGCCCGATTCACGAGCGCCAGGTTTTCGGCCGCAGCATTTTGCTCTTCGATCGCGCCGACCGCCAGAAACTCGCCACCCTCGGCGAAGTGCACACGCCCAGCATCGCCGATCTTTTCGTCGCAGTGATGGGCACGCCGGCGCAAGCCGCGCCGCCCGTGCCGTATGGAACGCCGCCGCCCGTAATCCTGCCAGGAGCCAGCCGATGAGCGACGCCACGAATAATGCGATGGGCAATTTAATGGGCAACGCCGCGCCGCCGTCCAATGTCGTCGCCGGCTCGCCGCACGCGCCGGCGACCACGCCGCAGCCCTTCTACTGGTCCGTCCGCCGCGAACTCTGGGAGAACCGCTCGATCTACATCGCGCCTCTCGCCGTCGGCGGCCTCATCCTGCTCAGCTTTCTGGCGCGCGCTGCGCATTTGCCGGCCCGCATGCGCGCCGCCGAAGCGCTCGAAGCCGCCGAACAATCGAACGCGTTGGCCATGCCTTACGTTTTTACCGCGCTGATCATCGCCGTCGTCGCTTTGATCGTCGGCTTCTTTTATTGCCTCGACGCCCTGCACGGCGAGCGCCGCGACCGCAGCATTCTTTTCTGGAAGTCGCTGCCGGTCTCCGACCTCACTGCCGTCCTCGCGAAGCTCAGCATTCCGATGCTGGTAGTCCCGGCCATCACCTTCGTCACCATCGTGGCGTTGCAATTGATCATGCGCGTGCTCAGCACCATCGTGCTGGGCCTGAACGGTATGAGCGCCGCTCCGGTCTGGACCCAGGTGCCGCTGCCGCAAATGTCGCTGGTGCTGCTCTACGCCCTGGTGACCAACGCCATTTGGTACGCGCCGATTTATGGCTGGCTGCTGCTGGTTTCCGCCTGGGCCCGCCGCAATACTTTTCTGTGGGCGGTTTTTATTCCGCTGGGAATCGCGATCGTCGAAGCCATCGTCTTGCACAGCGGCCATTTCATCAAAATGGTCGCGCACCATTTCAATAGCATCGAGTCGGCCTTCAACCTCGATCCCGATAACGGCAGCATGATCACTCCGCTGTCGGCCGTCGCGCCCGGAAAATTCCTGGCCAGCCCCGAATTGTGGATCGGACTCGCGGTGGCCGCCGCGTTTCTATACGCCACCATCCAACTGCGCCGCTACCGCCAGCCGATCTAGAGCCTTCGAGAAATTGGAAAGTAGAAGATAGAAATTGGAATCAGGAACGCGGAGAGGCCAAACATGAGCACAGCCGTCATGACCACCGGGTTTGAACTAAACGGCACCGCCACCAAAGCCCTGAAAGCCGCCGCCGGATTCTGGTTCGCCGTCGCCATCGTCGGCCAGCTTGTTTTCGCCGCGTCCCTCGCGATTTTCTACGGCCACTCCGCCGCGCACTCCAACTGGCAGGCCTGGAATTCGAATATGACCAAGGGCTACGTCCCCGGCCACACCCTTTCGAATTCCGCGGCGGCCGCGCATATTTCCGGCGCCGTGCTGATCATCATTCTCGGCGCGCTGCAATTGATCCCGCAGGTGCGCCAACGCTTCCCCGTTTTTCATCGCTGGAACGGCCGCGTCTATCTTTTCGGCGCGCTGGCCATCACCGGCTCGGCCATGTACATGATCTGGATTCGCGGCAGCGTCGGCGATTTGACGCAACACCTGGGCTCGACCGGAAACGCCGTGCTGGTCTGGATCTGCGGCGGCCTGGCTTTGCGCCGCGCGATGGCCCGCGATTTCACCGCGCACCGCCGCTGGGCCCTCCGCTTGTTCATCGTGCTGCTCGGCAATTGGTTCTACCGCGTGATGTTCACGCTGTGGATGATCGCGATGGGCGGACCGGTCGGATTCGATGCCACCACCTTTACCGGGCCGTTCCTGAATTTCATGGCGTTCGGCGCCTACCTGTTGCCGCTGGCAATTCTCGAATTGTATTTGCTCGCGCAAAAATCGCCGCTCGCCGGCCGCCGTATGACCATGGCTGCCGCTCTCTTCGTAATCACTTTGCTGATGGGCGCGGGAGCCGGCGCCGCGGCCTTCGGCGATTGGATTCCGCGAATGGACCTGCGCAACAACAAAATGACTGATCTGCTGGCCGCGACCATTCGCGCTCAGGGAGTCGACGCGGCCGCCGCGCAATATCGCAGCCTGCGCGCGCAGGGTTTCCCCAACATGTACGAAAACGAAACGCAAACCAATGGCCTGGGCTACCAATTTCTACACTCCGGCCAGTTCCCCGCAGCCATCGCCATCCTGCGGCTCAACACTGAAACTCATCCGAAATCCGCGAACACCTACGACAGCTTGGGTGAAGCCTGCATGGATGCCGGAGATAAAACCTGCGCCATCGAAAGCTACCGCCACGCCGTGGCGCTCGATCCCAAAATGACCAGCTCGGTAAACGCGCTGAAGAGACTCACGACTCCCTGATTCACGCCGGACGGCTCAGCGCGCGTGGATACACAAGGGGCGCAACCGACAGGAGGACGCACCATGCAGCATTTTCCTCATCTGGTTATTCTGCATATCGCCGGCGGCCTGATCGGCATCGCGGCCGGCTTCGTCACCATGTTCCTGCGCAAAGGCTCGCGCCGCCACGGAATCGCCGGAGACGTTTTCGTCGTCGCCATGCTCTGCATGTCCGTCCCCGGCGCATACATGGGCTGGATCAATCACCTCCACGGAGTTTCCGGCGGCCAGATGGCGAATTTCTTCAACGGAACTTTGGTGGCCTATCTGGTCTGCACCGGTTGGGTGACGGCGCGGCGCAGCGATTCCAAAATCAGTGCAAGCCCCGAAATAAAAGCGGTCATTTTCGATTGGCTCGCCTGGGCCGCAGTCTCCGCCATCGGACTCGGCATGATTTCCTACGGATTAAAAGCCGCGCATGACCTCTCCGGCACTTTCGACGGCTATCCTCCCGGAATTTATTTCTTCTTCGGCGCGATGGCCCTGCTCGCCGCCACCGGCGACCTGCGCATGCTAATGCGCGGCAGCTTGGAGGGCGTAAATCGCCTCGTGCGCCACCTCTGGCGCATGAGCTTCGCCTTCCTCATCGCCGTTTTCTCGCTGTTCCTCGGCCAGCAAAGAGTCTTCCCCGCCGCCTGGCGCGGCTCCCCGCTGTTCTACATCCCGCCAGCAATCGCGCTAGTCCTGCTGATTTTCTGGTTCATCCGCGTGCGCTTCACCGCCGCGTACAAACGCAAATCCGTAAACACCGCGCCCGCGTTTCAAAAGGCCACCGCAATATGATTCCCCAGTTTTCCATTCCAAGACGCGACGCGCGAAGCCCACTCGACACCGCAGTCGCGGAGCGTCCGCAATCTCCAAACCGCCCGGCTCATTTTGGAGTGCGGCGGCTCTGCCGCCGCTTTGCAGACACAACCGGCATCATCCAATCAGCCCGGCGCGAAGCGCCGCCACGATTCCGCTAAGTCGCACCGGCCACGCACTAGAGAATTCAGCAGGAGGCAACATGACAGCATCCTCTTTCTCCGGCGGCCAGTTTTTCGAAACTCTCCTGCAGGACGCGCGCTTCGGCCTGCGCATGATGCGCAAGCGCCCCGCGTTCACCGCCGTCGCCATCCTCACGCTCGCCGTAGCCATCTGCGCCAACGTCGTCGTCTTCAGCGTGCTCAACGCGCTGGTGCTGCGCCCCATCGATCTGCCCGGCGTGCAAAATCTCTACATGCTCGAATACGGGCCGCAACACTGGCAGCAGTCTTACCCCGACTATCGCGATATCCGCGACCGCAACCGTTCCTTCGAGGGCGTGATGGCCTTCACCATCGCGCCGGTCGGTCTCGATCTCGGCCAGGGCTCGTTGCAAAGCTACGCCTACGAAGCCAGCGGAAATTATTTCGACCTGCTCGGCATTCAGCCGTATCTCGGCCGCTTTTTTCATCCGTCCGACGAAAAAGGCCCGGACAGCGCACCGTATCTGGTTCTGAGTTACGCCTACTGGCACAGCCATCTGCACGACGATCCCCACGTGATTGGCCGCACCATCCTGGTGAATAAATATCCCTACACCGTGCTGGGCGTTGCCCCTCCCAAATTTCGCGGCACCGTATTATTTTTCGCGCCCGACCTTTGGGTCCCGCTCGTCGATCAGGATCAGGTCGAAGGCCTCAGCGTCTTGAACGACCGCGGCAACCGCAGCATCTGGATCATCGGACGCCTGAAATCCGGATTCACCCACGCGCAGATGAAAGGCGATCTGGATTCCGTTGCCGCGTCGCTGGCCAAGGACTATCCCAAGGAAGACGACGGTTTCAGTTTCTTTATCGCGCGCCCCTCGCTGCTGGGCGATTACATCGGCGCGGGCGTCCGCGCTTTCGTCGCCGGACTCATGACTCTCGCGGCGTTAATTCTGCTCGCGGCCTGCGCCAATCTCGGCAGCCTCTTCGCCGCGCGCGCCGCCGACCGCGCCAAGGAAGTCGCGCTGCGCCTCGCGCTGGGCTGCACCCGCTCGCGCATCATGCGCCAGTTGCTCACCGAAGCCACGCTGATCTCCCTTTTCGGCGGCGCCATCGGCGTCGTCGGCAGCATGATGCTGCTGCCCTGGATCAGCGCCTGGCAGCCGCTCCCGGATATTCCCATCAACGTGCCGGTAAATCCCGACGCCACCGTCTACGTCGTCGCGCTGCTGCTTGCGCTCGCCAGCGGAATTCTTTTCGGCATGGTTCCGGTGCGGCAGGTTTTATCCAGCGACACCTACCAGGTCATCAAGACCGGAGCCGCGCGCGCTTTCCGCCGTTTCGCTTTGCGTGATGCGCTGCTGGTCGCGCAGATCGCCATCTGCGCCGTGCTGGTCACTTCTTCGCTGGTCGCCGTGCGCGGCCTGCTGCGCGCGCTGCACAGCAGCTTCGGATTTCTTTCGCAGGATACGCTGCTGCTCGCGACCGACCTGGCCATGGCGCGTTATCCCCTAGCCGATCGTCCCGCCATGCAAAAACGCATGCTCGACGCCGTCAGCACCATTCCCGGCGTCGATTCCGCCGCGTATGCCGACATGGTCCCGCTCGGCGTAGGCATCAACATCGTCGCCGTTTTTCCTGATAACGCCCCGGACCTGCGCGCTTCAAAAGCCGCTGCCCAGCCCTCCAACTACAACGTCTCGCCCGGATATTTCCACGCCGCCGGCACTACTTTGCTGGCCGGTCGAGTATTCACCTGGAACGACGACGAAAAATCGCCGCCCGTCGCCATCGTGAATCGCGAATTCGCGCGCCAGGTTTTCGGCTCCGCCGACCGCGCCCTCGGTGGGTATTTCAAAATCGCCACCGGCACGCGCATCGAGGTTGTCGGCCTCGCCGAGGACGGAAAATATTCCAGCATCACCGAAGATCCACATGCCGCGATGTTCCGGCCCATTCTGCAATCGCCCTCCAGCGCCACCGTTTTGCTGGTGCGCTCCGGCCGCGACCCGCACCAGTTGACGCCCGCGCTGCAAAGCGCCATCCGCGGCCTCGACGCCGGCCTGCCCTTCACCCTGCGCACCTGGTACAAAACTCTCGACGGCGTCATGTTTCCCGGCCGCGTCGCCACTGGCGCGTTGGGAGTTCTCGGCGCGCTCGGCGCCATGCTTTCCGTCACCGGAATTTTCGGCATGGCTGCATATTCGGTCAGTATGCGAATGCGCGAATTCGGCATCCGCATCGCGCTCGGCGCCCAGAATAAAGAAGTTTTGCGCGCGGCCCTCGGCCGCACCTTCCGCATGCTGGCGCTCGGCTCGGTCGCCGGCCTGCTCCTCGGCCTCGCCGCCAGCAAAGTCCTGGCCTTCATCGTGTATCAAGCCACGCCCCGCGACCCAGTAGTTCTCGTCGGCGTCCTCGTAACCATGCTGGCCGTGGGACTCCTTGCCGCCTGGATTCCGGCCCGCCGCGCGCTGGCCACGAATCCGCTGATGCTCATGCGCGAGGAATAAACAAAAGCGAAAAAAAAAGCGCGGGATAAAATCCCGCGCCTTTCCTTCATCCATTCATCTCAAAATCGCGGCAGCTTCCGGATCCCCGGCCAGCCGCATCGCGGAGCGTCCGCGGCGCGATCCACCCCACCTACCTTGGAGTGCGGCGGCTCGCCGCCGCCTTTGCGAAACAACGTCAGGGCACACCTGGAATAGGGTTCAAATCCCGCCGTCCAGAGACGCCAACCCACCAATTCAAAGCGCGCTCCTCACCAGCGTCGTCATTCTGAGCGCAGCGAAGAATCTCATCCAGTAACGCACCGCGCCAACCATCACGTCGAGCACGTCTTCTCGCGCCCGCAGACGCCCACGCCGTCGCCGCCGTCGCCGCCGACAACTTGGTCGAGCGCGATCCCCACGCCATCGTCATTCTGAGCGCAGCGAAGAATCTCATCCAGTAACGCACCGCGCCGGCCATCACGTCGAGCAGGCCTTCTGGCGCCCGCAGACGCTCGCGCCCGCAGACGCCCACGCCGTCGCCGCCGACGCCGCCGACAACTTGGTCGAGCGCGATCCCCACGCCATCGTCATTCTGAGCGCAGCGAAGAATCTCATCCAGTAACGCACCGCGCCGGCCATCACGTCGAGCGCGTCTTCGTCGCAATGGTCCCGGCGCGGCAGCATGGACAAGATTCTTCGTCGCAAAAGACGCTCCTCAGAATGACGACAGGTGAGTGGTGACGTTTGAGTCGCGGTAGCGCTTCGCGCCGGATCGGATCGTTTCTCTCAAACAAAAAAAAGGCGCGGGATAAAATCCCGCGCCTTTCCTCCACTCACTTATCTTAAAACCGCCGCACGCTCGCGCGTGCCGCGACCTTTATTCCGAAGTTACTTCGTGGTCTTGCAGGACTCGCTGACCATGGTCATCGACTTCACCGCAAATCCCTTCCACGCATGACCCTTCATCGCCATCGTTCCCGACGCCGCATTCTGATCCGACCCGCTCGCTCCCGCGCTGGCCGAGGAGTCCGCGCCGTTCGCCGCAGCGTCGCCCGAACCATTCGCGGCGCCGGTGCCATGGTGCATCTCGCCGGTCATCACGTGGCCCGAAACCGTCACTTCGTGCCCCACGTGCTGCGAAAAGTCCGTCTTCTTGCTGCGCAGCATGTACATCGAGCCGTCGTCTCCCACCAGCCGGAAGGTCCCAGCTTTCCGACCCGCCTGCACGCAGCCGGTAACCGTGGTCATTTCCGGATTGGCCATACTGCTCGACTGCGCCGGTTTAGTGTCCGTGGCCGCGCCGCTCTGCGAATCCGGCGTCGACTGCGCCTGTGCGGGCAAGGCCGCGGGAATCAGGCTCACCGCCAAAAACAGGGCGCCCGTAGTAATAAATTTGCGCATCGTCAATCTCCTTTTGCTTCGTGCCACTCGCCTCAAGTGTTGATTGTTGTTCGGAAGTATTTCGCCGCGTAACCGCCAGAAATCTTGAATCCACTGCATCCAAATTCTGAATGATTAAACCTCAATTCCCCGCCCGCGCCTATCAGGTAAATTACTGAGCCGGAGAATAGATAATCTCGCCACACAAAAAAAGGCGGGAAGCACGCTTCCCGCCTCGCCCCAAAAACCCCTCCGCGCGTCCGCCGGCCACGCGCGCAAACGCGCGTCGCCTAACGCCTAACGCGACGACGTTGCCTTCTGCCCCTTCACCTGCAGCTCGTTCACCACCTGCACCACATTCGGCACGCCCTGCGCCATCCGCGCCGCTTCTCCGCGGCGGGCCTGCGAATCCACATCGCCAGTCAGCGTCACCACGCCGTTCTTCACGTCGTAACTCACCGCCCGATGCAGCGCGCCTTGAATAAAAACCGCGTCCAGATTCTTTTTGATTGCGTCGTCCAAATCCGCGTTCACATCCTTGGCCGCACTCTCGTTTCCTGGGGGCAACACCTGAATTTCGTCGGCGACCACTTGTCCGCCGGCCAAACCCCTGGCGATCGATTCCGCCGTAGCCTTGTCGCCGGCCGCCGGCACATGCCCGGTCAGCGTGACCACTCCCTTATCGCGATCCTGGCTCACCGAAATATCTTTGTATCCGGACTGGTCCAGCGAATGACGAATTGCATCCGAGACATCCGGCGATTTCGGCGCAGTGGAACAACCGACGAAGCCGGTCACGCAAAAAAGCGCGAGCGCAGCAGAAAAATGTTTGAGCCGTAGTTTGAGCATTATTGCGATTCTCCTCGGAGGACGAACGTTTTAGAATTTCGTTTGTGATTTAACGCTGGCGGGCTGGCAAAAATAAAAGTGCGGGAGAAGAAGTAAACTACCGGGCCCAGCCCTTAGTATTTTGTAATAAGGATTCCCGGCAATTCCTTGTTTCTCCCGCACACCCATACTGCCGCACCCGCCATTTTCAAGCCATTCACCGGATGCTGTAGGCCCTTCCAAATCATCACGTAGGCCCTAAACACCCGAACGCGCCACCCAACCACCATTTTTGGTAGTCGCCTTCGGCGCCCGCCACCATTTCTGTTACCTCTGCGGCCGCAAACGCTCCAGCCCGCGTCTTGGTCACCGGCACGATTCTGTTGGCAAGCACGGAGATCTCGTCGGCGACCCGATTCCGCCCGTTTATCGCTGTGTTATAATCCCTACTAAGGTAGGGCTTTCTAATGACCGAAGCAGAAAAACGCATCGTCCGCGATGCCCAGTCCATCGTCAGTCAGCATCCCAGCGTCGGTCACCCGACCATCGAGTTCAAGCGCGATTGGGCCTATGGTAATGCCGGAATCGAAGACGCGAGAATCACCCGGGAACAAGTGGAACGAACGATCAAGGAGTAGGCGCAGGCAACTCGCACCGCACCTGACTTCTCGTGGCTGAAAACCCTCTGCTCTGCCCTCCGGATCAAAAGCAAACTCTCGAAATTTCGAATCAGGCGGCTGTGGTCGACTTTCTTGCCGATTTCGTCAAAACCGGCCGAAAGCGAATCACCGAATCGGATCTGCTGGCGATTCACTTCCTCACCATTCGCAATATCTACCCCTGCGCCGGCAAATATCGCACGGCTCTAAACCAAATCGAAATTACGGATTCGACGCACACGCCGTCGGCTCCTTCTCAAGTCATTCTCGATACTCGCGACATGCTGGATTGGTTGGAGCGCGCTGGACGCGAGCAAAGTCCGGTGCACCGCGCCACTTACCTGTTGTGGAAAACGAATGCGATTCACCCGTTCAGCGGCGGCAATGGACGCACCGCGCGAGCCTTGGCGTATCTGCTGATTCTTATCGAAATCGCACCGATTTTTGCCGGAGAATCTCTCCCTAGTAAATTGCGCGCTCGAAAGGCGGATTACATCGCCGGACTGAAAGCCGCCGATCGAGGCAGCCTGTTCCTCTTGGAGAGTTTGGTTCAGGATTGCTTACGCGAGCAAATTGATGAAGCCCGCAGGCTTTTCGGCGCCTGAGCCGACCATGGGTTTCTTGCGGGCCGCTCGGCTCACCATGCGGTCCACCTCAAACAAAAAGCGAACATTCCACCCGTCCCAGAAACACTGGTACCGTCGTCCCATTCCCCCATTCCCGCCCAATCCGTAATCTTACTCCGGCATGAAAACCGTGAAGGAGTGGTTCAATTCGGGACAGGTGCGCCGCCTCGAGCGTCACCTCGAGACGCGCCTCGGGACCGCCCTCCAGCCGCAGCTCCGCTGGCTCGCCAATCGCGAGCGCGTCTCGCCGAATCTCCGCCTGCGCACCAAATTTCTCCTCTCCCTCGTCCTGATCATCGCCGGCCTCACTTTTTCCACCCTGCTGATCGTCGGCCACGCCGCCCAGGAGCAAGTCGAAAAATCCCTGGAGCAGGACACGCGCAATTCCGTCGCGACCTTCGACAACGTCCGCGCCGAACGCCAGATCGAACTCAACCGCGACGCCGAAATTCTGGCCACGTTGCCCACCATCAAATTCATCATGGACAACGAGGATCCCGCCACCATCCAGACCGCCTCCGAAGAACCGTGGCGCGCCAGCGACACCGAACTTTTTGCGCTGGCCGATTGGACCGGCAAAATTGTTGCGCTGCACACCACCGTTCCCGGTTTTACGCCGGCCGCCGCGCAGGACATGCTCGCGCTGATGCACAACGACGGCAAAGGCGGCTGGTGGTTCGCCCACGGCCACCTCTATCAAGTCGCGCGCCATCCCATCGCGCTCGGTTCCTCTTCGCAATTGAATCTCGGCACCGTCGTCGTCGGCCGCGAAATCGATTCCGCGGTCGCCCGCGAAGTCGGCCGCATCGCGCTCTGCGAAATTGCGTTTCGTTATGGCCAGGAACCGGTGGTCAGTTCGTTTTCCGCCGCCGTCGATGAACGTCTGGTCACCGACGAACTCCGCCGCGCCAATACTTCGCGCAACCTTGAAATCGACGGCAAGCGCTACCTGGTCAGCTCGGTCATTCTCACTCCCGGCGTCACCCCGCCGCTCACGCTCACCGTATTAAAACCTTCCGACGACGCCCTCTCGTTTCTCACTCGCTTGAATCGCGACCTGGTCTTGCTCGGCTGCGCCGCAGTTTTTGTCGGCGCGCTGCTGGTTTTCCTTATCTCGCGCACATTCACCCGGCCGCTCGAACGCCTCAGCAAAGCGGTGCACGCCTTGGAAAAAGGAAATTTCACGTATCCGCTGGGCCCGGACACCGGCGACGAAGTTTCCGAAGTCACCGAAGCTTTCGCCCGTTTGCGCAGCACGCTGCAGATGAACGAAGAGCAAAAACAAATGCTCGGCGATCAGTTGCGCCAGGCCCAAAAAATGGAAGCCGTCGGCCGCCTGGCCGGCGGCGTCGCCCACGATTTCAACAATTTGCTCACCGTCATCAAAGGCCACGGCGACCTGCTCGAATTAAAACTCGGCACCATGAGTCCGGTGCAGAACAGCATCGTGCAGATGAAAAAAGCCGCCGACCGCGCCACCACGCTAACCCGCCAGCTGCTCGCCTTCAGCCGCATGCAGGTCCTGCAACCGCGCGTCCTCGATCTAAATCTTCTGATCGGCGACCTGAACAAAATGCTGCCCATGCTGATCGGCGAAGAAATCGAATACAAATTCCTGCCCGGCGAATCGTTGGCCCGCGTCAAAGCCGACCCTTCGCAGGTCGAACAGGTCATCATGAACCTGGTCGTGAACGCGCGCGACGCCATGAGCAGCCGCGGCAAACTCACCATCAAAACGCAGAACGTCGTCCTCGACGAAGAATACGCCCGCGCCCACGCGCCCACCGTCGCTGGAAATTACGTGCTGCTGGTCGTCGCCGACAACGGCCACGGTATGGACGAAGCCGTCCGCGCCAAAATTTTCGAACCGTTTTTCAGCACCAAGGAATTGGGCAAAGGCACCGGCCTCGGCCTTTCCACCGTGTACGGAATCGTCAAGCAGAGCGGCGGCTACATCTGGGTGGATAGCGCGCCCGGACAAGGCACGCGCTTCGAAATTTTTCTGCCGCAGAGCACCGAAGTCGCCGCGCTGCCGGCCGTCGAAGACCGCGCGCCGATCTGCGACCGCGGCGTCGGTACCGTGCTGCTCGCCGAAGACGAAGAAGCCGTCCGCGAGCTGGCCTCCGAATTTTTACGTTCCGGCGGCTATAACGTGATCGTCGGCAGAGACGGCCTCGACGCCCTCGAAATCGCCGAACAACATTCCGCGCCCATCGACCTGCTGGTCACCGACGTCGTCATGCCCCGCATGCGCGGCCCCGAACTCGCGCAGCGCCTGAAGCGCGCGCACCCGCAAATGAAAATCGTCTACATGTCCGGCTACCTCGAACACGAATCCACCGAACCCTTCTTCGCCGGCGCCGAACAACTCCAAAAACCCTTCAGCCGCCAATCCCTGCTCCAAAAGTTGCGCGCCGCCCTAAACCAAGAAGAACCCCATCCCCTCCAAACCGTCTCGTAGCAGGCAGTCATCTCGCAATTCTTTCCGCCGCGCGCCCCACCCGAGCGCCCGCCCGCATCGGCAAAATGATCGAGCGCGACACGTCCCGCGCGTTCCTCTGTAGCGGAGGTCCCAATGAGCGGAACCACCATGTGTGCCGCTTCGACAAACGCTCAGCGCGAAGCGCCTCCGCCAATCCCACACCACCAAAAAACCGTCGTCATTCTGAGGAGCGCCTCTTGCGACGAAGAATCTCATCCATGCTCCCGCCTCGGGATCATTACGACGAAAGCAGTGCACGACGCGCTGGCCCATCGACCCAAACTGGACAAGACTCTTCGCGGGGCTCAGACTCGCAGCCAGGAGCGGGGTGCACCAATGAAAGCCGGCTATGTCTACATCCTCGCCAGCAGATCCCGAGTGCTATACACCGGGGTCACCGCTCGACTCGCCCACCGGACCGTGCAGCACCGCCGCCAGCTCTCGCCGGGCTTCGCTTCGAAATACGAAGTAAATCGCGTCGTGTATTGGGAACACTACGATCGAATCGCGGTCGCAATCGCGCGGGAGAAGCAAATCAAAGGCTGGTTGCGTGCGAAAAAAGTGGCCCTGATCGAATCGAAAAATCCAAACTGGAAAGATCTGGCCGAGGAATTCTTCCCGCTGAAGAAAATGCAGCTGCAGAAACCAGGCAAGTAATCTCGGTTCCAACCTTCGCCCTGAGATCAACCGCGCACACTGATCGCCCATCGCGAAGCGCCTCCTCCAATCCACACACAACTAAAAAACCGCCGTCATTCTGAGGAGCGCCTTTCGCGACGAAGAATCTCATCCATGCTCCCGCCTCGGAATCATTACGACGAAGGCCGTACACGACGCGATGGCCTGGGTGCCGCCAACTGGATGAGATTCTTCGCTGCGCTCAGAATGACGCGAAAGGCGAGAATGCGAAACGCCACAGTCATCGTCACCATAACCACTCCACCGCTCTAGACCCGCCGCTCACACCGGCAAAATCATCGAGCGCGAAGCGCCTTCACCAATCCCCACGCCACTAAAAAACCGTCGTCATTCTGAGGAGCGTTTCTTGCGACGAAGAATCTCATCCATGCTCCCGCCTCGCGATCCCCACGACGAAAGCCGTCCCCGACGCGATAGCCGGGATGCCGCAACTCTGATTCGCGCACAAAAAAAGGGAAAGGGCCGATCGCCCTTTCCCTTTTTTCAAATCAAGCACTTCCTCGCAGCGCTCTCTAAGCCAGCGGCTTATGCGGCGGCATGGGCGGCACCGGCGCGCCATCCAGGTGCGCGGGCGGTTTGTGCGGCGGAGGTGGCGGCGGGTTCGGCCCTCCATCCAAACGGACAGTCCCGGCAAAACCAACTACCATAACCAGCAAAGCCAGCTCACCAATCAGTTTCTTCATGGCAATCCTCCCGACTCGAATTTCTCCTTCGTGGCCGAGTTTCCCACCGGCGTCGAAATCAGAAAATCAATTTACTCCATCCAACCCGCGCACCGCGCCAAATAATTTGGCGGAACTGTACCCGATGCCGTTGCGGTAAACCGTCTCCGTCTTGCGAATGTCGGAAATATTCCGAACCGGGTCGCCATCGATCACCACCAAATCCGCCTGCTTTCCAATCGCGACGCTCCCGATCAGCGCGGTCCGTCCCAAATATTCCGCGCCATTTTGCGTAGCAATGTGAATCGCCTCCACCGGAGTAAATCCTGCCTCAACCAGCAATTCCAGCTCGCGCTGGTCGCCGTAACCCGCCAGCGTCCCGCCGTCGCCGGTGGGATCGCATCCGGCCAAGAGCAACCCGCCCGCCGCCGCGAAATCGCGCTCGAATTCCATTTCTTTGGCCACCGTGCGCGATAGCGGATGCTTCGCCGTCCGCGAGCGAATCATCCGGTACATCAGCCAGCTGCGCAAACCCATCACCCGCTCTTCGCGGTCGCGCATCAAGTCGAGCGGCTGGTTGTGCCCGGAGAAATCCTCAAACACTGCCATGGTCGAAGTCACCGCCACGTGTTTTTCCACCAGATGCTTGATCAGCGCCTGCACCGGCGCGCCCTTCACGTCCAGCGTCTCGTCGAAATACTCTTCGCCAGCATCCTGCGGGCACACGCCCGGCTGCTTGGCCGGATCGAATTCGGTATCCACCGCCAGGCCGTGCTCGAAATCATCGATGCCCATGTCGGCCGCTTCGGTAAATCCCACCGAGCACAAATGCCCGGTCAGTTTCAGCCCCTTAGTGTGCGCTTCGTCGATCGCCGCCTTCAATTCCGCCGGCGTAATATTCATATACGCCTTGAACGAAGTCATCCCGCGCGCCGCCCAGTTGTCCACCGACTGTTTCGCGTCCTCCGGCCCGGAAAGCTGGCGCATCTGCCGGAAAGAAAATCCGTCGGCCAGCGCGGGTTTGCCTTCGAGGTACGGCGCGGTCGTATCCAAATCCGGCCCAGGCCGCTGCCCGGTGTCGATCGCATGCTTCAGCGCCAGGTCCGCATCGCCGTCGATGCTGCCCGCGGTCCGCGCGGTGGTGACGCCCGCGGCCAGATACATCAGCGGGTACGGAACATTTTCGCCTTGCAGCCGCGCTTCGTGGTGCAGTGCGGCGCGAATCGATGACGAAGTCGTGTACATGTGCTCGTGCATCATCACCAGGCCCGGAATAATCGTTTTCCCGCGCACATCTATAGCCCGCGCGCCCTCCGGTACCGAAATGGTCGTCGCCGGCCCCAGCGCCACAATCCGCCCGGCATTGATCACAATGGTCTGATCTTCCAGCGGCGCCGCCCCAGTGCCGTCGATCACCCGCGCATGCACCAGCGCGATCACCGGCGCATTCTCCACCACAAAACTCGACGGCAGCTGCAGCGCCTGCCGCCGGTAATACGCCCGCGGCACCCGAATCGCCAGCCACACAAAAAGCAGCGCCACAATCCCCAACAGCGCCACCCGGAAAACCCACTTCAAAACCGTGCGCATCAGCGCCATCCGCCCCCCCAAACCCACGCCACTCACCGCGCCATTCTACTAACGCGCCACCGCCCGCGCAAAGCCCGCACCCCCACGCCCACTCGCGCATGAAGTTTTAATCCGACGTCAAAAATCGCAGTGCAATTCAAACCACGACCACCTGTAGCGGCCGGCTTCAGCCGGGCAGCCGTTGTAGTAGCGGTTGCGGTTGCCGTTGCCGTTGCTGTGCAGTTGCAGTTAGGTCGTCATCCTGAGCGCAGCGAAGGATCTCAACCATGCTCCCGCATCGCGAACCACACGACGAAGCCGCGCCCCAATCACCAACCAGCCACCACCGCACTAGATGAGATTCTTCGCTGCGCTCCGAATGACGCCCTCGACCTCGTACCGCGCCACCCAAAAAACCAGCGCCGTAGGCGCGGCAGAAGTTAGCCCAGCCCGTAAGGGCTGGGAAAAACCGGCGCGCAGCGCCGCACCTCTAAATCGCGCGAATCGCGTCGCTTTCCAGACGCCGTTCGCGCACGCTTTTCGCGCACGACGCAGCGCCACTCACCGCCACCCGGCCCCTCGTATTTTTTCGCGAACGCCAAAAATATTCCAATCCATCCACGCCGGCCCTGTGTACTAGAAACTTGGCTCGCGTCCGAAACTTTTGCGCGGCTCGCACATCTTTCATTGCTTCGCAAACCTTTGTCACGTAGTGTGACAAGGCACTCGGGCCCGGAAACAAAAATCCTCCTGGGAGCTCCGCCCGCAAATGACTGAACCTTTCCTCACCATCCTCGGCGGCGGCTTGGGGGTCGTTCTGCTGGTCATCCTCTTCAGCATGATTTGGGATCAGCAGAAACAAAAACGCCGCAAGGATTAGGCCCGCGCCAAGAACGAATGTCCTCGACCCAAAGACGCCCGCGCACCGCCGATATTTTCAAGCAGGAAGACCCGTCCATCCACATGCTGGGCCTACCCAAATCCCGCCCCCGTCTGCGCCAGTGGGTCCTAATCGCCATCCTCTTCGGCGCCGTCGTAGCCCTCCTCCTCACCACGCTCCTAGCGCCGTAACGCGCAGCCGCGCCGTGCAGCGCGAAGCGCAACCCCACGAAGCGCCGCCACCAATCCGTGCGCCACTAAAAAACCGTCGTCATTCTTAGGACCGCCACCGCCGCGTAAGAAGCGAAGCGCGCGCGCCCAGTCCGCCCAATCATCGCGGAGCGTCGGCAATTGCCAAATCATTCAGCCTACCTTGGAGTGCGGCGGCTTGCCGCCGCCTTCGACACGACGCCCACGCCGCCCGAAGTATCCAGCGCGAAGCGCCGCCGCAGATCCGCAGCGCTAAAAGCTCGTCGTCATTCTGAGGAGCGCCTTCCGCGACGAAGAATCTCCTCCATGCCCCCGCCTCCGGGTCGTAACGACGAAGACCGATAGCAACCAAGTAACCGCAATGCTTCGTGTACTTTTACGTCATAACCAAAATGTGGATTAGCCCGCCCAACCGCGCTCAGCGGTATCTTGAACCTGGGGCAAGGGTACAAGGTCTGCGCCGACCGTTCCAGGACATGGGGCCTGGTCCGCAGGCGCTGCGACGCATCACGGTTTTCTTGAACCGTCAGGTTCAATCCAAAATTTAGCGGAGTCACCATGCGCACGAACCAAGTTGTTCGCGGGCTGCTCGCGGCCGGAATTCTGCTGGCTGCCAGCTGCGTTTTTTCCGGCGTCGCGGCGGCGCAAACGGCGGATTACACGCCCATCACGGTCGAAAATGGCGGCACCATCACCGGCAACGTGAAATGGTCCGGCCCGGCCCCGAAAATTCCCAAGCTGCCCCTCACCAAAAATGTCGACGTCTGCGATCCCGAAGGACAAAAGACCCGCGACCTCGAACGCATCGTCATCAATTCCGACGGCAACGGCGTCGCCAACACCGTCGTCTTCCTGCGCGGCGTCACCCGCGGCAAAGCCATGGATCTGCCCGAACCGCGCGCCACTCTCGATCAGCACACCTGCCGCTACGTCCCGCACATTTTGCTGGTCCCGCAGGGCGGCACCTTAAAAATAAAATCCAGCGACCCGGTGCTGCACACCGTGCAAATGTTCGGCGTCGCCACCAACAACGTGCCCTTCCCGTTTCAAAACCAGTTCATCCCGGTCACGCTCAACCGCAACGGCGTGGTCGAACTGAAATGCAACGCCGGCCACGTCTGGATGAACGCCAACCTGCTGGTCGTCAAGCATCCCTATTACGCCGTCACCGACGATCACGGTGATTTCAAACTGACCAACGTGCCCCCCGGCGAATACGAAATCGTAGCCTGGCACGAAGGCTGGCAAATCCTCTCCGAAGCAAAAGTGTTAGACGTCGGCGCCCAAGTCGAAGTCAAGCGCCCCATCTACAGCACCCCCGCAACCTGGACCAAAAAAGTAACCGTAAAACCCAACGAACCCACCGTAGTCGATTTCGCCATCGGCGAAAAACACGAGTAGCGCGATCGCCCAACCCGCACCGGCGAACATCGCGGAGCCTCCGCGATTCCCGCACGGCCTGCCTACCTTGGAGTGCGGCGGCTTGCCGCCGCCTTTGACCAACCGCCCGCGTCGCCAAGATGATCCAGCGCGAAGCGCCTCCGCCAATCCCACGTCACCCAAAAAAAACGTCGTCATTCTGAGGAGCGCCTTCCGCGACGAACGAGCTCTCTTCGATGTCCACCGGTCCCCGGCTTCCTCAACGCCGTCGCTCAGGTGACTAGCGAGCAACCTAGCAGGTGTGATATTCCTTTCTTCGCCATTTCCCGAGGTGCGGCCCGATGCGTCGTCCAGCAGCATTGCTTTTCGTTCTGGCACTGACCTTACTCCCCACCAGGATTTTGCAAGCGCAGGAATCCGCCGCGACTCCCGCCCAGCAGCCAGCGGCCGCTGGCCAAAGTTCAGTCCCTCCGCCGCCGCAGCAGCCTGCTCCGGCATCCAGCCCAAACGCGGCCCCCGCACCCGCACCTGCCGCCGCGACTCCCGCGCCGAAACCCGCCCCGCCTCCCACGCCGCACGTACCTGGCACCATCTCCAAAACCGATCGCGAACGCGCGTTGGGAATTCTCGACAGCACCATGAAAGGTATTCAAGAGAATTATTTCGACCCGAACCTGAAAGGCGTGGATTGGGAAGGCGCGCGCGCCAAAGCCAAATTGAAAATCGAAGAGTCGAATTCGCTGAACGCTGCGCTGGCTCAGGTGGCCGCCGCCGTGTCTTCGCTGAACGACGCGCACAAGCGATTTTACCCTCCTTATAAGCCCTTCAAGCTCGATTACGGCCTGCAATATAAGACCGTCTGGAGCCGCTGCTTCGTCACGCGCGTGGAGCCCGGATCGGATGCGGCAGCGAAAAACGTGCGCCAAGGGGCGGAGATTTTGACCCTCGATGGCGTCAAGCCCACGCGCCAGAATCTGTTCGACATCGATTACCTGATCCGGACTTTGGACCCGCGCGAAGAGATGACCCTGGAATTGCAGTATTCCTCCGGCGAGAAGGAAAACGTGACGGTCAAGGCCAAAGTGATCCAGCAATCGGCGTTGAGCGCCCGGTTTGGAGGCAACCAGTGGAACGAGATGCGCCGCCAGAACGACAATGATCGGCACCGGCTGCGCATGCAGGTGGTCCGTAAGGGCGATATCGCCATCGTCAAGTTCCCGGAATTCCGCTACGACGTTGCCGATTTGCAGGACATGCAGAAAAAAATCGTGAACGCTTCTACCACCATTTTCGATTTGCGCGAGGACCCCGGCGGCTACGTCGACACCATGAAGTGGTTTGTCGGCATGTTCTTTGACAACGACATCAAGGTATTTGACGAGGTGAAAAGAAAGAAAACCACCCCGACCCTGGCCAAGACCGAGCATTACATGAACTATCCCGGAAAAGTGATCGTCCTGGTCGATAGCGGCTCGGCCTCCGCCTCGGAGATCTTCGCCCGCGTGATGCAGCTGGAAAAGCGCGGAACCGTGATCGGCGACCTAAGTTCCGGCTACGTGATGGAAAGCGAGTGGTTTCCTTTTTTTAGCTCTGGCGTGGATTACGGCGCGAACATTACCATCGCGAATCTGATCATGACCGACGGCAAAAGCATCGAGCATCACGGCGTCAAGCCGGACGACATCCAGTTCCCCCAACCAACGGATCTCGAAACCGGACGCGATCCGGTGCTGGCCCACGCCGTCGAAGTGGCCGGAGGAACCATGACCCCCGAAGAAGCCGGAAAATTGTTCACCTACGAGTGGCCGCCTCCGGAGTAGGCGCGGCAGATGCCTGACCGAGCCCCGGCCCCCGAACCCGCCTATGACGCCTATGAATTGACGCCTTGGTGACTTGCGAGTAAGCTCAGGGGCAGCTTAAGCCTTCAGCCATCGAATCGAGCATTCCGGCGGGACGCGCGGGTTCCGCAACGAGGCGCAGTCTGCAATGAGCCGGATGACGAATGCCATTTTCGACGTTTTGCGTCAGCGTGCGGGAGGCCGCGCCCTCCTTTCCGTTTGCGCCGCCGGAATTTTAGCGTTGTCGCTGCCCATCACGGCCGCCGCGCAGAACGGTTCCACGCCAAATCCTCCGCCGCAAAATTCAACGCCGCCGTCGACCGACGACACCTACCGCCCGTCGCTGCTGAAAAAGCCCGCCACAAATCCGCCCGCGCCTCCGGCGCCGAATGCGCAAACGCCGCCGGCGAATGCGCCGAATCTTCCCGCCACCACGCCACCTGCCCCGGCTTCCGCCGGTCCTTCCGGGAACGCTCCAGCGCCAAGCAGCGCGCCGAATGCCGCACCACCCACAGCGGCAGCGGCGGGAAATCCCGCCGCCAGGCCGCCCACCGCAGCATCCGCTGCGCCCGTAATTCCCTCTCTCGCAGCCACCCCAGCCCCCACCGATTCGTCACCGGCGCCCTCCGCAAATTCCTCCTCGCCGTTTTCAGATTCGAACTCGACCGCTCCCCTCACCATACCCGCGCCGGTTCTCGCCTCCAGCGATCCCGCCGCCGAAATGGTCACCCGCACCTCGCAAACTCCCATCGAATCGCACGTGAACCTCGTCCCCGTGCGCGTGATCGTTCACGACGCCCACGGCCACGCCGTCGGCGACCTGCGCGAAGCCGATTTCGAAATTCGCCAGGACGGCAAGCCCCAAGTCATCTCCCACTTCTCGCTGCAAACTCCGGAATCGCTGGAGGCGCAGGTCGCGCGCGGCACGCCCGGCGACAACCTCGAAGGCGCGCTCGCGCCCAGCGGCGCCCCCGCCAAAGGCGCGATCGAGCTGCCCACCCGCTTCGTCGCCTTCGTGGTGGACGACGCGCATCTGCGCCAGGAAGATCTGCTGCGCATGCGACTCGCCGCCATCCGTTACGTGCAAAACTCGGTCAAGCCCAGCGAACGCATCGCGCTCTTCACCGTTTCCGGCCAGTCCCAGGTCGATTTCACCGACGACCGCGAAAAAGTCATCGCCCAACTCAAAACCCTGATCCGCCGTCCGGTCGGCGCCTTCGATCCCGAAGAATCCAACGACTGCCTGAAAATGACTTATTACCAGGCCGACCTGATCCAGAATAAAAACGATCAGGTCGCCAATGACGCCGCCCTCCAGGATGCCATTTCGTGCGCCACCATTGCCGGCGTGCCAGCCAACATCGCGCAGACCCAGGCGTCTTCCGACGTGGCTTCCGTCTCCCAGCAAGTCGTGCAGGCCGGCGAACTCAGTACCCAATTCACCATTCGCCGCCTGGACGAGATCGTCCGGCGCGTCGCCGCCATGCCCGGCCAGCGCAGCATGGTGTTCTTGTCTCCCGGTTTTTTGACCTCCGAGCAGGAATTCGACGTGTTGCGCGTCATCGACCGCGCCGCGCAGCAAAATGTTTTTATCAATGCGCTGGACGCGCGCGGCCTCTACACCGTCGATGCGATTGGCGATATTTCGCGGTCCGTCCCGGTGCACGCCACCAGCGCCACCAGCGGAATCGCGCTGCAATATCGTACCGACGAGCAGCGCGTCGATTCCGAAGTGCTCTACGACCTCTCCGCCAGCACCGGCGGATTCTATTTCCGCAATAACAACGATCTGGACGCGGGCTTGTTGCAGACCGCGTCCGAGCCGGAAGTTTCCTACCTCCTGGCTTTCGTGCCCGCCGAAGTAAAGAACGACGGCAAGTTCCACACCATTTCCGTAAAGATGCTTACCAAGGATAAATACACGGTGCAGGCCCGCCGCGGATTTTTCGCGCCTAAACACGGCAAGACTCCCGACGAGCTGGCCAAGCAGGATCTCGAAGACGCAATTTTTTCCCAGGAAGAGCAGCAGGGCCTGCCGGTGCGGCTGAACTTGCAGTATTTTAAAACCGACGACGCCAACGCCCGCCTCTCCGTGCTGACCCACGTCGACGTTTCCAAAATTCATTTCGAGCGCGCCGAAGACCGCAACACCGACGACCTCACCATCGTCGCCGCGCTCTTCGATCGCAACGGCAATTTCATCAAGGCCGATCAGAAGACGCTGGAAATGAAACTGAAAGACGCCACCCTGGAGAAACTGCACCAGAATGGCGTCACCGTGAAGACCAATTTCGACGTCAAGCCCGGCGGCTATCTGGTCCGCCTGGTGGTCCGCGACGCGCGCGATTCGCAAATCGCTTCGCGCAACGGCGTGGTGGATATTCCGTAACGTTTTCGCGCGGGTAGCGGCGCTGGAATCGCGACCGCCGGCAGGCAGGAGACAACCATGGGGCCGCAAACAAAAGTGCAGCAGACCAAACGGAAATTGAAGGTGGCGCTGTGCTGCGCCGCGGCGGGAATTTTGGTCGCCGCGCACGCCCTCGCCGCCCCCGCGCCGCGAGCGTTTCACGCAGCGGCGCCGCAGGAAGCAACGCCGCAGAATGCGCCGCCGCAAAATGCCGCGCAGCAGCAGGCCGCGCCCGCTCCGAATCCTTCCCAGGAACCCGCGATCAAAGCCGAGACCCATGAAGTCCGCGTGGACGTAGTGGTCACCGATAAGAAAGGCGAGTACATCACCGACCTCACTCAGAAGGATTTCAAGGTCTACGAAGACAACAAAGAGCAGTCCATCAACAGCTTTACCTTCGGCGCCAACCCCAATGGTCCGGCGCGCGACCAGCGCCACTATTTGGTGCTCTTCTTCGACACCACGACCATGGACCTGAGTGACCAGCCGCGCGCCCGCGCCGCTGCTGGAAAATTCATCGACGCGCACGCCGGACCCGACCAGGTCATGTCCATCATGAATTTCGGCGGCAGCCTGCAGGTCTTGCAGAATTTCACTACCGATGCGGACAAGTTGAAACAAGCGGTGAGCGGAACGACCTTTTCGCACATCACCACCGCCAATAATTCCAGCAGTACCGACGCGCTGCAGCAGTACCCGGGCATGGCCAATTTTGCCGACGCCGAGGCTTCCTTCGGCACCTACACCCTGCTGCTGACCATTCGCAACCTCGCGAAGAATCTGGCGGCGATTCCCGGCCGCAAGAGTTTGATCCTCTTCACCGGCGGGTTCGAGCTGGACAACGAAGGGCAAAGCGAGCTGACCGCAACCATTGACGCCTGCAACAAAGCTAACGTGGCCGTCTACCCGCTCGACGTGCGCGGACTGGTGGCGCCCCTGCCGTCGCTGGGCGAATTACGCCGGGACGTTGATGCTCCGGGCATCTTCACTGCTGCGGAATTGAAGACTCTCGATTCGGCGACGGCTGCGCAGAATTCCCGCGCCGCATTGCAGCTGGCTTCCTACCATCCCGCTGCCGATCCGGCCGCGTTTCAACATGGTGGCGGGGGCGGCGGACACTCCGGCGGCGGTGGTGGTGGCGGCACCGGCGGTGGTGGTGGCGGCACCGGCGGCGGTGGCGGAAAAGGCGGTGGCACGGGTGGGACTGGCGGAACCGGTGGCACCGGCGGAAAAGGTGGTGGCACCGGCACTGGAGCACCGGGCGGCTCGCGCGGCGGTGGCGGAGTTCCCTACTACAACAATCCGCTGAACCAAGCCCGCAATATCGTTCCTTCCTTTCCTCCGTCGGCCAGCACCAACCAGCAGGTGATGTATCAACTGGCCAGCGGCACCGGCGGCTTCACCATTTTGAATACCAACGACCTCTTGCCGGGCTTGGAAAAAATCGCACGGGAGCAGGATCACTATTATTTGCTGGGCTACGCTCCGACCGAATCGAAGGAAGGCAGCTGCCATACGCTGAAAGTGAAGGTCGAGCGCGGCGGCACCAACGTCCGCGCCCGCTCCGGTTTCTGCAACATTGCGCCGGCCGATCCGCTGGTGGGCAAGCCGGTAGAAAAAGAACTCGAGGCGCGCGCACGAGTGGGCCTGCCGGATGGCGGCCCGTCCAATGGCTCGAACGGCGGCGGCGCGGCTCCCACCGTGACGGCGGGTTCGATTCAGGCGCCGTATTTCTACACCGCGGCGAATGAAGCCCAGGTCCACGTGGCCATGGAAGTTCCCTCCTCCGACGTACACTTCGACAAGGTCAAAGGAAAATATCACGCGGACGTGAACGTGCTGGGCATCGCCTACAAACCGGACGGCTCAGTGGCCTCGCGCTTCAGCGACGAACTGACCTTCGACTTGGAAAAACCGGAGTGGGAAGCCTTCGAGAAGACCCCGATGCATTACGAAAACCAGTTCGCCATCGTCCCCGGAACCTACAAGCTCAGCGTCGCCATGGGCGGAGGCGGAGACAAATTTGGAACCTACCAGACTCCGCTGGTGGTCGACGCTTACGATGGCAAAAAACTCAGCGTCAGCAGCGTGTTCCTCAGCAAGCAGATGCTGCCCACCGCCGACGATGGCGGCGTGATCGAAGCCGACCTGCTCGCGGACAAAACGCCCTTCATCGTCCATCATGTGCAGTTAACCCCGGCGGGCGACGACAAGTTCAAAAAATCCGACAAAGTCGCGCTCTACGCCCAGGTCTACGCCCCACAATTGAACGACGCCACTCCGCCCACCGTGCGCGTTTCGTTTGTGGTCATCGACCCGAAAACCGGAAAAGGAATAACCGGCGGTACCAAGCTGGACATGTCCAGCTTCGTCCAGAAAGGCAGCCCGACCATCCCCATAGCACTGCGAATTCCCCTGGACGGAATCGCCCCCGGGGAGTACAAACTACAATTTCAAGCCAATGTGGAAGGCGGCGGCTACTCGCAAATCCGCACGCTACCCTTCGTGGTGGAGTAAGAGGAATAAATGAAATAAGTAGCAACGCCGCGCCCTATTCGCAAATTCGGACGCTGCCCTTCGTAATGGAATAAACGCCCGCTTCGGGGCGAAAAGATGCAGAGGCAAAGCCCCAACCGCGAAGCGGATTCGATTTTCCCCCGCGGCACAATCTGACGCAGGTCCGGGCCAGTTCCGGACCCCGCGCCAGGTTGTTTTCCCTTGGAGGATTTTTTTAGTTTTTCTGCAGCCTTGCCCGCTTGCGTGTCCGCCCGGCGAAAATTGGTGACGCGCCAGCCTACCTTGGAGTGCGGCGGCTCGCCGCCGCCTTTACCAAGTAACGCCGGGCCACAGATCGAATAGGGTTCAAATCCCAGCCCCCATCGACGCCGCCATAAACGCGGCCACCCAAACAAGCCAACCCAAATTACGCCCGCGCGGTTTTCGCTTTCGCCGAACGCGTGGCCGGTGCGGTTTCTTCTTCGTCCCCGCCCTCTTCCTCGCCTTCTTCGCTGAGCACTTGAATCTCATCCGCCAGCTTCGAAAGCTTCACGTCCGTATCTTTTTCTTCCTGCAGCGTCTGGCTCAGCAACTTCACGGCTTCATCTTCGCCCAGCGCTTCGGCCATGGCCCGGACCGTTCCGTACGCGGCGATTTCGTAGTGCTCCACGCGCTGCGCTGCGCCGATCAAAGCCGCATCCTTCACTTCGTCTTCGTAGTCTTCCTCAGCCGCCTCGCCGCCTTCTTTGATCAAGCCTTCCATGCCCATGCACTTCTTGCCGGTTGGTTTTTCCTCAAGCGCTTCGAAAATCGATTCCAAGCGCGCCACGTGCCCCTTGGTCTGTTCCAGATGCTCTTCGAAACCGCTGCGAAGTTCTTCCGAAGCCGCGGCCTTCGCCATCTTCGGCAAAGCCTTCACCAGCTGCGTTTCTGCGCTATAAATGTCCTTGAGTTCATCGATATAAAGGTCCTTCAATTCGGCTTGCTGCACGTTCCACCTCCGAGGGGATTTTCCTGCTGCACTCACTCTAGAGGCGCCCACCCGCAACGGCCATCCGGCAAATCTGGTAATTCAGCAATTAGAACGTGTATTTTGCCTCCCGGACAAGACGCAACAACCAACAGCGACGGGCGCTGCCTACGCCAAATCGCCCCGCGGAACCTCCGCGACGCAAATCCACACCAGCCTACCTTGGAGTGCGGCGGCTTGCCGCCGCCTTTGCCAACGAACGTCAGGGCGCACACGGAATAGGGTTTAAAACCGCGCCGCCCAGAGACGCCATCCCACCCCGGCACGAAGCGCCGCCGCAATCTCCGCATCCCTAAAAGCCCGCCGTCATTCGAGGAGCTTTTTGCGACGAAAGATCTCTCTTCGATTGCAGCGCAACCAAAATGCCAGCGCAAATCGCGTCATGTCTCCCCGCCCCCCGCGCCCAGACGCGTCGCGAGGCCCCCGCCAACTCCCAAACCGCCCAGCCCATTTTGGAGTGCGGTGGCTCTGCCACCGCTTTTGCCCAACGCGCCTCAACACCAAACGACCCAGTCCCGCTTCCAGCGGGACCACCACAAATCCTCACAACCCTAAAAACCCGCCGTCATTCTTCTATGAAAACAGGCGCACTTGTCCAGGGCCTTTGCTTTTGCGATGCGACAAGCTTCTATTCGTGCTCGAGGCACATAAGGATTGTCCGGATATTCCGCCGCCCCATCTGAGGATGGTCCTCGAGGGA
>DASWVE010000060.1:0-2375 GCA_036401315.1 Candidatus Acidiferrales bacterium
TCGGCGGGCAGCCGCATCCTCGTGGAAAAAAAGATTTATCCTAAATTCGTCGAAGCAATGGCGGCGAAAGCGAAGAAGATTAAGTTAGGTCCACCCATGGAACGAGAGACCAAAATGGGGCCACTGGTCAGCAAAGACCAATTCGATCGGGTGCGCGCCTATCAAGAAATCGGGAAGAAAGAAGCCAAGGTCGCGGTAGGAGGCAACCGGCTTTCATCCCAGCCGCACGGCTACTTCGTTGAACCGACCATTTTCTACAACGTCGACAATTCCGCGCGAATCGCTCGTGAAGAGATTTTCGGGCCGGTCGCGACGGTCATCCCCTTCAGCGATGAAGCAGACGCCATCCGCATCGCCAACGACACGAAATTCGGCCTTGCTGCCGCCGTTTGGTCTCGCGACATCTTCAAAGCATTTCGAGTGGTGAAGGCCTTGCGCGCCGGCATCGTCTGGGTCAATCACATGCAGCCAACGTACGTGGAAGCGCCGTGGGGCGGCTACAAGCAGTCTGGATTTGGCCGCGAACTCGGTCCCACCGGCATCGATGAATATCTGGAGACCAAGCAGGTGCACATCAACCTGAACGAACAGCCGATCGGATGGTACTAAAATGCCCACAATTCTTTTGCGAACCGAAATTCCCGGACCCAAATCGCGTGACCTGATGCGTCGTCGGGAGGCCGCTATCCCGCGCGGCGTATCTCACGCCACTCCCATTTTCGCGGCGCGAGCGGAGGACGCAACACTCGAAGACGTCGATGGAAATCGATTTCTCGATTTTGCCGGCGGCATCGGTGTGCTGAACGTCGGACATCGTGCACCGCGGGTCGTCGATGCGATCCGAAAGCAACTCGACGAATTCGTGCATACTTGCTTCAGCGTCGCACCTTACCAAAAATATGTAGAGCTGGCGGAAAAGCTTAATTCCTTGACCCCTGGAAAGTTTTCGAAGAAAACCCTTCTCGTCAATAGCGGCGCCGAAGCGATCGAAAACTCAATCAAGATTGCGCGTGCCCACACTCGCCGGCCGGCGGTCATTTGTTTTGAAGACGCATTTCACGGCCGCACGCTGTTGGCGATGTCCCTCACCAGCAAGACGCATCCTTACAAGGCGGGGTTCGAGCCTTTCGCCGCCGAGATTTACCGCATTCCTTATGCCTACTGTTACCGCTGTTCATACGGTCTGCAATACCCGTCATGCGGAATGTTCTGCGCTCATCATCTGGAAGACACCTTCAAGCGGGTGGTAGCTTCCGAATCTGTCGCAGCGGTCGTGGTCGAACCCGTTCTCGGGGAAGGCGGCTTTGTCGCTCCGCCGCCGGAATTTTTCCGGATCATTCAGGATATTTGTGCCCAGCATAAGATTCTGCTGATCGCGGACGAAGTACAAACCGGATTCGGCCGCACCGGGGCCATGTTTGCCAGCGAACGTTATGGGATCACTCCCGATATTTTGGTGAGTGCCAAATCGTTGGCCGCGGGCATGCCTTTGGCGGCAGTCACCGGTCGCGCCGAAGTCATGGATGCCGCTGGTGTCGGAGGGTTGGGCGGGACCTACAGCGGCAACCCACTGGCCTGTGCCGCCGCGCTGGCTTCCATTGAGACTCTGGAGAAGGAGAATTTGGCTGAGCGCGCCACGAAAATCGGAAAGCTTTTCGAAGAGCGCGCGAAAGGGTGGGCTGAACGCTGGCCGCTGGTCGGTGAGATACGTGGTCTAGGTGCGATGCGAGCCATCGAATTGGTTCGTACCCGAGATAAGAAGGAGCCGGCTAAAGAGGAAACCGAGCAAATCCTCCGTTACTGCCACGCCCACGGATTGATCCTCATTTCGGCGGGAAGCTACGGCAACGTTCTCCGTCTGCTGGTGCCTTTGATCGTCACCGACGCCCAATTGAGAGAGGGGCTTAACGTCCTGGAAGCTGCGATCGCGAGCGTGGCCGAATCCAGGATCGAAGCCGCGATCAGAAACTGATAGCGCTAGGTTTTTTCTGCGTGCCCGCCGCGGACGGGAAACATCATTGACGCGGCGACCGTAGCAGCGAGAATTCCGCCAATGATCGCCAGCGATAGCGGCGCTGAAACTGTAACCCATTCGCTTAGCACCATTTTCCCTCCGACAAAAAATAGAATCGCCGCCAGCCCCTGATGCAAAAATCGAAATCGCGGCAGAAGTCCGGCGAGGGCGAAATAGAGCGCTCGCAAACCCAGAATCGCGAACGCATTCGAGGAATAGACGATGAACGTATTCCGGGTGATGGCCAGCACCGCCGGCACCGAATCGACCGCAAAAACAATGTCCATCGCCTCCACCGCAACCAACGCCATGAGCAGGGGTGTTGCATTCCAACTACCGTTTCGTTTGACGAAAAATCCCG
>DASWVE010000061.1:0-3565 GCA_036401315.1 Candidatus Acidiferrales bacterium
GATTCGCTGCAGCTTTCGGTATTATTTTACCGTTCAACCGAACGGTGAAACGAAGGCAGGAACGTGCGCTGGGCTCCGGGATTCGACACTCGGAGCCCTTTTCTGTGTCTGGATGGTCACAAAAAGGCTATGATCGGCCCATGGTAGGCTACCGATCAACGGGTTAGGGGCCGTCGCTGCGAGGCAGAAAGACGGCCTCGCCGAATCTTCATTCCAAGCCTGATCCTCTTTTCGCTAACACCTCAGCACGCATGTCCTTCAGTCCAGTTTTCCCGCACCTCTCCAAAACGCCATGATTCACCATGGAACATTTGAACCGCGAGCAGCTCGTCTCCGTGCTCTCGCACGCAAAGGCTTCGCGACAGCGCGACTGGGTACTTTTTCTCGTCAGCTTCTGGCACGGGCTTCGTGCGAGTGAGGCAATCAATCTAACTCCGGACAATTTCGCCGACGGATATTTGACCGTACAGCGGCTGAAGGGATCGCTGCGAACGGTGCAGCCCCTCGTCGTCGACGAGAATGACCTTTTGAATGAGAGGGCAGCTGTCGATATGTGGCTTGCCCAACACCGGGCTGCCCATCCTGGTGGCGGTCACAACCTGCCATTGTTTCCTATATCCCGAATACAGTTCTTCCGCCTGATGCGCCGCTACGGACGCCTAGCTTCGCTCCCCCAGCATCTCTGTCATCCGCATGTCCTGAAGCATTCCATCGCGATGCAATCGATCAGAGAGGCGGGAATAGAAAACGTCCGGCAGTATTTGGGACACCGCTCGATCTCGAGTACGGGCGCTTATCTGCGTGTCACGGACGAGGCGGCCAGCCTAGCAGTCGTAAAGGGGACTTTGGCATTTCGTAGGTAGTTTTACAACCTGGCGGAGGAATTAAAACTACAGCGGAAAGCCGGAGTAACGAAATTTCGTATTGTTACCTATGGCCATATATGGCCATGACGGGCTTTCGACGGGATGGGACTTGTGGCAGATCTCACAGAGATATTGACCGCAGCAGCGGTGCCGTCGAGCTCGAGGAGCTCCGCACTTCTGACAGAACCGGCGCTTTGGTCGAGACATCAGCGGTTGAATTTTAACGGCGCGGTTGAAATTTAACCAGGAAAGTCCGGGAACTGAGTCATAATCCGAGCGTTCCAACGCTTCCAGGAGAGGAGATCCGCATAAATGAGCTGGGGATTTGCATACCAAGGCAAGCCGTCGCGGGTGAAGGCCGAGGTCGAGAAGGTGGCCCAGACGTTCTCGATTCCCGAGGAGCAGAAGTCATTCGATAACGCTAAGGCGTCGATCATCGCGACGCTTGAGGGCCGCGACGATTCGCGTCCAGTTTTTGTGGTCGCGAATGGCAGCGCCACTTTTTCCACAACCTCCAAAAGCTGCGAAGTCTTCACCGCTGTTAAAGACTTCCCCATTGCAACGATATGGCCGAACGTAGGCCAATGGGTCAGCGACGAAATAACACCCTAAAAACGACGACACGAAAGAGGGCGTCGTCGAATCCCGCTCACGAGTCAGCCGTGTATACGGCGTGAGCAGCGGCTAGCAACCGCCGGCTTTGCGGCCAGGGAAACGACGGCGCCCGCCGCGGTCCCAGCGATTGTCCGTTTTCCAGGAATATTATTCACTCCGTTCCGACAGGTTTTTCCACAGAGGAAACAATTTCGATTCGAAAAGAGCCATTAGAGCCATTTTCGGCGCGCGACTTTCGGGACTTTCGGAAGCGTTACATTTTGTTGGTTTGTTACTTCTTGCCTGATGACCGCCCGCGCTCGAGTATCTGGTTATCTAGTGGGGGGAGATCGTCCTCTTTTTTGAGCAAGAGCTCGAAGACGTGAAGGATCAACTCTCCGGCGTGAAGCTTTAGGGTTCCGAGATAGTCGAGGCCATTAGCCTCATGTGGATCGATCGGGTGGCCGGTACCAAAGATTCGGAACGTCCGCGCCGTTCGCTGTCGCTCGGTATCGACGAGCGCCCATAGTGTCGGCACACCGCGCTGCTCGTCTACATTCACCACAATCGCGGCCTCGGGCATGTCTATTTGGGCGCTTACTCCGACGAGCGGAAACTTCCAGATCGTCTTCACCAGCCCTCTCCGATGCTCGCTTGTCGTGCCGGCAGGCCGTCGACGTGGGGAAGTAAATTACGGACGGTAATTTCGTCGACTGGCGTGATGGAATAGATCGCATTCCGTCCGATATAGCGAGTATGCCCTTTTCGGGCGACTTCGCCGTTTTTCAATAGATCCGGAACGTCGATCCGAATCATTCCGGGGAATTCGACCGGATCCACGGTTACATGCCCGACAATTCGCTGATGGCCGTACAGCTCGCACAGAGCCCACGAACGAAGGGTCGGGCTATCCACTGGCTCCGCGACTCCGGGTAACAGTGCTTGTTCCGCAACGATGGTTGTCCGTTTCACGTTTCGGTCTCCGAATCGGGGATCAGGCCAAAAGGTTTCAGTTTTTCGCCAAGGACGACCAGAGCTCTTCCGCATTCCGGAGCTGCTCCGATTTTGGCCGCGGTCTCGACAACTGTGCGCGCGGCCCGGACAAGCCCACAGATTTCGCCCGCATCGACCCACACAAATTCATTGATGAGGTCCGGTCCGCCGGCAGGATCGGGGCGTGTCATGGCGCCGAGAACACAATCTACGACGGTCGGCTCGAAGCTCCACTTTTCGTCGGGAGGGTTATTCATGGCGGGAATTCTAGCGGAGGGGCCGTAACAATTCCAGATTTTGTTACCTTATCGAGGCTTTAAGACGCCTTCCTCGTCGCAGCCGTTAAATGTGCTCCAGCACTTTCGGACGTTCCGGGCCGCCCATACAATGAGGCGGCCTGGCGCCATTCCCAGGCCGGAAGACCTTCTATCATCGCGATCGAAAGAATTGCCACAGCTACCCCGCCGATCAAGTCGATCACGTAATGTTGCATCAACAAAATGAGAGTGGGCGCCATGATCAGATCGTAGATCGCTAAAATGAAGGCCACCCTTCTCCAGCGGCGCATATACCAGAGAACTACCAGCGGCACGGCGATATGCATCGAGGGGAACGCAATTAAATAGTCTAGGCCAATAGATGTGGGTACATGGTGAAATTTGAATCTATCGAGCATCCGTGCGAACTCGCTGGCTTCACGTCCGAGCAAACGGACTACTGCCGGGTCCGATGCCGCTAAGTACGACGGACCTGCTGTCGGCGCCAAGAAGAACAGGAGTAGGCCTATGTAGTAGGCATTCAGCAGAGTTCCGATGAACCGCAATGATTCGCGTAATCCGGAACTTAGCGACAAAAATAATAGGCACACGCCAACCTGGGGAAACATCGCGCCGTAAATAACTCTGAACGTGGAAACCCATTCGACCGGCACCAGAGGTGCCATCGACCCTACACTGTGCCCAAGCAGGATCCAGGAGTCGACGCGGTTGAATACTACGTCGGCTCTTCCCGTAAAGCGAAGGGCAGCGATCACGTCGTTGTAACAGAAGTCGAGGATCAGTCCGACAAATAAATAAGCTGCAGGGATGAGAATTGCAGCTACCTCGGTTGTC
>DASWVE010000062.1:0-7502 GCA_036401315.1 Candidatus Acidiferrales bacterium
CATTTTCATCGAAGTGGAAGACGACGGGCGGGGGATCGATTACGAGGGTGTGCGGCGGCGAGTAGTGGAGATGGGGGCGATGTCGCCGGTGGCCGCGGCGGAATTATCCGAACGCGAGCTGCGGGAATTTTTGTTCCGTCCGGGATTTACCACGGCATCGTCGATGTCCGAACTGGCCGGGCGCGGAGTGGGCTTGGACGTGGTGCGGGCCAACGTTCATGCGCTGAACGGTGAAATTGAAGTGCGCAGCGAGACGGGACGCGGCGCGTGCTTCACCGTGAAGGTGCCGTTGACGCTGATTATTTCGCAAGCGCTTTTCGTGCGCTGCGGGAAGTCAACATTTGCGCTGCCGCTGGCGGTGGTGGAAGAGATTCGGCGGCTGAAGCCTGCTGAGATCGAAGACGTCGGCGGGAAACTACTGACTCGTGTGCGCGATGTGGTGACCGAAGTTGTCCGTCTCGACGCGCAGTTGGGACTTCCGGCGCTGGAAGAGATCAACGGGTACTTTCACATGGTGATTGTGAAGGTGGCGGGCCGCCAAGTCGGCGTGGTGGTGGAAGAAGTTTTGGGCAAGGACGAAATCGTCATCAAGAACCTGGGCGATTATCTGCGCAGCGTGAAATTGTTTCCGGGCACGACGATCGCGCCCGACGGCAGCTTGATTTTGCTGATCGATTTGAACCGTTTGGCGTCGGCGGATACGGCGGAGCGGAATGCGCAGCTCAGTTCTTCGCCGGCGGCGCGGGTGTTTGCTCCGGGAGCTGAGGCGGTTGCAGCGGGAAGCATTCCCGCTGAAGCGGTGGATGCAGTAGCGGACGAGCGGGTGGTGGTGGTCGTCGACGATTCGATCAGTGTGCGGAAGTTCGTCGGACGCATGCTGGAAAAAGCGGGATACCGGGTGAAGCTCGCGTCGGATGGGCTGGAAGCTTCGGAAATCGTGGCCCAGCTGGGCTGCCATCTGATCGTGACTGACTTGGAAATGCCGCGAATGAACGGGTACGAGTTGATGTCGCACTTGCGGCAGGATCCGATGCTGCGGAAGATTCCAGTGCTGGTAGTGACGTCGCGCGCCGGGGCGAAACATCGCGACCGAGCGATGAAGGAAGGTGCGTCGGCGTTTTTGACCAAGCCGGTGCAGGAAGATCAATTGATCGCGACGGTTGAGGGGCTGATTGGCTCCGACCGGCCAATGGGACGCCCCGCTACGGGCGTGACGGTGCGCCAGAGCTGACATGCCGCCGATCAAGAAAATTCGGGTGATGGTGGCGGATGATTCCAGCTTCATGTGCAGGGTGCTGAAAGAAATCATCAACTCGGATCCCCAACTGGAAGTGGCCGGCACGGCGCGCGACGGGCGCGAAGCGGTGGCGTTGGCCGAGACGTTGAAGCCCGACGTGATCACCATGGACATTAATATGCCGCACCTCGACGGCTTGCAGGCTACCGAGCTGATTATGTCGCAGCATCCGCGGCCGATCGTGATCGTCAGTTCGGAATCGCGCGAAGGCGCGGCGGAAACACTGCGGGCGTTGGAACTGGGCGCGATCGATTTCGTGCCGAAGCCGTCGAGCGGCATCGATTTGGACATGCGGGACGTGCGCGAAGAGTTGACGCGCAAATTGAAAATGGCGGCGAAGGTTCATGTGGTACGGACTGCTACGCGGGCGAAAGTGGAGATGCCGGCGGCTCGTCCGATGACGACGCGCCTTGCACCGGCATCGGCCACGGGCCAGACGGCGGTGAGACGGCCGGCTGCGGCGGTGGATCAAAACGGCAACAAGATTCCGGTGGTGGTGATTGCGGCGTCGACGGGCGGTCCGGCGGCGTTAATGCGAGTCGTTTCCAGTTTGCCTAAGAATTTGCAAGCTGCGGTGCTGCTGGTGCTGCACATGCCGGGGGCTTTCACGCAGCCGTTTACGGCGCAATTGGGAGAAATTTCGCAACTGCCGGTGAAGGAAGCCGAGCACAACGAGACCATGCAGGCCGGGACGATTTATTTGTGCCCGGGCTCGCATCATGTGCGGCTGTCATTTACAGGCAGGCTAAATCTCGATCCGGGCGAGCGGATCGACGGCTACCGGCCATGCGCCGATGTGGCGATCGAATCGGTCGCGGCGCACACGCGGGCGTCGACGGTGGCGGTGGTGCTGACCGGCATGGGCAACGACGCGGCGAAAGGCGTGAAGTTCGCGAAGGCCGCGGGCGGTTATGTGATTGCGCAGGATGAAGCGACTTCGATGATTTTCGGAATGCCGGCGGAAGCGATCAAGACCGGCGCGGTAGATGAAGTATTGCCGCTCGAAGAAATCGGCGCAGCCATCGAGAAACGTGTAACGCAGATTGCGCGGCTGGTGCCGGTGGGTGCGCGGTGAAAATCGCCGGCGCGGAGGCGACTAAGGCGCGGCGCGCGCGTTCGAGTGAAGCGGTGATTCTTTTTTCCATCGCGAATCAGACGTTCGCGATTGCCGCCGATGCGGTGCAGGAGATCCGCAGCACGGATAGTTTGGGCGGAGCGGCGATTGAGATCGAACAGGCGGACGTGCCCAAGGTGCGACATCTGGTGGAACGGGCGAAGCGAACGTACTACGTGGTGAGCGGGTGCGCACATTTCGGTTTGAAGGTGACGCGGCCGACGCTGGTGCTGATTTTGCGGCAGATTCGCGCCGCGGTACTGGTGGATGCGATCGAACGCATGGCGGATATCACCAAGCTCCACGCCTTGCCTCGGGGATTTGAAGGCGACGAGCGGAAATGGTATCGCGGATTGGCGTACCTGGAAGACCGGGTGATTCCGGTGATCCATCCGGCGGGATTTTTAACGGCGGAGGAATTTGCGCGGCTGGATCAGGCGGCCGCGGAGAGCGGAGCGGCGGCACAACTGGAAGGAGCGGCGCGGTAATGGGCGCGACGGGCATGAGCGGCGCAGCGAACGCGGGCGATAAACAATCCTACGTGCTGCTGCAGGTGGGGAACAGCCGGTTCGCGTTGCGTTCGGACTTGGTGGAGGAACTGGCGCCTCCGGTGAAGCTGCATCGATTTCCGAATACGACGGCTTTGGTGGCGGGAGTGATTGTGCGCCGGGGAAAAATCATTCCGGTTTACGACGTGTCGCGGGTATTGTGCGGCCGGGAATTATCGGTGCATCGATTTTATCTGGTGGCCCGGCGCAAATTCGAGAAGGAAACCGAAGCGAGTGCGATTCCAGTGAACGGCGAGTGCGAGCTGGCCACTTCGGGATTGGTTCCTGGACGCGATGGGGATCCGGCGTATTTTGCGGGGACTTTACACGTGGGCGAGGAAGAAATCAAAGTGCTGAATCTGGAGACGCTGGTGAGCGAGGCCCGGGCATGAACGCGCTGGCCAATTCGCCGCGGATCCTGCTGATCGACAGCAACGTGTATTTTTCGAAGCGGCTGGGCGACGCACTGCGGCAGATTGGATTCGAGGTGGTGCACTGCGTGCAGGCTTCGTACGCGCTGACCATGCTGGAATGGAATGCGCCGTCGGTGGTGCTGTGCGCGACGAACCTGCGGGAGATGGGCGCGCTGGAGATGGCTCCGATCCTGCGGGCGGATCCGAAGACGACGAGCATTCCATTGATAGCGATTGGCGGAGGCGGCAGCGATCAGGCCTTACTCGAAGCCTACCGCGCCGGGTGCGACGATTTTGTGGACCGGCGCAAAGCGCCTTCGGATATTGCGGCGCACGTACGCAGCTTTTTGGTCAGCCGGCAGGAAGGATTTCAGCCGACGCAAATGCTGCTGAGCGCGGACACCGACCTGAGCGGAAGCCTTTCGCGCATGGACCTGGCGGGAGTGATTCAGATGCTGGGGCCGGCGCGGCAGACCGGGGCGCTGCACATCAATGCGACCGACGCGGATGGGATTATTTTCTTCGAGGGCGGAGAGATCGTGCACGCCGAATGCGACGCGCTTTTCGGGGACGAAGCGGTGACGCAGATCATTCGCACCTGCCAGGGCGCGGAAAAAGGCGTGTACAAATTCGTATACGGAACGACGGCGGCGCAAAGGACCGTGCTGCGTTCGGCGACGGATCTGCTGCTGGACGCGATGCGGGAAATCGACGAGGAACAGATGGCCCGGGAAGGCACGCAAGATTTGGCTGAGGAACACCACGAAAACGCGGAAAAGGAATGGTCATGATCGAAACGCAAACGCTGGTCGCAGCCCGGGTCCCGACCGTGTATTTCATCGACGACAGCGCGACGATGCGGGAAGTGATCAAGATTGCGTTCCGCAAGGAACACATTAACGTGATTACCTGCGCGGACGCGTCTTCGGCGCTGGCGCAATTTGAGGAGAACGCTCCGGACGCGGTGATTACCGACGTGATCATGCCGGATAAAGACGGCTACGAAGTCTGCGAGTTCATCAAGGGGCATGAACAGCTGGGTAAAATTCCGGTGATTCTGATGTCGGGAGTAGTGAATCGCGGCGTGGCGGAAAAGGCGATGGCGGTGAAGGCAGACGAATTGGTACGCAAGCCATTCCAGCCGCAGGACCTGATTGCGCGGGTGAAAAGCTTGTTGAATCCCGCGGCCGTGCACGGGGCGAGTCTGCGGGATGAAGAAACGAATGCAACCGAAGCATCGCGCGTGCTGGGCGGGCTTTTCTCGGCGCCCCCGGTGGCCGAGCATCCCCCTGCGCCGTCTGCACTTCCAGCCTATCGCCCGATGAGTCCTTCTGCTCCTGCGGCTGCGCCGCGCGTGGCCGCGCCGCCAGTCGCGGTTGCGCCGCCGATGCAGCGAGCGCAACCCGTTCCCGCGGCAGAAACGCAAAAACTGCGCAACGAAGTTAGCCGGCTGGCGCTGCTGGTGAAAAAACTACAGGCTGAACTCGAGGCGCAGCGGCAGTACTGCACGGCGCTCGAGGCCCACTGCAAGACGCTGCAGGATGCCGAGTAGATTGTTCGCGAACTTCTAATCCAGACCCTTGGCGTGCAGGAACTCGCGGGCCACGTCGGTCGCGTCGCGATGTTCGCCATCCACCGCGTAATTCATCTTCCGCATTTCCTCGTCGTTAATTTTTCCCGCTAAATCGAGCAAGGCCGCACGAGCTTCGGGATATTGCGCGAGCGAGTCGGGGCGCGCGATGGGCACGGCATCGTAGGGTGGGAAGTAATGCTGGTCGTCTTCGAGCTGAGTAAGGTCTCGGGCGGAGAGCAAGCCGTCGGTTGAATTGCCGGCGACGAGGTCGACCTGTTTTTCGAGAAGCGCGCGATAGAGCAAGCCCAGATCGAGAATTCGCGGCGACTCGGCGAAATTCAGGTGGTAGACGCGGGCGAGGCCGGGAAAACCGTCGGGACGCTCCATGAATTCGAAGCCGAAGCCGGGGCGCCATTCGCGGGCGTGCGGCGCGGCATCGGAAATTGTTTTCAGATTCAGGCGGCGGGCGTCTTCGCCGCGGACGACGATGGCGAAGGTGTTGTTGAAGCCGAGCGAAGGCAGAACGTCGAGATTGAAACGCTTTTTGTATTCCGATTGAACGCGGGAAAAAACCGCGGAGGAATCGGATTCGAGCGGATCGCGCAGAACGGCGGTGAGAGCCGTGCCGGTGTATTCGACGTAGACGTCGATGCGGCCGGCGAGCAGCGACTGCTGGCAGATGTAGGTGCCGGCGAGATAGAAGCGGCGAGTTACTGACTGGTGGGTGCGCGCTTCGATGTGCTGCGCGAGAATTTCTCCGAGCAGGGCCTGCTCGGAGAAATTTTTGGAGCCGACGACGATACCTTGATGCCGATCGGGATTGCAGGACGCTGAGGCGCAGACCGCTACGAGCGCGACCAGGGTAGCGTGGCGGAAACGCCGCATCAGGCGCGCACGGGCCGCAGTCGGCGCTCGAGCAGACTGAGGAGAAAATCCGCGCCCAAGGCGAGAAGTGCGGCGGGAATGGCGCCGGCGAGGATGAGTTGGTTATTGACCATAGCTAGTCCGCGAAAAATAAATTCGCCGAGGCCTCCGGCGCCGACGGCCGCCGCGATGGTGGCGATGCCGATGGTCAGCACGGTGGCGATGCGAACTCCGGCGAGAATGGTCGAGAAGGAAAGCGGCAATTCGACCTGGAGCAAAGTTTGGCGCTCGGTCATCCCCATGCCGCGGGCGGCTTCGCGGACGGACGAATCCACGCCGGTAATTCCCGCGGCGGTGTTGCGGATGATGGGCAGCAGAGCGTAAAGCGCGAGCGCGGCGATGGCCAGGCGATCGGACCGGGCGCCGAGCCAGGGAACCGGAAGCAAGAAACCAAAAAGGGCGAGGCTGGGAATTGTTTCGGCGATGTTGGCTCCGCCGAGGATAGGTTTGGAGAGCCAAGGGCGTTTGGCGACGATGATGCCCAGCGGAACGCCGACGAGCACGGCGAGGAGCATGGCGATGGCAACGAGCCAGACGTGCTCGAGCGTGCCCTGGAGAATTTCGCGAGAATGGCGCGCAAAAAATTGCAGGAACGTCATAGGCCTTCCTCCGCTTGTTGGTACATCCGCAGGTTCGCCACGTAGGCCGCGGCAACCGGTTCGGTAGCCGCGAGAAATTCTTTGGGGGAATACATGCCGACCAGCGCGCCAGCTTCGATGACGCCGATGCGGTCGCCGAGAAGCAGCGCTTCGCCCACGTGATGAGTGACGACGACGATGGTCTTGCGAATGAGATGTTCCAGACTCTGGAATTCGCGCTGCAATTCGCCGCGAGTGAGAGGGTCGAGGGCGCCGAAGGGCTCGTCCATCAGGAGGATGGGAGGATCGGCGGCCAGAGCGCGGGCGATTCCGACGCGTTGGCGCTGGCCACCGGAGAGTTCGTGGGGGAAGCGCTTGGAGAATTTAGCGGCATCCAGGCCGACCAGTTTCATTAGTTCTTCGACGCGCGCCCGGATGCGATCTGGAGTCCAACCTTCGAGCTGCGGCACCAGCGAGATATTTTTCTCGACGGTGTAGTGCGGGAAGAGGCCGATGTCCTGAATGACGTAGCCGATGTGGCGCCGGAGCGCGATCGGATTCCAGTCTTTGATCGATTTTCCTTCGACCAGTATTTCACCGTGGCTGAGTTCCAACATGCGGTTGATGAGCTTGAGCGCGGTGGATTTTCCGGCACCGCTGCGTCCGAGGAGGACGAGCGTTTCGCTGGGGTTGACGGTGAGGTCCAGATCGCGAAGCAGGGAGTGGCCGTTGGGAAGCTGGTAGGAGACGCCGCGCATTTCGATGGTGGGGCTGACGCCGCGATATGCTGCGGAATTCTGGGAGGTGCTGGAAGAGGCCGGCTTGTCGGACGAATCGTTGGGCATGCGGTGACGTTTGGTCGGGCTTGGGACGTTTGAGGCTAGCAATCGCGCGCACGAACTGTCAACGAAGTCCGGCGCAGAAATGTGTTGCTCGCGCGGAAGGCGGGATGTATAAGCGGCGCAATTCTTACGGCGCAAAATTGAGTTGCGGAGCGCAGACGAGCGATGAACAACGCCAGAGAAAACACGGAAACTGCGGCGATACCGCCGCCC
>DASWVE010000063.1:0-23732 GCA_036401315.1 Candidatus Acidiferrales bacterium
ACGGTGAGGAAGTACGTCTAGGTGTGGACGCGGCGATGGTCGCGGGATCGTGCTTGGACTGTACGAAGGCTCGCGCGGAAAACGCGCGAAAGGAAATGTGACTGAGGCTTTTTTTATGTCGCGGCTGAAGCCGCGACCCACAAAGCGAAACTCGGAGTTGGTTTCGTCGAAAATTTGCGTGGGAGAAATTAACTTCAAAGGCCCCACCCTTTAAGAGGCAGGAAGGATGGGCCACCCGGAAGTTCAAAGGCGGAGGCCTCGCTGCTTGGGGATTGTGGCTTGCGGGCGCAATCGAAGAGAGGTCCTTCGTCGCGAAAGGCGCTCCTCTGGATGACGGCCAAGGACGGATTGGCGATGACGTTTAGTTCTTCGGCAGAGCCGGATGCCTATTCCTACCCCCACGAATCGAGGGACGGCGCTTATTCCGCAGCACGGGTGCGGCGGGAGGCGAAGAAGGATTGGAGAAGAGCTACGGATTCTTCGGCGCGGATGTTGGGGGTGATTTCTACGCGGTGGTTGGTGCGGTCGTGGGTTAGGACTTCGAAGCAGGAGCGGACGGCGCCGCCTTTGGGTTCGTCGGCGCCATAGACTAGGCGGGCGATGCGGGCCTGGAGCAGGGCTCCGGCGCACATGGCGCAGGGTTCGATGGTGACGTAGAGGGTGGCGCCGAGCAGGCGGTAATTACCGAGGCGATGGGCAGCGTCGCGGAGGGTGAGAATTTCGGCGTGGGCGGTGGGATCGCAGTGGGTGATGGTGCGATTGCCGGCGCGGGCGATGATTTCGTGATCGAGGACCAGGACGGCGCCGATGGGGACTTCGCCGCGTTCGGCGGCTTCGCGAGCTTCGTCGAGGGCTTGGGACATGAAGGAGAGATCGGCGATGGGATCGATTTCCATCGCGCAAAGAATAGCATGAGGTAATTGCGAATCTGCGGTTGGCGACGGCTGGTTATGTTTTGCCCGTGCGGAATTGGCGGTATAAGATGGCCGCGTCATAGTGCGCTGGGGATAGATGGAACTTCGTAAGGATCCGATTACACGCAGTTGGGTGGTGGTGGGGCATCCGGAGCGGGAAAAGTCGCGGCCGGATCCGTGTCCCTTGTGCCCGGAGAATCGCATCGAGACGCATGCGCTGCTGGATTTGCCGGCGCAAGGGAGGTGGCAGGTGCGGGTGTACCCGCATCTGCGGCCGCTTTACCGGATTGAAGGCGATCCGGGGCGGACGGCGGAAGGAATTTACGATCGAATGGAGCCGACGGGCGCGCACGAGATCGTGGTGGAGACGCCGGATCACACGCGCACGATGGCGCAGATGACGGACGAAGAAATCGAGCGGGTGCTGGAAGCGTACGCGCAGCGAATCACGGATTTGAAACGCGACGCGCGATTCAAATATGTGGCGGTGTTCAAGAATGAAGGCCCGCAGGCGGGCGAGGATTGGACGCACGCACATTCGCAGATCACGGCGACGACTTTTGTGCCGCGACGGATTTTGTACGAGTTGCGCGCGGCGCGAGAGTGGTACCGAGAGCGCGAACGCTGCGTGTTCTGCGACATTTTGAGCCAGGAAATCAGACAGGCCAAGCGGATCGTGGATACGGTTGGTGATTATTACGCGTTTTGTCCTTACGCGTCGCGGGTGCCTTACGAAACCTGGTTAATGCCGAAGACGCACAACCATCAATTCGAAGCGTTAGCTCCGGGCGAGAGGCGGCGGAACATGGCGAGCTTGTTAGGGCGAACGTTGCGGCGTTTGCTGAAAATTACGCCGAACTATCACATGGTGGTACACACTTCGCCGAACACGCTGCAGACCAAGGGCGAGCTGAGCGAATACTGGAGCACAATCGCCGGGGATTATCATTGGCATTTTGAAATTTTGCCGATCGTGGAGCAGCGGAGCAAATCGTACGGCATCAAGGAAGTTTACTTTAACGGGCAGTACCCCGAGCAGGCTGCCGAGCGATTGCGGCAGATCGATCCCGGTCAATGACGGGAGCGCGGGGCGGGATTATCTTCCGGTTGCTATTCCTTATTTTCATTCTCGTGGTGGGCGCGGTGCTGTATCTCGCGCGAGTGCCGCTGCTGCGGTTGGCGGGGGAATTTTGGGTGGTGGACGAGCCGCCGGAGACTTCGGACGTGATCGTGGTGCTGAGCGGGGACAATTACGATGCGGAGCGGGCGACGCGCGCGGCGGCGTTGTTCAAATCGGGGATGGCACCGCGGGTTTTGGCGACGGGACGGGCGTTGCGGTCGTATGCGACCACTACCGACCTGATGAAACACGATTTGCAGGAGCACGGCGTGCCGGCGGCGGCGATTGTGGAGCTCACGCACAAGGCGGACAACACGCGGGACGAGGCGGTGGCGGTGAGCCAGTTTGTGGTGGCCCACGGCTGGAAGAAAATTATTCTGGTGACTTCGAACTATCACACGCGGCGCGCGCAATATATTTACGAGCACACGCTGCCGGCGAGCGATCAGGTGACTATCGTGGCGGTGGCCGATTCGGAGTACGACGCGAATTACTGGTGGAAGACGCGGACTGGCGTGAAAATATTTTTTCACGAAGTGGGCGGGTATTTGACGGCGTGGTGGGAAATGCGCAAGAGCGATACGCCGACCCAACCGAACTAGTTTTTTGAGCACCCTAAAGCAAGTCAGGTAATCGAGGGCGAATGCAGATTCCGTTTGTGGGGCATCCGGGGTATTACCAGCTTTTTGTGGTGAGCTATGTTTCGTGGATTTTGTTTGAGGTGGTGACGGGGAGAAAGCGGAAGACGACGGATCCGGCGAAGATGCGGGACCGGGGATCGTTTTTCTTTTTGGTGGCGATGGTGTGGGTGGGAATTGCGCTGGATGTATCGATTTCGTTTCAACGGCCGCAGACGGAGATTCCGTGGATGCGCACGGAAATTTTCTTTTTGGGGATTGCGCTGATGTGGGCGGGACTCGGGTTTCGTTATTACGCGATGCGGGTGCTGGGGAAATATTTTACGTTTAACGTGGCGGTGCACGCGGGGCAGACGGTGGTGGAGACGGGGCCATACAAATATATCCGGCATCCTTCTTATACGGGCGCGCTGATTACGCTGACTGGGTTCGGGCTGGCGTTTGCGAATTGGGGCGGGTTGCTGGCGCTCATGGTGTGCACGGGAATTGGGTATGCGTACCGGGTGCGGGTGGAAGAGGCGGCGCTGGTGGCGGCTTTGGGCGAGCCGTACCGGAATTATATGGCGCGAACGTGGCGGTTTGTGCCGTATGTGATTTGATTTGCGCGATTCCCGATTGATGCCCGATTAGATTTCGGCGGCGCAGGAGTGCGATTCGGAAGGGCCGACATGGCATTCGGGCGAGGAGGTGCCCGATTCGACGCATATTGCCATTTAGGAGGCAGGGCTGCTTTCGCCGGGGTGCGGAGCTATACTATAGTTCAGTCGCATCCTGGGAGTTCCGCACCCCGCCGTGGGGCTTCCGATCACACCTCTTGGGGGAAAACTATGTGGCGAAAAGACGAAAAACCTAAAGCGCAATCATCTAATGTTCCGGAACCCGTGGCGACGACTCCGAAGCCGATTCAGAGTGTAGCGCCCGCGGCTGCTGCTGTACCGGCGCCCATTGCTCAAACATCGGCTTCGACGCCAGCGACGAATTATGCGGCGCCAGCGGTTAGCGCGCCGGTCACGCGGAATTCCGCGTCGGTGATCGGGGCGGGGTTGAAAATTCAAGGCGAGATCACGGGCGATTCGGATTTGGTGATCGAAGGCGAAGCGCACGGAAGAATCCGGATGATGAACGGGCGGGTGACGGTGGCGGCGCATGGCCGGGTGAACGCGGATATCGAAGCGGTGGAAATCACGGTGGACGGCTCGGTGCAGGGTGGATTGAAGGCGAGCGACCGGGTGCGGCTGGGAGCTTCGAGCCAGGTGCAGGGCAGCGTGATGACTCCGCGGATCGCGATCGAAGATGGAGCGAGGCTGCGGGGAAAGGTCGAGATGATTCGGGCGGGGGAAGTTGCGGCGACGCCGGTCGTTGCGCCGGCCGCGAAGACTCCCGTGGTTGCTCCGGTGACTACCATCCCAGCGGCGACGACCAGTGCGCCTCCAGTGACCGGCGCTGCGAATACTTCAACTTCCGAAAAAGCGAACGCGGCGCGGGTTTCCGGGGACTAACGAACGATGAGCTGGACGGCCAAACCACGATTGAATCCGACGGCTCCAACGGTGAAACCAACCGGGATGGGGAAACCCGGTCCGAAAACGGCGGCGGAGCCCGCGGGAAATGTACGCGTCTCCAACGGCTTGAAGGAATTCCTGTGGCTGCTGGACGGCAACAGCCAGGGACGAATTCTGGATCTGGGCGCAGTATTTCAAACCACGGTGATGTTTTTCATCGAGCGCGGATTCCGGCTGTCGACGGAAGACATGATGCGATCGTGGAAGGAATTTCTGATTTCCGAAGAAGAAAGCATGCGTTCGATGAAAATCGGAGACGAAGGCGCGCGCGTTTCGCAGGGGATGCTGGCCGGGAAATTTCTGGACAGCAACCTGCAGTATCCGGAAGAAAATTTTCATGGGGTGCTGGCGTGGGATTTGTTCGATTATCTGGATGCGGAATTATTGCCGCGAGTGATGGAGCGGCTGTACACGATTCTGCGTCCGGGCGGTGCGGTGCTGGCTTCGTTCCACAGCAAGACGCCGGAGCGATTTAACCGTTACAAGATTGTCGATGGGCAAAGCATCGAATTGATTCCTTCGCCGACTTTGGCGGTACATTCGCGGATATTTCAGAATCGCGAGATTCTAGATATTTTCGGGAAGTTCCGCTCGTCGAAGACGTTCGTAGGCCGCGATCAGGTGCGTGAAGCGTTGTTCCTCAAGTAAGAAACCTTCGTAGAGTAAGAACCTTTCCAGTTTTTTCGGTCGATCTTCCGTTGCTCCGCGGTGATACGTCACGGCGGATTTTTTTTGGGCTGGGCCAAATGGGGAATCGTGCTTGGATGTTACGGAAGACTCGCGCGAAGAAGCCGCGCGAAAGGTAGGAAGGCGACGTTCTTTTTTCCCGGCCCTTACGGGCCGGGCTAACTTATGTCGCCCCTACGGGGCTGAAGTTTCGCAGGGCTAATGCGTGGTGATCGGTTTCAGGAAGGCTCGCGTTTGCGCTGAGATTTGCGAAGGCTAACTTTTCTCTTCGGGTTGAGGGACTTTGATGGTGGAGGCTTTGCCGGAGGAGTAGGTGCGCCAGGCGGAGATGCCGGCGGGGATCAGGGAGGCGACGATTACTCCGGCGATGATGTAGTGGATGCGCTTGTCGATATTCGGGACGCTGCGGCCGAGGGTGTAGCCGAGGAGGACCATGCTCCAGACCCAGAGGAAGCCGCCGAAGATGTCGTAGGCGAGGTAGCGCGGGTAGCTCATTTTGGCGGCGCCGGTGACCGGCGGGCAAAAGGTGCGGACGATGGGCACGAAGCGGGCGAGGATGATGGTGCGCGCGCCGTGTTTTTCGTAGAACTCGTGGGCCCGTAGCAGATGGCTTTTCTTAAAGAAGCGAGTGTCCTGGCGATGGTAAAGGGCCGTACCCGCTTTGTAGCCGATGAAGTAACCGAGTTGATCGCCGGCGATGGCGCAGAGGGTGACCAGGCCGAGGAGCCAGAAGAGATTGATCTGGCCGGCGGCGGCGAAGATTCCGGCGGTGACCAGGAGGGAATCGCCGGGAAGGAAAAAGCCGACGAATAATCCAGTCTCGGCGAAGACGATGATGCTGACCATGGCGACGCCGCCCCATTCGATCAAACCGCGGACATCCAAGAGGTGATGCAGAAAATTGCGAACGATTTCAGGCACGAAAACGATTCCTTGGGGTGCAGGGGAGTGAATTCGAGTAGAACAGTAGCCCGATAAAGATAGCAGAAAATCCGCGCAGAACCCTCCAGAAACAGGCCCCGAATTGCTTGGTACTTTCCTCCTACCCAGTTTAGCCCGCTGTACCATTGGCCATCCCGACCCTGAGCCGCAGACTGCAGTTGTTCGAGCATGGTTCTGTAACACGGGGGACACATGGAAGGCGGGTACACAGTCTGGATGGGGCAACCGGTGATTCTAAGGGTAGTTGCGGGCAATTTGCGGGTCCCACTGCGGGGCCGGCTGGTATCGGAAACCAACGAAATTGTGCGGTTGCGGATCGCGGACAGTTGGGAAGTGGACATTTTTAAGTCGATGGTTTTGGGAGTGGAGCACGACAACCCGGTCTACGTGGTCAATTAGGCGAGGCCAGCAATGAGCCCGCACAGCAGCTGTAACGTGGAATTCAGCATGCGGTCAAAAGGCGAGAACGTGAAAGAAGCAGAATCGGAAAGCATCAGCGGAATGCGGGATTGGATGCTAACGGTTCGAGACTTGGCGATGGTAGCCGCCTTTCAAATGATTTTACGAACGACTTTGATGTTGCGGCGCTGGAATTACTGAGCGCAAAAAAAAGATCCTCCGGCCCACTGCCCAAAAACCCCCCATGCCCCGAGCCTGCACCCCCAGGCTCGGGGTCCTTACTTTCTGGCGCCTATTTTTTCGCTGCGGCATCTCCGGTGACATTGCTATTGGAGGCAGGTCCTTAGTACAGTAGAGGAACGCAGTCGATGTAGTAATTCCACCAGCTCAGGGCGGAAGCAAAAAACATCCGAGAGCGGCTGATTCGCGTACGTCAAACAGCACCCGGGGAAGGGATGTTGTGGGACGGCGAGAAGCGTGGCCGGGTTGTGGTTCTTTGGATATTTCTAATAAATGAGCGTGGGATTATACGGGGACTCGCGATAGTATCTTGCGGAACGTTTTGAGCTTAAGCTGACCAACCAGGAGCCCCATCGATGCAGATAGCTAGTGTTGCGAGCGCCTTCCCTGAGTATTACTACAAGCAGGAGGTGTTGACCGAGGCGCTGAAGCACGACTGGCGTCATCGACTGCCGAATCCGGACATCTTGGACCGGCTCGATGAAAGCATGCAGGTGGAAGGCCGCTATCTGGTAAATCCGATCGAGTTCTATTTGAACTTGCAGACGTGGGGCGAAGCGAATGATTCGTGGATCGCGCACGCGCTGGAACTGGGCGAGAAGGCGTTGTGCAAGGCGCTGCACGGGGCGGGAATTGGCGCGAAGGATCTGGGCGCGATATTTGTGACGTCGGTGACGGGAATTGCGGCGCCCTCGCTGGACGCGCGCTTGTCGAACCGGATGGGCATGTCGCCGAACATCAAGAGAATTCCGATATTCGGATTGGGCTGCGTGGCGGGAGCTGCGGGAATTTCGCGCGCCGCGGATTACGTGAAGGCGTACCCGGATCAGGCGGCGGTGTTGTTGTCGGTGGAATTGTGCTCGCTGACCTTGCAGCGCGAAGACATTACGATGGCGCATTTGATTTCGGCTTTGCTGTTTGGCGATGGCGCGGCGGCGACGATCGTGGTCGGCGACAAGCGCAAGTCGGACGGGCCAGAAATTCTGGCGACGAAGTCGATTTTGTATCCGCACACGGAAAAAGTGATGGGTTGGGACATTTCGGAGAAGGGATTCAAGATCGTGTTGTCGCCGGAGGTTCCAGCCACGGTGATCAAGCATTTGGGTAAGGACGTCGACGCGTTTTTGGGCGAGCAAGGACACAAGCGTTCGGACATCAAGACCTGGATCATGCACACCGGCGGCCCGAAGGTTTTGGAATCGACGGCGACGGCTTTGGGAATTACGGCCGACGATTTGGCGGCCTCGTGGGCTTGTTTGCGGAAAGTGGGGAATATCTCGTCGACTTCGGTGTTGTTGGTCCTGGAAGATGTGTTTACGAACCGGCGTCCGGAGAAGGGAACTTTGAGTATTCTGGCGGCGATGGGGCCGGGATTCTGCTGCGAATTGGTTTTGTTGCGCTGGTAGTTATTTGAACCAACGCGAGCTTTTTAGGGCGGTTGAGGGATTCTCCTCGGCCGCCCTTTTTTTATTTACTGCGACGAGCTTTCGGTGAACATCAATTCTTTGGCGCGTTGCGAGGATTTGACTACCGCTTTGATGAGGGTGACGCGAAGCTTGCCTTCTTCGAGTTCGAGAATGCCGTCGATGGTGCAGCCGGCCGGGGTGGTTACGGTGTCTTTCAACATGGCCGGGTGATGTCCGGTTTCGAGCACGACCTTGGCGGCGCCAAGCATGGTTTGGGCGGCGAGCAGCGTGGCGAGTTCGCGGGACAATCCCATTTTCACGCCGCCTTCGGCGAGGGCTTCGAGAATGATGTAGAGAAAGGCTGGGCCGCTGCCGGAAAGTCCGGTGATAGCGTCCATGTGCTTTTCATCGACGACGACGGTTTTGCCGACGGCATCGAAAAGTTTGCGGGCGATTTCGAGGTGTTCGTTCGTCGCGTATTTTCCTTTGCAGATGGCGGTGATGCCTTCGCCGACCATCGAGGGAGTGTTGGGCATGGCGCGGATGACGGGAATGCTGGCGGCGAGGCGCGATTCGAAATAAGTGGTGGGGACGGAGGCGGCGATGGAAATGACGAGCTTCTGGGGAGTGATGACGTCGCGGATTTCGTCGAGGACGTGGCCGACGGAAAGCGGCTTGAGGCAGATCAGGACGACATCGGATTTTTCGGCGGCGGCGCGGTTATTGTTGCCGGGCGTGATTTGAGCGCTGGAGATGGTGCGGCGCTCGGAACTGCTTTGCTGGACGGTGGCGAAAATGTGATGCGGCCCGACGAGGCCGTGTTTGAGGAAGGCTTCGATGAGAATGCCGCCCATTTTTCCGGCGCCGAGAATCGCGAGACCCTGTTTGAAGATGTGCTCCGCCACTGAGACCCCCGCTGAATCGAAATGAGAGTTTGAGCCTGGAATGCGAATCGCTGGGGTTATTTTGCCACTGAAGCGAGCGGGCGACGACGGGAATCGTGGGCGCTAAATAAAAAACCACGGCGAGCCGGATCGGATCGCCGTGGTTTTGGTCAGCGCTGACTCTCCGTTAGCGGTTCTGCTGCGGATTGTCTTTCGGCGGCTTTTCGTTCTTCTTCTTTTCTTCTTCTTTCTGCGCCTTTTCGGCCTGTTTCTGCTTTTCCTTGGCCTCGGCCGGGGTCTCGGGCGGCGGAGTTGCAGCTGGCTGCTGCGTGCGAGCGGCCGGAGGCGGCGGTTGCGGTTTGGGTTGCGCCGGTTGGCGGTCGTTGCCCTGATTGTCGCGCTGCTGATCCCGCGTGTTGACTGGCGGCGGATTCTTGGCAGGCGGCGGAGGTACCGGCCGCGGTGCGGGCCGTGGCGCTGGGCGTTCCGCGGGCTGCTCGGGAGCGGCAGGAGCCGGTTTAGGTTGAGGCGTCACGGGTGCCGGGCGCGATTGGTTGTTGGGCTTCTCCGCGGGTACTGGTGCGGGAGCCGGAGTAACGGGCCGCGCGGGTTGCGGTTGAGCGGCGACCGGTGCGTTATTCACGGGCCGGCCGTTCGGATTCGCGGGCCGCGGCGGCGGTTGAGTGGCTTTGACCGCTGCGCCAGCGGGATTGGTGCGGGCCGCAGGACGATCGCCCTTCGGCGCTACGCCCGCGCTGACGATCGGACGAGCAACGACGGGAGCTACGCCCGGACGAGGCGCGATCGGGGCCGGGGGAGCGATGCGAGCCACGACTTTGGTCTGAGCAAAGGCTACGCGAGGCGCGGACGATGCAGGCGTCGCACGCGCTGTCGAGGAGACGAAGCTGGCGCGAGTGGGCGCGAGCGGAGCGGCTTGCTCGACGCGGACGGACTGCAACTGCTGCGGAGTGACGCGGACGGCCGAGGCGGCTACTGGTCGTGCGCCGACAAACGTTTCGCGGGAGACCGCAGTGACGGCTGCAGGATTATTCGCGTAGGTGTAGTTAATTTTATTTACGGTGACATTGTTCACCGTGGTGTTGTTGATGGTGGTGTTGTTCACCCGATAGGTGTTGTAAACGTTGTTGACCTGGGTGACGTTGACGACGCGCGTGTTGCTGATGTTCACGTTCTCAACGTACCGGGGACTGGTGCGGTACGAAGGGACGAAAACGTCACGCGGGCCGAGCGGGAACCAGGCCACGCCGGCGAATCCGCCGCCGAAACCGATGGAGGTGCCGAAGCCGGGACCGCCGCCGACGAAAGCGACGAGCGCGGGAGCGTACACGGGACGAACGGCGGGAGGACCTGGAACCCAGCCCCAATATCCGCCGCGAACTTGCGCCCAGCGGCCGTAGTGGAATGGAGCAAAACCCCACGGTTGAGCGTCAACCCAAGTCCAGCCCCAGGGAGCGATCCAGACCCAATGGCCATCGTGATAAGGAGCCCAACCCTGAGCGACATTGCGCGGAATCCAAACCGAGCCGTATTCGGGATCATTCTGCCAGTCGCCATTGTCGTCGAGGTCGTAGTAGCCATCCATGTCAGGTGAAACATAACGAGCGGAAGCTGAATTGTTTTCGCGAAGATCACGCTGTTCCGACCAGCGTTCGAAGTCGTCCGGACCGTAGGCGGGCTGGACGTCGTAGCTGAGTTCATCGCCGCCGCTGAACGAATAGGATTGTCCGGGATTGATGTCGAAGGTCTGGCCGCCGCCGGTGACTTGACCCTGGCCGTCGCGAACGAGAATCATGGTCGAGTAGCCGTCGGGATCGGTCTGAATGCGGTATTTGCCGGCAGCGTAAATGGTGAAGGCGAGATTGGGCGTATCGATTTCGTAGGCGTTGTCGGGATTGTATTGGCGGATGTGGATTTCGATCATGCCTTGAGTGAGCTGGATCTGAATGGTGTTGTCGTCGAGATTCAGGAACGAAATTCCGGTCTGGCTGGAAAGGCGGATGGCGGTGCTGCCGATGTGAACTTCGCCGCGCGAGCCTTGATCGGACCAAAGGTTGTCGCCGGTGGTTAGAGGACGATTGCGGTCGGCCGCGATCCATTCTTGGTCTTCGTCGCCGCCGGGTTGATAGGAGATGGAACCTTCGGCGAAATTGAGGCGCGCGACGCGGGAGGGAGGATCATCCTGCGCCGACGCTGTTTTGGAGGTGCCGAGAAAAACGCCGAGAGTGAGCAGAAGAGCGAGAAGCAGCGAAACTTTTTTGTGCATCAAAGAACCCCTTTTTAAGAATTGCAATTTGGATATTAAGTTGAGATTCGCGAACCAATTCGAGGCCAGGAACCACGAAAACCACACGATGATTCGCAGGTCGGACATGTTCGCCACCCCTGCGAACTTAAACACTGTCGAGTGGTTTAAGTTGTTGTGAGAAGGGACGGCGAACTCAGCAGGTACTATCCTGCGGCAAAGTTTAGCACCGAATGCCGGTCATGATGGGTGACAAATGAAACCTGGCTGAAAAATCTGACTTTCGGTATGCGATTACCTGAGAACTTTGTCCGCACCGAAAACGAGGCCGAGGGTCAGGAAGGCGATCACGACTTCACCGACGGCGCCGACGAAGAAGGGGCGGAAACCTTGTTTGCCGAGTTCGCGGATGTTGGTGCGCAGGCCGACTCCGGCGAAGGTAAGCAGGAAGGCCCAGCGGGAAAGATTGGCAAGGCTGGTCAGCTGGTCTTTGTTGAAGGCGTGGGCGGTGGCGATGGCGGAAATGGCGAGAAAGCCGAGGACGAATTTCGGAAATTTGTTCCAGAGGAATGCGGCTTTGTTGCCGACTTCTTTCGTTCCTTCTTTGCGGGCCCAGTGGATAGCGTAGCCGAGGACGACGAAACCGATCATGGCGTTGCGGGCCGTCTTGGCGAGGACGGCGACTTTTCCAGCGGCGTCGGAATACAGATTGCCGGCGGCGGTGACTTCGGCGGTGTTATCGATGCCGAGGCCGGCCCAGAGGCCGTAGCTCAGGTCGCTGAGATGGAGCCAGTGACCGATGAGCGGAAAAATAAACAGGCTGATGGCGCCGAGGGAGAGGATGGCGGCGATGGCGTAGGAAGCGTCTTCATCATCGGCATCGATGGCGCCTTTGGTGGCGATGATGGCGGAGACCCCGCAGATGGAGGAGCCGACGGCGAGCAGGGTGGTGAGTTTCGGCGATAGGCCGAAGGCTTTGCCGAGCCAGGTCATGAAAACCAGAGACAGTGCGATTTCGATGACGACGAGGACGAGGCTGATGCCGCCGAGTTTGGCGACGTCGCCGAGGAGAAAGCGGGAACCGAGGAGGACGATTCCGGCCTTCAACCAAAATTCGTAGGTGGCGATGCCGGCCTGGAAAATTCGCGGGATGCCGACGGTGTTGGCGATGACGAGGCCGATGACGATGGCCCAGAGAACGTATTCGATATTCGGAAGGGTCAGGTGATGCGCTTTGCCATAGGTAGCGATCGACTTCTCGATAATTTTTCCGGCGTAGCCGACGGCGACGAGGAGGAGGACCCCGGGGACTAAGTCGATGAAGCGGCGGAAGAATCCGCCTTCTGCTACTGGCTGCGCTACTGCTACTGAACTTGCCATGAACTGGTGCCTCCGTAGGATTTGTTGCCGCCGCTGGTCGCTGCGCGGTGATTTACCAGGGGACGTGCTTGATTACGCCGGCCCAGATCAGAAGCGAGAGACCGAGGGCCAGGAAGACGGCCCAGGTGTCGAGCGAGAAGCGGGAAGTTGGCTGACTTTCTTTTTTTGCCGGCGAATCGAGATTCGTGGTCACGAGGCGATGCTCCTTTGATTTGGCGAAAGCGAAACCGATTGGAAAACTTCGTCGAGGGGCAGGTTGGCAATGGCATCGCGGGCGGCAGCGGCGTCGAGGGCGCGGCCGATGAGAACGATCGACGGGCTGGCGGCGGAATCGACGTCGCCAAGCGCGCCTACGGTGGTCCAGATTTTTTTTTGTTGCGGCGAGCTGACGCGGGCGACGACGACTGCTGAAACGTCGGGTGAAAGGCCAGCGGCGATTAGTTTCTTGCTGAGGTGACGCAAGCCGGTGCCGGGCATGTAGACGGCGATGGTGGCGTTTTCCTGGGCGAGCGAATTCCAGTCGGGCTCGGCTGCCGGGCCTTTAGATCCGGCTTGGTGGCCGCTGACAAAAATTACGCGCGCGCTTTTGTGGCGGTCGGTAAGGGAAACGCCGAGGGACGCGGCGGCGGCGTGGGCCGTCGTGATTCCAGGAACGATCTCGAAAGAAATTTGGGCGGAATTGAGGGCGTCGAGTTCTTCGTTTAGGCGGCCGAAGACGCCGGGGTCGCCGCTCTTGAGGCGGACGACTTGCTTGCCTTCGCGAGCGCCATCGACCATTAGGGCGTTGATTTCAGACTGCGTGATTTTTTTTACGCCGCAGCGCTTGCCGACATTGACGACGATAGCGCGTGGCCCGGCGAGCCCGATGACGGCGGCGCTGACGAGATCGTCGTGGAGAACGAGGTCGGCCTCGCGGAGAAGGCGATGGGCTTTGAGGGTCAGGAGTTCCGGGTCGCCGGGACCGGCGCCGACGAGATAGACCTTGCCGCGTGGCCGAGATTTTTGAGTGGTTGGAGTGGTCATGAGCTGCGCACCGTGCCGGCCATGGGCTGCTGAGGTGGAGGCATGGGGGCTTTACGGACGTTTAGGCCCGCTAGCGTCCCGCTCGCTCGCCCTGGGCAGTTTGTTAATTCGCAGGCGCCACCGTTGGCCAGGACGTGGAGCGCTCGTTTGCGGGCTTCGGAAGCGGGAAAGTCGGCGAGAATTTCTCGGCGGATGCGGCCGATGGCGGCGAGCCAGTCGCCGACGTTCGAGCTGAAGGCATACTCGAAGGCCTGGCGAAGTTTTTGGGCGAAGGCTGGGCTTTCGCCGGCGGTGGAAATGGCGATTTGGAGATCGCCACGACGAACTACGGCGGGGAAGTAGAAATCGCAATTGGGAGGATCGTCGACGGCGTTGCAGAGGATTCCGAGGCGGCTGGCTTCGGTGAATACGGCGTTATTTACGGCGGTGTTGGAGGTGGCGGCGATCGCGAGGAAAGCACCGTCGAGATCGCACGGTTGATATTTTCGCTTTTCCCACGTGATTTGACCCGCTTCGGCGAGTTGACGTATTTCCGGTTTGGCAGCGGGCGAGACGACGGTGACGCGCGCGCCGGCTTCGAGCAGCGACGCGATTTTCGCTTCGGCGATTTCACCGGCACCGACGACGAGGCAGGGGCGACCGGCGAGTTTGATGAAGACCGGAAATAGTGGTGCGGACACGTTAGTCGGCGACTCCGTGGGGGACTGGGCCGGGGGAGAGATCGCGACTGGCGGCGACGATTTCTTCGCCGGCGAGTTGGCCGCGGAGTTCGGCGTCCGAGTGGCGCGAGAAGTAGGCTCGGAGATTTTCGTTTTCGTCGCGTTGCGCTACGTAGGTTTTGAGCAGGCGCTCGATCGCGGCCGGGACTTCATTCGCTACGCAACGGTAGCCGCTGAGGCGAGCAATGCTCTGGTGGGCGCCGACGGCGCCGCCGAGGCAGAAATAATAGGCGTCGACGAGCTGGTTGCCGAGTTTGATTTTTTTGCCTTCGAGGCCGATGTCGGCGATCCAATGCTGGCCGCAGGAATTCGGGCAGCCGGCAACGTGCAGCTTGAGCTGCTGGTCGAAACCCGGGACGCGGACTTCGAGTTCCTCGACCAGCCAGCGGGTGAAACTTTTCGTTTCGGTGATGGCCAGTTTGCAGAATTCGGAACCGGTGCAGGCGATGGCTCCGCGCCAGAAGGGCGAGGCGTTGACGGCGAGGCCGGCGGAGTTCAGTTCGTTGGCTAGCGCTTGAGTATTCGCGGCGGGAACGTTGACGATAATGAGGTTCTGCATGTTGGTGGTGCGCAGGCGGCCGTCGGCGAAACGATCGGCGAGGCTGGCGGCGGCGTGAAGTTGCTGGGCGCTGATGCGTCCGCGGAGAACTGCGGCGCCGACGGAAAAAAGGCCGGGCTGGCGCTGGGCTTGAATGCCGGAATGATCGCGGTAAACGTCCGATGGTTTGATTTCGCGGGCGGCGGGTTCGAGATCGAATCCGAGGCGCTTATTTAGTTCGGCGAGAAAGGATTCGGCGGTCCAGCCTTGTTGAGTGAAGAGATGTTTCAGACGGGCGCGGTCGCGACTCTGACGCAGGGCGTCCTGGTCGCGGAAAATTTCGGTGATGGCTTGCACGGTGCGGACGACCTGTTCGGGGCGGACGAAAGCATCGAGGCGCACGGCTAAATGCGGATCGGCGGAGAGTCCGCCGCCGACGCGCAGGGAGAAGCCGATTTCTTTTTTTCCGTGGGTGAATCGTTCGACGGCGGTGAGACCGATGTCGTTGATTTCGGGATAGGAGCACCAAACCGGGCAGCCGGTGATGGCAACCTTAAATTTTCTCGGCAAATTGTAATAATCGGAATTGCCGGTGAGGAGGTGCGCGACTTCGTGCGAGAGCGCGGAGGCGTCGTAGATTTCGTCATGGGAGACGCCCGCGAGCGGGCAGCCGGTGACGTTGCGCACTACGTCGCCGCAGGCGCCTTTGGGGCTGAGGCCGACCGCGCCGAGGGCTTCGATGACTTCGGGAATGGATTCGATGGTGAGCCAGTGGAGCTGAATATTCTGGCGGACGGTGATGTCGGCGACGGAGCGGCCAAAGCCTTCGGAGAGATTTGAAATGGCGCGAAGCTGATCGGAGCGCAAGAAGCCATTGGGAAGCGCGATACGCAACATGAAATACGGCGTCGCTTTGCCTTCGCCGCCTTTGCCTCCGGTGGCTCCGGCGCCGTCGCCCTGGGTATAGATGCCCCACCACTTGAAATACATGTTGGCCCATTCGGGAAGGACGGAATCGCGGCCGAGGCGCGCGAATTCCTTGATTTCGTCGAGCGCGGCCCAAGGGTTCTTCTCGCGCTTGAGGCGCTCGACCTTCTGAGCTTTCGTCTCTTTCTTCGGGACTTCGGTGGTCACTTCGCTCAAAAAAGCGCTCCTAAAAAGCAAAAGGCCCGTTCACCGTGCTGCGGTTGGTGAACGGGCCTGAATCCGATTTTTAGTCTAAGAGAGCTAAATCAGTCGGATCGCACACCCGCGCCAGCCGCGACAAGTACAACAGCACGGGCGACAAACACAGGCGATGTAGGAGCGATCCATATAACTATCTGACGCTAACACTTCCAAAAGGGTGCGGCCAATTAAAAATATAAATGGGAGAGCGCGGATTTCCGAATAACGGAACCGGCGCTCTCCCACAGTTTGGTTCAATTCAGCTGCCCTTAGTTGGTTGCGGCAGGGAAGCTGAACAATTCAAACAAGTCACTGATAGCCGGGGTGTTGGTGGGCACGTAGACGTTGCCACCAGAAGTGACCGGGTTGGGGAAGTTGTCGCGGCTGCGGCTGGTTACCGGGGGCAGACTCCAGTTCCTCTCGATGAACTTGAGGATGGAGACGTGATCCGAGTAATTGTGGGTGATGGTGCCGCCCTTGGAATAGGCCGAGACGACGATCATTGGGATGCGGGTGCCGTCGCCGAAGAAGTCGAGCGGCTGCACGTAACCGGAGTCGTAGTAACCGCCGCCTTCGTCGAAGGTGATGAAGATGGCGGTGTTGGCGGCCAGGGTCGGGTTGGACATAACTTCGTCGACAATCTTCTTGGTGAAACCTTCGAAGAGATCGAGCTTCGAGGATGCGGGGTGGCCGTCCACGAGCCCGCTGGGCTTCACGAAAGACACGGCCGGCAAAGCGCCGCTCTGGATGTCGGCGTAGAGGTTAGTCGTGTCCTGGATATGGGCGGTGCGGATCGTTGCATCGGCCATGATCGAGGTGTCGTACTGGAACGGGTTGCAAATGTTGCAATAGTCGTCAGCGTTCGCGCCCACGGCTCCGTAGTTCAACTGGTACGGATCGTTGACGTAGTTGTTCCACTGATCGCCGTAATACTTCCACGACACATTGGACTTCAGCATGGTGTCGCCGATGCTGGGCACCGAGGACGGCGGAATGGTGAACGCCGGGTTAGCCGGGTTGGTATCGGTGAAGGCATTGTTGCCGTTACCGAAGTAGCCCGGGTTGTAGTTGTTCAGCAGGTAGTAGTGTCCAGCTTCGCAACGAACATCGATGGGTTTCGCCAGCGACTGGAGATACTTGGTGACGGAGGAGACGCCCGCCTGGTTGGGATCGGCGCACATGCTGTAGGAACCGCCGCCGAAAGAAGGCGAACCGTACGAGCCGCCGCCGTAGCCATCTTCGATGTACCAGTTGTTGGTTCCGGGAGCGGGACGCGGGTTTTCAATTTCGCTGACCACGCCGGCATTAATCGTGCCGGGCTGAACGACTACGTTCTGAGGCGGAGTCTTGGCATGGCCTGCGCCGTCGCTGAACCAGATGGCATCGCCATGGCCGAGCATGATGTGGTTGGCACCGGTGCCGCCGTCGACGGACTGGTGGAAGTTGTCGCTCATGGAGTAGGTGTCGGCAAGCAACTTGAAGTACGGAGCGTCGCCGTTCTGGACGTTGTAGAAGCCCATGGCGGTGGAACCTTCACCAGTGGTCTTCGCAGTCGGCGAATACTGGGTGCTGAAGTTCGCGGCCTGCTTGACGCCGTTGGTACCGGCGCCGACGGTGACTTCCACCCAAGCGAAGGAGTGGCCGGTGCAGCCGGAGGGATTTTCAGCCCAACCGTGCGAAGCGCTGCAATCGAGCTGCTGCCACATCTGGTAGAAGCGGTGAACCGGGCTGGCGGCGTAGGAGTCGTACACCAAGCCATCCTGGCCGGTCAGCTGGAACGGGCCTGCGGGCAGGGTGTTGACGTTGGTGATGCGTTCGTCGGGAACCTTCGAATCCTGACCGGTGCCACCGGTGGTCAGGAAGCCGTAATACGCTTCGTCAAGACCGTTTTCAGAGGTGAGCGCGTCGGCGAGAGTCGGGACGTAGTTGACGCGCGGGCCGCCGGTGAGCGGAGCGGGAAGAGCATCGTTCGGGAAGTTGCCCTTGGGATCGGCGCTGATCAGGAAAGCGTCGGAGCCGGAATCGGTGCCGGTCTGCTGGTGAGCGAGAGCGAAATTGGGGCCAGGAGTACCGTCGGCGTTGACGATTTTCTCGGAGAGCAGGTTGTTGATCTTCTGTCCGGTCTTGGGAACGTAGGTCGCGAAGACGTGGTCGAAGCTGCGGTTTTCACCGATGATGACGATGACGTGCTTGATCGGCGAAGTCGTATTTCCGCTGTTGTCGGGCGGCGCAGCCTGAACCGAGCTGGCTAGCGGACCGCCAATCGTGAATTGAAAGAGCGCGAGGGTGGTAATGCCCAGGCGCAGGCAGTGCAGTACATTTGATGCGACGTGCTTCAATGACATCAAGCCTCCTGTTTTTCTTCAAAATCAAATACGGGCAGAGTTTTTGTCGTGCGACGCAAACTGTGAACGCGTACCAGTGTTACGGGTGGTTGTTGCTCGAACATTTTTGTTATGTGAATGGAAAGAGAAACAAATCGAACGCATAAATAAAATTCAGGTGAATGCTGTACTGCAAAAAATTGAATCCAGAAAAACGACCGAGCGGGGCGAGAAAAACCTCGAGCCACGATTGTTACAGCCGAAGCACACCACAGCGCTCTCCGCGCGAGGCGGCCGGAAATTCGAGGCCGGAGTCAGGACACCTCTACGGCTTGGTAGCTGAACTTTTTTGTGTTCGGGTGGCGCGGATTCCCGGACTGCGCGGAACCCGCGGGCGTTAACGGTTAAAGGCTGGGGGTAGCTTTTAGCCGATTTTGCTGAAAGCCCAGAACAAACAGGCGGCCAGCGTGATGGAGGCCGGGAGCGTGAGAATCCAAGCCAGAGCGAGATTGCGAACGGTGGACATTTGCAGACCGGAGTGATTCGCCATCATGGTGCCAGCGACTCCGGACGAGAGCACGTGAGTGGTACTGACCGGTAAGCCGAACCAATCGGCAGCGCCGATAGTGACCATCGCGGTGATTTCGGCCGCGGCACCTTGCGCGTAGGTGAGGTGATCCTTACCGATTTTTTCACCGACGGTGACGACGATGCGCTTCCAGCCGATCATAGTGCCCATGCCGAGAGCGAGAGCGACGGCGACTTTGACCCACGTGGGGATGAACTTGGTGGCGTTGTCGATGTGCTTTTTGTAGTTGGCGATGACGGCGGAATCGGCGGTGGAGAATTGCGGATTGTTTGTTTTCTTGATGAGGCGCAAGGCTTCGCTGACGACATACATGTCGTTTCGGAAGTTGCGGACTTTGTCCTGCGGCACGGCTTTGAGTTCGTGGTACTGGGCCATTTCGGTACCGATGCCGTTGATGAGTTCGCGCAGGGCGAGCATGGTGTTCGGCGTGAACTGCTTGGTGCGAATGTAGTCGGTGACTTCTTCGCGGGGGTCGGAGATGACGGCGCTGGCGTCGACGTAGTGATCGAGAACGCCGGCGGTCTGGGTGGAGACCGCGACGAAATCTTCGGTCTGGGTGACGTTTACGGCGTGATTGACGGCGTAGGCGGTGGGAACGGTGCCGATCAGGATGAGCATGATCAGGCCCATGCCTTTCTGGCCGTCGTTGGAGCCGTGGAAGAAGCTGACGCCGGTGCAGGTGAGCAGCAGCAGGCAGCGAATCCAGAACGGAGGCGGAGTGTCGCCGACCGGAGCTTTGTAAAGTTCCTTGTTGGGGATGAGTTTTTTGCAAATGATGAGCAGGAGCGCGGCGCAAACGAAACCGACCAGCGGAGAGAGCAGCAGGGATTTGCCGATGTTGGTGGCCTGGCCCCAGTCGACGCCGCTAGTGCCGGTCTTGACGGACATGAGCTGGTTGGCGATACCGACGCCGATGATGGAGCCGATCAAAGTGTGCGAGCTGGAAGCGGGGAGGCCGAACCACCAGGTGCCGAGGTTCCAGATGATGGCGGCGACGAGCAGGGCGAAAACCATGGCGAAGCCGGCTTTGCCGCCGACCTGCAGGATCAATTCGACGGGGAGGAGCGAGACGATGCCGAAAGCGACGGCTCCGCTGGAGGCCAGCACTCCGAGGAAATTCCACATGCCGGACCAGACCACGGCGACGTGCGGCTCGAGGGTGTGGGTGTAGATGACGGTGGCGACGGCGTTGGCGGTATCGTGGAAGCCGTTGACGAATTCGAAGGCGAGGGCGGTGGCGAGAGCGACGCCGAGCAGGACGAAGGTGAGCGCGCCGGTGTTGTGAACCTGGGAGAGGTCGGTGAGCAGGTGGGTGGCGGCGTAAACGAGACCGACGATGAGAGCGAGGCCAAAGATGCCCATGCCGATGCGGGCCACGCCCGTCGGTCCGCCTTTTTTGTCGAGAATATGCTCGCGCTTAAGTTCGACTTCCTCGTGCCTATCGATCGCGTCGAGCTGCGTCGCCATCCGTGCCCCCGTCCCCAAGCTGGATTTGGAAAGTAAGGGGTGAAACTACAGGGTGATTGTTACGATTGGGTGACTGGGAGATTAAGACTTCTGTTGGGGATATGGAGAAGCGGAGGAGCGCGGGGAGAACGTTTTTTTCGGCAAATTGTGATCGGGAATTTGTGGGGGGTGTGTCGGCATCGCGTTTTGCGCGAACGCGCGGTTGTTTGAGGCGGTTGAAGTCTGGGGCGGGGTGTCGTAATCTACTCGGACTGCATTTGCTTGTCTTTAGCACATCGGGGCGCCCGTAGCTCAGCTGGATAGAGCGTTTGGCTACGAACCAAAAGGTCGCAAGTTCGACTCTTGCCGGGCGCACCACTTCTTCTCAACTGAAAAGAAAGTCTTTCCGGATTTCACTTCCTGAACAAACGCCCCGAGTTTTTGCACACTTTGTGCACACTCGCATTCGCGACGGTCCGCGACGACGCGAACTGACGATAAAAATCGGTTGCAGAGTTCCAGGTTGAACGCACTGAAACCTCGCTGTAGTTTTCGTCAAACGCAATTCAGGCTTATGCAAAAATCAACGCAGAGGGAAGCTGGGCGGACAAGACCGAAAACGTGAATCTGGCAGTAGGCGTTCAGGGTCTATTCGATCGCATGACGCGCGGCCAAATGCTTGCCTACGCCGAAACTGGCGCGTTGCCCGCCTGGTGGACATCGCGCGATACAATCAACGGGCAGGGCAATCCCTAAATGGCTGAAAACGCTGAGAAGACCGACAGCGCACCCGTTACACTCTTGCAGTCAAAAATAGGTTCGCCTGAATCCGGAATGGCCGCTCGTCGCGCTTTGTGCCAGTCCAAATATGATCGGCATCTGCCCAGCTCGACGACCGGTCTTAGTTTATTGGCGAAGTAGACTGAGGGGATAAAGCGATGTTTTCTGTTCAAGTGCGCCGGATGGGTTTTCGGCCTCGGTTACTCTCTCGACGAATTAGAATCGGGCGACGGCAACGGAGGCAAGCCAAGCTCTTCAAGAAATCCATTGTGCGTAATCGTTACCTTTTGGATTGTGTTCTCAATCGATTCCAAGACGGCATGACTCGCCGCCAAGTCGATCTCTGATTCAGCTAATGAGGTGCTGATGTAGCGAGATATGTTCAGGTTGTAGCCTTCATCTTTAATCCACTGCATCGAAATTCGTTTTGAATAACGCTCCTCTTCCTGACGGAATTGGTAGGTCTTAAGGATTTTTTCAATGTCTTCCTCTCGGAGGCGGTTCTGGCGCTTGCCTTTCTCAAAGTGCTCGCTGGCATTGATGAAGAGCACGTCGTCCGGTTTCTTGCATTTTTTCAGCACCAGAATGCAAACCGGGATGCCGGTGGAATAAAACAAGTTGGCGGGCAGGCCGATGACCGTGTCTATGTGCCCATCGATCAGCAGCTTCGTGCGGATTCGCTCTTCCGCACCGCCACGGAACAGCACGCCATGCGGCAGAATAATGGCCATCACGCCTTCGTCCCTCAAGTAATGGAAACCGTGCAATAAGAAGGCGAAATCAGCAGCGGATTTAGGTGCAACTCCGTGATTCTTGAAGCGCACATCCTCGCCAATGGCTTCGGTGGGTTCCCAGCGGTAGCTGAACGGGGGATTCGCCACCACGGCATCGAAATGAGGTTTCTTGGCGGGGTTGGTCTCGCGCAGCATTTCCCAATCGTTCTTCAGCGAGTCGCCGTGGAAGATTTCAAACTCCGAATCCTTCACCCCATGCAGCAGCATGTTCATGCGCGCCAAGTTATAAGTCGTGATGTTGCTTTCCTGCCCATAGATTTTGCCGATGCCGTGCGGTCCCATGCGCTCGCGCACGTTGAGGAGCAGCGAACCGGAACCGCAGGCAAAGTCCAAAACACTATCCAGCTTGGCTTTCTTTCCTGTTTTTGGCTCCTGGCTGTCCAGCGTGACAATGCCAGACAAAATGCTAGAAATCTGCTGCGGCGTGTAAAACTCGCCCGCCTTCTTGCCAGAACCGGCGGCAAACTGGCCAATCAGATATTCGTAGGCATCGCCCAACGTGTCGGCGTCCGTGGAAAATTGCGTCAGCCCTTCTGCAATCTTTTGAATGATGGCGCAGAGTTTGGCGTTGCGGTCTTCGTATTTTCTGCCGAGCTTGTCCGACGTTAGATTGATCTCGGAAAACAGGCCTTGGAAGGTGCTTTGGAAGGACTCCGTCTCGATATATTTGAAGGCTGCTTGCAACGTGTGGAGCAGTTCTCCATTCTGCGTGCGAGCCATACTGGCAATGCTGGCCCAGAGGTGATCTGGTTTGATGACATAGTGCACCTTGCGGCGCATCTGCTTCTCGAAATCGGCCACGTCGGCAGGATTGTTGGCATACCAAATGGCCAACGGCACGCGTCGGTCGCTGCCCGCCCCTTGGGGATAATCCCGGCCTAGCTCCCTTTCTGTCGCCACCTCGTAATTATCCGAAAGATAACGCAAGAACAGGAACGAGAGCATGTAGTCGCGGAAATCATCCGCGTTCATTGCACCGCGCAGGTCGTCGGCTATGCCCCAAAGGATTCTACCCAGTTGTGTTTTGTCTTGTTCGGTCATGGTGTTGGCGCTGGCGCGGGTTGGCTTGGGAATAGCGTCGGATTAAATGGATACTGGTTTATGAAATCGTGCAAGATTTTCTTAAAGTAGTTCTTGTTCTCCTCCAGCATCTCCTGCGGCTCAAAAAGCGAATAATTGCCGTGGCTGACGATGTTAATCAACCGCGTGTGCAAAATACCGTCCTCGTCATTCGCATCCTGCTTAACGCAGTCAGAAAAATGTTCATAGCCGTGAAAGCTGGCCGTTTTTTCCAGAATCGAGCGCAACATATTGAAATGATGGGTGAAAAGCTGGCCGCTTTGCTCTGCCTCATATAATTCGGCCAGTGACGCAACGTGATGGAAAAATGGCGTGTCGCCCTTTTGTTCAAAGAGCGCATAGCCACCTGTTTTCTTGTCACAACTCAAAAAATATCTCCGCGCGTTCTTCAGTTCGTTGTAAACAACATTGAAAAAGAGCGGATGATGCGTCGAAATCACGATCCTCAGATTATCTCCGCGCTGCTTGAGGAGTTGGGCCAGATGGTTGGCTACGGTGATGGCATTATGTTCATCGAGCGAGGAAATCGGGTCGTCGATATAGACGTATTTCACCCAATCGTAGGCATCTATCGTTTCATCCATTGCGACTTCAACAATGGCTAGGAAGAAACACCAAATGAAGATGTTCTCCTCACCTCTCGAAACCTTGATCGGTATCGGGTCGCCGTTTGCATCCCTAGCCCGGAAGAAGGTGATTCCCCAATGTTCGTAGTCGATGTAAAAGTTAAAGTCGGCGTAGCGTTCCAACAGTTTGCCAATTTTGACGTCCATCTCCAGTTCCTTCAACCCAGTGAAGAAGCGAGAATCGCGATTGAGTTCCAGCACCCGCTCGCGG
>DASWVE010000064.1:0-3361 GCA_036401315.1 Candidatus Acidiferrales bacterium
CAAGATTTCTGGTGAAGGTCCACTCCTACGTGGATCATCGCGTGCCTCCTATGGGTCTGTGCTTCGAGCACGATCGTACCCCCGGGAGGCACGCCTGTTTTCATACCATCTGAGGAGCGTCTTCCGCGACGAAGAATCTCACCCATGCTCCCGCGCCAAGACCCTAACGACAAAGCCGCGCTCGACGTGACGGCCAGCGCGACACGATACTGGATGAGATTCTTCGCTGCGCTCAGAATGACGGCCAAAAGCGGAGCTGCGGCGGTGCGCGGTATAAACTTGGAATCCTCGCCAACCTCGGCAAATCTACGGACCCACTCCTCAAAACCAATCCGCTAGGACTTCCCACCCAGCAAGCCACGTCGTCACCCCCTAACCCCCACAAACTAAACCGCCTCGCACCGCGTCCTCCCGCAAGTACTACTCCCCCAAACCACCAAGTACTCCCCAAATGAAACTATCCCGCTAGTGTGTCCTCCACTTCCCTTTGTTAAATTCATGCTTCGCAGCAGCACCGCGACTGAGGCCGCAACCGAATGAGTAACGGCTCCATCTTCCGCTTTCAGACCCAGGCCGCCGCGATCGCCGGCGTCACCAGCGCGGATTTCCTCCACGCCGCCCTCGATGCCGATGCCTCCGCCCGGCTCGCCGCCATGGATCGCCACCTTCACGACGACGAAAACGCCGAGCCGAAATCCGACGCCAACGAAACCGTAAACAACGAAGCCGCAAACGAAATCGACAGCGATGATCCGCTCGCCATCCTGGCCCAGACCATCGAAGCCTTCACCGCGCCGGTAACGGATCCGGCGCCGATGGAAGCAGCCTCCGAGACAGCGCAAGAAGAAACCAAAACCGAAGAAACAAAAACAGAAGAAGTAGCAGCCGCAGAAACCGAAGCGCCGCAGCCGGTCGCCGAAGAATCCATCGTAGAAGAAGTAGTGGTGGGACAGATCCAGGCAGCGGAATCGGTTTCGAGCGCCCAGCCCGAAGCCGATTCCTTTCCCGCGGAAGTCGAACTCGCGCCGGTCGTCGCCATCCAGCTCCCGGTCAGCGAGACCATTCCCGACGTCGAAGTGAACGGCATCTTTCACGCGGTCGAAGCCGCTACGGAGATTATTCTCCATCCCGCCGCCACCGAAGTTACCGATGACGTCCGCGTCATCGAAACCGAAATCGCCGATGCACCACTCGACGATGCCCCGCCCACCGATTCTGACCTGAGCGCCGCCGCCATCGGCGCTGAATCGGCCGTGGACGTTGTCGCCGCAGCAGACCCCGACGCAGAATCCGAGGCCGCTCCCGCGCCGCTCGAAGTCGCCCCCATTCTCGACGCTTCCGGCGAACTCGATCCGAACGCTGACGCCTACGTTCCGCCGGCGCCGTTCGAAATTCACGTGCCCGAATCGCTCGCGCTCGAAGCGACTCCCACGGTCGAGCTGCCCGCCACCGAAAAAGCCGCCGAAGAACTCGCCCAAGATCTGCTGGCCGCGCAGGAATTCGAAGTGGCCCAAGCCCTGGCCGCCGCGCCGCAGCTCACGAATCTAAACGGCAATCACAATCACTGCGCCGCGGACGCCGCCGAAAAGTCCGCAGGCAAATCCGCCGAAAATTCCGACGACCTCACCGAAACCTTCGACCTCGATTCGATCTGCGCTCCCACCGAAGACGAACAGCTCGAAAAAGTCATCGCCCAGGAAGAAGCGGTCGCGGAAATGAACGCCGCCGCCGAAGAATTCGTCGCCGAACAAATCGCCTGCGAAGAACAAACCGGCCATCCCTGCCCGCCGCCGGCGGAAGACGCAACCGAAAACAACGACGCGCCGGTGTCCATCGCCGGCTCGCCGCTCGAATCCGCGGCCGCGGCGCTACAAGCCGAACCCGCTTCCGACCGCCGCCGCAAGCGCCGCGCGCTGATCTCCTCGCCCATCCGGGTCCGCAGCGTCGACGTCACCATCAGCGGCCCCGATGAAATCGCTACCACGGTCGACGTTTCGCGCTACGGCATTCTTTTCTACACCGTGCTCGATACCTACCAGCGCGGCATGGACGTCGCCGTCGTTTTCCCGTATCACAAATCCGCCACCGGCGGGCACTCCGAACAATTCGGCCGCGTGGTCCGCCTGCACGATATGCCCGACGGCCGCCACGCCGTGGCCATCGCGCTCGGCGTCGGCATTGGCGAACATCTGGTCGATGCTTCCGGCCGCAAGCTCGACGACAAAGCCGTGCACCTTTCTCATTCCCCCGCGCCTCCGGTCAAGCGCCCGCTGGTGCTCATCGCCGATTCCGACGATATGCTCCGCGACACCAGCAAAATTTTCCTGCAGAACGAAGGCTACGAAGTCATCGCCGTCAATAACGCCGCCGACGCTCGCGAAGTCCTGAACATGTTCACGCCCGCGATGATCGTCGCCGAAATCGAAGGCGATCGCGACGTGCTGCCCGGCCTCGACCTCTGCGCCCACGTGAAATCCAGCCCCAGCCTGAAACACATTCCGGTGGTAATGACTTCGCGCTCCGCCTATCCCAGCGATTATTCCAACGCGCACTCGTTAGGCGCGGTGGTCTGCATGGCCAAGCCCTACAAACAAGAACGCCTCGCCCACGTCGTCCACCTGCTGGCTCCGCTGCCCGAACATCTGCAACCAGCGTGTGTCCAGCGCATGCCCGACCCCACCCGCGGCTTCACGCGCGAGGCGAACGTAGCCATGCGCAACGGAAACGGCAACGGCAACGGCAAACCGCGCAACGGCAAAAAGCCAGCCACCAACGGCGCGGCGGCTCTACTGAAGAAAAGTTTCAAATTCCCCAACTTCCGCTAACGCAAGCCAAGTCCGCGCAGCGCGAAGCGCCGCACGCGAGCAGCCGCGAAGCGCGCCGCCCACAGCACGAACCATCGCGCAGCATCCGCGAAAGCCAACTGCGCCAAGCCCACCTTGGAGTGCGGTGGCTCGCCACCGCTTTTGGCCAAGCCGAGTCCGCCGCCCAAACGCCCCAAGCGCGAAGCGCCGCCCAACACCCCACGCCGCCACCTGTGGCGGCCGGCTTCAGCCGGGCAGCCTTTGACTTTCGGTTTGCTCTCACAATTGTCGTCGCGCGCAAAACCCATCCTGCTCTGCCGTCGATCACTCCCTCGCCTCTCACCCGTACTTGGCCGTCATCCAGAGGAGCGCCTTCCGCGACGAAGGACCTCTCTTCGATTTCATTTTCTTGCCCAGCCTAAAAAATCGAAGAGAGATCCTTCGCTTCGCTCTGGATGACGGCCAAAGGCGAATTTGCGGCTGCGGGAAATTCAGCGGCAGAGCCGGAAGCTCCTCGCCTTTTCGATTAGCCTCGCCCGAAACCCCATTCGATTTTC
>DASWVE010000065.1:0-3557 GCA_036401315.1 Candidatus Acidiferrales bacterium
GCATACACTCTGGCCATTCTGCTCGGCGTCGTTTCAGTTCTCACCGGAATCGTTCTTTATAATCCCGTACAGTTTTCGTTTCTTAGCTCGTTGATGGGTGGCTTCCACTGGGCGCGGGTGTGGCATTTCGGCGTTTTGGCCGCGCTGCTGCTTTTTCTGGCCGGCCATATCGTGATGGTTCTGCTGCACGGCTGGAATAATTTTGTCTCCATGCTCACGGGTTTGAAACGCGATCCCGATTATCTGGAATAAATTCGCGACCCGACATGCCGGAGACCCAGACAACTCGGATGCAAACTGGAACGAAACTGAGCCGACCCGCCGAGGCGGAATCGACCGCCGCGCCTTCGCGCGAGGCGGAATACGCCCTCATCGAACGGATTTTGCAGGGCGAAAAAGAACTGTTCTACCAGTTGGTTCGCCCCTACGAGCGGCGGGTCTACGTGATGGCCTTCGCCGTCCTGCGGAATGAAGCCGACGCGCAGGACGCTTCCCAGGACGCGCTCTTCAAGGCGTTCAAACATCTGTCGCAGTTTCGTTCGGAAGCGCGTTTCAGTACTTGGCTCATTCAGGTAACTCTCAACGAGGCGCGAATGAGACTGCGCAAGAATCATCTGGAAATCATGCGGCCTATCGATGAAATCGAGCAGGACGACGGTTCCTACACGCCGCGCGACTTCACGGACTGGCGCGAAATTCCTTCCGAGGCGCTGGAGCGCAAGCAGGTGCGCGAAATGCTGGTTAAGGCGCTAGCCTCTCTCGCCGAGAAATATCGTGAAGTATTCGTTTTGCGCGACGTCCAGCATATGAGCACCGAAGAAGCCGCCGAAGTTCTGGGAATTTCGCCGGGAGCGGTGAAAACTCGGCTGCTGCGGGCGCGTTTGATGTTGCGTGATTTTCTGGCACCGGGCCTCAATGGCGCCTGGGCTTCTCCATCGACTTTGCCCAAAGGAACAAAACCATGGTCATGAAATGTGAAGAGATGTGGCGGGAGATTTCGAATTATATCGATGGCGAGGTGAGTCCCGCGCTGAAGTTGGCGATGGACCAGCATCTCGCCGGGTGCCGCCAGTGCCAGTCGGTCCTCGACGGCGCGCGCAATGTGGTGCACCTGTACGGCGACGAAAAAGCGTTTGCGCTCCCCGCGAATTTCTATCCGCAGCTGCATAACGGATTGGTCGATCGAGTCGAAGGCCCGCGCGGCCGCGGAACCGCCTGGATTTTGGGGATTGCCGCGGCGATTTTGCTGACCGCCACGGTGCTGGTTGCCGGAGTGCGCGACCGCGGCACGCCGCAATTGCGCGCGGCCATGGCTCGTCCCGCCATCGAAAGGATCAAAGCCATGGTCGTCGTGGCCGACGACACTAAGGTCTTCCACGTCGCCGGCTGCGAATACATTCACGGCCAGCCGCACACCATGTCGGCGGATGAGGCGGTCCACGAAGGATATACGCCGTGCGTTCGTTGCTTGCACGAACTCTACGAGCAATCGGCGCGGAACCTGGCCCTCCGCGATAACGACGTCGCTTCGAAAGATCCAGCCATGGACATTGATTAGGAAAAAGACGGAAGGGAACTGTTTACGCGTCTGCGGTCACTTCGGTTTTCGCTTTGCGCTTCGAACTCTTTCGTGGCGCGCGAGGCTTCGGCGCTGCCATGGTTTCCGTTTGTAGCGCGCTGGCTCTGATACGTTCTTCGAACTTTTCCGCGAACTCCTGCGTCGCTTTCTGCGCTTGCTCGGTCATCAAAGCCGCGCAGGCGTTTGATTTTTCCACGATGAGTTCCATCGCCGCACCGGCTTCTTGCTTGACGGCGCTCCGAACCGCTTCCGCAATCATTTCCCGAATTTCGGTTTCGATTCCGGCACGGAAAGTTTTCAGCTCGCTGGCTAACGCTTCCTTCAGCGCGGCTTGCACCGTCATCTCGATGTTGCGGCTGTTGGCCGCCGTCTCCCGCAACGGCATGGCCAGTGCGGGTTTCTCGGCGTTGCTCACGGGCAAGGGTGCTGACGGCGGTGCCGACGCGATCACGGTGGTGACTGCGGTCAGGTGCGGCTGACTTCCCACTTTTGAAAGTCTCGATTGGGGCCGCTCGATCACTTCGACTGAGGAAGTGAACGCGCCGGAATACGGGCCGGAGCCGCCCGATGCGCTAGACGCGTTGGATCCAGAATTCTTATCGCGAATTGCTTCCAGTTCCACCGGCTCGGTCACCGGAATTTCCAGTTCGAGATCTTCCGGATGCGGAAACCAATTCTCCGGCGGCGAAGGAATGCCCCAGACGTTCCCCGGGACATCAAATTCGACCGCGATATGAAATTGATCGCGGTAATTGCTGGGCCGCTGCACCCACACCACCCGTGCTTTTAATATTCGCCTTATTCGTGGCGGCGCGCTCTGATTGATCTCCACGGTCAGCGCGGAACTTTTTGGTACGTAATGGGTCGATTTATATTTGCAGCCAGTGCAGCTGACCATTACCGTGGCCGTCGATTCTTTGAATGGCTGCCCCAGCGCGTCGACGCCAGTAACAATGATGGGCACCGCATGCAACAGGCGCGCGCTGCGCCGCTTTTCTGCTCCGGGATCGTTGATAGGTGAGGTAGTCACAGTGGCCCAAAGGCTAACCTCCAAAACTAGCATCCTGTTTTGCCGCCACGGCAAAACTCTTGCGAGCCGCTTCGCAAGGGTAAATGTGGCGGGTCTGCTGCGCATCGGAACACCGCTCGAGCGTTGATTTCGACTGTTTCAGGAAAGGAAGAAGGTTTCGGTGCGTTGGCGAGCGTTACCGGGCTGAAGAGTCGAAACCGGCGCGTCCCACGCGAATGGCGCGGGAAAAATCCGGCGCGTTTCCCGCGGCCTGAGCGGTGGGATTGATTCGCGATTGCTCGCGCAGTTGCGCGAACGGCAAATGGCCCGCAAGGAGGCCGTGCTCGTACAACATTTCGTCGATCTCGCCGCTGAATACAACTCGTGGATCGAACCGCGAAATCCCTGAGGGCAGCGGGCCGATGGCGCGCATCAGGGAAAAAACATCGGTGGTGCAGTTGCGTGTCACCGCGTTGTACCACTCCGCTTTTTCGTGCAGTTGGTTCGCGCGCTGCAAATACTGCAGGAAGAGTTGGCGCGAATAAGCCGCGTCGGCGGTGGTGCGATACAGATCCACTTCTTCGCCTTGCCGGAAATTCGAACGCAGGCGGATCAGGTCGCGCTCGTCCGCGAAAATATAGACCAGCGTGAACTGGCGAAAGAATCCGCGAATCGCCGAGTAGGATTGATCGGCTCTCTTTCTCATTTCTACGGATACGGCGACATAGTCGTCGCCCTCGAAATGAAAGCTTACGATCAGGTGCGCGATTTTCGGCAGGCCCCAGTGAATCAGCGAAATATCAATGCCACGTAGCTCCGATAGCTTCACTGTTTTCGTCAGCCACTGGCAGGTGTATTGAGATTCCGTCTGATAATGGCAATCGCGGTAGTTGTGAATCGTCACCCTGTCGCCATTCACTTCGGCCCAGGCGGTCTGCGCTTCATCCGGCTGCCAGGCGCCTTCGTTCG
>DASWVE010000066.1:0-68380 GCA_036401315.1 Candidatus Acidiferrales bacterium
CCATCGCGACCGCGATTGAGAACAGCGCGAGCGTGTCCGCCCGCAGATTTGGCACATCTGCGATGTCGTTCGTCCGAATGTATTCCGGCGGTGCGTTCAACGCGTTTTCGTCCTTTGCTGAGCAAGCGCGAAATTAAAAAAGGGCGACGCTGTTGCCTTTCCGCGTCGCCCTCCGTTTTTCCTGTTCAGCAGTTACTTCTTGGCCGGCGAAGTGCTGTCGAGAAAGTTGATCAACGGTTGCGCCCCAGCCGGAGCGGTAGCGCCGCCATCGACGATCGCCACCGCGGTGATCGCTTTGCCATACAGCGCTTTGTTCGCGTCGTCGTCGGTGTCCATGGACGCGCCTTCCAGCGACACGCCCGCAAACAAGCCCTTCGACCGCGAGTAGGTCAGCACGTCAACCTTCATCGAGTCGGCATTGTAGCCGTTGGCGGCCGCGCCGGTCGGGCCGGCCGCTGCGGCGGCGTTCGCGCCGAGCTTGGTCTTGCCATTCAAAATCTGCTCCGCGCCCTTGTTATTCATGATTACCAAAACAAAATCCGTCGCTGTGGAACCAAGCTGCACGCCGATGCTGCCCTGGTCCAGCTTGTACATCGCCGGCGCGCCCCACTTGCCGTTCTTGTCGGCACCTTGCCGGCAGATCAACGCACCGCGTCCGTAACTGCCGCCGATACCGATGGCCACTTTCTTCACGCTGGGGAAAACCAGCACGCAGTCCGCCTGGTCCAGAACATTGGTGGGCAGTCCCTTTTCACCCATGATTTGCTTGAGCACCTCAGCCGAATTCGCCAGCCGGGTGTCTTCTTTGCCTTGCGCAAATACCGGCACTGCTACCGCCAAACACAATGCGAGAGTTACCAATCTTTTTTTCATGAGCGTTTTCCTTCTTCGAGTGGGATGAATTTCGGGCCTTGAGCCCAAATCGTAGCACGGCTCGCCCGCACCTGCAGCCTGATTGTCGGCCGGTTCGATCCTGCCAGATTCGGCGGCGGAATCATCACCCGCCGCGCATAGTAATTGACAAAGTCAATTAAATGGTTGACTCTTTAACTATGTCCACCACCACCCGCCAGGATTCCGCTTTGGCCGCCGATATCGCCGTCTTCCGCCGCTTCACCCGCATGTACACCCGCTATATCGGCACCCTCAACGAAGGCCTCTTCAACACCAAATACAGCCTGCCCGAAGGCCGCGTTCTCTACGAACTCGCCACGCGCCCGGCGCCGAAAGCAAACGCCATCGCCCAAGCCCTGGGCATGGATCCCGGCTACCTCAGCCGCCTGCTGCGCAAATTCGAGCGCGCCGGCTTGCTGAAGCGTAAAGCGTCCGCGCACGATGGGCGCTTTGCCGACCTCGCGCTCACCGCGCGCGGCCAATCCGAATTCAAGAAGCTCAATGCCCTTTCGCAAAATCAAGCCGGCGCCGCGCTCAAAAATCTTCCGCACAACGAACGCACGCGACTGGTCGGCTCGATGCAAGCGGTGGAAAATATTCTGACCCCAGCCCCGCCGAACCGCGCGCCTCTGATTCTGCGCCCGCATCGTGTGGGAGACATGGGCTGGGTGGTCTTCCGCGAAAGCGTCGGCTACGCCGAAGAATTTGGCTGGAACGCGGATTTCGAAGCTCTGGTCGCCCGCATCGTCGCCGATTTCATCGCCAACTACGATTCGGCGCGCGAACGCTGCTGGATCGCCGAAGTCGACGGCCAGAACGCCGGCCACATTTTTCTGGTCCAGCATCCCGACAAACCGCAAACCGCAAAATTACGACTCCTCTTCGTCGAACCCTCCGCGCGCGGAAAGGGTCTCGGTGACGTGCTGGTCCACGAATGCATCCAATTCGCGCGTTCAGCCGGCTACCGCAAAATCACGCTGTGGACCCAAAGCATGCTGGCCGCCGCGCATCGCATCTACAAGAAAGCCGGCTTCGCGTTGGTGAAAGAAGAAAAGCATCACAGCTTTGGCAAAGATTTGACCGGCCAGACCTGGGAACTCTCCCTCAAGTAGGCTCTTCAAAATTTCTGTTCCAGCGCCGCCGGATTCGTCACCGCGACTAGCTTGCCTTGGTCTTGGCCTCGGCTGCCGCCGAATCCGCAGCCTCCGCGTGAGACAATTGCAGTTGAGTGAAGTTGTCCATTCGCGAATTAGCGGCGGGGATGCGCGTGCAGCTGACGACATCGAGCAATTGCGATTGCCCATCGGTGACAAACAATCCAAAACCGTCCCAACTGAACTGCGACCGCCTGGCGCCGTTTTACCACCCGCTCGAAACGCTGACCTTCGGCCGCGCGCTGCAAAACGCCCGCTGCGCCTTCTTGCCGCAAGTAACTTCCGCCCGACGCGCCATTCTCTGCGGCGATGGCGACGGCCGTTTTCTGGCCCGCCTGCTGCAAATAAATCCCATCGTAACGATCGACTTCGTCGACCTCAGCTCCCGCATGATCGAACTAGCTCAGCGCCGAGCCGCCCGCCTCGGCCCGAGCTTTCTAGCCCGCGTGCGCTTCCTTCGCCAGGACATCGCCCATTTCGAGCCCCCACCCGGCGGCTACGACCTCCTAGCCACTCACTTTTTTCTCGACTGTTTTGCGCAGCGTGAAATTTTGTCGGCCGTCTCCCGCATCGCCAGCTGGGCCGCTCCGGGTGCGCACTGGCTAGTCACCGATTTTCGCGAAGCGCCCACTCCGCTGCGCCGCCTCTACACCCGCGCCGCCATTCGCACCCTCTACGCCGCCTTCGATTTCGCCACTGGCCTAAGCGTCACCGAACTCCCGCGTTACACTGAAGCCCTCGCTGCTTCCGGCTGCATCCCCAAAAATGAACGCATCACCCTAGGCGGCTTGCTCTATTCCTCGCTCTGGCAATGCCCCGGCGCATAGAGCGAAAACCCACCCGCAAACACCCTGCTTTCATAAACTAGCGCGATGCGACTTTCGCCCCGCCCCAGTGTTTAGTCGAGTAGGCGCAACGATCGACCTCCAGCCGGTTCGAGCGCTGCCAGAGCTTCACTTTTTTAGTAAGCAGGAGGAGACATCATGAGAACCAAATACATCATTCGTTTGCTGCTGCTCGCATTGGTCACATTCGCAATTCCCGCCACGGCGCCGACCGCCTCGGCGGGTTTCGCCATTTCGATCGGTTTCGCTCCTCCGGCATTGCCGATTTATTCGCAACCGATCTGCCCCGGAGACGGCTACATCTGGACGCCCGGCTACTACGCTTACGCCGATAGCGGTTACTACTGGGTTCCCGGTGTTTGGGTTCTGCCTCCGCAGATCGGCTTCCTCTGGACTCCCGGATATTGGGGCTGGGGCGGCGGCGGTTATTTCTGGCACGGCGGATACTGGGGCCCGCACATCGGCTTCTACGGCGGTGTGAACTACGGCTTCGGCTATTTCGGCCACGGCTACGAGGGCGGCTATTGGAACCACAATCATTTCTATTACAACCGCTCGGTGAATAACGTGAACATCCACAACGTTCACTACACCTACAACCGCAGCGTCAGCTACAACCGCGAATCGAACCGGACCAGCTACAACGGCGGCCGTGGCGGCATCAATGCCCGCCCGACTTCCGGAGAGATGGCCGCGAATCGCGATCGTCACATCGAGAGCACTGAAGCGCAGCGTCAGCAGGAGCACTTCGCCAGCACCAATCGCGGAGCGAACTCCGGCCGTGCGTCAGCGACCGAGTCGCGCAACGCCGGCTCGTTCAACTCTCGCGCTACGCAACGCGACGCATCGCGTGAGGGCGGCTTTGCTCGCGCTCAAAACAACACGCGCCAGTCCAATGGCCGGACCAACGCCCGTAACGACAACCGCGATGCGAATCGTTCGCAGGCCCGCACCCAGACCCGCAACGATTCACGAGCGCCGAACAACACGCGGCAGCAATTCGCCTCGCGTTCTTCCAACTCGGGCGCCCAGCGGAACAACGCCGTGCGTCAGCAATCGAACCAGTCGTTTCGGCAGAACACCTCGCGCCAACAGCAGTCGCATGCCAGCCAGCCGCGCCAGCAGAGCAACGCCGGCCGGTCTTCGTCGCATGCCAGCCAGCCGCGGAGTGAATCCCGCGGCAACAGCGGCGGCGGATCGCACGGTGGAAATGGCGGAGCGAGCCACAGCAGCAGCAACGGCAACAGCGGCGGAAGCCACGGCGGGCGCCGTTAAGCACCAACGCGCCTGACGTAGCACCGCAAAAGCAAAAAAGCCCCGCGTCTCGAATCCGAGGTGCGGGGCTTTTGTTTTCCAGCGGGATCGCCAATCAGGCCGTTACGGGCCGGCTCAAGACCGCAGCACAAATCAGCAGCAGTGCACCCAGCACCACAAACAACCACATGAACGGATGGCCGTGCCGGTAAATCAATCCCGCCACGCCCGCCACGAAATATAAAACGCCAATCAGTTTCGCAATGAATAGCGGCTTGGTGTCCCCGCGACGCGCACTGGCCCACGCCCACACCACCGCGATTCCAAATAGCAACATGCAACCGCTAAGCATGTACCACACCACGTAAATCATTTCCCGCAAACCCGGGTCCACGGCGAATCCATCAATCGCCGCATGCACCTGCGCCGCGGCCATGCCGTGCCCCAGCGAACCGAGTCCCACCACAATTCCCGTCAGCAGTAGCAATATCGAAAATATTTTTCGTCCCATCTCCGCTCCGACCCTCTCCAATTATTTCCCCGCGGCTGTATTGCCGGGCGCGGGCGCGGCCACATCCAGGCGCATCAGCACTTCCACGTCTTTCGAAATTTTGTTGAACGGCGCGTTATGCGTCATCCCAAATTCTTTGCGGTCGAATTCGATCGTGCCCTCAATCAATTGGCGCCCATTCACCACCGGGTGCTGCTCGATCAGCACCGTCACCGGCTTGGTGATTCCGCGCATGGTCATGTTCCCTTCCATTACGAACTTCGCGGGATTCGGCCCGGGCGTCACCTTGGTCGAAACAAATTCAATGTCCGGGAACTGTTTCGTATCGAAAAAATTCTTGCTGCGAATTTCCTTGTCCTTCAACCCGCTTCCGGTCGTGACGCTGTCGGTTTCCAGTTTCATCTTCAAACTTGCATCATCAAAACCATCCCCGGATTTTCGCAGTTCCGCTTCCCATCGGTGAAACACGCCGTCCACCTTGGCAAAAGTAGCCTTGGCGTGAAATTCAATCCTGCTCGCCGTCTTGTCGATGGCCCGCGGCTCATCCGTGCTCGCGGCGCGCGGGCGAACAATCGCGCCCACCTCAACCGGCGCAGCCGCGCCAGCCGCAGTCCGCGACTCCGGCTTCGCCGTAGCCGCAGCGGTTGGGTCACCCTCGGTCGCAACCGCCACACCGCCGCCAAATCCGCACGCAATCAGCGCCAAACCCACCGCCACCATCGCCCACCGCCGAAGAATCACAATTCCTCCACACCTGCACTCCACCCTAACCATCGCCAACCACGAGCACGAATTCTCGGTGCCGACGCACCAGCCCCGTAGGGGCGGCATAAGTTAGCCCGGTCCGTTAGGGCCGGGGAAAAAACGCCTTCGTCCAATTTCCTTTTGCGCGGTGTTTTCGCGCAAGCCTTCGTTCAGTCCAAGCACGAACGATCCGCCCGCCGCAATCCGCCGTCGAAGATGGTTTGCGCCTTCAAACCCTTCACATCCAATTCCGCGCGAAAAAATATGCCGACATCCCGAATCCCACCGCCACCACCAACCACCGCACGTGCGCCGGATTCATCTTCTGTGCGAAATAAGCCCCGCCATACCCGCCAATCAAACTCGCCACGATCATCAACAACGCCTGCGGCCACACAATCACCCGCGCCAGAATAAACGTCAAGATCGCCACGCCATTCACGATGCTCACCAGAAAAACTTTTACCCCGTTCATTGCGTGAATATCGTCCATGCCCATCAGCGCCAGCAAAGACAGCACCAGAATCCCCACGCCCGCCCCGAAGTATCCGATGTAAACCGAAATGAGCAACGCCAAAAACAATCCCGCCACGGTAAGGGTCCGAGAACTTTTCTGCTGCGCTCCGCGCCCCTTGACCCACGCCGTAATCCGCGGCCCAGCCATGAACAGCAAAGTAGCCACCAACATCAACCACGGGATTAAACGCAGAAACGTCGCCTGCGGAGTCACCAGCAGAACCTTAGCCCCAATCACGCCGCCAATAATTCCAATCCCAATCAACGGAGGCAACAATTTCCGCGCCTGCGCAGTAAACGCATTCCGGTAGGCCAGCGTACTCGCCACCGTCCCCAGCCACACCGCCATCGTATTCGTAGCGTTCGCCGCAATCGCCGGCATCCCCGTAAAAAGCAGTGCCGGGAAAGACACAAAGCTCCCGCCTCCCGCCACCGAATTCAGCAGCCCGGCAATCAGCGCAGCACAGAATAGGAATACGGGATGAGCAAAATGCACACGGAAGAATACCACCGCCGTCGAGACCCGCAATCACGCTATCGACGGCTAAACGAATATCGCCCGCAGATCTCGCGACGCATGCAACACGCGCACAATTTGGATCGGTTTCGTTTCTGGGTAGTAAGCGATGAAGTAGTTTGCGTAAGGCTGAACCAACCAAAATCGGAGCGGCAACGCAGTCAATTCCGGCGGGTCATTCCGGCGAAAGGTGCCGTTGCGAGTAGATCGCAAGAGGTAACAATTGCCTGCTGAAGCTTGTTCGCAGCTTCAGCACTGTCTTGCGCGACGAAGGACCAGATATCGAAAAGGTCGGCTTCGGCCGGCAGAGTTAACCGCCATCGCCTCATGTCTGCCGATGTTCAGCAAGCCATGCGCGTTTTCTTTCTTCCAGGCGGGAAAGAGCGTCGTCCGCATCGACCAGTTCCCCTCGCTGCGCGGCGGCCCATCCTTCGTCAAGCTTCGCCGAAATTTCGGCACGAGTGGCGGCTAACCAGGCTTCGCGTTCGTGCAGCACCGTAACTGCGTGCTCGACGTATTCGTCGATGCTTTGGTACACGCCGTTCTGCAGATCTTTCTTGATCAGCTCTTCCGTCTCGGGTTTCAGCCGGATGTTCATAGGCGCATTATACTCCACGCGGTTCGATCAGCCATCAGCTCGCGGTGCGGCGCCTTGAACGTGCCGGGGTACGTCGCGTTCGGCCATTAACTGATAAGTCTGCAGTCTTACGACGAGCACGCAGTGTACTTTGCGAATACGACCCCCATCAGTTAAGCTGCGCGTGCTCGAATGTACTTCGAGTCTAAAATCTCCGCACCACCGAGGCCCAAATGCACATTACGCTGCGTCGATTGATTTTCACGGTTATTGCCGTTCTGACTTGCTGCGGCGTATGTTCCGCGCAGACCACGCTGGCCACGCTACAGCTGAACCCCTACCCGCAGGCGGTTGGTTTCAATCCCGTAACGAACAACATCTACGTGGTCGATGAACCGACCAGTGAACTGGTTGAAATCGACGGAATTACGTTTCAGCCCACGACGATCCCGCTTGGCGCGACGTCCGCGAACTCGCTCGACGCGGCCATTCAAATCAACCCTACTACCAATACGATTTATGTGACGAACGTGGTCGACAGCAAGGTCGCGATTATTAACGGAAACACGCATACGGTGACGTCGGCTGCGACTGGCGTGTACCCGGTTGCGATGGGACTGAACCTGGTCACTAACAAACTGTACGTCGTAAATTCGGGCGACAACACGGTCACCGTGTTAAACCTCACCACCAACGCGACGAAGACGCTAAAGGTAGGCACCAACCCGGGCGCGATTGCGATTAATCCTTTAACCGATCGAATCTACGTGGTGAACACCAGCGACAACACGCTTTCCGTCATTAACGGAGCCAACGATAAAGTTACCGCAACGCTTGCCGTCGGGAATTACCCTCAAGCGGTCGTGGCCAATCCCGTAACCAACACGATTTATGTCGCAAATTTGCTCAGCAATAACATCAGCATCATCAACGGAAACTCAAATTCGGTCCAGGAAGTTCCCGTACAGCCCTATCCCTATGTAATGGCGATAAATGTTGTAACGAACAAAGTTTACTTCACGCATCAGGTTGGAAATTCCGTGACCGTTCTCGATGGAGCGACGCACTCGACTACTGAAGTTCCTGCCGGATTCTTTCCCGAATCGTTGGCCGTCGACCAACTCCGAAACAAGATTTACGTGGCCGACGTCGCGGGCAGCCAGATTATCGATATCGACGGCGCGACTAACACCACGACGACGTTTCCACAGTCGGTCGAAAATATATCGCTCGTTTCCGTGAACCCTCTGACCAACCAGGTCTTTGCGCTGAGCGTTAGCGACGCGACGATTACCGTATTTGGGGCTCTCCCCGCGCCCCTCCCAGTTGCATTGCTCGAACTGATCGGGCACTGACGACGCGCTGAAGGCTCTGGTCTTGCGGCCGGCTGGCCCGATGGCACCGGCCGTAAGCCAAGCGCCCCGAACATACCGATCTGATTCATTGCAATGGCACGCACTGATTCCGATCTTCAAATACCACCGCAGGGCTGCCGAGTCCGCTAATCAGACCCGTCGTGCGATCCACCATGATCGGATAGAGCCCGGTACAAATTGGTTTCGATCCCGCAGTTCGCGGCGCAAACGCACCCGCCATTCCGCTCGCCGCCGTAATCAGCTCCGCCGTTTTCGAATCTACCGTCGCGCTCAACCCCGCTAAATTCCAACCGTCCTTCAGCGTCGGGTTGAACGTCACGCTGCCCACTCCGGGGTGCGCTTGAATCTCATATTCCTGGCTGTAGTCCGGCAGCCAAACGATCTGCACGCTCAGCGTGGGTTCCGTCGCCCCCGGCTTCGCCGTCCTGGCCGAGCCGCCAGACGGTTTCGGGTCCGCTGCCGGCGGTCCCTGGGTCACCATCAAATACGGACGCGGCCGATAAAACAAAACTCCAGTCGTTTGCTGCTTGTTTGCGTCTGCATACGGCGCATCCACTCTGGCCGGATCGACTCGCACCACTTTCACGCTCGCGCATCCGCCCAGCACTGCCGCCGCAACGAAAACGCAAGTCAAACGCATCGTGTATTTCCTCCCGCCCTGGTTATCCGAAGCTAGTTCCGCCCCCTGGAAACGGCGCAGGCGCCCGCGCTTCGGTCCTGCGGCTTGGACCCTCATTATTTTGCGACTCTTTCGTAAAGCAGCACGCCCTTCGGATCGTCCGTCTTTCGCAGCAGAGTCTGCCTATCGTCCGAAAGGAGCCAGTACGTCTTTTTGTCATCCGGAGGAAGCTTAAAATCGGGATGATCTGGGAGAGTCGTGTACTGGATACGTTCCGTCATCAGCACGCCGCCCTGCCACTCGGCCCTTTCGCCGAATACGCTGGCTGGTGTTCCCTGCGCGGGCCGTTCCTTGCCATCCGTGGTGTAAGCGTCCGAGGTCCATCTTCCATATCGAAACTCAACCTTCTGGCCGGAGCACGTAATAACTATGGTTTCTTTTTTCAGGTTGAAATTCTTTGGTGGCGTGCTGCGCGCGAGATTCAATTTCCACGTGCCGGAAAGATCGGGCGTCGCGGAGTTTTGTGCGCGTACGGAAGGTCTCGGCGGGAAAACGAGCGCCAAGAGCGTCGCCGCCAGCAGTAACGGAATTTTTGCCTTGCGCGTTATTTGCATGAATCCGTTCGTGTGTACTTGCAAGCTATAGGGACCGGCATGTTATCATGGATCGCCGTTCTGTCTGGCCGCAGCGCAGGGCGCGTAAGGGAGGAGCCGTCATGCACCACGCCACGCGACAACCTCGAACCAGGCCTGAGGAACCGTGCCCAGAGCCACGCGCGCCGCGACCAAATCCATTTCTAATCGGCAAGCCCGCGATTAGAAATCGCCGTAACTCACTCAAAACAAAGGTCCGGCAGGTTTCTAATTGGAGTTTTTTTGGTAACCTTTTTACCCCGGCGCCTTTCGCCGCCACCCAAAATCCCGCCCATTCCCGGCCCGCCGAAATTTCTAATCGACAATTTTTGGAAAATCTCGCGCGATTAGAAACCATACCTAAGTCATTGCAAACAAGGCGCGTCCTTGTTTTCTAATCGACAATTTTATGGCCAAATTCTCCGCCAGTTGATACAAGCGACAACTGGAAATCCTCCCGCACCAGGCCAAAAAGCGGTCTCGGCAACGTTAACCCACGCCGCACCGAAGCCGGCCCCCGGGTCATCCAATCTGCGTTCAATGCTATATTCCTTAAATACGGCCACTTTGCCGCAGGTGAAATCCGATGACTGACCGCAAGCCGCCATTCGCGACCGTGGAAGAAGCTCTGGAGGAATTCCGCGCCGGGGGCATGATCGTTCTGGTCGACGACGAAGACCGCGAAAACGAAGGCGACCTGGCCATGGCCGCGGATAAGGTGACGCCGGAAGCCATCAACTTCATGGCGAAATTCGGGCGGGGCCTGATTTGCCTGGCGATGACCGAGCAGCGTTGCGATGCGCTGGCCCTCGCGCCGATCACTCCGCGCAATACCTCGATGTTCGGCACGCCTTTCTGCGAACCGATTGACGCGCGCCGCGGCACCACCACCGGAGTCAGCGCGAAAGACCGCGCCACCACGATTCTGGCCGCCACGAATCCAAATACCCATCCCGAGGATTTGGCGCGGCCCGGGCACGTCAATACCTTGCGCGCGCGAAACGGGGGCGTTTTGGTCCGTGCCGGACAGACGGAAGCTTCCGTCGACCTGGCGCGCCTCGCCGGCCTCGACCATTCTGGCGTTATCTGCGAAGTGATGAACGAGGACGGCTCGATGGCGCGCATGCCGCAGCTGATCGAATTCTGCCGCTTGCATAATTTGAAACTGCTCACCGTCGCCGACTTGATCCGCTACCGCATGCAGAACGAGCGCCACGTGCGCCGCATTGCCGAATCGATTTTGCCCACGCGCCACGGAAATTTTCGCATGATCGCCTATGCCAGTGACGCGGACAACGAATTGCACGTCGCGCTAGTGCGCGGCGACATCGGGAACCTAAGCGCGGTACAGAGCAGCCCCGGCAGCGGCTCGAACAAAGACGCGCCACCGCTGGTGCGCGTCCATTCGCATTGCCTCACCGGAGACGTCTTCGGCTCGACCGCCTGCGATTGCTCGGCCAGCACCGACCGTTCGCTCGCGGCCATCGCTGCCGAAGGGCGCGGCGTCTTCGTTTACCTGCACCACACTGGGCGCGGATTTCAAATCGATCCGCGCGTGGCGCCGCACGAAAACGCGCGCGCCGTCGAGACCGGCGAGCTGCCGCGCATCCGTTATCACGATCGCGAGCAAACCGATCACGACCTCGGCGCGCAGCGCCAAGTCCAGCGCGAAAGCGGCATCGGCGCGCAAATCCTCATCGACCTGGGTCTGCGCCGCATCCGCGTGCTGACCAATCACCCGCGCAAAGTCGTCGCGCTCGATGGCTACGGTCTCGAAATTGTCGAACAAGTTCCGCTGATCCGCGGCGCCGCACACGAGCAGTTAGCATCGGAACCGCACAAGTAGCCAATCATGCCGTCCAATTCGCCTCACCGCTTCTGCCGTGAGCGCGAATTGAAAGCGGAGCGCACTGAATCCCGAAGTGATTTTTTATTTGGGGGCGGTCGAACCAGGCGGCTTGACCGTGAGATACGGTCGAATTTCTGCAAACACCCGCTTCGAAATTCCGTGGATGGCCAGCACATCTTCCACTCGCTGAAACGGCCCGCTCTTCTCCCGGAACTTCACAATACTCTGCGCCATGACCGGCCCAATCCCCGGAATCTGCTGCAGCTGCTCCGCGCTCGCCGAATTCAAATCCAAGGGCTCCGCCGGCGGAATTTTCTTCTGGGCCAGAGCCGCGTTCGCGGCGCAAAAAAAGAAAGACGCAACGGCGGCGTGCAGAACGAACCACGCGGCGTTGCGTCTCCAATTCAACTGAACCTGCTCCGTTTTTGCCTAGCGCTTGTTGCCGTGCGCGTCGTACTCCGTCACTTCCCCGAACAGCGCGGCCTGCGCGCCGATCTGCGCCCTGTCGCCGACCACCACGATCTGCGCGTTGGCCGAATCGAAATATTTTCGCGCAGCGACGAGAATATCGTCGGCGGTAAGCGCGTGAATGCGCGCGCGGTAGGTTTCGAGATGATCTTCGGGCAGGCGGTCGAGATAGATGGTCGACAGTTGGCCCAGTACGCCATCCTGCGTCGCCACCCCGAGCGAAAACACGCCAGTCAAATAGGCCCGCGCGCTTTCCAGCTCTTCGCTCGAAACCGGCAGCGAACGCATGCGGTCCATCTCGTAGAAAATTTCGGTCAGCGAAGCAGCGGCCACGTCATTGCGCACCGCGGCGTGAATATTGAAGAAGCCCTGCTGCCGCATGGACTGAATTCCGCTGCGCGGGCTGTAAGTGTAGCCCTTCTGTTCGCGGATATTCATAACCAAGCGGGAGTGAAATGCTCCGCCGTAAATCGAATTGGCGATGACCAGGCGCATCCAATCCGGATCGCGGCGGGTGATGCCCAGATTCCCCACGACCAGCTGGGTCTGCACGCTGCCCGGCAAATGCACCAGATGCACTTTGCGTCCGGTGTTGTGCGGCGGCGCGGCGGATTTCGGCTGCTCCGGCGCCGAAGATTTCCATTCGCCGAAAATCTTTTCGATCTGCGCGAACATCGCTTCGCTCGCGAAATCGCCGACCACGATCAGCAGCGCGTTGGCCGGCGAATAATTCTGGCGGTAGAACGCCTTGAGCTGATCGACGTCGTAGGCCGCGGCCTGTTCGACCGTGGGCGAGATCACCGCGTACGGATGCGCGCCGAAAATTACGGCACGGAAACGCTCATTCGCCAAGAAACCTGGCGTGGTGCGTTCGATGCGCAGGCCTTCGATTTTCTGGCGGCGTTCGCGCTCGAATTCCTCGGCGGGAAAAGAAGCGTTGCGCGCCAGATCGGCAACCAGTTCCAGCAAGCCTTCGGAAAATTCGGAAAGCCCCGCGATCGAAATCGCGCTCGAATCGGCTCCGGCGCTGGTGCCCAGGTCCCCGCCCATGCGGCGCAGGTCTTCTTCGATCTGGCGGCTAGGGCGCGAAGCGGTTCCGGTGCGCACCACCGTCGCCGTCATGTCCGCGAGGCCGGGAGTGCTGTGTGCCACCAGCGAGTTGCCGCTACGGAAAAACAATTGCGCCGTGATTTTTGGGAAGGTGTGAACTTCGGCAAGCACCACCTGCAGGCCGTTCGCGAGCGTCTTGACGCTGCGCTTCGGCCAAGCGACCGGACGTTCGGCGCCGAGCGGCGGCACCGCGCTGCTGCGATTTGTGGCTTCGCCATTGGCAGACGTGCCAGCCGCGGGTTTCACTGTGGTCGTTGCGTTGCTGCCACTCATCGGGCTGCCGCCTTGGCTACGGGTTGCCGGACGAGAACCGCCCGGTTTTGCGGTACGAGATACTTTTTAGCGACGGCCTGCACCTGCGCCGGCGTGACCGCTTGGAAACCCTCGAGCACCGTGTTGATGCGCTGCGGATCACCATCAAACAAAGTGAAGCAGGCCAGGTAATGCATCAGGCCGAAGCGGGGCATGTGCGCGCCCATTCCGCTTTCGAGGTTGGAATAAAACTCGGAGCGCAGTTTCACTTTCACCGGCGCGAGTTCTTCTTCGGTGATGCCATTCTGCTGAATTTCGGTAATCACTTCGTCGAAAGCGGCGACGACGTCCGCCGAGTCCGCTTCCGGCGTGTGGAAAATGCGGGTGACCATCTGGGTAGGGCCGTTGGTCTCGATGATGTCCGCGCCGCCGTCGGTTTCGACCGCGATTTCTTTTTCCAGCACCAGGTTGCGATAAATGCGGCCGACGCGGCCGCCGTGCAACGCGCGATCGAGAATCGCCGCGGCGTACCAGTCCGGATTATTGCGGGCCGGAACGGTGTAGCCGATGGCGATGGCCGGAAGCGGTCCGAATTTTTCTTCGACCGCGCCGTGGCGCTCTTCGGTTTGAACAGGCTCGGAGACGTCCGCGACCGGAGGCAGCGCGTGCGAGGGAATGTCCTCGAAATATTTCTTGGCGAAGGCAAAACTTTCCGCCGGGTCGAGGTCGCCGACCATAACCAGCACCGCGTTATTCGGCGCGTAATAAGTGTGAAAGAAATGCTGCACGTCGGCCAGCGTGGCGGCGTCGAGGTCCGCGAAATCGCCGTAAAAATTGTGCGCGTTGGGCCAGTTGCGGAAAGCCACCGGCGGCAGATCGAGCCAGGGAAAGCCACCGTAGGGCTGGTTCATCACGTTGACGCGTACTTCTTCTTTGACCACGTCGCGCTGGTTGCGCAAATTTTCGTCATCGACTTTCAGCGCGCGCATGCGGTCGGCTTCGAGCCACAGCACGCGTTCGAGCGCGTTCGACGGAACCGATTCGAAATAGTTGGTGATGTCGTAATTGGTCGTGCCGTTGAGCATGCCGCCGGAGGAATTGATCAGGCGGATGTGTTCCATTTTTCCGGCGTTGGCCGAACCCTGGAACATCATGTGCTCGAAAAGATGGGCGAAGCCGCTGCGACCAAACGGTTCGAGGCGAAATCCGATTTGGTAATACACGCCGACGGTGACCACTGGCGCGGAACGGTCGGGCGAAACCACCACACGCAGGCCGTTAGCGAGCGTGGTGTGCTCGACGGGAATATGCAGATTCTTCACTTCGACTTCCTCCTGGGTTGCGCCAGCGCCCGGTTGAGATGGCCGAGCGTCGGACGATACTTTTTAGCCAGCACGCGCGCCGAAAGCCGCGCCAGCGCCGCATACGTTTCCTGCAATTCTTTAGGCTGGGCCCGCAGAGCTTTGGCGTGCAGCCCGACTGTGCCGAAATCAGAGCGCGAAATCGGCCCGGTCCATGCCGCGCGCGGGCCATCCGCTTCAAAATTCCGCAGCACTTCGCGCATCAGAGGCAGTAGCGCCCGCAGCGCTTTCGGCCGCGTGAAACCGATGCTCAGCAGAACCTGGGTCGCGCCTTCGGTCAGCGCCAGGCCGTGGCCTGCCACAAAAACCGCCGCGGCGTGGTACAGAATTTTTTTGCGGCCATCGATCGTAACTGGGATTGCGCCCAGCGCGCGGGCCATTGAAACAGCCATGCGCCGCGCCCGCAATTCGCCTTCGATGCCGAAGACGACTCCGCGCAAATTCGGATCGCGGTGCCCCGAAAACGTCTGCATCGGGTGCAGCGAACCGGTAGTCGCGCCGCGTTTTGCCAGCGGCTCAAGCGCGGTGCGGTCCAGCGCGCCGCTGGTATGCAGCACAATTTTGCCGCGCCAGCTTTTTGGTTCGATTTGCGCGAGCGACCGGGCGACAGTGGCTAGCGTGCCATCCGGAACTGTTAACAGAATAACATCGGCCTGCAGGATTTCGCGAGTGAGCGAAGCGACCGGCCGGCCCGCGCCGATGAAGCGCACCGCTGCGCCCGACGTGCGTTTCGAGCGGGTGACCACCGGGCCAATGCGCCAGCCCAGGCGGCGAAAACGCCGGCCGAGACTCCGGCCGAGCCGTCCTGCTCCAACAATGGAAAGTGAATGGGAAACAGGGCGCGACATGCGAAGTGTTAGCATAACGTGTTCGCGATTTTTTGGCGGAGGAAATTGACTCTGGTCTTTTTTTGGCACGCGCTGATTGAACTTTCGCTGGGGTTAGTCGCGCTGGGTTGGGTGGGGTTGGCGGTCGACGGCGCTCTAGGCTTGCGGAAAATTCCTTCGTTGTTTCGCGTAGCTCCTTTGGAGGACGCCGCATGTCCTTCCGTTTCGATTCTCTTCGCCGCGCGCGACGAGCAGGAAAAACTATCGGAAGCGCTGGCCACCTTTCTGGCGCTCGACTACCCGCGCTATGAAGTCGTCGCCGTCGACGACCGCTCGGTGGACGCGACCGGCCAGATCCTGGATGCGGCCGCGCAAAAAGATCCGCGGCTGAAAGTCGTGCACGTCACTTCCCTACCCGCCGGATGGTTGGGCAAAACTTACGGACTCCAGCAAGCCTTCGAACATTCGAGCGGCGAGTGGCTGGTGCTTACCGACGCGGACATGCATTTTGCGCCGGACGTGTTGAGGCGCGCAATCGCTCTGGCCAAAACCAAACAATGGGATCACATGCCGCTGCTGGCCGAAGCTAAGCTTTACACCTTTGGCGAAAAAGTGGTGATGACGTTTTTTGCTTGCGCCTTCGTGATGGCCACGCGGCCATGGAGCGTCAGCAACCCGAAGTCGCACACCTATATCGGTGTCGGGGCGTTTCAGTTGATCCGGCGTAGCGCCTACGAAAAGATGGGTACGCACCGGCGCTTGGCGCTGGAAGTGATCGACGACGTGAAGGTCGGAAAGCTGGTGAAGGAGGCGGGCTGCCGGTCGGGCGTGGCCAAAGCCGGCTCCGCGGTCAGCGTGCACTGGCATTCCGGTGTGCGAAACATCATCCGCGGCACCGAAAAGAATTTTTATGCGGCGACCGGATTTCGAGTGTGGATGGCCGCCGCGCAACTCGTTTCGATTTTTTTGGCTTGGATTTTTCCGTGGCTGGCGCTGCCGTTCGTCCACGGATGGGCGCGGGCCTTCGCGGTGATCGCCATCGTGCTTCCGGTGCTGGCGCAAGCCGGAGCCGCGCGGGAATTTCGAGTATCGATGCTTTATGCGCTGACCCAGCCGGTGGGCGCACTGATTTTCTGTTGGATGCTGCTGCGATCGACGGTCATCACGCTGCGAAACGGCGGGATCACCTGGCGCGGCACTTTTTATCCGACGGAAGAATTGAAGCGCGGCGTGGTTTGAAGGCTACTTGAAAAACGAATAGGCGATCGAGAACTGATTGTTGTCGAGGCCTGGATTGAAGCTGTGGCGGTAGGCGTTGGAAATGTGCTGGAAGCGGTAGGCGAATTTCCAGGAGCTGCGACGGCTGGCGCTGAAGACTTCGACACCTCCGCCGGCGTCGAAGGTGTAGTTGTATTGGGTGCCGCCGGGAACATCGACCGGCACGGGTCGAACGGAAGTGACGAAGCCACCGGACGCGGCGAGGTAAGGTTGCCATTTCTGGGTGCGGCGGAAATTCATCTTCAGGCCGATAGGATTGACGCCCCCGCCCCACACGGTTTCGTGGCCGGTAGGACAGATGTAACCCAGACGGCTGTGCGTGCCGCAACTGACGAAGGTGAACTGGTGCACCAGCGTCACCGGCACGATATCGAGCGTGTATTCGAGCGATTTCGAAGGCGTATCGAAAATGGTGTGGCCGTAGCGAAAACCGACGGCGTAAATTTGCTCGTCGCCGGTAATTCCAAACGCATGCGGGGTATTCAGGGCCACGGCCCCCCAGACGCCGAATTCGCTGGGCGGCGGGTAGAGCGAGGACTGTGCGCGCGCGAGCGCCGGAAAGGCGAACAGCAGGACTGCGGCTAACGCGAAGAGACGACAGATCGATCGCAACATTCGACGAATTCCTCAGACTGATTTTTTGGATGCTCTCGGCTTACGATCGGCAGTCTTGGCCGAACCTGCAGCCGATTCTACCGTAGCTACAGCGGTATCCGGCACGGGCAAAGCAGTGGCTACCGGCGATCCAGCATTTTCCCCCGTATTCTCCGCAGGAGAGAAAATCTCGCCCATATCACGCTGCTTCAGCGCGCGAATTTTATCGCGCAGGGACGCGGCCTTCTCAAATTCAAAATTCTTCGCGGCCGCGCGCATTTGAGTTTCGAGCTGGGCAATCGCGCTGATCAGCTGCGCTTCGTTCTTGATGTCGCCGAGCGCGGCGTCTTCGACCGGAACCGTCATGTAATCGGCTTCGATGATGCGCACCAGTTGCATATCCACGGATTTGATGATGGACATGGGCGTGATGTTGTTGTCGCGGTTGTAGGCTTCCTGCTTGGCGCGGCGGCGGTCGGTTTCGCCCATGGCCTGCTTCATCGAATCGGTGACGCGGTCGGCGTAGAGAATCGCGCGGCCTTCCAGATGGCGCGCGGCGCGGCCCATGGTTTGAATCAGCGAGGTGGAGCTGCGCAGATAGCCTTCTTTGTCCGCGTCGAGAATCGCGACGAGAGAAACTTCGGGCAAGTCGAGACCTTCGCGCAGCAGGTTAATGCCGATCAGCACATCGTATTCGCCGCGGCGCAGGTCGCGCAGGATGCGGATGCGCTCGAGCGTATCGATTTCGGAGTGTAGGTAGCGGCAGCGCACACCGACCTCCGAAAAATATTCCGCGAGGTCTTCGGACATGCGCTTGGTGAGCGTAGTCACCAGGATGCGCTCGTTGCGTTCGGCGCGAACACGGATTTGCTCGAGCAGGTCGTCGACTTGGCCCTTCACCGGGCGGACTTCGACGATGGGATCGACCAGGCCGGTAGGACGAATCACCTGCTCCACAAAAACTCCGCCGGTTTTGGTGAGTTCGTAAGGACCGGGCGTAGCCGAAACGTAGACGACTTGGTTGATGCGGTGATCGAATTCCTCGAACGTGAGCGGGCGGTTATCGAGCGCCGAGGGCATGCGAAAACCGTAATTCACCAGGTTCTGCTTGCGCGAACGATCGCCGTGATACATGGCGTGCAACTGAGGAACGGTCTGATGCGATTCATCGATGACCAGCAGATAATCGGACGGCACGTAATCGAGCAGGGTGGGCGGCGCTTCACCGGGCAAGCGGCCGGACATATGCCGCGAATAATTCTCGATGCCGTGGCAGTAGCCGATGGTGCGCATCATTTCGATGTCGTAATTCACGCGCTGGGTGATGCGCTGGGCCTCGACGATTTTTCCCTGACGCTGCAGCTCAGGTTTCCACCATTCCAGCTCTTCGTAAATGCTCTGAATGGCGCGCTCGCGCTGTTCAGGCGGCACGACGTAATGGGTCTTCGGATAAATGGGCTGGCGAGTAATTTCGCCGCCGCGGGTCGCCACGATTGCACCGGTGAGCGGATCGATCTTGCGGATGGCCTCAATCTGCGTGCCCCAGAGTTCGATGCGTATGCCGAAGTCGTCGTACGGGGGATAAATTTCGATGATGTCGCCGCGGACGCGAAAAGTGCCGCGACGCAATTCTTCAGAACGCTCGTATTGAATTTCGACGAGCTTGCGCAGGATCGACTCGCGCGCGATGGACTGGCCCTTTTCGAGCAGCAGCATCATCCCGTAATAGGCTTCGGGCGAGCCGATGCCGTAGATGCAGGAGACGGAGGCGACGACGATAACGTCGCGGCGTTCGAAGAGCGAGCGCGTGGCGGACATGCGCAGCTTGTCCAGTTCGTCGTTGATGGTGGATTCTTTTTCGATGTAGGTGTCGCTGGCCGGAATGTAGGCTTCGGGCTGGTAGTAATCGTAGTAGCTGACGAAATATTCGACGGCGTTCTCGGGGAAGAACGATTTGAATTCGTGAAAAAGCTGGGCGGCGAGAGTTTTGTTGTGGGCCAGGACGATGGTCGGGCGATTCAGTTCTTCGATGACCTTGGCCATCGTAAAAGTCTTACCCGAACCGGTGACTCCGAGCAAAACCTGGTCGCGGTCTCCGGCATGCACGCCTCGCAAAATCTCAGAAATGGCTTGCGGCTGATCGCCGCGGGGTTCGTAGTCGCTGGCTAGCTTGAAATCCATGGTCAGGCCCTCAGCGCGAAAAATGACGCGCTCTGAAAATTCTTATTATACATGAACCGCGAAATCTTCGCTGCGGCGCCTAGGAGGGTCCGAAATCGGATTAAGGCAAGAGCGTAATTTCGGTTTGGGTTTCGACGTGGCCGACGTAGTGAATTTTGGAGCCGGCGGTGGGGCTGGCAATTTCGAAGTCCATGTCCTGCTGGGTGTTTTGGGTGGAACGGACAACGAAGCCGGTCGCGAGCGCGATGCTGTCGAGGCTGTCGCCAGAACCGGTCCACACGCCGGAGGTGCGGAGGCCATTGTGGACGTAATCGGGCGGAGTGGCGTCGCCTTTGGCCGAGCCGTGGCGGAGAATGGCAACCTTGGTGACGATGATGGCGCATTCGGAGCTGGCCGGCTTATCGCTAACCGCAGTGGGCGCGGCGGCGCTGGCGTTGGCGTCGGGATCTGCAGTTGCTGCGGGCGCATCGGTGGAGTCGACGGCTTCGGGGAGCGGCACGGATTCATCGCGCAGGTAGGTCGATTCAGTGCGCCAGAGCAAACCCGCGAGCGGCGTATTTTCGAGCGGGCGTTCGTTGGTCCATTTTTGGCCGATGACGATTCCTTCCTTGGGAAACTGCGCGCTGGCGGAAAGGCCAGACATCGAGGAGCGCACCGTATTCGCGGCGATGGGATTGGCGAGCAGGCGATCGAGTCCGGCGACGTGGGAAAGTTTGCCGTCGGAATCGATGGTGAATTCGACGGCGCGGCCCTGCAGCGCGTTGAATTGATCGACCAGCGTGGCGGCGTCGGGATCGTAGGCGTCGGTTTCGGAAGTGGCGCTGGCTTTTTCGTAGGTGGCGCGCAGGCGGACGGTGCCGTTCGCGCCGGCGGTTCCAGGCTGGACGGCGAGAACGTCGATGCGGAGCTGCATTAGGAGAGTTTGCTTGAGCTGCGAAGCGCCTTCGGAATTGACGATGGGCGTGGTGGTGTTGCTGGTGGTGGTGGTGAGGGTGCTGATGCGATAGCGCAGGACCTGGCCGGCGGTGTATTGCGGTCGAAGGTGGCGGCGCTCGACGGGACTGGGATGGGCAGGCGAAGGCCTGCGCGTAGCCGCAGCGCAGAAAAGACCGGCAAACATCGACAATACAACTGCGACAACAGCACGCGCGCTTCGGATTTTTAAGTGGGCCACGGTGTTAAGTTGCGGCGAATTCATGGGTGGTTGGCCGGACATTTACGGTTGAGGGGCGGAGCGGTCGCTGCGGCGAACGCTGGGGCGGGCCAGTGGGCCGGTCAATTCGATGGCATCGCGCGCCGGGACGGCTGAGGATTTTGCGGCGGCGCTGGCGGGGACCGGATTGGTGGCGGGCCACAAACGCAAATCAATGGTGCGGTCGAAATTGACTGCGCCCGCACCCTGAATTCCCGGCGCGCCGGAAAACGATAGATCGTGAAAAACAATTTTCGCGTCGGCGCAGGTGAAAGCGGCCTCGCCATCATGAAAGGCGGTCGAGCCGGAGCGGAGGGCGGCGTCATGCAGCATGTCCGGAAGATTTAGGCCGTGAATTTCGGGGGAGACGAAACGCGCGGTGCCGCTGCATTCGAGCGACGAGACCATTTTACTTTGAGTGGCGCCGGAAAAATCGAGCGCAAGGTCGCCGGAAACGGAGCCAGCGAACAGATTCGCGAGCGATGGCGACGTGGCGGTGAGCGCGGCGAGATCGATGCCGGAATATTCGGCGACGACGCGATATGCAGGCGTGGCCGTCAGTTCGGCATCGAGCGAACCATCAACATTGCCGCCGAACAGCTGGGCCTTGGCGTTGGTGATTTCCAGGTGCCGGCCGCCGACCGTCATGTCGCCGTGCAGGTGACGCAGCACGAGCGGAGCGAGCGTAAATTCATCCACCGAGAGGCGGCCGGAGGCGCGGAAATCTTCCGGCAGCGAATTGGTGGGCGAATTGGGATTCAGGAAAGGCAGCACGCGGTAGATGAAGCTTTCGCGCCAACGCGGGTTCAGCCAGCGGTCGAGGTCGGCGGCGGTGAGCTGGTCGGCGACGACGGCAAATTGCCAGCCGGGGCCACCGTCGCGGTGATCGAAGGCTCCGGTCCAATGGGCGCCGAAAGCGTTGGCGCCAGCCACCGTGATATGGCGCGAATCGAACTTCAGATCGGCACGGGCGCGGATCTGCAGGACGGGCTGATTCAGAAAGGGAGTCAGCAGCGTTGCGTTCGCGGATTCCGTTCCCCACTCGATGGTGCCGGCGGGCTGCGCTTTCCACGGCAACGTGCCAGCCGGCCAGCGCAAGTCGCAGCGTACCGGCCCAGAAAGATCCCAGCCGCGGGAGATATTCCAGCCGAGGACGCTGGCTGCCGCGATCAAATTGCGCGCCTGGGGAACATTTCCGCTGACGTGAAACGCGGGAGCCTCGTGATTCGCGGAGGAAGAATCGAAATGCAACACACCACTCTCGGCGTCGGGCGGACCGAAGGTGAGCGCGGCGGGCGGCAAAGTGAAGCGGCCTTGGTCGTAGCGCAGATGAAACTGACTGAGGCGCGCGGGTAAACGCAGGCGCGGGCTGGTAAGTTCGGCGGATTTGATCAAGGCCGAGGCCGCGACGAGGCGAGGCGGCCAACCAGTCAGGCTGGCGCTTGAATTCGCAGTACCGGAGACGACTGCGTCCGGAGCAACGTCCGGGTGAAATCCGCGCAGCCAGGTCAGCGCGTCTTGCAGGCTGATTTGCGATTCGGTCACTTCGATGTGGTTCGGATTTTCGGCCGCGCCGCGCGTGGATTCGGCCGCGTCGGTCCAGTCGAAATTTGCGGTTACGCGCGCGGAAGAGGCCGGGCCTTCGATCGTCGCATCGGTGATGGCCAGGCTGGAGACCAGCGGGCTGAGGATCATGCGTGCGTTGACGTCCAGCGCTGGATTTTCGGCGTGCAGCGGCAAATCCCAGCGGTGCAGCTCGCGCAGTTGCGAGCGGGCCTGCAAGTTCCAGACGTCACCTTGCGTTTCGGCGTGGGCCACGACGGCGAAATTTCCGCGCACGCCAAAATCGTCGCCGCGAAACAGGCGCAGCAGGTCGGAAATGGAAGCGTCGCCCCAGGCCAGATCGAGCGCAGCAGGTCGCAGGCGCGAAGAGGTACCGCCTAGGCTGCCGGAAAGATACAGCGTGCCGGGAGTTTGCAGCGCCAGCGCGGCGCGGGCGGGCGAGGCTTCGAGATTCACACGCCAGCGGCCGGGGCCCTCGGGCTCGACGTAGCCATTTACCGTCGTAAGCGCGAACGGAATTTTTTCGTCACCACGTTTGAAATTGATGCGGCCGGAATCGACTTCGAGGCGAGTGAAACGGACGCTCGGCTGCGGCTGAACCGGCGACGGGCCGGATACGGAAGGGCGAAACCTGGAAGACGAAGGACGCGGCAGCCATTCAGCGAGGTTCCAATCGCCGGCCGCGTTGCGGACCAGATTCAGGCTGGGCCTCGTCAGCGAAACGGTACCTAGTTCCATGTGACCGCGCAGCAGGCTTTGCCAGCGCAAGCGCACCGTGACGGATTCGGCGCGCAGAAAATATTCGTGGCCGAAGCGCGGATCTTCGGCGAAGGTCACGGATTCGGCTTCGAGCGTGGGTCCGCCCCACAGGCTGAAATCGTAGCGGCCAACCTCCACCGGACGGCCGAAGACATTCTGTAGGCGGCCAGTGATGCGGCGCTGCAAGCGCGTGTGCGTGATCAGCAGCGAAATGCCGGCGCTGGCGATCCAGAAAAATATCAGGATGGCGGCGACGGTCTTGGGCAGCCAGGACCAGGAACGCGGGCGCGGTACTGGCGCCGGTTCGGGCGGCGGCAAATCCTGCACGGCGGGTTCGGAAAGTAGGTCAGGCACGGCGAATCGTTATCTCGAGTTTTGTATCGAGTTCACTTTCGAGTGTATTGAATTGTTAGGGAAACCGGAACGATTCGCCAGTGAATCTTTTTCCGGCGCGCGGACGACGGAGGCGCGGCAGATCAACTTACGTCAGCGAACCAATTTGAACATGCGGTGCCAGCGGGTGCGGCTGGAAAGATGGGCAAAGGTCTGGCCGATGCCGCGCAGCAGGCCGCCGATACCGCGGTCGGAATAATCCTCGGCAGTGGCCTGCACTGACCAGTAAATCAGCATGGGTTTGCCCATGATCGCGCCGCGATCGACGAATCCCCAGTAGCGGCTATCGAGGCTGCGGTCGCGATTGTCCCCGAGTACAAAATAATGATCGGGCGGAACGATCAGTTCCCCGCCCTGCACGTGATCGAGAATCTGGTCAGCCCATTCGCGGCGGGCGGCGATTTCGATAATGTCACGATTGATCGGCGGGAAATTATCGCCAAACGGATCTTCGAAAGTGGGATCGTGGACGACGTAGGGTTCGCGCAGGCGCGTGCCATCGACGTACACATCGCCATTGATGATGCGGATGCGGTCGCCGGGCAGGCCGATCACGCGTTTGACGTAGTGCGGGTGATCGTCGAAAGGAAATTTAAAGACGATCACGTCTCCGCGGCGCACCGGGCGGTAGGGCAGAAATTTTTCGTACCAGGCGCCGTGGCCGCCAAAGATGAATTTGTTGACGAACACGTGATCGCCGATCAGCAGGGTCGGTTCCATGGAGGGCGACGGAATCTTGAAGGCCTGGACTACAAAAGTGGTGCCGAAGAGCGCCAGCAGCATGGTGACCAGCAACAGCTCGGCGAACTCGGCCAGCGCACTGCGTCGGCTGAAAGTGTGCGGAGCTTCGGCGGCGGGAGCAGGAGCGGCGATATTTGCGGGAACATCAGCCGGCCCGGGCGCACCCGGTGTGCCCAATGAAGATGCTTCGACTTCCATGAATTCCTTTATTCGTTAATGGCGCCGCGCGCTTCCAGAACCGCGAGAGCTGTGCGCGCTGCTTCCTGCTCGGCTTCTTTTTTGCTGCGGCCTTCGGAAGCGGAAAGCCGTTCTGCGGCGTGCCAGACTTCCACTTCGAAAACTTTCTGGTGGTCCGGGCCGGATTCGCGATGGACGCGATACTCCACCGGCGCGCGACCGCGCTGCTGCAGCCATTCCTGCAGCGCGGATTTGTGATCGGTGCGCTCGATGCCCTGAGCGTGCGCGCCGAATGCCGGACCGAGCAGCGTGCGCTGCAGGAAGGCCGCGGCCGCAGGCAAACCGGCATCGAGATAAATCGCGGCGAGAATTGCTTCAAAAACATCGGCCAGCAATCGGCGTTTGTCGCGGCCTCCGGTTTTTTCTTCGCCGGCGCCGAGGCGTAAGTGAGCGCCGAGAGCCAGGCGCTTGGCCGCAGCATGCAAAGACGTGGCGCTGACCAATCTGGCCAGCCCCTTAGAAAGCTGCCCCGCATCCCAATCCGGAAACGACTGGCAAAGATGCTCGCTGACGATCAGGCCCAGAACGCGATCGCCCAAAAATTCGAGCCGTTCGTTATCGACGCCTTCGGAGAGCTGCCGATACGAACGGTGGGTGACCGCGCGCTGGAGCAGCGCCGGCGCGGCGAAATGGTGGCCGATGATGGCCTCCAGATCGCTGCGCTCGTCGTTACCCAGCGCGCCCACATGAGCCGCATTGGCCAAATCGTCGCCCGCGTTTACTTCGGAGGAGCTGGTTTCGACGCGGCCTTCTGCTTCGCGTCGTCGGCTTGCTGTTTGCAACGAGCCTGCAGGCCGCCCGGTATCGCGGCGCATTTGGTGTAAGCGTCGGCGGCTTCGGGAAATCTATCGAGGTGGCCGTACGAAACGCCGAGCACGTAATAGTCGGTGGGATCTGGACTCGAAGCGGTACTGACGCCCTTGCTCAATTCCACGACTGCACCGTCGTAATTCTGCTTGCGGAAATACACGAGGCCGAGACCGCTATGCGCCTGCGATTCATATTCGATTTTGGCCTTGGCGAATTGGTCGTCCGTCATGCTGGTCATGGCCGCCGGTTTCTGCATGGTGGGTAGGATTTCGAGCGCGTGCTTTTCGAATTTTTCGGCCTTGTCGAGCTTGGCGTCGGCCTGGGGATCGTCGGCATTGTAAGTGTGGGGCAGAACCCAGCCGGTAATAATCAATACGGTCACGTCGTCCGGGTTGAGTGCGACCGCCTTATTCGCATCGGCATACATCTTGTCGTATTCCTGCTTCTTGTATTCGGCTACCGTCAACTGAGAGTAGACGGCTTCGTCGTAGCGGCTGTCTGGATATTTCACGACGAATGTAGTTCCGAGATCGATGCGCTTGTCGTTTTCTTCCGGTTTCAATTCGAAGAAGGTCTTGTAGTCTGCCTCCTCCTGCGGGTCGACCTTGGGAGTGGCCGGGGTGGTGGATGCCGCGCCGGGAGCGGCGGATTTATCGGCAGGCGCCGGAGCAGCAGGAGTCTGGGAATATTGCGCGAACAAACTGGAGGAACCGAAAAGTACGATGGCGAGTACGCCGGCAAAGGCGCTGAGAATTTTACGAACGGATCGGAGTTTCATTGCTGTTTCCTTGGTTTTTGGATACCCGGCAGCGATTGGGCGCTGGCGGGCTTATTGCTTCGGCGGATTATCTCCTGAATTCGACGGCGGAGCATACGGCGCAGTAACTCCGCGAGTAGCCGCGGCGCGAGCCGCTTCCGGCGCGCCATCCACCGCGAGCGCGGCCTCATATTCGCTGACGGCTTGATCGCGCTCGTCGGCAAAATCGTGCAAGCGCCCCAAGTATACGTGCGACCAGGCCAGGATCGAAGGATCGGATGTAACTGGAGCGCCGGCCGAATCGGTGGCGGTGGTGTGCGGCGCCGAAACGAGTTTTTCGAAAAGTTCTTCGGCGCGCGGGGCGTCATGATTCAAAAGCGAGGCCACCGCCAGACCGTAGAAGGCGTGCGGGTCATTGGGATACTTGGCCAGAATTTTTTCGAAGGTGGCCGCGGCGGCGTTGGGGTCTTGAATGGCGATTTGGTGGTCGCCTTCGGCGAGCCAACCAGCCAGTTCATCGGGCGCAGGAGTAGCCGGCGCGGCTTTGCCATGAGCCTTCGAAGCGGCAGTTTCGGACGCGTCGGAGCCTTCGGGAGCGTAGGTCACCGATTGCAAGCGCTTGCGTTCGGCTTCGACGTCGATCCCAGCGATCAGGTCGGGGAAATACAAAGACATGGCCGGTTCGGATTTTTCGAATTTCTGCAGCTGGGTTACGAACGAACGCACCATGCCGAATCCATCGCGATCGTTTTCGACCAGCGCGGCTTCGAGTTCGTCCGGTTTCAGGTGACGAATGCGCAGTTCGACGGCTTTGATCAGGCATTCGTCGGCATAGGCTAGAAAATCGCTGCGATATTCTACCGGCAGGCGCGGCGCGCGGGCGGCGGCGTCGAGAATTCCCTTCTTCTGGATGACTAGCTTGCGATATTTCAGCGGCAGCGGGTCCAGCAGGAAATGCAGATAGGCGTGTTGCACGTCGGCCGTGGGAAACTGCGGGCCGGCGCCGATAACGATGGCGTAGTGATCACCATTATTGCGGAAGTTGGTGCGGTTGCCGACCAGCGGCTCGACGTACACGGTGAAAGTATGGCCGAAACGCGGATTATAGATTTCGCGCAGGTAGCCGTTGGAGACGATGACGATGCGGCGCACCGGAGACTGATCGCGGGCCACGGCGCGCAGATATTCGGGTTCAACTTTGGTCCAGCGCAGGTCGAGATGAGCTTCGTGGTAAAAGTTGATCAGAATTTCCTGAAAATCCTCGATGGCCAGCACGTCGGGCGGCAGCACATCGTGATCGAGCAGATAATTGAAACGCGGCGGCGGCCCCACGACGGTGGCAAAAGTAATGTAGCGGGAAAGAGTTTCGCCGGGGTCGTTCAGCTTATGGTCTTTGTAAAACTCGCGCAGCGCTTCGGTGGCCGGGCCTTGCAGGTTTAGCAGCTCGGTGCGCAGGGCTAGGCGCGAAGGCATTTCCGCCAGCGTGCTTTCGTCGGAATTGAAACCGGCGGCATCCAGCGCGCACATGGTGGAAAAAACTTGCTGGCTGGCTTCGACGCTGACGCCGCTGAGGTTCGAATCCACGCTGGCCTGGCCGCGCAGGTGCGCCAGCGGCACGCTGCAAAGGAAAATGGTGGCGACGGCAACGCAGAGAGTTGGATGGGACTTCAAAAACTTTAGAATGTCGAAACTCCCCTCAGAAAATTGCGACGATGGATTCACACACTACGTCGCCGCAAGGAAAGATGCAGCAAGACTCTAAATGGCAGCCTGAGTGGAGTCAAGGAAACTGCGGAGACTCGGCGGCGAGATGCCGCGACTAGCCGTGGACGCGGACTTCGCTGAAGCTGAGCAACACGCGACCACCGGCCTGCGGGCGGCCGAAGCTGGTCTCCGGACGGAAGTGCGAAAACATCATGACCTGATCGATCTGGCGTTGTACGGCTTGATCGTTCGGCCCAGCAAGAATCTTGTAGGAGACGACCTGACCCTGCGCATTCAGGGTAGCTTCGAGCAGCAGCGGAACTGCGCCGGATTCGCCCAGGCTTCCGGAACTGCCGGGGAGCGGAAACGGCGCCAGGCTTTCGAGGCGTGCCGGCTGCACCAGATTCAAAGGCAGATCATTCGGCACGATGCCGATGGGCACGCCGACCAGAATGTTGTGGGCCATCAGGACGAACACCAGCATCGCGGTGAGAATTCCGCCGGTGGCGGGAACGGCCAGCGGCTTCAGAATATTTTCGAAGGTCAGCGAGGCGGTGGACCAAACTTTGCGCAGCCGCGCTGCGGGAGTGACTTGCTGCGAAGCGCGAATCCGAATGCGCAGCGCCAAATCGGCGGGCGGAACCGCGGCGTGGACGTTGGCGAGGCAGATCGAAAGGCGGCGGTAGCGTTCCACTTGCAGCTGGCAATCCGCGCAGCCCGCGAGATGTTCGCGCAGCGCGGTGTGATTCGCAGACGAGACACCGCCGTCGAGATATCCCGGTAGATGGCGCTGGGCTTGGCGGCAGTTCATGATGCGCTCCTGGTTGAGCGTACGGCAATCAAAGCCGCGGCAGCGACAGCAATTTCCTTTCCGGTAGTGGGAGAGGCAACGCCAGCGCTGGAAGACGGCGCCGAATGCGCGGCGTGAACAGGAATCGCGTGCTGCGCGTGAATCAGCGGGTCGAGAATTTCTTTCAGCAGGCGGCGTCCGCGCAGGATACGCGATTTCACCGTGCCGACCGAGACTTCCAAAACTTCGGCGACTTCTTCGTAGGATAGATCTTCCAGATCACGCAAAATTACGGCGCTGCGGAAAATCTCCGGAACCTGCGCTAGCGCTTCGCGGACCCGCGCCTGCATCTCGTGGGTTTCGAAACACTCGAAGGGCGAGGCATCGCCGTCTTTCAGGTCCAGCGCGGCATGCTTGCCTTCTTCTTCCGCGTCGATCGAAATTTGTTGGCGGTGATGGCGCCAGCACCAGCGGCGGTGGTTTAGCGCCTGGCGCACGGAGATGCGGTAGAGCCACGTCTTCAGCGAGCTACCGCGGCGGAAATCGCGTATGCCGCGAAACGCGCGGAGGAAAACTTCCTGGGTGACATCGGCGGCGTCGGCGCTATCGGAAAGAATTCCGTAAACGAGGTTGTACACACCGGAGTGGTAGTGCGTGACGAGCCAATCGAAGGCCGATTCCGAACCGGTCTGCAGTTCGGTGATCAGCTCAGACTCATCGCGTCCCCAAGGCAACGACTGTGCGAGGTCGGACATGCCGTGCGCCGTAATCCTCCAGGGTGCGCTCATACGAAATTAGACACCGGAGCGCCCTGTTCTGTTACCAGCCTAGCACAAATTATCGGACAGGGGATGGGCCGGAGGTACTGGAGCCTGTATGGCCGGTTCAATTGCCAAGTGGCTTGATTTGAAGGAAATAGAAGAGATGCGGAATGGTGGAGCCGGCGGGGTTCGAACCCGCGACCTCCTCGATGCCATCGAGGCGCGCTCCCAACTGCGCTACGGCCCCACTTTGCGGTGCCCATAAGTTATAACACGGCGAGGTGATGCGTTCAAAACACTTCGCGTGCACCCTCACCCGATGGCGTGCTCGAACTGAGTTAGTTCCCGACGACCGTATGACTGGCTAAGTCGACAGTGACCAAATCGGTTCGGGATTGCGGAATCGAACTTGTGCCGACTTGATTGAACCCGATTTTCAGAGACTGGGCGTCGACGGTGATGCGCAGGTAGCCGTAGTTCTGGTCGTCGTAATGTTTGAGGATCAGGCCCTTTGAAGTTATCGCCGGTTTCTGATCCATGTAGCTTACGTCCGCGCCAAAATCCGCTTCTACCGCATCTTGGCCCTTGGTTCCTTGCACCAGGCGGTTGACGTTGTGGCCGCCGTCGCCGCAGATGATGAAGGGGACTTCGAAGGTCTTGCTCCCGACCTGCACCATGCGCGAGAACCGCTGATAGTTGTGGGCGTGGCCGGAAAGCACGGCGTGAGGATAAACGCCCTGTGCTTTGCAGATGGTATCAATCTCGCGCAGCAGGTTCGGGCTGCCGCCGTGATTTCCGCCGGTGCCTTGCGCTTTGGGCGCCGGGGAATAACTGAAGGGCGGGTGGTGCAGCGCTAGAATTACGGCGCCGTTGTATTTTTGTTTCTTGATCAGATTGAGCTGGGCCGTCAGAAAATCGAGTTGGAGGTCTGGCACCGCCTTCCATTTGCCCTTCTCGCTGGAAATCACGCCGGGGTCCTCCAGGGCGTTGCTGAAGAGGCCGATGATGCGTACGAACGGCGCGTCCAGAGTGAAATACACGCCGGGCTGAGTCATCGCCGTGCGATGCAACGAGCCGGCCTCCGGCGTGATGGTGGGCTCCGTCGCGCAGAAATTGCGCTGAAAGATTTCCAGCGGCAAGCTGCCCGCCGGGGTGTTGGGAACTACGAAAGAATCGTGATTCCCCGGGATGGCGAAAATCGGCGCGGGATAATTGCGATAAGGATCGTAAAACTGATCGTAGTAGTAGCGCGATTCGCCGAAATCGTAGACCACGTCGCCGAGTTGATAGAGGAACGCAGGCCGATTGGCCTGGTCGGAGGTCTGGCAATCGGCGGTCAATTGATCCGCGACGCGCAACTCGTTGCCGAATTTCCCTTCGTTCGACGCGCCGGTATCGCCAGTGGAGTGAAAAATGATCTTGCCGGCGGATTGAATACTTTTAACCATTTCAGCGCCGTGCGCGCCGAAGGCATCTTGAAGTGAAAACAATTGATCATTCGGCAGGCGCGAGGGGCTGAAGCTGACGACGTCTTTGGTCAGCAGACTCTGTATCTGATCGAACAGCTTGGCATCGGAAGGATGCTTGATTTTGAAACCGGTGGGATCGGCAGTGATGCTTCCTTCGTTAAAGATGGGTTGCGGCAAGGTGGTTAAGGCGCTGCGCGGCATTTTCTCCTCCTCATTCTAGTCATTGGTATGGAGCATTTATAAACGTATATCAGAAAGATATTACCGCTCGTAGAACCAATTATTTCAGTTCGTCTTCGTGCCCGCTTGACTTAGTCCACCTGCTTAGTCCACTATGGAAACATGGAATTCAACGTGCACAAAGCCAAAACCCACTTTTCCCGTTTGTTGCAGCACGTGGCCGACGGCGAAGAAGTGACGATCGCGCGCGCGGGTGTCCCAGTAGCGCGCCTGGTGCGAATCGAACCGAAGAAGGGATACCGCCCGATGGGCATGGATGAAGGAAAGGTCGTGATGGCCGAGGACTTCGATGCTCCGCTTCCCGCCGAACTGCTTGCACTGTTCCTTGGCTCCGCCCCGCCGCGGACTGCCAAGACTCGGACGAAGCGTAAACCACGAAAGAAGACATGAAGTATCTCCTCGATACCGGAATTTGGTTATGGTCGGTTTCTGCCGTTGACCGGCTAAATCAAAAGGCGAAAGCCTTCATTCAGGAAGGCGAAGATGAGTTGTATTTTTCCGCGGTCAGCACTTGGGAGATTTCGATTAAGGCGGCGACGGGGAAGCTGCGGTTGCCCGAACCGCCGGTCGATTATGTTCCAAGCCGCCTCTCCTCTCAGAGGATCCAAAACCTCTCGATCACAAGTGTCCACGCCCTTGGCGTCTATTCCCTGCCCCGGCACCACGATGACCCTTTCGACCGCATGCTGATCGCTCAAGCCCGCGCCGAAAAGATGACCATCCTCACCGCTGATCGGGCGTTTCGCAGCTACGACGTGCCGGTCTTCTGGTGCGGGCGCTGATTCTTACGCGCGTGGAAAACGCGATGTAGCGCGGTTATGTTAAAATTACGTAGGCCAAATATGCGCATACGACGAAATTTATCGCGGGGTTTGTGGGTGATGGTTGCTGGGCTGATGCTGAGCGCCCCGGGTTTCGCGGGCACGCAGGCGCAGGAAGTTGCTGCGACCAAGACTGCGGCTACGAAAAATGCGGATCACACGCTGAACCTTTTCAACACGCACACCAACGAACGCATCGAGATCGTTTACCGGCACGGCGACGATTACATTCCTGGCGCGTTAGCCAAGCTGGACTATTTCCTGCGCGATCACAACACCAACGAAGTCCGGCACTTCGATCCGCACGTGTACGACATTCTCGTGGATCTGACTGCGTCGGTTGGGCATCCCGGCGGCGAGATCGACATCGTTTGCGGCTACCGGACGCCGGAAACGAATGCGTCTTTGCGCGCGCATACCAACGGTGTGGCGATGCACAGCCTCCATATCCAGGCCAAGGCGATCGATCTAAGAATGCCGGGCGTGAATACGTTGAAATTGCGCAGGGCGGCGCTCGCGCTGGCTCGCGGTGGCGTGGGCTACTATCCGCATTCCGATTTCATCCACGTGGATACTGGGCGCGTGACGCAGTGGTGCTTCGACTGCCCGAAGAGCCTGAGTACCGGCGACTAGCTGCTCGGAAACGGGTAGCCCTTCATCAAAACTTTTTCCAGCGCAGCGTCCTGCCCATAAATATCATCGAAGAAGTGAACCTTACCATCCTCGGTGACCACTACCGTGGCGTAAATAATCAGCACCGGAATCGGGTGCGCCAGATTCACCTGACTGTTGTTAGAGGTACCCTGCATCGCCGCGCGGATTTTTTCCGGCGTCCATTTCGGATCGTCGCGCAGCACCCACGCCGCCAAGTCGGCGGGACGTTCCAGGCGAATGCAACCGTGGCTGAAATCGCGCCGGGTCCGCGAAAATAATTCCTGCTCCGGCGAATCGTGCATGTAGACGTTGTAGCTGTTCGGAAAAATAAATTTCACCAGGCCCAGGGAATTTTTCGGTCCCGGATTCTGGCGGATGAAAAGTTTTCCGGAGCGCAACTGCGCCAGCACTTCTGGCGTGACCGGACCGGAACCCACCACCTGCTGCTTGGCGTCAACCACCTGAAAGCCTTTAACCTCCAGATAATTTGGGTCACGCGCGATACGCGGCAGAAATTCCGCGCGGGCGATGGAATACGGCACATTCCAATAGGGCCGGAAGACCACGTACTGCATGGAGTCGAGAAATACCGGCGTGTCGTGATCGTAGGCTTTGCCCACGACCACGTTCATGGTCAGGCCAATTTTGAAATTTTCGTCGTAGGCACGCAGGCGGAATTCGGGAATATTGGCGACGATCGGCGAGGCGTGCAGGTCGATGGGCAGCCAGCGCCAGCGTTCGAGCGTGAGTTGCATTTCGCGGACGCGGTTGAGCAGCGGCGTATTCAAATCGCTGAAGGTGATGGGCATCAGCTTGCCGTCGGCGGTGCGCGCGTGGCGGCGCTGGAAATTCTTCACGCCTTCGACCACCGCGCCTTGGTAAATGGGCACTGCGGCCGGCTCGCTCGAAGCTGGTGCTTCCGCAGTGGAAACCGCGGGAGCGGCAGCCGGCGGAACAGCAGCCGGCGGCAAATCCCCTAAGACTTGCAGCAAGCGTTCCAGTTGCGGAACTCCTTCGTAAGGATCGCCGGGCAGCACTGGCTTGGCCGGGACCGGCAGCGGCTTGCCGTCATAATCCTTGGCCAGCTGCAAATAGTTTTGCAAGGCAGCCATGGTGCGCTGATAACCCGGATAGGGCGGCTCGATCTGCACTAGCGCCGCGGCGACGTCCGGCGCGGTGACGACGTTTTCCTTTACGAAAGTCGGCAGATCGTATTTCTTGGCGTTCACGTTCAAGCCAAAATCGAAATGTTTCGGATTGACCTTGCCGATGTGCAGGTCGGAGATGTAGCGCATCACGCTGACGGTAAGCTCAGCGTCAAAGGTCAGCGCATCGGTTTCGGTGGCGGGCGGCGTCGCGCCAGCGCGAAATTTGGCCAGCCGCGCGGCCCAGCGCGGGCCGTCGTAATCGTCGGCGGACAATCCTTTCTGATCGGCTTTCAGCAGCAACGCAATGATCTGTTGCGCCTGCGGGGTCGGCTGCATCTCGCGCATCCACGGCATCCCGCTGCCGTAGAAACCGTAAAATTCCTGCACCAGCGGAGTGTAATCGCTGAAATTCGGCCAGCGCATTTCGGGCAAATTTCCGGATTTGATGATGGCCTGCAGCGAATCCTGGCCCGCGGAGCTGAGCGTCTGCGGCGCCCACGCCGATTGCCCCGGCGCTTGCGAGCGAATCGCGGCGCGTCCGTTGAGGCGCGCACTGCCCCACACAATTCCTGCGGCGGTTGCGAGCATGACCAACAGCAGCCCGGTGATGATTTGAAATCGACGCATGGGTATGGCTCCTTCGGCGATAGCTCAGCTAAGGGATGGATGGTTTGGCGTTGGGATGGGATTTAAGAAATTTTTGCAGCGCGTCGGGCATGAAAGCTGCGGTGCTGAAGGCGTAAGGCAGCGCGGCGTCAAACGTGGTGACTTTATATTTTCCCTGGCCGTCGGTGAGAATCAGGACGATCGGCGGCTTCCCTTCCGCGTGATTGAAGGTGCTGACTTCGTAGCCGTATTGGCGGTCGCGGTAGCTGACCGCCGGCCACTCGCCGGGTTCGGCGGCAACGACGATCGCGCGCATCAGGTAATCGCTTTCAGTGGCGGCCTGCTGCAGCAGTCCGCCGATGGGATAGCGGTAATGAAACGCAGCATCGTCGGCGCCCGCGGCACGATAGGTGCGGCCCGACCACGACAATCCTGCGGCGGCGGTGTTTTGTCCCGACGTAAACAAAGTGATGCCTGCCGCGCGCGCTTCTTCGGCGGATTTGACCAGCGCGGCCAGTTCGATGAAGCTCAGCGGAATTTTCGAGGCGTCGACAATCGGAAAATCGCGTTCGCAAACCAATTGGTCCATGAAGCGGCGGACGCGCACGGTGTGGTCCGAAGCTTGGCCGCAGGCGACGAGTAGGTGCTCGTAGTCGGTAGTAGCTACCTGATAGTCGCGACAGTCGCCGCAACTGCCCGTTCCTCCGCAGGTTTTTCCGTAGAACGCCATGAAACGCACGGCATGGCGCGTGGTGTCCGCGCCGTAGAGCGCCGTCACGTGATTCAGCAACGAAGTTTCGCCGTGAATCGCTTCGGGGCGGCCGTATTCGGTGTTGCCGCCGAGCACGACTTCTTCTTTTCCGTTGATTTCCAGCACGGTAGCAGCGCGAACCTGAAAATGCGAAATGGATGGATCGGTTCCGGCGTGTTCGGCAGCGTCGAGGGCTTTGAAGATCTGCGCGCGAAGTTTCGCGTCCGGTACGACGGCCTCAGATTCCTTCGTCAGGGTCCATTGGTTCGAGTCGGAACCCGAGCCGCCGCGCGCGATGCTCCATCCTGCAACCGCGCCGCACAACACCAGTAAAAGAAGAGCGCCGGCGCGCCGCACTTTAATGCCCGCCTTTAAACCAGCTGAAGCCCGCAGTGAAAAGAAAATTGACGTTGTAGCCCGGATTGCGATTGCCCAGGCTCGCGCTGGAAAGATGCGCGATCGAACCTTCGAAGAAAAATGCGCGGCGCTGTTTGATAAAAATATTACTGCCGAACGCGATGCCGGGGGTGAAGTTGATCTGCGAGGTGTCTCCGGGCGGCACATTCTGCCGGGTAAAAACGACTCCGCCAACGGCGGCGACGTAGGGCGCGACGGTGCGAAAGCTGGTGAAATTCCACTGCCAGATTGCTGGACGAATGCTGCCGCCCCAGACCGCGCTTTGCGGCGGGAACACCACGTACATGGGCAGCACGTCCGCGGCCCATTCGAAATTCCCGCGCAGCAGGCCCGGCAGGAAATCATTGGAGAGGACGATGCCGCCGCGGCCGCCGGCGTAGCCGAACTGCGTGCCGCCCGAATGACCGAGTCCGGTGCCGGCTCCGGCGAGCAGCCCGAGTTGAATCGTGTGTTTGTGCAGCGCGTCATGCACCCAATTGCCATCGTCCCTGGCGCTGCCGAGCTTCGCGGATTCGCCTGCCACAGGTGGCGGTGCCGTTTGCGCGGTCAGTCCGCCGGCAACAAGGAGCGAGAACACGATGACGAGCGACAACCGCACTGGCAACCAACGCAAAATTTTCAGGAGCAGCTTCGAGAAAGGCGGGCGAGGGCGCTGGGCTGGCATCATTCTCCTCTTCGGCGACTTCGTTGACTTCGATGATTCCGACGCGGCAAGTGGTGCAATCGATCACGGCGGAAATCGAGACTCAATTTAGAGAAAGAGTGGAACGCAAGCAAGAAAGAAGTGATCGGGACGCCAGCGGCAAGCACGCGATGAAACTTGAGCCACAGAATCGCTGCGTGATTTCCCAACGGCAGTTTAGAATATCGCCCCTATGGCCAAAATCACTTTTCTCGGTGCAGCCGGCACGGTAACCGGCTCGAAATACTTGATCGAAGCGGGCGGCAAAAAATTATTGGTGGATTGCGGGCTTTTCCAGGGCGCGAAAGAGCTGACCCAGCGCAACTGGAACGTGCTACCGGTGGATATTCCCAGCATCGACTGGGTCGTGGTCACCCACGCGCACATCGACCACACCGGTTATCTGCCGAAGCTGGTGAAAGCGGGATACAAGGGTCCGATTTATTGCGACGCGGCCACGCGCGAATTGTGCCAGTTGCTGCTGCTCGATTCGGCGCATCTGCAGGAAGAAGATGCGAAGTTCGCGGCCAAAATGAAATACAGCAGCCACCCGAATCCCCTGCCCTTGTATACGACCCCTGACGCGCAGGCCGCGCTGAATCAATTCAAGGAAATCCCGCGCTCGGACTCCTTCACCATCAGCCCTGAATTTTCAGTGCGCACGCACGACGCCGGGCACATTTTGGGTTCCTGCTGGCTGGAATTGACCATCACCGAAAATGGCAAGCAGATGGTCATCGTGTTTTCGGGCGACGTCGGCCGTTACGACCAGCCAATCTTGAACGATCCTACGCCGCCTTCGCGCGCGGATTTTCTCCTGTGCGAATCGACCTACGGCGACCGCGACCATCCGGCTGGTTCGGTGGCGGACGCGCTGGCGGACGCCATCAATCGCGTGGCCAAGCGCGGCGGCGCGGTAGTGATTCCATCGTTCGCCGTCGGACGCACGCAAACGCTGATGTGGTACCTGCGGCAGCTCGACGAAGCCAAACGCATCCCGCAAATTCCCGTCTTCGTCGACAGCCCGATGGCCATCGGCGTAACCGATATTTACGCGCGACACAAAGAAGATCACGACCTCGATTTCAACCAAGCCGAGCAGCAAGGCAACAAAGACCCGCTGAACCTGCGCGAAGTGAAAATGACCCGCAGCGTGGACGATTCCAAGGCCATCAACAACGTGGCCTCCTGCATCATCATTTCCGCCAGCGGCATGGCCACCGGCGGGCGGATTCTGCATCATCTGGTGCAGCGCCTGCCGGATGCCAAGAACGCCGTGCTGCTGGTGGGATACCAGGGCGAAGGAACCAATGGCCGTGCCCTACAGGATGGCGCGCAGTTCCTGCGCATTCACGGGCAGGAAGTGGCGGTGAAAGCGGAGATTGTGACCATCGATCAGCTTTCCGCGCACGCCGGACGCAGCGAACTGCTCCGTTGGCTTTCCGGATTCACCGCCGCACCGCGTCAGACTTTTTTGGTGCACGGCGAACCCATCGCGCTCGAATCGTTCCGCGCCGCAATCACCACCCGCATGAAGTGGCCGGTCACGGTGCCGGCGTATCTGCAGAGTTTCGACTTGAACCCCTAGCACGAATACACACCGGAGCAGCTTGTCACGCCCGTTGACCGCGCGGAGTTGAGGTGTATACTCCGCCCAACTGTACGGGTGAGGTTCCTATGAACCGGCACTGCGCGGAGTGTTTTTTTCTGTTGGTGTTTGCGTTGCTCTCTCCTGCTGTCTCCTGGTCCCAACGTAGCGGCGGCACCGTCACGATCAGCGGAAACGTGTACATCGAAAATGCGAATCGGCCGATCTTGAACGCGGCGGTAAGCCTGTGCGATGCGCACGGCGGCGTGCTGTCCGAGATGGTCACGTCCGCAACTGGTGAATTTTCGTTTCAGGGAATTCCGGCGGCGAGTTACGTGCTGAAAATATCGGCGGAAGGATTCGAGACGCTCGACATGACTCTGGATCTGACTTTCGCTTCCGACCGCGGCGTGCCGATCTACTTGAAACCCGCCGCCGCTAAATCGGCCGAGCCCGCGGCCGGCAACACCATCTCGACGCACGAAATGTCGATGCCCCGCGCGGCCAGCGACCTGTTTGCGTCCGGAAAGAGGAAAATGTACTCAGAGAAGAATCCGCAGGGCGCGCTCGCGGATTTTCAGGCGGCCGCCGCCTCCGCGCCGGGATACTACGAAGCGTTTTACCAGATGGCGCTGGTGAATCTGACGCTGCACCACAGCGCCGACGCCGAGACCAATCTGCGCAAATCGATCGAAGTCAGCAGCGACAAATATGCCGAGGCGGAGATCGGGCTTGGGACGGTGCTACTCGACCGCGGAGAAAAGCGTGACGCGGAGAAAGCGCTGCGGCGCGGGCTCGAATTGAATGACTCGTTGTGGCTGGGACACTACGAACTGGGCCGGGTGCTCTTCAATCAGAAGAACAACGGCGACGCGCTGAAATCGGCGGAGCGGGCGAAGGCGCTCTCACCGAATTCGCCGGACATTTACCGGCTGCTCGCGAATATTCATCTGCTCGAACAGAATTATCCAGCAGTTCTGGTGGACATCGACGCCTACGTCAAACTTGATCCGGATAGCGCAGCGGGAAAACGCGCGAAAGAACTGCGCGGGCAGATCACCGAAAAAATGTTCGCGCAGGGCAAACCCTGAACCAGCCCTGAGCTAAATGTGCTTCTTTAGCTTGGCGAGACGTTCTTCCGCGGCTTGAAACGTTTTTTCCGTTTTGCAGAATGTGAAGCGGACCTGGGTACGGCCGGAGACGGGATTTTTGTAGAAGCTGGACCCTGGAACGGCGGCGACGCCGATTTCGCTCACCAGATATTTGGTGAAGGCCACGTCGTCGGTGAAACCGAAGTCAGAAATGTCGGTCATGATGTAGTACGCCCCTCGCGGCTTGAAGCATTTAAATCCAGCCGTGGTGAGAATGCCGAGCAGCCGTTCGCGACGCTGGGCGTAATCGCTGGCCAGCTTCTCGTAATACTCCTGCGGGAATTTCAGAGCGATCGCGCCAGCTTCCTGCAAAGGAGCGGCGGCACCCACCGTAAGAAAATCGTGGCATTTGCGAATCGCGACGCTGACGTCCGGCGGCGCAACCGCCCATCCTACCCGCCATCCGGTCACGCTATAGGTTTTCGACAGCGCGTTGATGGTCACGGTGCGTTCGCGCATCCCGTCGAGCGTGCAGATCGGAATGTGTTTCGCGCCATCGTAGAGCATGTGCTCATAAATTTCGTCGGTGACGGCGAAAGTGTTCCAACGCACGCACAGATCGCGAATCATTTCGAGTTCAGCGCGCTCGAAAACCTTTCCAGTGGGATTGTTCGGCGTGTTCAGGATGATCGCTTTGGTTTTGGGACCGAAGGCGGCGGCCAGTTCATCCGGATCGAATTTCCAGTCGGGCGCATGCAGCTTCACAAAACGCGGCGAGGCTCCGGACATGATCGAATCCGGCCCGTAATTTTCGTAGAACGGTTCGAAGACCACCACTTCGTCGCCGGGATTGATGATGGCCATCATGGTGGCCATGATCGATTCGGTGGAACCGCAGCAGACCGTGATTTCGCGCTCGGTATCGACCGAAAATCCGGTGGTGCGTTCGAACTTCGCAGCAATCGAATTGCGCAGGTTTTTCGAGCCCCAGGTAATCGCGTATTGATTGATGTCCGCGGCGATGGCTTCCTGCGCGGCGCGTTTAATTTCGGCGGGCGCGGGAAAATCGGGAAAGCCCTGGGAAAGATTGACAGCTTGATACTGAATGGCCATGCGCGTCATTTCGCGGATGACCGATTCGGTGAACTGCGAGACCTTGGCCGAAAATGCGGGCCTACTGGCCGGAGCTCGTTCCGGTTTTGCGGGATTCAACTTTGGCACCTCGAATCGGTTGCGCCTTCACGGTTTTCACCGCGTTTTTCGCGTGCGACTTGGAGGCCATCGCTGGCCCTTTCGTCGCCGCGACTGCGGGCGTCAGCGTTCCATAAAGCTTGCGGTAAATGTCCGCGTTGCGCGTGACGATTTCGACGTATTCGCGCGTCTCGGTGAACGGAATCGAATCCACAAATTCGGCCGGCTCGCGGTAGCTCTGCCCCGCGGTCCACTGGGTCACGCGCTCTTCGCCCGCATTGTACGCGGCGAGCGCGGATTCCACACTGCCGAAATCGTGGCGGAGGCCGGCGAGATAAATCGTGCCGAGATGAATATTGTAATCGGGCTCGAAAAGCATCGGCGTCGAATAACGAACTTTGGCTTGCTTGGCGAAGCGCCGCGCCGTTTTGGGTAGCAGCTGCATCAGGCCGTACGCATTCGCGCCGGAGCGCGCGTCGGGCAGGTAGGCCGATTCCTGGCGGATCAGCCCGGCGGTCAACATCGGATCGAGACCGACGGCATTCGAGCGCGAAACGATCGACGGTTGAAACGGCATGGCGTACGCCGCGAGCCAGACTTCGCGCGGCACATCTTCGAAACGGCGCCATTCGAGTTGCGGGTAAATCTGGCGCACGGCGACGATGGCGACTCCCACGCGGCCGCCGGCGGCGGCTTCCTGCGCGGCTTCGAGCAACAGACGCGGTTCGCCGGTCGCGGCGTAAGCGGCGCGCAGTTCAAGTTCGGCAGACGAGTCGAAAGCGATCGAGCGCAGCGCGTCGGCGCGCGCCTGACGTACTGCGGCCGCGGGAGGAATCGTCGGGCCCAGCGTCAGCGATGCGGGCAGCGGCTGAATCGCTGAGAACAACGCCACGTCATCGACCGTGCCTTGTCCCAACTTGTTCAGCCGGGTCAGCGCGGTGGTGGAAAAATAATTCTGCGGGAAACGTTCTTGCAGCTTCAGGTAGTAGGCGCGTGCCAGCGAAGTGTTCGAACCTTCCTCCGCCAAGCGTCCCAGCCAGTACAGCGCGTCCGGGGCAAAGATCGTTCCCGGAAAGCGCCGCAGATGATCGGCGAGCAAGCCTGAAGCGTCCGGCTGACGTTTCAACACCGCGGCCCAGGCCACGCGCCACTGCGCCGCCGCGGCGTCGGTCGAATTTGGAAAATCATCAGAAAGGCGCTTGTAGTAGCCGGAAGCGCGGTCGCGATCAAGCTGCACCCAATAATAATTTCCAGCCAAAAATAGCGCCTGCTCCGCCCAGCGGCTCGCCGGCCCCCGCGCCACGGAGGTCTCGATGGCGGAAACCATCTGCGATTCTTGCGACTGATTGCGGTAATAATTCGCCAGCGTGTAGTAGCGTTCGGCGTCGACATCCGCGTCATTAATTTTCAGCGCCGCGACCTGTGACGGACCCGCGCCCAGCGCCATCCCGCATTCCAGAACGCGCAGTTCGGCGCGTTCCTGATCCGCGCCCTTGGCCACGGTTACCAGATGCGAATATTCGTCGCGCGCTTCGCTCCACTGCCGCGCGCCATAAATCGCCGCGGCGTGTTCCATCAAGCGATCGACGGGCAGCGCCGGAATCTGATTCTTCAGCGTGCTGCGCAGAAAGCCGAGCTTTTCGCCCGATTCGCGAGCTTGTTCGCTGGTGGTGAAAACCAAATAGATTGTCTGATAGTCGGTGGCGGCGTTCAGCGGCTGGTTGGTGGCTTCGTAGGCCTGCGCGCGAAGAAAGAGCAGAGCCGGCTTGTCTTTGATCGCCGGATAGGAATCGTATGCGGCCAGGATTTCCTTGGCCTGACCCGCCGCCAGGGCGGCGGTGCCCAGCGACGCCAACGCCTGATCGGTCAGCACCGAATCCGGATAGGTCTTGCGGAAATATTTCAGCTGGCCGAGCGCCTCCGCATTTTTGTTCAACGCGATGTTGGCTTCGGCGCTGTAAAACAGAGCGTAGTCACGCAACAGCGGATCGTTCTGCGCCGGTTCCAGCCAGCGCACCGCTTCGGCGTAACGATTCTTGGACAAATCGTAATAGCCCAGCGCCAGCGCCGCGCGCATGCTTAATACGCCATTCGATTTTTGATTGGCGAAGGCGCTCAGCTGCGTGTAGGACGTGCCTACATTTTTTTGCTTCAGCGCGCGCGCCAAGGTTTGCAGCCGCTGATCGGCAGCGGTAACCGGCTTCGCCGGCGGTTTAGCCGCTGCGGCTTTCGACGACGATTTGCGCTTGGACGCGGTTTGCGGATTCGATGCAGGATAGGCAGCGACGGAGAAGGCCAATACCAATGCAGCTATACGGAAAAACGGACCGCGTACGTTCATTTCAACTTTATTTTAATGCCGCAGAACGGGCGAGGGATACGGATATTCTCCGAGGGTTTCGGCGTCGCCTTCGGCAAGAATTTCGACCAGCCAGTGATAAAAATAATCCACGGGATGGCCTTCAATGGCGCGGAAGCGGCGGTCGTATTCCTTGCGGGCCTTATCCAGATCGCCGCGCATTCTGCTGCAAACGTCTTTGTGTTCGCGGCCGAGGCGGACATCCTTCGGGCGCAAAAGTTTAATGTCTTGCATCGCCACTTTGGCGACGCGGTTAGCACGACGGTGCAGGTCCTGCATTTCGCTGGAAAGCGCCGCGATGTCGAAGGCCTGGGTTTCGGCCACGGCGGCTTCTTCCGGCAGAATCGCCGCAGCCAGTTCGGCTTCGGCATTGGAAAGATTTTCGAGCGATACCGCATCGCTGGGAGTTTCTTCGGCGGCGTGTTCGGCCGGCAGCGGCTCGTCCCGCGGCTCATCAACCCATTCTAATTCCGGTTCGGGATGGGCTGGCGCGGCTTCGGGTTCAGCGGCAACTTCTGCTGGTTCGGCGATCGCAACGGCGGAGTCGGCTTCGCTTTCGCCGGAAACTGGCTCGCGGGGATTCCAGGCGACGGCCACAAAATTGGAGAGTACGGAAAGCCCGGCGGCCAGGGCCGCGGCGGCGGATTGGGCGCGCAGCAGGGCGGGTAAGGCGTTACTTGGCTTGGTGGAAGCGCAGGCGGCTACCAGGTCGGCGTAGGCGTGTTGCAGCTCGTCGGCGGTGCGCTGCAGGGGCGTCAGATTGTCGCGCAAAGCGCGCGAAACGGCGCCTTCCAGGGCGTGTTCGACCGTATTTTTCTTCTGCGTCACAGGGGTGTGCCTGTTTGAATTATGGAAACGGGTCCCAGAAGTGTCAACAAACATTCCCAAAAGGGGTGCCTGTAGTGTATCGGCCACCAAAACAGGCCCGCGCCGCCGTATTCAGTGCCGTTAGCGGACACCTCTACTTAGATGGAGCCCGGAGCGAAAGGTTTGCAGGGGCCGGGGCGGACGCTGGCTGCTAAAGAATATTCACGGCGCGGGCGGCGATCAGTACTACGATGGCCAGCGAGATCAGCGATTGAGTCATCATACCCACTTTGGCCCAGCGCGAGAGTACGGCCGTGTCGGTAGGCGAAAACGCGGTGCTGGTATTGAACGCCAGGAACAAATAATCCATGAAATTCGGACTCCAGTCGGCATCGATGTGGGCTTCGGCGCCACGATCTTCGATGTCGCTCTGACCCATCATTTGGGGAAAGAGGAACGAACTATCCACGCGGCCGGTACGGTGGTCGCGGCCCAGCGGCCCACCAGCATCGAGTTTCCAGTACCACAGCGCGAAGACCAAAATATTAGTGATCCAGAGGGCGATGGCGGAGCGCAGCAGCACCTGCGGCGAATCGCGGTGCTTCGGAATGCCGTCGATCATGAAAATCAGCGAGCCGACCAGTCCCAAGGTGATGGCGCCGTTGGCGACGTAGGTCAGATTGCGCGCGATGTCAAACCGGCCGTGGTAATTCGAAAGCGCGATGGGGATCAGCAGTACCACCACGATCACGGAAAGGCCCCAACTGGGGCCCAGCGAGGTCGGCTCCGGCAGCGACCAATACAGCACGGACGCCGCAATCATGGCCACGAAGGCCGGCCAGCGCGGTTCGCTAATGACTTTCTTGGCGGACATCGACTGGCGAAGCTAGCACGGGCGCGGAATTTTTGCGAGGGCCTGGTGCGTGGCGCGGCCGTCAACCCGCCGACGACCGGCCCCGTATTTTCCCGCACAAAAATTTGGACGCGGCCTCCCCTGGTAAGCTATTTTGCATAACGCATAAAGGGAGGTGCAGCCCTTGGTTCGTAAACTTATTTGGTGGGTGGCGATTCTAGTTGGGTTGGTGCTGGCGGCGCCCGCACTGCAGGCGCAAAAAAGATCCACGGACGCACAGGGCCATCCCTGGTACCAACACGCGGTGTTTTACGAAGTGTACCCGCGCAGCTTCATGGATTCCGATGGCGACGGAGTCGGCGACCTGCCCGGCATCACCGCCAAACTGGATTACCTGAAAGCGCTCGGCGTCGACGCCATCTGGATCGCGCCGTGCTTCCCTTCTCCCCAGGTCGATTTCGGCTACGACGTCAGCGACTACGAAAATATCGATCCGATGTACGGCACCCTGCGCGATTTCGACAAGCTGGAAAAAACAGGCCAGAAGCACGGGATCAAAATCATTCTCGATCTGGTGGTCAACCATACTTCGGACCAGCATCCCTGGTTCCGCGATTCGCGCTCGTCAAAGACCTCACCTAAGCGCGACTGGTATATCTGGCGCGACGGCGTGGGCCAAAGTCCGCCGAACAACTGGATCGCGCTTTTCGGCGGCTCGGCTTGGCAGTGGGACGCGACCACCAAACAGTATTACTACCATTTTTTCTACCCACAGCAGCCGGACCTGAACTGGCGTAATCCTAAAGTGGCCGACGCGATGTACGGCACCTCGGCGTGGTGGTACAAGCGCGGCGTGGCCGGTTTCCGCCTCGACGCCGTCGACGCGCTTTTCGAAGATCCCAATTTGACCAACGATCCCGTGCTGCCCGGCTTGAATGAATACGGCGACCCGAACGTCCAGCACAAAAACACGGACAATCTTCCCGAATCGCACATCGTGCTGAAAGGCCTGCGCAACGTCGCCGACACGTACAACGCCGTGCTGATCGGCGAGACCTGGACCAAAAATGTGACGGAGTTGAAAGCCTACTACGGCGACCGGCACGACGAGCTGCAAATGCCTATGGACCTAATGCTGACCAGCTTGAAATTTTCGGCGCCGGCGTTTCGCGAACACATTGCTGCGGTCGACGCTTCCGGTGAATGGCCGGTCTTCGTCATCGGCAATCACGACATCGTGCGTTCCTGGAACCGCTACGGCGACGGCAAGAACAACGACGCCATCGCCAAAGACATGGCCGCGATGTATCTGACGCTGCGCGGCACGCCGATCATGTATTACGGTGAAGAAATCGGCATGCAGAACAACGATCCCAAGCGCCGCGAAGATGTGAAAGATCCCATCGGGCGTCTCGGCTGGCCCAAAAATAAAGGCCGTGATGGCGAGCGCACTCCCATGCAATGGAACGGCGGCGAGAACGCCGGATTCACCAGCGGCACGCCGTGGAACGTGATCCCCGACACCTACAAGACCTACAACGTGGTGGACGAATTGAAGGACCCCAATTCGATTCTCAACTGGTACAAAAACCTTCTGGCGCTGCGCCACACCGACCCGGCTTTGCTCGAAGGCAAATACGTCGCGTTGAATAACGACGATCCCAATGTCCTGGCATATCTGCGCAAGACCAACAGCGAAACCGTGATCGTCGTCATCAATATGTCGGCTGCACCGCAGAAAATTAGATTCACCCTGGCGGAATTGGGCAGCCGCACGGCCACGGAGACGCTGCTCACCAATCAGACTTCGTTGCAGAACAACGCATCGCTAGCGGAGTTGGACCTCGAGCCCTTCGCCGCGTACATCGCCAAAGTCGGAAACTAATGTGCTGACCGCGGCCCAGGTGCGGGAGCTTTTGAACATGCTGCCGCATCCGGTGGAAGGCGGGTTCTACGCGGAAACCTACCGCACGCCGCAGCGTCGGCCGCGCGTAGCCCTGCCGCCGGTTTATCCCGGCGAACGCTCGCTCTCGACCGCGATCTACTACATGCTCACGCCCGAAACCATTTCGGAAATGCATCGCGTCCGCGGCGACGAAATGTTTCATTTTTATCTCGGCGACCCGGTCGAGATGCTGCAGCTGCATCCCGACGGCCGAGGCGAAGTCGTGGTCCTCGGCCAGGACATCGCGAACGGAATGAAATTGCAGCATGTAGTTGCAGCCAGCGTCTGGCAAGGATCGCGCCTGTGCTCCGGCGGCGCGTTCGCGCTGCTCGGGACCACTATGTCGCCCGGATTTGAATACGAGGACTACGAAACCGGAAACACCGCGCAGCTGGTCACGCAATTTCCGGGGTTTTAAGACTTGATTCACGCTCGCACGCGCTGACCATTCGCGGCTACGACATGATTTGCGCGATCAGACCCGCATCGTCAATTTTCCAATCCTCTGCCAACACCGCGGCCTTGCGCAGCGTCTGCTCGGTGCGATAGTCGAGCTCGAAGGGCAGCGCGTCCAGCCGCAGCTCCACGTTTGCCAGGATTTTTGCGGGAATCTTGAGCGGGCGGCACTCGTCGCCCTCCACCACAAAAACTCGGCCAGTCCATGCCGCATGCAGCCGGTAGTTTTTTATGCGTCCACGCACTTCGAGATACGATTTGTCGATTCGGCACTGCGCGGCGAAGCGGAAAAATGACAGGGCCCGCGATAGGATTTCCATACGCAGCGAAACGATGGCCCGAAGTTCCGCAGCGTCGAACGGCTCAATTTTCAGGCCCGGACCGCGATCGCCCTGGTCCGTCCAGGTCTCGTCCTCACCTACCGCGCAAATGCTGGTGAAGAGATCGACATCGCGCATGACCTCCGAATAAACGATGGCCGGCACTTCATCGACCGCGAGTTCGCGGCGCTCGCGATAGAACCGGACCTGATCGGAACCGATAAAAATAGCGATCCCGGCACCGGAGTGTTCGCCGAGCGCGGATTTCTGCAGCTCTGAATCCCGTTTGGAAGGCAGATCGACCAGGAACTCGGCTTGCATGCCCCAGGTCGGCAAATTTTTGGTGTCGCGTTCTCGCCGTTGAAATGAGGGCCTTGCAGACGGTAGGTCCACTCCCGCTCCCGGCATAGGCTGGCGAATTGATGCTGGCGCATCAGCACTCCGGCGAACCGGTTGGAGTACTGGCGCGTTTCGCGCTCGCCGTCCGTCGGCTGATAGAACTCGCGAAATGCCTGAGGAAACGGCTGGTGAATGAGCCGGGCAAAAATGATTTCTCGCCAGCGCGCCACCTCCCCTTCCCCACCGGCGAGCGGATGCCACAGGCGCGCGTGCGTAAAATCGGCTGCGCTTACCGGAGCTTGCTTCGAATCCTGCAAGGTTTCGTCGAGCCATACCGCGGCGAGCTCCGTGCGGCTGCGCTGGTCCCGGAAATTCCAGATCAGCCGGCGGCCCAGGAACCCGAGCAGCGGATGCTCGATGAAATGGCGGCGCCAATGCTCGACGGTCATTTCGCGGGCGGAAATCAACGAAGATTCCAGCCGGGACTTTTGGGCCCGCAACGCCTGCTCCAGCGCCTTCCTTCGCACACCCACGGCGCGAACTTCCTTCGGAAAAGCGTTTTTGACCGACGCCGGAGGAGCCTTCAGGATTTTCTGCGCGGCGTCTTGCCAAACCACGGTGGCACGCCCGCTTGCTTCTAACCGGATGGTCGCCTGTACGTCTCCAATTCCGATCGCTGCCGTGCCGGAACGGTCGAGTCCGTGCGGCTCCGCGGCCATATCTTCCAGATCGTCGGCGCTGACTCCCATTTTTTGCGCGGTGCGCCGAAGCGCCTGCTCGATGAGCTTCCGCGCCGAGGTGTATTTCACCTTCGCGCGCAACCGCGTCAGTTGCGACATTGACTCGGGCGAGCCCATCTCGCCGAGGCTTTTGACGCAGGCCAAGCCGACCTTCTGCGAGACGGCGCCCAGTCGCGGAACCTTGCGCAGGCAAGCGATTCCGAAATCCGCGATCGCCGCTGCCGCGGTCGATTCACGCATCCCGGCCAAACACCAAACCACACCTTTCTGGTACGCCGAATCTTCCGCTGGCGAGCGGGCTCCGGATGGCCGGCCTGGAGTCGGACCGAGGCCAAGCCAGGCGTGCAGCCGCCGCGTCACTTCCGGGCTTCCCAAAGCGGCGATGAGTTCGCTCGTTCGCCGCTGCCATTTTGCAGCGGGCGCGGGCTGCGCCAGGGAGCGGCAGTGCTCGAGCAAAGTTTCCCAACCCGTTTTGGCCGCCGGGCTCGCGCCGGCGATTTCGTCGAAGACGATTTGCGACCAGGGGCCGCGGCCTGGCTCAAGCTCCCTCTCGCCTTCCACGCGAATTAGTTCGGCAATTCGGTCGCGAATCTTTTTGTCCTGGGGCTGAATCTTCCCCGTCGGACTGGGAGCCATCTGCAGATGAATCTCGCGGAGCTCGGCGCGCAGTTCGCCGCTCATCACCGCCTTCTCCAGATGTGGCAGCAGAAATTCGAACGCGAAGAAATAACGCGCAAGCGAGTAATCCTTGCGGTAGTCGCTAACCACCTTCAGCAAAACGTCGGCCGGCAGAACCGTAGTCTCCAGCCGCAGGCACACAGCGATCGCCCGCGAAAATTCAAGCGCGATCTTGTAGCCGTCCCCGCCCGAGGAATTGGCCCGCAGCCATTCGAAGGAATGCCCGAGGAATGCAGAACGCACGGCATTTTCGGCTTCCCGAAGAAGGGTGAAAGCGGGATTTTCAGCCTGAGCTTCGACCGCCTTCCCACTAAGCACCGCATAGGATTCGGAAGGCGACAGTTCGGCCGATGCCGAACACATCAGTTCGTAAATGATCCGCGCCTGTTTTTCGCTCTCGGACATGAGGCCTGCGCCAGAGCCATCTTCCCACCGAGCGCCCTGCCGCCCCGCGCGAACTGATTGCTCCGTACCAGACAGTCAATCAAACGTAAAGTGAGCGGGGCCAGGGCCGTAGGCACGCGCATGGTCTGCAAATTGGCGAGGCCCGCGCTGGGATGGTATTCTAGTAGCGACCAACGGGGGCGAAACGGTTTCGACGGAAACTGTAGCGGCCCGAAGGCATGCCGGGTACCACCTACCCGCAACATGGTGGAACAACACAACTGGCAACTCACAGTTGGCACTCGCAGCCTAACTTAAATTAGGCTACGCGCTCCCCCAGGCGTCACCTACGCGCGTGGGTCAGGGCGTCACACAGTAGGTTGGTCGCCGCTCTTCGGTCCGGATTGCGGCGGCGAGATCATCGGACTAGCTGACAGCGCGTCTTGCCCTTTCTGAGTTCTGTCGGCGAAACCTTCGGAATGGGCTAAGCATGTAGTCTTCGTGTTGCAAGGCTTCTCGGACGGGGGTTCAACTCCCCCCGCCTCCACCAAAGTTTTTCCTCGGCTCCGACGGGAGGAATCGCCCATGCGAATGAAAGCCAGTGCAGCATTATTTTTGGCCCTGGTCAGCGCCACCTTCGGAGCGACCGGCGCCAGATCCCAGTGGATTCCAATCCTGGCGAAAATTCGGTCCACCGTTGAAATCACTCGAAACGGAACAACCACCAAAACGCTGCAGACCGGCATTTTCTTCCGCAGCAGCGACGGCTCTACGATGACCACTTGGGACAAGAACGATGCTGGGGACGTCATCGGTGAGCTCATGGACAACAAAAAACTCCATCTTTGCGTAATAAATTATACGAAGGGTACCTTAATTCCGGTGCGGACCTGCTTCAAGGGCCCGGTCACGTCGGAAGAAATTCTGCGGGCCAGAAATAGTCTCCTCGGTGACGATTTCGTCGATGGCGTGCGCTGCCGAAGATCAGCTACTTTCATCGACTGGCCGGGCCAAGAGCCGGAACGAGTAGGTGAGACATGCACATCATTGGACTATGTGCTGGAGATCCGGCACGACTACACATCCACGCGTAATTCAGTCACAACGCATGATTTGACCGAGATCTATAACATCGTCGTGCCGCGACAGTCCCATCCCCGCCGATCTGATATTTCTAGTCTTCACCCGTTGATTCAGCCTTGACCTTTCGGTCAACCCGCCGCCCCACGAAGGCCGTTCCAATTCCCCACGCCTTGTGCTAGAAACTGGTTAAGAGGTCCTCCCCATGGCGACTGAAGGGCATTTGCTTCGGGTCTGGCGCTCCAAACACGCGGCGGTAAAAGAAAACATCAGCCTGCTGCAGTGCACGCTGGGCGTGCATGTGCTGGAAAGCTGTACGCGCATGAGCGTGGAAGCGCTGCTGAAGAAAAATCAGGACGAAGCGAAAATTTACGAAGAGATTATCGAGAAGCTGGAACACCGGGTACCCACCTCGGCTTAAGCTGGTGTCACCGCACGATGTGAGCCGGGCGATTTTCTCTTCTCGTTACTCCAGCGGCGTCCGCTGCGTCGCCGTCGCGATATTTGCATTTAATTCCCTAAGCCATTCCCTGTGCGTTGACTTGTCGGTATCCCCTCACTAAGATGTGCGGCGATGCCTGAAGCTCCTTCGCTGGCCGGCCAAACCATTTCCCAATACCGCGTTCTGGAACGGCTCGGTGGCGGAGGCATGGGCGTGGTCTACAAGGCCGAAGACACCAAGCTGGGCCGCATGGTCGCGCTGAAATTCCTGCCGGACGATGTTTCGAACGACAAAGTGGCCCTCGAGCGGTTTCTGCGCGAAGCGCGTGCGGCCGCGGCGCTGAGCCATCCCAACATCTGCACGATTTTTGAAATCGGCGAATATCAGGGCCGCAGCTACATCGCCATGGAACTGCTCAAGGGCGCCACACTGAAGCATCGCATCGCCGGCGGCCCGCTGGCCTTCGATACCCTGCTCGATTCCGCCATCCAGTCCGCTGACGCGCTGGACGCAGCGCATTCGGAAAACATCGTGCACCGCGACATCAAGCCCGCGAATATTTTCCTCACCGACCGCGGCCAAACGAAAATTCTGGATTTTGGCTTGGCGAAGATTCTAGCGCCGGCTGGCGGGCGCGATGTGGACGCGACGCGCGGAGCCACGCGCGCGACGGCGGATAGCGACGCGAACCTGACGAGCCCCGGACTCGCGGTGGGAACCGTGGCGTATATGTCTCCCGAGCAGACGCTGGGCAAGGACCTCGATTCGCGCACCGATATTTTTTCGCTGGGCGTCGTCCTCTACGAAATGTCCACGGGGCGCCAGGCTTTTTCCGGTACCACCTCCGCCGCGATTTTCGACGCAATCCTGAATCGCGCGCCAGTGGCCCCAGTGCGCATCAATCCGGACGTGCCGCCCGAACTCGAACGCATCATCAACAAGACGCTCGAGAAAGATCGCAACATGCGTTACCAGACTGCCGCGGACCTGCGCACGGACTTAAAGCGGCTGCAGCGCGATTCGAGTTCAGGGCGTACGCCGATCAGCACGGTGGGCGAGGATTCGAGAACGAATGTTGCCGCGGGGTCGGGCGGCGCAGGCGCGGGTTCTGGTTTTGGCGCGGCTGGTTCGGGCAGCGCGCCGAGTGTGTCACCAGGAAATCATGGCGCGCCGCCGGGAAGCAGCGGGTCGTTCTCACCAGGCGCGGGTAGGCCGGTAGGCGGCAGTGGCAGCGCGGGGTACGCCGTCGGCGCGGCAGGATCGGGGAGCGCAAATGTGGCGTCGCAGCCGGCGACGTTCGCGGCGAAGTTAATCGCGGCACTGGTGATTCTGCTACTGGCGGGCGGCGCGTTTTATTTTTACAAGAGCCATCGTGCGCCAGCGGCGGCGTTGAACACCCAGAACATGCAGATCACGAAGCTGACGCAATCGGGCAACGCGGTGGGCGTCGCGATTTCTCCCAACGGACAATATGTGGTGTACACGCTGCGGAATGGAGAAAACGAAAGCCTGGTGGTGCGGCAGGTGGCCACCGGCAGCGACGTGCAGATTCTGCCGCCGAGTACGTCGGTGTTCGGAGGGCTGACGTTTTCGCCCGACGGGAACTACATTTATTTCACGCAGTCGGCGAAGGACAACTCGCTGTTCAGTTATTTGTACAAAATGCCGGTGCTGGGCGGAAATCCGCAGCAGATCGTCCGCGACATCGATACCTCGGTAAGTTTTTCGCCAGATGGAAAACAATTCGCGTTCGTGCGCGGCGATCCGGCCAACGGCGAAGTCCACCTGCTGATCGCGAACGCCGATGGAACGAACGACCATGTGATCGCCAAGAAAAAAGGATCGGTGACGCCGAGCGCGATCCTGGAGCCGGCTTGGTCGCCGGACGGCAAGACGATTATCTTTGCGTCACAGCTGCCGGCGGCGGGCGGCGAGCTCACGGAAGTGACGGTGGAAGGCGGCGGGACGCGTTCGCTGTTCAAAACCAACGGCGCGCTGGGGACGGCGCACTGGTTGCCGGACGGGAATTCACTGGTCGTCCCGATGCGCGAGCAGGGCGTGGGCACCCTGGGGCAACTGTGGACCGTGGCGTACCCTGCGGGCGAAGCGCACCGCTTGACGAACGATCTGACGGATTACAATTTGCTGTGGGTGGACATGACGCGCGACGGCTCGGCGATCGTTACCATCGAAGCGACCCAGGTGCTAGACCTGTGGGCGTCTCCGGGAGGAGATGCGGCGCATTCGACACAGCTGACCTCGGGCGGCGCGCCGGAAACGATGGTATCGATTTTGAGCCCGACGCGTTTGGTGCTGCTGAATATGGGCGGCGAAGTACATTCCGCGGATTTTGACGGGCAGAATCAGACGCTGGTCGCGGGCAGCGATCGCCACATTGGATTTCTCTCCGGATGCGGAGACGGAAAACACATCGTATATTCCGCGCGCGAGCAAACGGGCGTCTCCGTTTGGCGGATGGACGCGGACGGATCGAACGCGACGCAGCTGACGCATGGGACGAACAGCATCCTGCCACTGTGCTCAATCGACGGGCAATCGCTTACGTATTACAACGCCGACGACCGAACGAATTGGCGCATGGCAGTGGATGGCGGCACGCCTACGCAATTGCACCTGAAGGATCCCGCCGGACCGTTTGCGCGGCTTTCGAAGGACAACAAAACGCTGATGTACAACCTGACCTTTCCGGAAGCGCCGCAAAAGCGCTCGCAACTGGCGGTGATGCCGGCGGAAGGCGGCGATCCTTTTTTTGCGGTGGATACGCTGGTCGGAAGCACCATCGGCAGCGGAATTCCGACTTGGTCTCCGGATGGGCACAGCGTCGACTACGAGGTGGTGCGTGGAGGCGCGGCGAATCTTTGGCGCCAGCCGATTGGCAAGGGCGAGGCGAAACAGATTACGAATTTCCCAAGTGGCGCGATGAGGTTTTTCGCGTGGTCGCCGGATGGCAAGACGCTGTTCACCGTGCGCGGGCCAAGGTCGAGCGACATCATCCTGCTGCAAAACCAGAAAAATTAGCGGCGCTGCGCTTTTTTTCGCCGTCCTCCGGGAAACCAAAATCGAACTGGCGAATCCCATGGAAGCCGGATGATTCACACCCGGACGGGAGCCAGCCGGCATGACCGATTCCAACCCTTCAGAAGCCGTCAGGATGTATCTGAGCGAAGTAAACCGCGTTCCGCGTCTCACCAAAGACGAGCGCGCCCGTCTTCTGCTGCAGTTGCGGGAGCTGGATCTGCAAGCCACGGTCGCGAACAAACGCCTGATCGAAGGCTATCTGTATCTGGTCGTCGCCGTCGCTGAAAAATATTCTTCTTCGGGAGTTCCGACGTTGGATTTGCTGCAGGAAGGCAAGGTGGGATTGATGCGCGGCATCCGTACTTTTTCTGGACACAGCGACGCCTTCGAAGTTCACGCCACCGCCTGCATCGAGAAGGCCGTACTAGAACTCATCGACGAACTACGTCCGCCGACGCGATGAGCATAGGTATTTTTGGTCTTTATGCGCTGCGCTAATTTCCTCGCCGTTTTTTCCTGAATTCCCTCGCGCCTGTTACGATATTCCGGTAACCTGCGTAGCCGCTGCGTCGTCTCCAGGTGATTCCAGAGTCTAGAGTCCAGAGTACCGGCAGCACAAATTCCATTTCTTACTTTGAGGATTCCCATGCCACGCCCTCTTCGCACCACTGTGATCGGCAGCTACCCGTTTCCCAGCTGGCTCACGTTTGCTTCGAATCATCTGGACGAATTTGGCTCGGACGACATGGCTGAATTGCTGAATGACGCCGTCGCGGTGGCGGTCAAAGATCAAATCGATTCTGGTCTGGACGTGATCACCGACGGCGAGCAGACCCGCCTCGATTTCAATCTGTCGTTCTACGGATTTTTGGCGGGTATGGCGCCGGAGCCGCCGTCGGGGCGCCGCTTCGGTCCTCCGGGACACGACCAGCGCGGCAAGCACGAAATCACCGGTGAGCTTTCCGCGCCGCGCGGACTTGGCGTCGTGCGCGAATTTCAGCGCCTGAAGACCATTGCTCCGGCGAATGTGCCGCTGAAGGCCAGCGTGCCGGGCCCGTACACTCTGAGTGGCCGGTTGATTCCGAATACACGCTATCCCGACCGCTTCGCCGTCGCCCAGGCGCTGGTGCCGATCGTCCGCCGCGAAATCGAAGCGCTGGTCGACGAAGGCTGCCCGGAAATTTGCATCGACGAGCCGTCGATGAGCTGCTACTCATACCGCGAAGACACCCGCAAATTCGTCTCGATGTTCAACGATACGGTGGAACCGGCGCGCGGCAAGACCCGCCTGTGCACCCACCTATGTTTCGGGAATTACAAGGGCCGCGCCATCGCGCCGCGACAATACGCCTGCCTCTTCCCTGCGTTCCTGGACGTGCACGTGGAAGAAATTCATCTGGAAATGGCCAGCCGCGAATTTGCGGAGTTGGAAATTATCGAATCGATCGCGAAACGTAAAGACGTCGCAGTAGGAATTATCGACGTGAAGAGCTACTACATCGAAACGCCGGAAGACGTGGCCGCGCGGGTTCGCCGCGCGCTGAAGTACGCTCCGGCCGAGCGGCTGTCGTTCGCTCCGGACTGCGGTTTGAGCCAGACTGCGCGCTGGGCCGCGAAGCGCAAGCTCAATTCCATGGTCGCCGGCGTGAAAATCGTGCGCAAGGAAATGGGACTCGAGTGATCGAACCGGTTCTGAAAGACGCCGCATTGCTGGCTGACATTCGAGCGTCCAGCCGCGACGACGGCCACCTCCGCCTGTGGTGGCTGGGGCAAAGCGGCTTTCTGTTGCACTGGCAAAAAAGCTATCTACTGCTCGATCCGTACTTGTCCGATTCGCTGACTAAAAAATACGCTGCGACCGACAAGCCGCATGTGCGTATGACCGCGCGTTCGATCGACCCCGCCGCTTTGGACTTCATCGACGTGGTGACCTCGAGCCACAATCACACTGATCATCTCGACGCCGAAACGCTGCAGCCGATCCTGCGCGCGAATCCGGGCGTGACTCTGGTTATTGCCGAAGCGAACCGCGCGTTCGTCGCCGACCGCCTGAAAATCGATTTGTCCGTGCCGGTGGGAATCTCGATTGGCGAATCGACTACAGCCGGACCATTTCGCATCGAAGCAGTTCCGGCCAAGCACGACGAGCTGACGCCCGACGTTGTGGGCTACATCGTGAAATGCGGTCCCTGGACCATTTATCACAGCGGCGACACGCTGCGGTACGACGGCATGGCGGAGAAGTTGCGCCCTTATAAGGTTGATGTCGCGCTGCTGCCGATCAATGGGGCGAAGCCGGAACGTCGCGTCGCCGGAAATTTGAACGGCGTCGAAAGCGCGCAACTCGCCAAAGAAATCGGCGCGCGCACCGTAATCCCCTGCCACTACGAAATGTTTGAGTTCAACACCGCCGACCCGCGCGAATTCGTCAGCGAATGTGAGAAGCTGGGCCAGCGGCATGATGTTTTGCGATGTGGCGGGAAGTGGGAAAGCACCACGCTGTAAAAGCTCGATTAGGCCGCGCGCGGTGAAGTAAACGCGTAGCAGTCCGCTGGATTCGTCACAAAAATCTTCTTCACGTCTGCGTCCGTCAGACCCGACGATTTCAGTCGCGGAACGAATTCCGTCAGGAGAAACGCCAGCCCTGGTCCGCCATCATAAGCTCTCCAGTATTTCCGCCGCGCCGCGTCCATGCCGAGCATAATCTGCGCGCCGAATCCAGCCGCGACCAGCGCGACCACCAGATCCAACGTGGGGTTTCCCTTCTCCGCCGGCCAGCGAAACGCGGAATCGTATTCCAGCATCACGCCGGTGGCGAGAATTTCCTGGTGGTAAGCCATGTCCGGCGCGCGATCCGTGTGCGAGATCGCGACGTGTGCCAGCGGCACGCCAAATTCCTGAAATAATTTCACCTGTTCGATTGCGCCGACACCCTGCTCAGTGTGCGTAAGAATCGGCGCACCAGTTTGGCGGTGCGCCAGTGACGCCGCTTCGAAAATCTTGCGCTCGTGCGCTGTCGGATCTTTTTGGCCTGTGGCGACCTTAATCACGCCGGCTTTATGCGCGGTGCGCGAAACTTGCGGCCCGTTGTAATCCGCGGCGTCGATGCCCTGCTCGATGTCCGCGACAAACAACGCCGCAAGCTCGTCGACCTTCAGCCGCCCGCCCCAATGGCCCGGCGCATAATATTTCGGCAGGTGTAATCCGGTGGGGCAAACGATCTGCGCTTTTGTGCGCCGCGAAATCTCGGCGAGCTTCAGAACATTGCGTCCGCCGCCGCACGGCATCGAATCGACCAGCGTACGTCCGCCCGCCGCGTAAAAATCGGCGACGTCGACTACGGCGCGATCCACCGAATCCAGCAGAAATTCCGGATATACGTAAGTCGTAAAACTAGGATCGATGATGAGGTGCTCGTGCGCGTAGCAAATACCCGCCTGCGCCGCGTCAATGTCTCCCAGGACTGTGCGCAGGAAAGGCATGGCTCAGAGGCGCGGCGTGGAGAGAATCGCGCCCTGCTTCAAAAGCGTTTCGCGCAGCGCGGCGAATTCGAGTTCCCGTGGCGCGCGCCCCGCCCGCACCGCAAGCGCCGCAGCCGTTCCAGCCGCTTCGCCCATGGCCATGCATTGCGCCATCGAACGGATGCTGGCATGCGCGTCATGTGTAGCAGAAAAACACCGCCCCGCGACCAGTAGATTTTCGATTTTCTGCGGAATCAGCGAGCGGTACGGAATCCCCACGCACTCACCGTCCGGAAGATACTGCCACGCCGTATCGCTGCCTTCGTGATGATCCTCGATCGGCGCACCGCACAAACCAATCTGGTCGTCGAATTGTCGCGCGCTAAGCACGTCTTGTTTGGTCACGCGATATTCGCCCTCGACGCGGCGAGTCTCGCGAACTCCGATGCTCGTACCGAAAGCGACGAGTTCCGACTTGGCGTATCCCGGAATTTCCGCCTTCAGAAACCGCAAATATTCCAAAGCTTGCCGCCTTCCCTCGATTTCCGCGCTGGTCAGCAAGTCCGGATCCGTCGCGTTGCGGAATTTTCCGCCTGACTTTTCGAACGACTGCACGCGCGTCATATTCGTGGCCATCATGTCCGCGATCGGCGTGATGTGGTCGCTGCCTTCGCGCCGTGGCAGTTTAAACCGCCCGGATTCCGCAGCCGCCGCCATGCGCGCGTGAAATTCCTTCTTCGACAAACTTTTGCGCGCCGCCACGTCCACGTTCACCACTTTGAAAGTGGTCGTCAGCATCTGCGCCGGCTCTTGCTCTCCCGCGATTTCGCACGGAGCACCCGCGAAGTACGAAACGTCCGCGTCGCCGGTAGCATCGACAAAACATTTGCCGATGATTTTTTTCAAGCCCTGCTTGGTCGCGACCGTCAGCGAAACAATTTTCCCGGCCGCAACTGACGCTTCCTGAATCCACGCGTAAAGTAAAACCGCCGCGCCAGCATCCTGCACCAACCGCTCCCACACCACTTTCAAATATTCCGAATTGTATGTAACTCCAGTCCCCGCGCCGTAGGTGTTCGGCCGCTCCATGCACGCGTCATATTCGCGCAGGCCTTTCACCACATCGTCCGCGACGCCGCCAACGACTTTTAGCGATTTCGTTCCCGGCGTGTAAAAACCGTAAAACGTATCCAGCACCGCGGTGCTGGTGCCACCCAAAAATCCAAACCGCTCGACCAGCAAAGTTTTCGCGCCAGTGCGCGCCGCCGCAATCGCCGCCGTCGCGCCCGCCGAGCCCGACCCGCACACGACCACGTCGAACACCATGCTCTCCGCGGATTGCGCTGCGAAAACGTCCATATCAGCCCGTGACCACTCCAGTTTCCAAAAACGCGAGGCCCGCCGCGCCAATCACTCCGGCGTGCGACGGAATGCGCGGCAGGACAATGGGAATATCTACGCCAATGATGTAGCGCGTTCTCTTATGCAGTTCTTTACGCAGCGGCTCGATCAGCTGCGCTCCCGCCTCAGCGATTTGCCCGCCCAAAATAATAATTTCCGGATCGGCCAGGTGCACCAGGCTGGCCAAGGCCGCGCCCAGATGCGTCACCGCGCGGTCGATAATCCACGAAGCGACTTCGTCCGATTGCGCCGCAGCCTGAAAAACCTGCGAACAATCGGAAACGTGATCGCGATCCGTCAGCACGGAATGGACCCGCCGATGCCGCGCCGAATACGCGTCGGCTTCGATCGACCGCGCCGAAAAAACCGTTTCAATGCAGCCATAATTTCCGCAGATGCACATCGGTCCGTAGGGATTGATGGTCATGTGCCCCACGTGTCCCGCCGCCCCGTGAGCTCCGCGCAAAACTTTTCCCTGCGCCAGAATCGCGCCGCCCACGCCGGTTCCCAGCGTGAGCATCACCACGTTTTCGCAACCCTTCGCCGCGCCCCACAGCCATTCCGCGATCAGCGCCGTGCGCGCGTCGTTATCGGTGTGCACGCTTTTTCCCGCGGCCGCCGCGCCCATCAAGTCGCGCAGCGAATGACCTTCGAGCTGTTTCAAATCGCCGGGGGAAAACATCACCTTCGTTGTTTTGGAATCGACTACGCCCTTACAGCCAATGCCAATCGAAGAAAATTTCCTCCCCGCTCCGAGTTTTGCCAGGAAAGCGCCAGTCACAGCAGAAAAATCGGTGGGATTTCGAGGAGCCGCTTCGGTAAGCGCGAGATGCAGATGGCCGGTGGCGTCGACCAAACCGCCTTTCAGATTGGTGCCGCCCAAATCGAGGCCGATAGCGAAGATATTTTCCGGAGAATTTTCAGCGCTCGCCGGATTTTTCTGGGGCCGATTTTCGTTCATTGGATTGCGATATTATATCAGCCTTGTGCATAATGACAGGATCATGCCAACGTCCGAAACTTCCAAAAACACAAAGAACGCGGCCATTTCGTATTTCGATTCGACCATTGATTTGCTCAACCGGCTAAAGGCCACGCAGCTTCCCAACATTCAGAAAGCCTCCGAATTATTTGCCGATCGCATCGCCAAAGGCGGCCTGATTTTCCTTTTTGGCTGCGGACATTCGCGCATGATGTGCGAAGAAATGACGCCGCGCCAGGGCTGCTTCGTCGGATTTTTCGCGCTGGTCGAACAATCGCTTTCGAATCACACCGCGATCGTCGGCGTGAATGGCCTGCGCGAGCCGCTTTACCTCGAAAAATACGAAGGATATTCGGAAGAAATTTTGAAGAGCTTCAAGTTCGGACCTAACGATGCGTTCATCGTGATCTCGACCAGCGGCATCCGTCCCGTCCCGGTGGAAATGGCGCGCGGCGCGCAAAAGCGCGGCCTTCCGGTGGTCGCCATTGTTTCGCGCGAGCATTGCGAGCAATCCAAGCCCGCCCACTCCTCAGGCAAAAAGCTGATCGACTTCGCCGACATCGTTATCGACAACGGGTGCCCTCCCGGCGATTGCATCGTCGAACTCGACGGCCTCGACTGGCGCACCGGTCCCACCTCCACCATGACCGGCGGCATGATCATTAACATGCTGCGCTGCGAGACCGCGCGGCTGCTGCTCGAAAAAAAGCACAAGCCCGTGATTCTTCCCAGCCACCAATTTGTCGGGAATCAAAGCGCGGAAGAACAACTCGACGCTTTCTACGAAGGTTACCGGAAGAGTCTCAAGCATCTGTACGAATGAAATTCCGCCACTAAATGACCCAGACGCTACTCATTACCGGCTCGTCAGGAATTGCCGCGGCTACGGCGCGCCTCGCAGCGAGCCGCGGATTTCAGATTTTCATCATTGGGAAAAATGAGAGCGAGTGCCAGGAACTGTGCGCGCAAATTCCTGGCTCGGCGTACGCCATCGCCGACGTGGCCGATTATGACGCGGTGAAAAGCGCCGTCGCCGCCTGCATCCGGAACTTCGGCGGCGTCGACGCGGTTTTCAACGTGGCCGGAATCAGCGGCCGGTCACTGGGCGACGGCCCGCTGCACGAATGCACGCCGCAAGGCTGGCAGGCGATGATGAACATTCACGCGGCCGGAACATTTTACGTCTGCAAGGAAGTGATCTCGCACTGGCTCGCGGCATCACGCAAAGGGACAATCCTCAACACCGGTAGCGTTCTGGCGCGGTCACCTGAAAGAAAATATTTTGCAACCCACGCCTACGCCGCCAGCAAAGGCGCCATCGAATCCATGACTCTTGCTGCGGCTTCGTACTACGCGCCGATGGGCATCCGCCTGAACGTGCTCGCGCCCGGCCTGGTGCGCACCCCAATGAGCCAGCGCGCGCAATCCAATGAAACAATTCTGAATTTCCTGAAAGACAAGCAGCCGGTGAAAGGCGATTTCGTGGAAGCCGAAGAACTAGCGCGCGTTGCGATGTTTTTGCTGAGCGACGAATCGATGCCGATGACCGGCGAAGTGATTCGCGCCGACGCCGGCTGGGCCGTCACCGGCTAACCAGGCGTCAGTCGGCGCCAAGCATTAGTAATTTCTAGGCGAGTTCCCAGCGCAGCGGCGATCCCGGCTTGCTTTCGCCTGAAAATCGAATCGCGCCATCCTCATGCTTGGCTGAAACCGCCGCGCCGTTGATCTTCACCTGCTGCAAACGCGCTAGCTCCGCCGCGGGCAGCCTGAACTCGATCTCCCACTTCCCCGCAACCGAAGGCGCGTACCATCCCGAATAGCCAGCTTTCGTTTTCTTGAAGCCAAGCAGCGGCGATTTAAATTCGTATCCCTCCAGCGGCAAGCCCGGCTGGAAACGAATTCCCTTGTCGCGAAAATCGAGCCCCAGCAGTTTCGCACTGCTGTACAGCGGCCACGCATGCGGATGCAAATTCATCACCGGAAAATCCGTCCAGTTCATGCCCCAGTCGGCCGCGAAGCTCTGCTGGTCCGTCGAGGGCTCGATGAACATCGTCTGCCCCGGATATTTCGACAGCACCGAATTGTAAACATCCGGGCCGCTCCAGGTTCCATACCAGACTTCCGGATATTTTTCCGCATGCACCGCCAGCGAATTCTTTTTCCATTCGTCCCAGGCCAGCGCGCCATCGACCAGCGCGAGCGACCAGATCAGCGTGCCATTGATCGACGGCCAAATTCCGCCGTTCTCCATCGTGCCCGGCTTCGCGGTCATGTTCGGATCGCCCTGGCTTTGCAGCATCGCGCCGATGGGCGAAGTGTCGCGCACCAATTTATTCAACGAGTCGATCAGAATTTTCGTCTGCTCCGGTGTCGCCGCGCCGCCGATCAACGCCCACGGCTGCGGCTCCAGCCACAAATGATCTTCGCCGATCCAGCCCAGCTTTTCGCCCAGCCATGCGCGCTTGAACCAGCGGCCCTGCCACGTCTCGCGAATCGCCACGCGTTGCGCTTCGGCTTTCGCACGAGCCTCATCGGCCGTCTTGGTGTCTCCGGTGTACGCCAGCATGGAGCCATAAAATCCCAGAACGTAGCTGGCCATCGCGGCGTTTAGAACACTTTCCGATTGCCTGCGAATATCCGCGGGCGAAACGTCGGCCGAGTGCCGCTGCACCACCACGCCATCGTTCCAGTCGCCGTTCGAAAGCCGCATCAAACCGTGCTGCCCAGTTCCGAGGTCCTTGACCATGTGAATGTACGACTGGTGCAACAACTCGCGCACCGTCGCATCTCCGGCGCTGACGGTCTTATTCGGATAGGTCGGAATTTTTTCGTCGAGGAAAGCCGTGTCGCGCGCGGCCAGAATGTATTCGCTCGCGGTCCACAGCAGCCACATTTCCTGGTCGCTGGGCGCGAAAACCGCCGGCATCGGCGCGCCGCTCCCTACAATCCCGTACGGCAACGAGCGATCCGGCTGAATTTCCTTCAGCGTGTAGCGAATAATATTCTTCACCACCTCGGGATTGCTGAAAACAAACGGCAGGGTGTGTTGCAGCGGGTCGCGCGCCGCGCCCTGAAAGCCGATCAGGTATTGGTACACGTGGCCCTGCGAGAGAATTTTCTCGCCGAAGAAACTGTCGTAAGTCAGGCTGCTGCGCAGGTAATAGTTGTGCCAGGAAGTTTCGCGTTCGACCCACGGCTCGCCCGCCACGCTAAACCTCACGCCGTCGTCCTTCCACGCGGCTGAGGAACTGGCCCAGAGTTTTTCCGGCGCCGCGGAATATTTCGCCGTCAACGCTTCCACTTCGAAACCCTGCGGCAAATATCCGTACATGAAATAAATCGTGCGGCTTTCCCCAGATTTCAGCTGCAGTCGCCGCTCGAGCAAATGCGCTGCAGCCGCGCCACTCGTGTCCTGGCTGCCGTTCAAACCTGCGGAAATTCCGGCGGGGTTCGCGACGCTGCCCGCGCCGAAAAACGCCGCCGCATCGGTGGCGATGCCATCCGCCGGCGCGTCAAGCGAAACCAGGAACGTGCGCGGTGGATTCACATCCTCGAAGCTGACGCCTCCGGTAAAATCCGGCACCGGCCCGCCATAAAATCCGGAAGGATCTTTCTTCAGCGACGCCTGCACCGCATCCCAAAGTTGCGTATCTTTTTCTGAACGCCCGGTGAATTTCTGCGATTCGATCAAGCCGGCGCCGTTCGGCAGCGCTCGAAATTCGTGGGAGAAGCGCGCGGCAAATTCACGGCGCAGGTCCGCCGCGTTCGCGGTCTTGACGATATTCGCCTGCATCCAGGCGCGGAAGGAAAATTGGTAATTCTGGCAGCCCCAATATTCGATCCAGCGCAGGTTCGCTTCCGCCGCGCCGTGATTCGTGATGGTCACAGCGGAAATCAGAACGGGGTCGTCGCCGAACGGCGCGAAAATCACTTGGTCGATCGCGTATGGTTTCGCGTTGACCGTTTTGCGTAGGTAACCTTCGCCCAAAATCCTTTCGAAGCCTTCGCCCTGTCCGCCGTAGTAGGTGCTGACCATCCGCTTGCCGTCGGTCAGAAAACCGATGCCGCCGCCGTAGTGCGATTCCTCCGGAAGAAAATCGTTCAGAAATTTTGGCGAACCTTCATCCTGGCGCACCTGTACGTATCCAAAATTGGAAACGGCGGCGACCAGGCGGTCGTTAGCCACCTGGTGCGTCTGGTCCGTGGCGCCGCGCCAGATTTTGTGTGTGGGCGAAACCGCTTTGGGATCCGCAACTTGATCGCAGGTGTAATGAAACGCCGGCAAACCGAACTGGTCCGTAATCCATTCGCCGAAATATCCGGAGCCATAGGCTTTCGAGGCGGTTGCCGCGCTCGCCGAACCCGATGCGGCGGGCGACGTCGCTGCACTGTGAAATGCCGGGCCGAAATTCGGCAACTTAATTCCCGCCAATCCGCTGACGCCCACGATGCCCAGAAATTCTCGTCGTTTCATTTGGCCCTCTGCGCAGCGCGACCCGAAATCAGGCCAGCCGCGGGCGGATGATACCAGTCTTGCCAGAGCCTGAGAATTGGAAAACGGCGGGGACTAATGCGCTGCGCCGGCGCCGGCATTCTGATTGAACTTGCGAATGAAGCTGGCTAGCACCGGCCCAATCAGCGCGAACGCGCCGAGCAGCCAGAAACAATCGAGGTAACTCAAAATCGCGGCCTGGCTCTGCACTTTGGCGTAAAGCTGCGCCGCCGAATGGACCGCGGCATCGGCTCGCGAAAATCCATGCTGCATTAGATATGCCTGCGTGGACGCCGCATTATTCCGAAACGCATTCTGCGCATTCGAAATATGCGACACCAGAATATTCTGATGATACTGGCTGCGCCGCGAGATCATCGTGGTCACAAAGGCGATCCCGAAGCTGCCTCCCTGGTTGCGAAACAAATTCGTTAGGCTCGAAGCTTTGTTGTTTTTATTTTTCGGCAGGTAGGAATACGCCAGCTGGCTGGTCGGCACAAACAAAAACGCCAGACCCAAACCCTGAATCGCGCGCGCCCATGCTTCGTGCCCGTAATTCGTAAACAGGTTAAAACTCGCGAACGTAAACATCGCGACAGCGAGAATTCCGAAACCGACGCTGATCAGTACGGCCACCGAAATTCTCTTCACCAGCTGCACCACGAAAGGAGCCATGAACACGATCACCAGCGCGCCCGGGCCCAGCACCAGCCCCGCGTCCGTCGCCGTATACCCGTAGAGCGACTGCAGCATTTGCGGAATTAAAACCGTGCTGCCAAACAGCGTGAAGCCGAACATGAAATAAAACGCATTGGAGATCGCGAAATTTCTTTCCTTCAGCAGCGCCAGTTCCACCACCGGATCGGGATAGCGCAGCTCCCAGATCACCGCCGCCACCAGCGCCACAATCGCTACGCAGAAAAATATCAGAATGAAGTGGCTCTCGAACCAGTCTTCGCGCTCGCCGCGGTCCAGCACTACTTCCAGGCAGGCGAAGCCAATCGCCACCAGCGCGATGCCGATGTAATCGATGCTCAATTTTCCGGCCTGCCGCGCGGCTTCCACTTCGCGTTTGAATTCCGGAGGATCGGAAACCATGCGGTGCGTGAGAAACAGCGAAATCACGCCGATGGGAATGTTGATGAAGAAAACCCAGCGCCAGGAAAAACTGTCGGTGATCCAGCCGCCAAGCGGTGGCCCAATCGCCGGTGCGGTAACGATGGCCATGCTGTAGAGCGCGAACGCCGCCGCGCGCTTGTCCGCCGGAAACGTATCGACCAGAATCGCCTGTTCGACCGGCGCCAGTCCCCCGCCGCCAATGCCCTGTAGCACGCGGAAGAAAATCAGCCAGCCCAGGCTGGGCGCCAGCCCGCATAGCAGCGAGCTGATCGTGAACGTGGCCACGCAGCCCATGTAGTAATTCTTGCGGCCGAAAACTCGGCTCAGCCACGCACTGAGCGGAAGAATGATGGCGTTGGCCACCAGATAACTGGTCAGAACCCAGGTGCTTTCGTCGCTGCTGACGGCGAGACCGCCGGCGATGTGCGGCAAGGCCACGTTAGCGATGGCCGTATCGAGGAGTTCCATGAACGTCGCCAAGGTCACGGTCAGCGCGATAAACCACGGGTTGATGCCCGCAGCCACCCGTTGATTGGCCATGCCGCCGAAAGTTGTCGCTTGCGCCGCCAAACCCGCCTCGCTTTTGGTTTCGTTCTACGATAAAAGACCGACTGGTCTCAACTAGAAACATATGATACCATAAGAGACTGAAAGGTCGCTTTTATTTGCGAGAAAGCGAGAAGCATCAGGGAGAGCATGGCATGAAAAAAGGAGATCGCACCCGCGAACGCATCATCCGCCAGGCTGCGCCGCTATTTAACCAGCGCGGCTTCGAAGGCAGTTCCCTACAGGAAATCATGGCCGCCACCGCGCTCGAAAAGGGCGGCATTTATCGCCACTTCACCAACAAGCAGGAGCTGGCCGCTGAAGCTTTCGATTACGCCTGGGAGGAGGCGGTCCGCGCCCGCCGCCACGACCTGGAGCACATCGAAAACAGCGTCGACAAGCTCATCCAATACATTACCAATTTCGTCGAACGCCGCGGCACCGTTCCCGGCGGCTGCCCGCTGCTCAATACGGCCATGGATAGCGACAACGGAAACCCCGTGCTGCGCAACCGCGCCCGCAAAGCGCTCGAAGGCTGGCAGAAATTCCTGGTGGCGACCATCGCCCAAGGAATGCGCCGCGGCGAAATTCTTTCGAATGTCGACAAATCCAAACTGGCCAACGTCATCATCGCCTCGCTCGAAGGCGCCGTGATGATCACGCGCCTGGAACAGAACCTCGATGCGCTGCGCGACGCCCGGACCCATCTGGTGAATTACCTCGAAACCAAAGTCCGCGCGCGGAATTAGCCACGCCGACCTGGATTCCCGCGGTCCTTCAACCGGCGTCTCCCCCGGGCCCCTCGGAATTTCGCTGTATGGCCCGTCTGCATCTAATTTGTTAGCTTGAATTAGGTGACGGGTTTTATATGGATGCGCGAGCGGCGGAGATGACCAAGTCGATTCTGGTAGCGGATGACAGCGAGCAGGTCCGCAAGTACGTTTCGAAGATGCTGCGCGCGAATCCCGATTTCGAAGTGTGCGCCGAAGCGGTCAATGGCCGGGAGGCCGTGGCCAAAGCCAAAGAATTTCAGCCCGACCTGGTCATTCTGGATTTAGGAATGCCGGTGATGAACGGCTTGGAAGCTGCCCGCGAACTGAAAAGTATCCTGCCCGCGGTGCCCATCATTCTCTTCACGCTGCACGGCCACATGATTTCCGACGAGCAGGCCGCCAGCGCGGGAATCGATCTGGTCGTGCCGAAAGCCGACATCGTGCAGCTCAACGAGCATGTACGTTCCCTGCTTCCCCGCCCCGAACTCGACGAAATCGATTCCGTCTCCTGATTTCGCCAGAAAATCTTTACTCCAGAAATCGGATGGTCTCGTCCAGAAAGATTTTCAACTGGTCGTGATGCACCCAGTGCCCCGCGTTTGGCACTTCCACCAATTTCGAATTGCGAATCGCCAACCAGCGCGGATCTTCCAGGGGGACTGGCAGAAAACTATCGAGACCCCAAAACATCAGTACCGGACAAATAATCTGGCTATAAAGCTCCACCGAATCCTCGACGCGGTGCCCGTACGGTCCCCACGCGCGCACATAGTTGTCAAATTTCCAGACGAGCGACCCATCCGGATCCCAGTTCGTGCCGTGCGTGGTCAAATGCTGCGCGATCTCGTTGGTCAAATGCGGATTCACTTCTTTCATGCGCGCCATCGCGGCTTCCAGGCTCGGATAACTTTTCTGGTGGCGCTTTTCCAGGTCGCGCACCGCCTCGATCCAGTGCCGGATGCGCTTCGACGCCGGCCCCTGAATCGGATGGCCGATGGGCGCCCCCAGGCCTTCGATCGAAACGGCCTTGCGCGCGCGCTCCGGATACACGCCGCAATAGTGCAGCACCACCGTGCCGCCCATGGAGTGCCCCACCAGCCGGATCGGAAATTCGTTGATGATGTCGAGCAGCGCCGATAGATCCAGCACATGCTCTTCAAAACTGTACATCGCGCCCGGCGCCCAGGCGCTGTTGCCGTGGCCACGCAAATCGAGCGCGTAGACGTGGTAGCGTTCGCGCAGCGACCTTGCCACCCAATCCCAATTTCGCGCGTGATCGAGCCCGCCGTGAACCAGCACCAGCGCCGGCTTGCCATCCTGCCCGTAATCCCAAAATTGCAGCTTCAGCCGGTCGGAATGAAAAAAGTGTGAGATGGGTTCCATGGACGGAGCGTTCGCCTTCCCGCGCGTGAGCGGATTCAGACTCGAAGTTGAATTCCGGGCAACATGATAGTGCAGGCTGAGTCGTATCTCCAAAGCCGCGCACGGCAGCGTTTCTCAGGAGCGCCGCTTGCTGCGGCAGCCGCTACACGCGGTCTGCCGGATCTTTACAGCCTTCCGTGTATGGTTCGCTCCGGCCAAAGCGGCGAAAGTGAAGTGGACGATTCTGGATATTTTCCAGCGCGAAAGTTCACACGTTCAGGGAGGAAATATGAGGTTCGGACCGTTCTTGGGAATTGCGATTCTGCTTTTGATCCTCTGGCTCGGCGGCTTTTTGATGTTCCACGTCGCCAGCGGACTGATCCATCTTCTGCTGCTGTTTGCGGTGATCTCGCTGGTCATCCATTTCATCAGCGGCGCTAAAACCGCATAAATCGCACGGCGGCGGGCGGCGCGGGTAGTTCGCGTTCGCTCGCCGCGTCGTCCTGACTTCCCACCTTCGTCCGCCCCACCGCCATTTAACTTCGAGATGGGCCTCGTGGCCTGCCCGGGTGCATACTATTGCTGCAAATCATCCCGACAGGAGAATCGAAAATGGCCGAAGGAAAAAGAAAATGGCTGGGAAAATCGCTGCTCGTACTCGCGGTCTTGGTTTTGGCCGGCGCGGCGTATAGCGCGCTACACGCCTCCGATAAAGCTCCCGCCGTCGGCGTCGCCGCTCCCGATTTCACGCTGATGTCCCAAGAAGGAAAAAGCGTAAGCCTGAAAGATTATCGCGGCAAATGTGTCGTGCTCTATTCCTACCCGAAAGACTTCAGCAGCGGCTGCACCGTCGAAGCCCACAATTTTCAGCGCGACCA
>DASWVE010000067.1:0-20013 GCA_036401315.1 Candidatus Acidiferrales bacterium
GATTTTCAAGTTTTCTGATTCCTGCTATCGGACTTCCGCTGTTTACCTGGCATCTGACCGTTCCCTTCTCTGGCAGGCCGTACGATTTTGAATTTACCTGGGCCCAGCCTCTGGCCGTCATCACGATCGCGATCTTTACGGGGATTAATTACCTGGGCGTGCGACTCGGCGGCCGGGTCCAGATCGCGCTGACGATTCTTAAGATCGCGGCCGTGTTGGCAATTGTCGCTGCTGGCTTCTGGTTCGGCCACGGCGACGTAAGCCATTTTCATCCTCTTTGGCCTACCGGCACTAAAGCCGCGACCATGACGGGCTTTTTGGCGGCGCTCGCCGCGGCACTCTGGGCCTACGACGGGTGGGAAGATCTGAACCGCGTTGGATCGGAAATCGAGAATCCGCAACGAAACATTCCAGCAGCGTTGATCGGCGGCACGTTGCTGGTCGCGGTGCTGTATCTGGTTTTCAGCGCAGTTTGCTTTTACGCGCTTCCGTTCTCCGCCGTCGCGGGGTCGTCGCATGTCGCCTCTGACGTAGTGGCCAGCTTCGCCGGAGCAGGTGCCGCGAAGTGGATCACGCTCGCAATGGTCGTCTCGGCGCTGGGAACGCTGAATTCGTCGCTGCTCAGTGGTGCACGGGTGCCTTATGCCATGGCGCGCGATGGCTTGTTCTTCAAGGTCACCGGTGTCGTGCATCCTAAATTTCGAACTCCTGCGGGAGCGCTCGTATTTCAGGGGACGCTGGCTTGCCTGATGGCGCTCACTGGAACCTTCGAGGAATTGACCTCACTTTTCGTCTTCGCCGCCTGGATTTTTTACGCGCTATCCGTCGTCGCGATGTTTCGTTTGCGAAAAATCGCGCCCGATTTGCCCAGACCGTATCGGACCTGGGGCTATCCGGTGCTTCCGGCTCTGTTTGTCGCTGGAGCTTTCGCGCTGACCCTGAACATTTGGATCGAACGCCCAGTGCGTTCGTCGATCGGGCTGGCCATGATTCTTTCCGGTTTACTGTTCTACCGCGCCTGGGCCAGACAAACCTCAGACACCTCTAAAGCCTGATCCAAGCGTCCGCAGGCAATTCCGGAGGGCGCACCAGCCCATGCAATAGATGCGCGAGAATTTCGACGCCGGCGGCAAGCCGCGGTCCAGGGCGAGAAAAGTAGCTGTTCGCGTCGACGGCATATATTTGTTTCTCGCGCACGGCGCGCAATTTGTTCCATGACTTCGGGATTTGTTCTACGGCAACCTGGGCCGCGTTTTTTTGTGCGTTGTAACCGCACAGCATAATCAGTATTACGTCTGCGTCCGAATCCGCCACCCCCGCCGCTGTGATTTTGAATGACGGTTCGAATGCCTTGCTAAGCGCATCCTCGCCCCCGGCCTTTGCGACCATCTCCGGCACCCAGTGGCCCGCGACGTAGAGCGGTTCAAGCCATTCGAGGCAAACGACGCGAGGACGCTCCTTGATCTGCGCGACGGCTACCTCGATCCGCCGAACGCGATTTTGCAATTCTCCGATCAAGTCGCTCGCCTGGCCCACCTTGCCCGTGGCCTCGCCCACAGCCGCGATGTTCTGCCAGACGTCAGCAAGCGAATGGGGAGTAAGGGTCACGACTTGTGGTGGCGATTGGAATCGCGATAGCGCAGTGGCCAGATCGTCCGATGAGGCGGCGCAAACATGGCAGAGATCCTGGGTGACAATCAGGTCAGGTTCGAGCGAAGACAAAAGCTCGGCGTCAACCGCATAGATGCTTTCGCCACGGCTCACCAATTCGCTGACCTGGCGGTCGATGTCGGCAGGCGTCGCCTCCGGATCGATGCGAGGCTTGATCACCGCCGGTTTTTGCGACGCTCCGGCCGGATAATCGCATTCATGCGTCACCCCAACGACCGAATCGCCGAGCCCGAGCGCGTAAAGGATTTCGGTGGCGGAAGGAAGCAGCGAGACAATTCGCATGGGCTGAATACTACGGGGAGACTCTATCGTTCCACGGGATGGCGCTATTCATACAGCAGGTATTTTGCGCGCATGACCTTGAATTTCGCCAACTCGGGAGACCAGCTCGAAATAATCTGCACGGGCGGAACGTAGTTGATCAGCGCATCAACGGTCGCCGCCGAGCCTAGCAACAAGGTCAACTTTGTAACGTCGAAACGGTCTGGGTAGAGGCGATGCAGCGCGTCGGCCGCCTCGAGTGCCAAACGGATGGCGTCGAACGTCTCACGATCGGTGACCTCAATTTTGAGCCCGTTGCAAACCTCTCCGGAAAAAGGCCCGGCCGTCGGAGTAAAGGTCGTGGCGGTGAACCGCACCCCCGGAATATTTCGGGCCTCCATATTCTTTTGCAGCGCCGCCGACTCTATCCATGGCGCGCCAAATAATTCGAAGGGTGTATCGGTTCCCCGGCCGACGGAAATGCCGCCGGGCTGAAGGGTTTCAATTCCGGGATAAATAAAATCCTCACTAACGGTGCGCAGGTTCGGCGAAGGTGGAAGCCACTTCATGCCGGTCTGGTCATACGTTTCCCCGCGCCTCCAGTCCTTCATCGCCACCACGTGAAGTTCCGCATCGGTCTTGTTTTCGGCGTTGAACATGCGCGCCAGCTCTCCCATGGTCATGCCATACACGACGGGCATCGAAAAATAGCCGGTAAAAGAAATCCGCCCCTTGTCGAGCATGGGCCCTTCGATTCTTTCGCCGCCCAGCGGGTCGGGCCGATCCAGCACGAAAAATGGAATTTTGTGTTTTGCTGCGGCTTCCATGCAATAACCCATGGTCGACGTAAACGTGTAAAACCGGACGCCCGCATCCTGCATGTCGAAAACCAGAGCGTCGATTCCCTTCAGCATGTCGTCAGTGGGCGTCCGCGTGTCGCCATACAGGCTGAAAACCGGCAGGCCCGTCGCACTGTCGGTGGCATTGCCGATTTTCGCGTCGGCCTTTCCGGCGATGCCGTGCTCAGCCGCGAAGATCGCGATCAGCTTTACGCCATCTGCGTGCGCCAATGCATCAATCGTCCGCAGCCCGCGCGAATCAACTCCCGTTTGATTGGTAATTAAGCCAACGTGCTTCCCGCGCAAAGGCGCGAATTTCATTTCTTCCAGGACGTCGATCCCCGGCTTCGTAGCCGGGCTCGGCGGCGCCGGTTGCGAGACTTGTTGGGAGTTGGCACGCACTACCGCGCCACAAAAAAGTAAGACTGCCGCACAAAAAAATATTGAGGGGCGTCGGCAAGTACGAAACACGCGTGTCTGGGATTCGTTGTGACTCATTCGACCGTGTGCTATATACAGCGACGGGATGCGTGCGTCAACATGGAAGGCTGCTAACGGATGCGATGCGTAGATTCGGCCTGGCCATATTCGTACTGCTCCTGCTCATGACACCTAACGCGCGGCCGCAAAAACCCACCAGCAGAGCAAAAGCCCCTGCCCCGAAAAACGCCTGGGTAGAATCCACGCTGAAGAAAATGACGTTGCGTGAAAAGCTGGGCCAGATGTTGATGCCGCATTATTTCGGCGTCTTCACATCCGCCGATAGCGCCGCCTACAAGGAATTGTTGCACGAAGTCGAGGTGAACCACGTCGGCGGCTTTCTGGTTGGCACCCAGCGTGGGCCTCTGGGCATTGAACGCAGCCAGGTTTATCCCACGGCGGTTTTGACCAACGAACTTCAGAAGCGCGCGAAAGTTCCGCTACTGATCGGCGCAGACTTTGAAAGCGGAACCGCCATGCGCCTCGACGAAGGGACATCTTTTCCTTCGGCGATGGCAGTAGGTGCGACCGGCGATCCCGAGCTCGCTTATGCCGTCGGCAAAATCACGACCCTCGAGGCACGGGCGGCCGGGGTGCGTTGGATTTTTGCGCCGGACGCCGATGTAAACAACAATCCCGACAATCCGATCATCAATATTCGTTCGTTCGGCGAGGATCCGCAGCAAGTCGCCGATTTCGTGTCTGCAGAGATCCGCGGAATTGAAGAAAATGGCGGCCTGGCCACGCCCAAACACTTCCCGGGGCATGGCGATGTCAGCGTGGATTCCCATTTGTCCTTGGCCACCGTGCCGGGAGACCGCGATCAACTGGAAGACAACGAACTGGTTCCCTTCCGTGCGGCGATCGCGGCCGGCTCAGGTTCAATTATGCCGGGGCACCTTTCTGTTCCGGCGTTCGAGCCGGACCCGACGATTCCTGCGACCGTTTCGAAAAATATTCTGACTGGGCTACTTCGCAATGAATTGAAATTTAAAGGCCTGGTGGTCACGGATGCGATGGATATGGGCGGCGTGACGAATCTTTATCCTCCGGGGGAGGCCGCAGTGCGCGCCGTCGAAGCCGGTGCCGATGTACTGCTGATGCCGCCCGTTCCCGATGCGGCCATGAGCGGCCTGGAACGCGCCGTAAAATCCAAACGCATTTCTCAGCAGCGTATCGACGATTCGGTGCGCCGCATATTGTTGGCAAAATACAAACTCGGTCTAGACAAAAACCGGCTGACCGATATCGAGCGTTTGGATAAATCATTCGGCAAGCCCGAATTTCTGGCACAGGCCCAGACTGTCGCGGATCGCGGAGTTACTCTCCTACGGAACACGAGCATGACCGTGCCGCTGGATGCTACCAAACCAATGCGCGTGCTACTGGTCTCGTTGTCGGCGGACGCTGATCCCTATCCCGGCGAAGCCATCGAGCCGGAAATTCGCTGGCGCGTTGACTCTCTGAAAGCGATGCGAGCCGATATGCAGTTCGTCAGCGTCAGCACGCTGAAGTTGCCGCCGCCTGATACGTACGACGTAGCTATCGCTGCACTCTTCGTGCGCGTTGCCGACCGCAAAGGCAACGTCGCGTTTCCCGAAGATCAACGCGCGTTTGTGAACCAGATGATCGCGGCAGGAAAACCAACCGTCGTGATCGGGTTTGGCAGCCCTTATCTGATCGCCAGTTTCCCCGACGCTCCGGTGTGGCTCGCGGAATTTTCGACCAATGATGTTTCCCAACGCGCCGCGGTGCGCGCCTTGTTTGGCCAAGTGCCGATCCAGGGAAAAATCCCCGTGACCGTTCCGGGAGTGGCCAAGCGTGGAGACGGTTTGCACTCGACCGCGGAGCCGATGACCTTGCAACCGGCTTCCGAAGCAATGAATGCGAAGCTGCAACCGGCTTTCGACCTGCTGGACCGTGCTGTCGCGAACGATGCATTCCCGGGCGGCGTCCTGGCGTTGGGTCTGAACGACAATTTAGTGGTTCATCCCTTCGGAAGACTCACGCGCGACGCCAAAGCGCCGGAAGTGAGCACGGATACGATTTACGACGTGGCTTCGATGACCAAGGTCATGGTCACTACCAGCTGCGCCATGATTTTGGAGCAGCAGAAACGACTCGACCTCGACGCGCCGGTTTCGCGTTACCTGCCCGAATGGCTGGCGGCCGCGAACTTGGATCCGAATCCGACGTGGCGCTCGCGCGCTACCCTACGGATGCTGCTGCTCCACGACGCCGGTCTGCCCGCCCACCGCGATTTTTACAAGCAAGCCAAGGGTCACGATGCCATGGTGGCCCTGGTTGCAGCCGAGCCGCTGATACACGAGCCTGGGACCGAAGTCGAGTACACCGACCTCGGCATGATTTTACTCGGTGAAATTATCGAGCGGCTGAGTGGCGAAGGTCTCGACGAATTCGCGCAAAGCCACATTTTTGGCCCACTCGGCATGTCGAATTCTTTCTACAATCCGGCCGCCAAGGCGCGCTCTCGCATTGCCCCGACCGAAAATGACACGGAATTCAGAAAGCGCCTGCTCGTCGGCGAAGTGCATGACGAAAACGCGTTTGCGCTCGGAGGCGTCTCCGGCAATGCAGGATTGTTCTCCACCGCTGACGACGTGGCGATATTCGCCCAGATGATGCTGAACGGCGGGATTTACGCTCATCATCGAGTCGTCTCACGCGCAACCGTCGAGAAATTCACGGCGCGCCAGATCATCGGCAATTCGGCGCGCACCCTGGGTTGGGATGTTCCGACCCCGCCGGCCTCCGCCTCGGGCAAATATTTCTCGGCGGACAGTTTCGGGCACACCGGCTTTACCGGCACCTCGCTATGGATCGATCCGGACCACGACCTTTTCGTTATTTTGCTCACTAACCGCGTGAATCCGACCCGCGCCAATGAGCAGATTCGCCAGGTCCGCCCGGCGCTGCATGACGCGATTCTGGAGTCCCTGGGGCTGGCTAAACCTGTACCTACGTCTCGATAACTTCCTCGGCACAAAGCTCGCCAGATTCGCACGCACCTTACAAACCAGCCCGTCCCTCCCGTTATAATTAAATGAACACTGAGGGCGCTTTGAAACCCGGCAAAACCGAGCAGCAGAACCAGCGGACGCGCGGGCTGGACCAGAAAACCGCGCTCGAAATCGTTCGCATACTGAACCGCGAAGACGGCATGGTGGCGGCCGCGGTGCAACGCACGCTGCCCCAGGTAGCGCGCGCGGTCGAAGCGATTGTCGCAAGTCTCAAGATCGGCGGACGCCTTTTCTATGTCGGCGCCGGTACCAGCGGTCGCTTGGCGGTCTTAGACGCCTCGGAAATTCCGCCGACATATGGCACGCCGCCGCGCATGATTCAGGCATTTATCGCGGGCGGTGAAAGAGCGCTCCGGCACGCCGTAGAAGGTGCGGAAGATTCGTCGAGCGATGGCGCAGGCGTTTTATCGCGCGCCCACTTGCGAAAGAAGGATGTCGTGGTGGGGATCGCCGCGAGCGGCGGAACGCCCTTTGTGCTGGGCGCGATCGCTTACGCAAAAAAATGCGGCTGCGTGACGGTGGGGATTACTTCGAACCGGAATTCGCCACTGGCGACGGCCGCGCGCATTGCAATTGTTCCGGAGACAGGACCAGAGCCGATTTCAGGCTCGACGCGCATGAAGGCCGGTACCGCGCAAAAAATGGTCCTGAACATGCTTTCCACAGCGACGATGGTGCGGCTGGGGCGAGTGTACGACAACTGGATGATGCGCGTTTCATTGAGCAACCGAAAGTTACGCGCTCGCGGCATCAGAATTCTGCAGCAGGTTTGCGGCGTCGACGCGTCCACGGCGGAACACGCCTCGCGGCTGGCTGGACACAATCAGCCGACCGCGTTTGTGATGCTAAAGACCGGGGCAAGCGCGGCCGATGCAAAAAAGCGGCTTGCAGCGGCGCACGGAAATCTTCGCCAGGCCATCGAGATGCAGGGTACGTTGCGTAAGTCAGGCTCAAAGGGCAAGGGTCACTAACATGGATCGATTCCTGATACACGGCGGAAAGAAACTGAATGGCACGGTGCAGATCAGCGGCGCCAAGAACGCGGCATTGCCGGCGATGGCGGCTGCGTTGCTCACCAGCGACCCAGTCACTCTGCAGAATATTCCGCACGTTCGCGACATCATCACCATGGCCAAATTACTGGCGCATATGCGCTGCGTGGTTTCCAGTCCCGACCTGCCGCCCAGCGAATTTACGATTCGCGCCGAAAACGTATCCATGCAGGAGGCGCCGTATGAACTGGTAAAGACCATGCGAGCTTCCGTTTTGACGCTGGGGCCGCTGGTCGCTCGTTTCGGCCATGCGCGCGTTTCGCTGCCGGGAGGCTGCGCCATCGGTGCGCGTCCGGTCGACCTGCACATTCAGGCCCTCGAAGCTTTGGGCGCAGAAACGAAAGTTGAACACGGATATGTCGAAGCCCGGGCGAAGCGGCTGCGCGGAACCACTTTCCGGTTCCCGAAAATTACGGTGACCGGTACGGAAAACATTCTGACCGCGGCGGTTCTGGCTCAGGGTGAAACGATTCTCGAAAATGCGGCGATGGAACCGGAAGTCACGGATCTGGCTGAACTACTCATCAAGATGGGCGCAAGAATTGAAGGCATGGGCACTTCAACGTTGCGCGTTCAAGGGGTCGACAAGCTCCACGGCACAACGCATGCAATCATTCCCGACCGCATCGAAACCGGAACTTTTCTGGTAGCCGGAGCTATGACCGGCGGCGAACTGCTGCTGACCAATTGCGAACCCGGCCACTTGAAAACCGTCATCGAAAAGCTGAAATCCTGCGGAGTCGAAATCAAATGCGAGGGGAATGGCAAACTGCGCGTGCGCGCTGGTAAAAAGCTAGTCGCGGCCGACGTTACCACCGAAGAGTATCCCGGCTTCGCCACCGATATGCAGGCGCAATTCATGGCCCTGGCCACCCAAGCTGAAGGCGTCTCCAAAGTGCGCGAGACCATTTTTGAGAACCGCTATATGCACGCGAGCGAAATGGTGCGCATGGGCGCCAACATTGCAATCGACGGAAACCTGGCTATCGTCACCGGTCCCACGCCGCTCAGCGGAGCCCCGGTCACCGCTTCCGACCTGCGGGCGAGCGCTGGTCTGGTTCTCGCGGCCTTAGTCGCCGACAACACCACCACGATCGACCGCGTCTATCACATCGACCGCGGCTACGAACGCATCGAAGAAAAGCTAACCAACGTCGGCGCGCACATCGAGCGCGTCACCGACTCCCGCTAAATAAAAAAGGGGAGCGATTCCTCGCTCCCCTTCTCTCAACTCGAGTTTGGTTTTGAAACTAGGTGGTCGCCGGAGCTGCGGCCTGCTTGTCGCGCAAGACTGCTTTGCGGCTCAAGCGGATCTTGTTTCCTTCGATCGCCAGCACCTTCACCAGAATCTGGTCGCCTTCCTTCAGTTCGTCGCGAACCGCCTTAATGCGCGCTTCCGCAATTTCGCTGATGTGCAGCAAGCCATCGGTGCCCGGGAAAATTTCGACGAACGCGCCGAACTCCGCGATGCGCACCACGGTGCCGAGATAGGTCTTGCCGATTTCGGCGGTGGCGGTGACGTCGCGAATCATCTTCAACGCTTCTTCGGCAGCTTTTCCGCTGGAGGCGAAGACGTGAACCTTGCCGTCATCCATCACGTCGATTTTCACGCCGGTGACTTCGATAATCGAACGGATTTTCTTGCCGCCCGGTCCGATTAGGTCGCGGATCTTGTCCGTCGGAATGTTCAGCATGAACAGGTGCGGAGCGTAGTCCGAAATTTCCGGGCGTCCCGCGGCCAGCGTCTTGTCCATGATGTCCAGAATCTGCAAACGCGCCTTGCGGGCTTGCGCCAGCGCTTCACGCATCATAGCGATGCTGACGCCGCTGACCTTGATGTCCATCTGCAACGCGGTAATTCCCTCGCGGGTTCCGGCAACTTTGAAGTCCATATCGCCGTAATGATCTTCAGCACCGGCAATGTCGGTGAGGATGGCGTACTTGTCGCCTTCGACCACCAAGCCCATCGCGATTCCGGCGCAGGCCGCCTTAATGGGTACGCCAGCGTCCATCAGCGCCAAAGAACCACCGCAAACCGTGGCCATCGACGAAGAACCGTTGGACTCGAGAATGTCCGAAACGCAACGAATCGCGTACGGAAATTCTTCAGCGGTCGGCAGCAGGTTGGCCAAAGCGCGCTCTGCCAAAGCTCCGTGTCCGATCTCGCGGCGTCCGGGGCCCCGCAGGAATTTCACTTCGCCGACGGAAAACGGCGGGAAGTTGTAGTGCAGCATGAAGTTCTTGTAGACGTCTTTGGCGAAGAGCAAATCCTGGCGCTGCATGTCTTCCTTCGTGCCCAAAGTGCAGGTCGAAAGCGACTGGGTCTCGCCACGAGTAAAGAGAGCCGAACCGTGTGCGCGAGGCAGAATTTTCGTCTCGCAGGTGATTTCGCGAACCTGATCGAAAGCGCGAGCATCCGGACGGCGTTTACGAGTCAACATGTCGTCGCGGAAGATGAATTCGCGCAGCCGCTCGAAAGCGCGCGCTGCGAGCTTCTTCTTGTCGGCTTCTTCGGCGGGTATCGCGGCGTAAATTTCAGCCTTGATGGCGTCGACCAGCGCGTAGCTGTCGGTCTTCGCATGCTTCGCCGTATCAACGGCATCGCGCAGCTTTTCGCCGTAGGTCTTCTGCATTTCCTTGTACAGGTCTTCGTCGAATGCGGGCGCCTTGGCGGCGACCTTCACCGGCTTGACCTTGTCGTGAAGTTCCTGAATGGCCGCGACGATCTTGCGAATCTCGCCGTGAGCAAACTCCAAAGCTTCCGCATACTGATCTTCGGAGACTTCGAGCGAACCCGATTCGACCATGACGACGGCCTTGTCCGAGCCAGCGACGATCAAGTTCATTTTGCTGATTTTTTGGTCGGCGACCGATGGATTGACCACCAACTTGCCTTCGAGCAGGCCGATTCGCACGCAAGCAATCGGGGTGGTGAACGGAATCTTGGAGATATACAGCGCCGCGGAAGCGGCCGTGACGCCAATGACGTCCGGATCATTCTCGCTATCGGCCGACAAAACCTGCGACACGATCTGCGTTTCGTTCGACCAGCCTTCCGGGAACAGCGGCCGCAACGGGCGGTCGGTCAGGCGGGAGGTCAAAACTTCCTTCTCGGAGGGGCGCCCTTCGCGCTTGAAGAATCCGCCCGGAATCTTGCCCGCGGAATAGGTGAACTCGCGGTAGTCCACCGTAAGTGGAAGAAAATCCTTTTCGGTTGCTTTGGAGTCCATGCAGGCCGTGGCCAGCACAATCGTGTCACCGTAGCGCGCTACCACCGCGCCGTGAGCCTGACGAGCCATCTTGCCCGTCTCAAACGATAAGATGCGGCCGCCCACTTCCAAACTGACTTTTTCAAACATCACTTCACATCCTTTTTGCTCCGGATCACCGGAGACGCTGGTTCAGATACGAGAAAATGCTCTCGAGAGAAATTCGAAGGAGATGACGACAAAGGAGGCGAGGGGCAGGAGCGGAAAATTACCGCAACTACGATATCGAGCGACTTGGCACTGCAAAATCCTGTGCTCCCGCAGGTCGCCTGAAAATGCTGGTTTGTGCGGGTAAAAAGAATGCAGCCTGAAAAAGGCCGCGCAGGAAATCCGTGCTACTTGCGCAAACTGAGTCGTTCCACAATCTCGCGGTACCGATCCGGGTCGCGGCGGTTCAGATAGTCCAGCAGGCGCCGGCGCTTGTTGACCATCATGATCAATCCGCGACGGGAAGCGTGATCCTTTGCGTGGGACTTGAGGTGGCTGGTGAGGTAGCTGATGCGCTCGCTTAAAAGAGCGATCTGCACTTCCGGTGAACCGGTATCCTTGGTGTGAACCCGGAATTGCTCAATTAATGCTGATTTGGCTGCGCTCAACTCTACCCCTCCCCTGAATCGTCGTGCCCTACACTATGCTCTTGGTCTCTTCTTCGACGTAAAATGCTAACACACCCCGAATAGGCCGCAAAGGAATTTTGCAGAGGGTAAAAGAGCCGCTGGCCGCAAGGAAAGTTAAGCCTTCGAGTTCACCAGCGCCAGGAATTCATCACGAGTCTGTTTGTTGTCGCGGAAAGCACCTAGCATGGCGCTGGTTGTGGTTGTGGAGTTTTGCTTTTCGACCCCACGCATCACCATGCACAGGTGGCGCGCTTCGACGATCACTCCAACTCCTTGCGGATGAAGCTGATCCTGGATGGCGTTCGCGATCTGGCTGGTCAGGCGTTCCTGAATCTGCAGACGGCGCGCAAACATGTCGACCAGCCGAGCCACCTTACTCAAACCGACGACTCTTTTGTTCGGCAGGTAGGCCACGTGGCACTTGCCGAAGAATGGAAGCAAGTGATGCTCGCATAAGCTGTAGACCTCGATGTCTTTGACCACCACCATTTCGTCGTAAGCCACGTCGAACATCGCGCCGTTGAGCAGCTTGGCCGGATCCTGCTGATAGCCGCTGGTCAGGAAGCGCAGCGCCTTCTCGAATCTTTCCGGCGTGCGTTTTAATCCGTCGCGTTCAGGGTTCTCGCCCAGGTCGCCGAGAATCTCGCGGACTCGCTGCGCGATGCGTCCGGATTCACTGGCGGCAGTTTCAGGAATTATGATTTCGTCGGCTTTCGGCATGGTCGTTTTTTCCTTTCGAACGCTTTCAGGCGGCTTCGTCCGCCCCTTCTTCAATCTCAAAACTGTTATTGCTCGTTTCTTCGATTCGCACGCGTTCCAGATGCGCAGCCGAGAATTTCTTCAGCCGCTGGAAAATTACCCGGCACACATTTTCGGTCGTAGGCACCAGCGATTTCTCCGGAGCGAATTCAGCAACTTGCTCATTCAGATACTTCTGGTCGAAAGCTTCGAGTACGTGATCTTGAACGAACGGATCGAGCACGCCCAGGTTCGCGATCATTCCGGTCTCCGGATCGATCGCGCCCGAAACCGTGACCTCGACAAAATAGTTGTGCCCGTGCCCGTAAGGATTGCTGCATTTGCCGTAAACTCGGCGGTTCTCTTCCTCGCTCAGCTGCGGCGCGTATAGCCGGTGCGACGCCGCAAAGCGGTATCGCCGCGTCAAAGAAACCTTCACGATCGAGCTTCCCCTCGAACCGAATTTCCCGCGGTGCAATCAGCAAAAAGATCGGGAGATTCGTAAACCCGCACACGATCGAGCTTCCCCTGGGTTATGCGCGGCAGCAGCAGCTTCCAGATCGCCACTGCCAGATTCTCGCAGGTTGGAATCTGCCCGGAGAGCTCGGGCACCTCGTAGTTCAAGTGGCGATGGTCCATCCGGTCGATCACTTCGGCCTGCAGAATTTCCTTTAGCTCTTTCAGGTCCAGAACCATGCCCGTGGTCGGGTCCGGCTCGCCCGCGATGGTCACCTCCAGCGCGTAGTTATGCCCGTGACCGTGGGGATTGTTGCATTTGCCGAAGACGCGCAGGTTCTCTTCCGCCGACAAATTGGGGTTGTGATAGAAGTGCGCGGCGGAAAATTCGACCCTGCGAGTAATTCGGATCATTGAATCCTTCGATTTATAATGTCGCGATTATCGACGGCAAAAATGGCCTTAGAGCTTCGATGGGTAAGACCGACCCTTCCAGAGTACCGCCCCGCGCGTGTTCTTCCACCAGGAAGATAGCAATACCGCCGTGTAGAGGCCGACCCCCGGCACCAGGAATTGGATGTTCGCCAGCGGATTGGGATTCCTGTAAAGACTGAAATTAGCCCGGACGCCCCGGAGCAAAAGAGCCAGAAACGCGAGGGCGAATAGCGGCCAAACCGGCAACCGGTGAGGCCGGACCATCAGCCACCAAAACGCTCCCAAGCCCAGAATCTCGGCAAACGGCAGAACCTCAATCAGCTCTTTAACCATGCTCTTAGCAGAGCCACCAATCAGCGGATACAGGTTCTTCGTCCAGCCTTCCCACATCGCCGGAAAACTGCGGTACATCCGCGTTTGCACAGTACCCATCGGAGCTGTGAAATAAATCGAATATCCAGCACGCTTCACGCGACGGGCCAACGCCACATCTTCCAACACCTGATTCCCGATCGCCGCGTGCCCGCCGACCTTCTCGTAGGTGTCTCGCAAGATCATCAAAAATTGTCCGTTCGCAGCCGCATCTGGTAAATCGGGGTTGTTAATGCGCGTGAACGGATAGTGCGCAGCCAATCGGGCGTAGACGAACGGGATCAGCGCGCGTTCCCAGAACGAGCCAAGTTCCTGCTCCGGCGAGTAGGAAACGAGCACCGCGTTGTGCTCGACCGCATCGGTCAACGCCCGTCGAGTGGAGCCCAGCATGTGATACGTGTCGGCATCCGTGAACAGCAACCACTCGCCTTCCGCGACTGATGCTCCCAGCGACGCGGCGTAATTTTTGCCGACCCAGCCCGGCGGCAAGCTTTCTACATTCAGTATCTTCAGCTTGGGGATTTGGTTGGCGAGGTTGCCAAGAATCGCGGCGGTTCCGTCGGTCGACTGGTCGTTGACGACGATTACTTCCTCAACTTCGGCCTGTGCCGCGACCGATTCCACCGCGCGTGCGATGGCGGCTTGCTCGTTGCGGGCCGGGATGATCGCGGAGACCATGTTTGATCGGAGGCGGCGGAAGAACCGGAAGTCGTTTCGAGGCGGTAAACGTCTCGCTTCGCTGCGCGGATACCTTTATTATAGTTTGCTTGGGCCAGGGATTAAAACGGAACATCAGCACCGTAGCAGTCCTAGCATTTATTGGAGGGCTTCTATTCCTCTTTGCGCGGCCCGATTACCGCCAGGGCGAGCCAAGTTTGCGAGGCACCTCGGAAAAGGATTTTCCGCTCGTCCTGCATGGCAAGCCTGCGCATCTTTCCGACCTGAAGGGCAAAGTTGTCCTGCTGAACTTTTGGGCGACCTGGTGCCCTCCGTGCGTCGATGAAGCGCCATCTTTGAATGCCTTGCAGAAACGGATTGCCCCACTGGGCGGAACGGTCCTGGGCGTTAGCGTCGACGACGACCAGCAGGCTTACGAACAATTCATAAAGCACTACGAATTGTCCTTCCCCACGTTTCGCGACACTACCAAGCAAATTCCTCTGTCGTACGGCACGACCATGTATCCGGATACGTACGTCATCGACCGCAACGGCAAGCTGGATCGCAAAATCGTGGGCCCTCAGGATTGGAGCAGCCCGGAAATGACTCAATATTTGAATAACTTGCTCGGGGCCAAGTAAACCAGGGCAAATCTGCTTCCTGCACGGGACGTCCCGCATCAGATAGGTAGTGCCAACGATCTCGATGGAAAAAGACCCAGTCTGTGGAATGTCGGTTGATCCCTTGCGCGCCTCAGCGCAAGAAGAACACGACGGGAAAAACTATTTTTTCTGCGGCGCCGGATGCGCCACGAAATTCCGCAGTGACCCCGCCAAATATCTAAGTCAGCCCGAAAACAAGAAACAGATGGTCACGGAACTGGTGGGCGGTGCGTCGAGCATCGCCGTAAAGCAGGCGCACGGCGATACCACGCCCGCGTTAGTGGAATACACCTGCCCGATGGATCCGGAGGTCAACCAGGATCATCCCGGAGCCTGCCCCAAGTGCGGGATGGCTTTGGAACGAGCCGCCGGCGCGCCGCTCGCCACACGAATCGAGTACACGTGTCCGATGCATCCTGAAATCGTTCGTCCCGAACTGGGTTCCTGCCCGATCTGCGGGATGGCGCTGGAGCCACGAACGGCAGTCGCGGACGAAGAAAATGCCGAACTCGTTTCGATGACGCGACGCTTCTGGATCAGCGTCGTGCTCACGGTTCCGATTCTCATCCTCGGAATGTCGGAGATGATTCCGGGCAAGCCGCTCGGTCGGGTTTTCTCAATGTCGACGACCGGCTGGATTGAATTTGGGTTTGCTACACCCGTAGTGCTGTGGGCCGGATGGCCCTTCTTCCAGCGCGGCTGGGCATCGATCGTCAATCGCAGCCTCAATATGTTCACCCTAATCGCTCTCGGTACCGGCGCCGCTTTCATCTACAGCGTAGCCGCCGTCCTCTTCCCCCAGATTTTCCCGGCGGCATTTCGTGAACACGGTGAAGTTCCGGTCTATTTTGAAGCGGCGGCGACCATAACGACGCTGGTCTTGCTTGGTCAAGTGCTCGAACTGCGCGCGCGCAGCCAAACTTCGACCGCGATTCGATCGCTTTTGAAACTATCGGCGCGCACGGCGCGGCTGGTTCGAGCCGATGGCACCGAGATCGACGTGCCGGTCGAAAACCTGGCCGTCGGCGATTTGATGCGCGTCCGCCCTGGGGAAAAGGTCCCGGTCGATGGTGTAATCACGGACGGAAACAGTTCGCTCGACGAATCGCTGATCACCGGTGAATCCATTCCAACCGAAAAAGACACGGGAGCTCGCGTAACTGGCGGTACCATCAACGGCACCGGCAGCTTTGTGATGCGCGCCGACCGCGTCGGCAGCGAAACCACCCTGGCGCAGATTGTGAAAATGGTCAGCGATGCGCAACGGAGTCGCGCGCCGGTGCAACGGCTCGCTGATAAAGTCGCAGGCTACTTCGTCCCGGCAGTCGTGCTGATTGCAGTCGTTACTTTCATCGGCTGGGCGCTGTTTGGCCCGGCCCCCAAAATGGCTCACGCGCTGCTGAGCGCCGTCGCTGTACTCATCATCGCCTGTCCTTGCGCCCTAGGGCTGGCCACTCCCATGGCCATCATGGTCGGAACCGGACGTGGCGCGCTGGCTGGCGTGCTGATCAAGAATGCCGAGGCGCTCGAAATTCTTGAAAAAGTTGACACGCTAGTCGTCGATAAGACCGGCACCTTGACCGAAGGAAAACCGCGCGTCACTTCGGTCATCGCAATTGAAGGTCAAAACCAAGAAGCCGTCCTGAGTTTTGCTTCGTCGCTCGAAAAGGCTAGCGAGCATCCGCTCGCGGCGGCGATCCTTGCGGCAGCCGCGGAGCGAAAACTCATCATAAGCAGGGTCGACGCTTTTCAGGCCATTCCCGGAAAAGGCGTGACGGGCCAAGTAGATTCGAAACTCGCCGCGCTGGGAAATCGCGCGCTTTTCGAGCAATTGAAGATTTCATTCGCGGGACTGAACGAACAAGCGCGGCCGCTGGAAGCCGACGGGCAAACCGTAATGTTCGTCGCCGTGGACGGCCACGCAATCGGAATGATCGGCGTGGCGGATCCAATCAAAGCAACGACGCGCGATGCGATCGATCTCCTGAAACGCGACGGAATTCAAATCGCGATGCTCACGGGAGATAGCCGGGCCACCGCCGATGCCGTCGCGCGAAAACTAGGCATCGACCGCGTGATCGCAGGAGTACTCCCCGACAAGAAAGCCGACTCCATCCGCGCGCTGCAGGCCGAAGGAAAAATCGTAGCCATGGCCGGCGACGGAGTGAATGACGCGCCTGCGCTGACCCAAGCGAACGTCGGAATCGCCATGGGCACCGGAACCGACGTCGCGATCGAAAGCGCCGGGATCACTTTGCTGGCCGGCGATTTGCGCGGCATCTCCCGCGCCCGAAACCTGAGCCGCGCCACCATGCGCAACATCCGCCAAAATCTCTTCTTCGCCTTTGCTTACAATTCGCTGGGCGTTCCCATCGCGGCCGGAATTCTCTACCCGTTCTTTGGCATATTGCTCAGTCCGATTCTAGCTAGCGCCGCGATGACCTTTAGCTCCGTCTCCGTCATCGCCAATGCGTTGCGGCTCCGTCACATCAATCTCTAACCAACGCATCACTCACCGCACATGAAACGCGGCGCAAGCTCCTGCTATAATCTCGTTTATGACACTGATGACCGTAACCTACGAATTGCAGGAACCGCTGAAGCCGGCGCAGTTCAAGGCGCTAGGAAGTTTTGCTAACACTTATGGCCTGCAGAGTTTTCGGCTGGATGAAAAGACTGGCTACCTGCACTTGGATTACGATGCGTCGCGGCTGAAGGAAATCGTGGTCGAACAGGTGCTGCGCGGCGCGCGGATTCCGGTACTGCGAAAGTTAGAACCGGGAAACAATTAAGAGGCCGCAGCCGATAGCGATTGCATCTTCCAGCAGCGCCACCGGAAAATCCGGAATCTTCAGTCCGGCCACGATTTGGTGCCGCACCTGATAACCAACGTAAGCACCCGCCAGCGCGCCCAGTGCGCCCAGCGCAATTCCAACCACCACCGAGTGACTCGCCGCAATCGCCAGTGCTGATCCGGCAACCGCGCCCATGATCGACCGAATAACCAAGGAAGGCGGAGCGAGCCGGCTTCCCGTCGCGGGCAACTTGTCATTAATAATTTCCGCCAGCGCCAAAATCGAAAAGATTGCAACCGCCGCGGTGGATCCCATCCATGCGAGATGCGAATTTTGCAGATTCAACCAGCCCAGGTGAGCGGCCCAGCAGATCACCGCCGGAGCGGTTAGTGCTCGCAGGCCAGCGATCATGCCAATGGCAAACATCAGAGCTAGCGCGATGGTGGACGTCATGGCCAGAACTTAACATGGTGGAACAAGATTGTGAGAATGGAAATATCGCGAAGCAAGCCGCTAAACGCTTTCTAAATAAATAGAGAGTGTCGGAAAAAAGGAAGGGCCCCCGCTTGGGATCGGGGGCCCCAAAGGTCGCGTTCCGTTGACTCAGCTTAGGCGTAGCCGAGTCATGGGGTCATCCATCCTAGCTTCCCTCTCAGAGGCAGGTGGGAACGAGAAGCAACGGGCATAGATTCTGTTCAAGTTGTTTGTTTACAAAAGGAGAGAAACGCTAGAAACGATTAACCAGCCATCGAGCGTACAAAAACACGTACAAAATACAAGGGCGTAGATTCGTACCTTTTCTAAATCAATCAAGTTTCGAAGCCGACTGCTTTGGGCGCGCATCTACAACAGCGTGCTTCAAATTGATGCCTCGTTCTTCGTTGATCTTGCGAACACGACCGATTAGCTCAGCCGCCCGACTCTTTGAAGCCGAACGGTCGTTAAGGCGTATTGCCAAGAACCAGCCGTCGGTCACCTCATCGCTCCTCATGTACGACGGCAGTTGAGCCTCCAGACCGTTCCAAAATTTCCCGTTATGAAGTTTTTTGATCTCCATGTGGGCTCGCCTGGCGAAACCTTCCGAGAATTTGAAATCCACCGGTCCTCGCCCCAGATTCACTTCGGGATCGAGCGAAATATTATTTGCTCGGCAATAGCTTTGTGCCAGCCCTCGAAACAAAAGCTGAGCAGCACGCTCGGGCTTTTCCTTGTTCGCGCCGCTGTCCCACAATAATGACCATCCGCCTTGATCCTCAATGAAAAGCCGATAGTTCGAGATGATTTTTTCAATCACTTCTGAGAACTCTTCCCTGGTTTTGGCAACCGGGAGTCTGAGGGGATGATCGGCAACAAAAGATACGCTCGCTCGATCCCACTGCCACACCCCCTTCGGGTCACTATGAAAGTCATATCCTTTTGGGTTTTCTTTCTCTTTTTCCTCCGTCCATCGTCGAACTGCGTCTGGATTCTTTCTCGCAAGCTCCACGATGGTTTTCTTGTCAACTTTACCCATAATTTCGTAGTTCACGTCTTGACGTAGTCTTTCGGCTTGATAGAAGTTCCACCACTCCCGCGCGTTCAGAACGGGCAAGTCTTGAAGAAACCGTTTCGGAACTAAAAGCAGAGGTCCATTTGTACACGGATTGGTTGGTACGCTCACAGCCGGCGTATCCCAGCGAAGTCTTTGCGGGTCGAATGCTGCTGCGAATATACGGTGCGGCGATACAGGGATGTTATGACGCTGGGCGATCGCTTGAGTGTATGAAACTAAGTATGATTTTAATATTGTGCACGTGATGTCCGAAATCCGATCTGGCCCGATACCCTCATTTAAAATCCCCAGTTCTTCAAAATGCGAGGGGTGGTTCAGCCCTCTGTTGATCGCTTCAACTATCGCGGCGGCTATCGACTTCGCGTGAACTTGACCACCTCCGAGACCTGCCGTGCCCTTCGACGTATAACCCAAACACAATTCTCTGGGCTCGCTAAATATCAATATTCCGAGCGCCTTCTTGTACGCTAACGTCCCCGAATCGAGATTCCCTTCGGCGATCATGTGAAAGGCTCGATCAAAATGCTTGATTAGAGTTTGGTGCGCTGTACTCCAGAATCCGGAAATTTCTTTGAACACCAAGAAAGGATCGACGAATAACTCGGTGTCTGCATCGAGAATGGGATCAAACCAATCGTCCAAGTCGCTCGGATCGATCTTGAATTGTACGCTCGCTAACATTATTGTTAAGTAGACGTTATCAAATATTCGAATTATTGCAGAATAGAATATTCATTGGGGAGTGATCCCAGTGCAGCTGTGAATGAGCAAACCGGAGTAGCAAGTGGAAAGAATCCAATCGGCCGATTTCCGATCCGCCATAACCGCGACATACCTTCCGTCAGCGAGAAACTGCATCACCTTCTTCCCTGCCCGCGCCAATCGCGATTGAGCATTGGGATTTTGATCCCGGCTTCGAATCAACAATCGATGTCTTCAAATTAAAACCTCGTAGACTTATTTCGGTAATCTAAGAACAAGAGTGGCGCCCGTATTATCTTTCAAACCAGCCCTCGGAGAACTCCAATCAAGCGTACTCGGCCCCTTACCTGCTGTACTGTCTGTGAAGCTCCTGGCTATAACGTAAAGTTGGCGCGAACACCCTGTGGCAAA
>DASWVE010000068.1:0-7430 GCA_036401315.1 Candidatus Acidiferrales bacterium
TCGGAGGCGGGGCGGCGGCTGGATTCGAGATCGCGGCTGAGGCGTTTGAGATCGGCACGCAGTTCGGAAGCGGACTGGCAGCGCAGGTCCGGATCCTTCTCGAGGGCTTTGCCTAAAATATTTTCAAAGGCCAGCGGCAGGGCGGAGTTCAACTCTTTCGCCGAGGTCGGCACGGAATGCAGGATGCCGTCGAAGATTACGGCAGCCGTAGATCCAGCGAAAGGCAAAGTGCCGGTGGCCATTTCGTAGAGGACGACGCCAAGCGAAAACAAATCGGAGCGGGCGTCAAGCTCTTCGCCGCGGGCTTGTTCGGGCGACATGTAGGCGATGGTGCCCATGGAGCTTCCCGGGCTGGTCAATTGCGGATCGTCGCCGCGCGCTTGAGTACGCATCGCGCTGGCATTTGCGGATTCGGCCGCGTGCTGCCCGGCGGGCGATAATTTCGCCAGGCCGAAATCCAGAATTTTCGCTTGTCCGCGCTCGACCAGAAAAATGTTGGCGGGTTTGATGTCGCGGTGAACGATGCCCTTGGCGTGCGCGGCGTCGAGGCCGCTGGCGATTTGAATGCCGAGTTCGAGCAGGCGAGCGAGGTCGAGCGGCTTGCCGCCGATGGTGTGCTTCAGGGTCTGGCCTTCGAGTAATTCCATGGCGATGAAGGGACGGCCCTCAAATTCGCCGATATCGTAGATGGTGCAAATGTTGGCGTGATTCAGGGAGGAAGCGGCGCGGGCTTCGCGACGAAAACGTTCGATGGCTTGCGGGTCTTGCGAAATATCGTCGGGAAGGAATTTCAGGGCGACGTGGCGGCCGAGGCGCGAGTCTTTGGCTTTGTAGACCACGCCCATACCGCCGCCGCCTAATTTACTCAGAACGTTGTAATGCGAAACATCGCGGCCAACCATCGAGGAAGTATCCGACATGGGAAGACGAAGTTTAACGCAGCGACGGGACGGGAGCAAACACAGTGGCGGCTGGTGGTAATCGTTCTAGGGATCGCCATCGGAGCGGGTCTGCGACGCGGGCCTGCGAAGAGTGCGGACGTACTTCACGAGGCTACCGATATGCGCGTCACTTTCGATTTTGCCAAACGCCGGCATGCCGCTGAGGCGGATGCCATTCTTGACGATCCAGAAAACTTCGGCATCGGTGTAGCGCTGCACTTCATCTGAGGCAAGATTCGCAGCGCGGGGATTCATCCAGCGCCCGGCGTCGGTGGGTACGTTCCCGTGCGGGCCGTGGCAGGCGGCGCATTCCCCTTCATATAATTTTTGGCCTTCGAGGATTCCGGCTGGAATATCGGGAAGCTCCAGGGGAATGGTGCCGCGGCTGTTTCGCCGAACAAGAATATGTTTCATTCGCGTGGATACGTACGTTTCAATTTTTCCCGGTTCGGGCACGGCGCTGAGATCAAAAAAGGAGGTGGCGAACGAAGCGGTGACCACGGCGAAAAAGAGAACGATACACGAGATGAAAACGGCGCGCCGCATCCTAGGGCAGTCGCTGCTCCCGACATTCCGCGACCATGCGCAAGAGAGCGACAAGGCCCGCGAGCGCCGCAGCTGAGGACCGTACAGGGCGGGGCGGCTTCATTTGACTTCCACGATCAGGTGCATCTGAGGATGAATGGCACACTCGATCTCGACCTTGCCGGGTTTGTCAAATTTGACCGACTTGGACTGTCCTTGCGGATAGGAGCCGAGGTCAAAAAGTTTTACGTCGGACAGCGAGTACACGTTGTGAAAATAGGGGTCCTGATTCTTGAACTGAAGCACATCGCCGACTTTGATTTTCAGCGAGGCGACTTTGGCCCCCTGGTAGACGAATTCTTTATCTTTTTGTTCGACCAGGTATTCCTGGCCGGCAGCGCCCCGGGCAAAATGCACCAGCCCCAACAGGGGACTGCACAGGATGGCGGCGATGCATGCTTTTTTCCCTTGGCTACGCATTAAGTTGGCTCCTATTTCCTGCCTTAGAGATCATGAAGGCGGCGGCAATCGCGGCAAGGTAATTTCCGGCTGGCGGCCGGTGAGAGTCCGCAAAAATTCGACGAGATCTTTTTTCTCCTGCTCGCTGAGGCCCAGCGGTTTCAGGTTGGGATCGAGATTTTCTTTAACGTCTCCGCCCCGGTCGTAGTGGTCGATCACCTGCTTGAGTGTGCGGTACATCCCGTTGTGCATGTAGGGACCACCGAGGGCGACATCGCGCAGTGTCGGCGTTTTGAACGCGCCGCGCATGGCCGCAACCGGAACCAGCGCGTAACGGCCCAGGTCGCTGGTATTCTTCAGCCCCAGGTTGTGGAATCCTTGATCGCTGAAATTCCCGCCGAAGTGGCAGGCCGCGCAATTCGCTTTGCCGATGAAGAGCGTGAAACCACGTTTAGCGGAATCGTCGATGGCGGTCTCGTCGCCAGCCGCCCAGCGGTCGAAGGGCGAGTCGCGCGAGACGATGGTGCGTTCAAAATTGGCCAGAGCCTTGGCGACGGTTTGCCTGACGATGCCTTCGCCAGGGTAGGCTTGCTCGAACGCGGTGACGTACGCCGGAATGGCCCGCAGCTTGAGCAAAATGTGTTCCTGGGTTCCATGCATTTCGGTGGTTTCCAGCATGGGCAACCAGGCCTGGTCTTCCAGATTCCGTGCGCGGCCGTCCCACATTTGAAAAGCATTGAACCCCACATTCACGAGGGAAGGAGTGGCTCGGGCTAAAGCATTCATCCTTTCGCCACGCCCCCGCGGCAGGCCATCGGACCATCCCAGGGAGGGGTTGTGGCAGGTTGCGCAGCTGACGCGGTCCGAGCCGGAAAGCCGAGGATCGAAAAATAGCATCTGGCCCAGCCGGAAGCGCTCGGCGGACGGCAAATTATTGGCAGGCGCCGGCGCCTCGGCGGGCAGACGGAAGGACTCCCTGGTAATTTCGTCGTTCGAGGCGCGGGTCGTTGGCACGACTAGCACGATCAAGATGATAGTTGTTGCTGCCAGCAGCGGTGCCGCGTACCGCAGCACAGGGGCCATCCACTTTGGCACTTACTTACCCTCACGCTGCGACCTGGGCCGCAGTGGTTCCTAGTAAAGAATCGGCTGGGAGCGAAAAAGGCTTAATTGGGGGGAATTGGAAGATGCGGTGAGTGCATGACGGGGAAACGCGCAACTAAACCGATTAGGCGTTAGTTGCTGGCACACACTTGCAGATAGCAGCGAACAGTTCCTCGCTCTTGAGCGGCTTGGTCACATAACCATCCATGCCCGCATCGAGACAACGCTCGCGATCACCGATCATGGCGTTGGCGGTCATGGCGATGATCGGGATGTGTTTTCTGGTGGAGCGTTCGCGGCTGCGAATGGCGGCGGTCGCTTCCAGTCCGTCCATTTCGGGCATCTGCACGTCCATCAGGATGAGGTCGAAATCTTTTTCCTCGGAGGTTTCCACGGCAGCTTGGCCGGTTTCGGCGAGGACAACAGTGTGGCCTCGTTTTTCGAGGACGCGAACCGCGAGCCGTTGGTTGACCGTATTGTCTTCGGCCAAAAGTATCTTCAACGGCTCGCGCGGGCCGCGCATGGAATGAACGGTGATGAGCGGCTTGGCGATTTCCGAGTGAACGGACGGCAGCAGCGTGACCTGGATGGCCGCAAGCAGGTCCGAACGTTTCACCGGTTTCGGCAGGTACGCCTGGATGCCCAACTCGCGGCAACGCGCGGCGTCTCCGCGCAGGCCGGCGCAGGTGAGCATGATGATTGACGGGCCGGAGAATCGCGCGTCTAGCTGGATACGGGCGGCCACTTCAAACCCATTGAGGCCGGGCATGTCCGCGTCAAGGATGACCAACGAAAACGGACTGCCCTGGACCAGGGCCTGTTCGAGCGTGTGGAGAGCGTGGGTGCCGCCTTCGCTTACGGTTGGATTTAATCCAAAGCCACGCACCATTTCTTCCACGATGCGGCGGTTGGTATCGTAGTCGTCGACGACCAGGGTGCGGAGATTGCGAAGGGATTCAAGACCGGCGGGTTCGGGTTTGCCGGGAAGTTCATTCCCTAATCCAAAGGGCGCGGTGAAATGAAAAGTGCTGCCCTGGCCGGGCTCGCTTTGCAGCCCGATTCGCCCGCCCATGGCTTCGATGATTCGCCTGGAAATCGACAGGCCCAAGCCGGTGCCGCCGAATTTTCGAGTGGTGGAATTGTCGGCCTGAGTGAAGGCTTCAAAGATTGTTTTTTGTTTCTCAGGTGGAACGCCGATGCCGGTGTCGCGAACCGCGAAGCGGAGAAATACTTTACCGTCCGATTCTTTTTCCTTTTCGACGAGGACCACGACCTCGCCGTGCGAGGTGAACTTGATCGCGTTTCCCGCCAGATTGATGATGATCTGGCGTAAGCGGGTGGGATCGCCGCGAAGGCGATCCGGAACTTCGGAGAGCACATGACAGGCCAGCTCCAGGCCTACCTGATGGGCGCGCAGGCTGAGCACGTTTAATGCTCCGTCCAGACAATCGCGCAAGTTGAAGTCGATGGATTCTATGGTTAGTTTTCCGGCCTCAATCTTGGAAAAATCCAGGATATCGTTCAGTAAATCGAGCAAGGAATCGGCGGACGATTTGGCCATGGTTAAATATTCGCGTTGCTCGCGGGTCAAATCGGTGTCAAGCGCCAGTTCGGTCATGCCAATAATTCCATTCATCGGCGTGCGAATTTCGTGGCTCATGTTGGCCAGGAAATCGCTTTTGGAAAGGCTGGCGGCTTCCGCACCTTCCTTGTCGCGCTGCAGCCGCCGGGCAATCCAGCTGGCCATTAGACTGACGATGACGCCGATGACCACCGCCGCGGCGAGTTCATTCACAGCGGCGCGGCCCCGCCGCTTTTGATCGGCAACCACGGAGGAGAGCTCGCTGCGCTGTTCGAGCGCCACATCACCGGAGAGTTGCTCGACGCTCTCCATGGCGACCTCCATCGAGTGCACTGTGGTCCGGGCAGTTTCGAGATCGTTGGCGCGCACCGCTTTGATGACCTCGAGCTTGGCCGGCGCGATTTGCTCGAGCAATTCCGCGAGCTGGAACACCTTCGGATTGTCCGGGAGCGCTACCTGAAGTTGCTCGACATTTTCGTCTAATTCGGAAAGGGCGCGTATGGCCGACACCGCGGCCGAGTGGCGCTCCTCCGAACTGGAGGCGCTGAGCAGTTGCGCCTGGGCCTTACCCATTTTCAGAATCGCCGTTTGTGTCTTACCCGCGGCATCCGCACGCGATTGAGATAGCCGGAGGGCGCTTTCGGTGGCCTTATTTTGCGCCGAGATCGTGTATCCGCCGACCAGCCCGACGGCCAGGAGGCAAAGGATGTAAACCGCATTGACCGCGAGAAAGGCCTGGGACTTTAGAGCGCCAAGAATTCGAACCCACAAAGAATTCCCTCCTTTGTCTCGAGCGGCAGTGGCTGATGGCGTTTGATCTCTAGTTATTGTGTCTGCGCTGGATTGCGGCTGATGCCGGCATTTACTTTATCGGCTGGGCGGACAAATTCGGTACGGGAGAGGGTTATTGAATTAGAAAATCCTAATACGCTGAACAGGTAGCAAACATGCGGTCTTTGTCGCAGTGATTGAGTCGCGGCCGCGTGGCTGAGATCCTTGGTCGCTGTGCTCCTCAAGATGACCTCGTGGGCGGCTGGGGGTCTTCCCCGGCTGTGGGAAGACGAACGGCTAGAACCTGGGGGCAAGTCGACCTCAAAGGCTTCTACGGTCTAACGGGGCAGCCGTTGGGAAAGGCGCGGTTTCAGGCACAACCCGGATTACGCGACGCTGGCTGAGGAGATTGAAATCACACGATTTGCCAGCAAAAGCGTAATACGTCTAGTACTGCCGTACCGATTTGACCCTCCATAATTGAGGCTTTAGGCCTATTGGTTGGAATGGGGTGCGGGCCTACTCTAGCTGCGTTAGTAGGGAGGAGTGTCCTGTGGCATCAAAAGAGCGACGAGCAACGCGGCGATTTCTGATGCGGCTGCCGCTGACGGTCCGGTGGACGGACGAAAGTGTGGTCGGCGAGGCGGCAACGGAATCACGGGAAGTCAGTTCCCGGGGCCTCTATTTTCACTTGCCCAAGGGATTGAAGAGCGGCTCGCCGGTGGAGATCGTGATGACGTTACCGCACGAATTGACACAGGCGGGACCGGTACGCGTTCGTTGCTTAGGGCGCGTCTTGCGATCCAGTTCGGAGAATTCAGGCGATGTGGGAGTAGCGGCGGCGATCGAGCGTTACGAGTTCATGCGTAACAGCGAATCGGCGGCGTAGACGAGTTTGTAGTGGCGTGACGACGAGATTCTTACCCAACCCCTGCGGAGATGGGTAGGAAGGCCGGCGGCTTGGGTCCCTCAGCCTAGACGCCGGCCAGTTCTTTATTGGTGGTGAGTTTTTCCATTCCGGTTTCGTCCCATTTTGATTTTTGCGTGGGTTTGTTTGTTGAGGTGCGTCTTTGAGTCGCGAAGGCGGACGCGTGGGTGCTCGTGTGGACGGAAGGCTCGCGCAGAAAGCGCGCGAAAGGAAATCTTGCGAACGGCATTTTTTTGGCACGGCTGAAGTTGTGTCCTGACGAAAGGCAAAAGCGGGGAGTCTGGGAGTGGGCGGTATTTTTGCACGGCGGATCGTAAAAAGCAGATCCCTCACCCGTAAACGGGATTCGGGATGACACGCTTTTAGGATTTGGACGGTCTCGCACGCAGAGTGATTTCCTTCGCGAGGGTTGAAAAGCAACTGCAAGAGCAAAGGCGGCCCACCTAAAGGTGGCCGCTACAGGTGGCCTTGGATCGTGCGCGCCGCGGCGCACGTCGCGGCCTTAGATCGTGCGTGCTGTGGCGCACGTCGCGGCGTTGCGAAATTTAGTGGCGCTAAAATTCGCGGCGGGGCGGAGCTTGTTCTTCGCCTACGCGGCCTTCGGTGATTTCGGCTACGACTAGGTTTTCGCCGCGGATGGGGATGCCGGCGATGCGGCGGAGCATGGCGATCTGGCCGACGTGGGTTAGGGCGTCGGCGATGGGGCCCTGGAAGATTTTCTCGGCGGAGAATTGGAGGGGGGAGGCCGAGGCGAGGAAGTCGTCGAAGGATTTCAGGGAGGCGAAGAAGCGGGCTTTGCCTTCGGTCCAGGAGAGGGTGGGGGATTCTTGCCACTTAGGCGCGCCTTGGGCTTGGGAGAGCGACCAATCCATTAGATCGCCGAGGTGGGCGAGAAGTTCTGATGGAGTGCGGCAGGTTTCGGTGGCGCGAAAGCGGGCAAATTCTTCGCCGGCGCCGCGCATGGCTTTGCTGCCGCGGTAGGCGATGGTGGCTAGCGAGTGGCGGAGCATGTGACGGTTGGAATCTTGGACGGCAGGTTGCGGATTGGCTGGAGCGTTCATCGGCTCCTCCTTGGATCAGGAAATAGGTTCCGGTTTTCGTCGCGAGTTATACAACCCAA
>DASWVE010000069.1:0-1975 GCA_036401315.1 Candidatus Acidiferrales bacterium
ACCTTACTCTTCATGCCCGCACCTGCCCTTCATGTCCCGCCGCAGATGTCGGCCCGGCCACTCCCGCGCCCGAATTACCTTCCAGTGTGCCGCCAACAATGCCCCGCTGTTCGATCCAAGCCGCCGCCACCCGCGTCGCCAGCTTCCGCACCCGCCCAATCATCGCCGCCCGCTCCGTCACCGAGATCGCCCCGCGCGCATCCAGCAAATTAAAGTAGTGCGAACACTTCAAAGTGAAATCGTAAGCCTGCAAAATCGGAAACCCGCGCTTCGCCGCCGGCGCCTTGAGCCCCACATACAGCTGCAAAAGCCGCGCCGCCTCCGCCTCCGCCAATTCAAACTGCTTCCGAATCGAAACCGCGTCGGCAAAATCAAAGCTGTACGCCGAGAACTGCTGCTCCTCCGCCAAGCGCACCTCGCGATAAGTCACGGTGTCCGACCAGCGCACGTCAAAAACATTGTCCACGCCCTGCAAATACGAAGCGATTCGATCCAGTCCATACGTAATTTCCACCGTAATCGGATCCAAATCCACCCCGCCGCTCTGCTGAAAATAGGTAAACTGCGTGATTTCCTGCCCGTCGAGCAGCACCTGCCACCCAATTCCCCACGCCCCTAAGGTCGGAGACTCCCAGTTGTCTTCCTCAAACCGGACATCGTGCTCTTTCAAATTGATGCCCACCGCCTCCAGGCTGCGCAAATATAAATCCTGAATATCCGCGGGAGCCGGTTTCAAAATGACCTGCAGCTGAGTGTGTTTGTACAGACGATTTGGATTTTCGCCATACCGTCCATCGGCCGGCCGCCGACTGGGCTGCGCGTACACCGCGCGATACGGCTTCGGCCCCAGCACCCGCAGAAAAGTTTCCGGATGCATCGTCCCCGCGCCCACTTCAATGTCGTAAGGCTGCTGCAAAATGCATCCCCGCTCCGTCCAATATTCTTCAAGTTTTAGTAGAAGATTCTGAAAGCTCAGCCCTTTCAGTTTCGGAGCCGTTTTCGCAGGTTTTACTTTCACTTTTTTCACGCCAACGACTCCAGGAGGGCCCGCGAATTCAGCTTGCGGCCAATTTGATGTTCGATCAGGTCCAGCATAACATCGCTCAAGTCGCGCGCCGCCCGCGGCGGCACCGCTTCCTCGGTAATTTTATCCAGCCGCTCGCTCAGGATTTTCCGCGCCGCGCCCAGCGCCACGGGCGAAAGCGTCCGCATGCCCGGCTTCCGGCACTTGCTGCAAGCCACCGCCGAAGCGCTCGGCGAAAAATACGCCGAGTCTTTCGTTTCCATCGCCCGGCCGCACCGCGCACAGCGGTCGAGGGGCGGCAGCCACCCGCCCAGCTTCACCGTCCATAAACAAAAATAAGCCAGCGGCAGCTCCGAACGCTTGCTCCGCTTGACGGTCTGGGCGGTCAGCAGCAGCAACCGAAAATTCGCGTCGGATGCTTCATGATCCGGCAGCACCGTCTCGGTCACTTCGCTCAAAATCGCCAACGCCACGCCCGAATCGTAATCGCTGAACGCGCTCATAAACGATTCAACCAGCTCGCACTCGTTAATGCGCACTAATTCCTTATTCGCCTTCTCGTAAAACCGCATGTTCACGTGCGACAGTCGTTCCAGCGTCGACCCAAACCGGTTCTTCGTCTTGCGCGCCCCCGAAGCCACTCCGCGCACCCGCCCCATCGACCGCGACAGAAAGCTAACCAACCGGTCAGCTTCCCCCAGCGGATAAGTCTGCAAAATAATTGCCTCGGATTCGTGTACCGGCATGTTCGATTTTTACTTTAAATCAATCCTGAAGATTTACTTCAGCAGGCACGCCGTTTCAACCCAGGGCGAAAACCCCGCCTCACCAGCTTACCTTGGAGTGCGGCGGCTCGCCGCCGCCTTTGAGATGTTCACGCCGCCTCAAATCAACCCAGCGCCGGAGGCGCTAATAAGTCGTGCGCCGAATCATCCGGCTCTGCCGCAACAG
>DASWVE010000070.1:0-2948 GCA_036401315.1 Candidatus Acidiferrales bacterium
AGGACCGGCTGAAGAAATGTGGGACGGAAATTCTGGCGATGGTTTCGTCGGGGCCGCGGCCTGCGGGAGTTTCGAACCGGGCGACGGCTACGGCGCTGGGGGCTTTGTCGCATGCGCTGCTGCTGGAACGGCTGGTGAATCCGGGGGCGTTGAGCGACAAGGAAGTGCGGGTGATGCTGGGGTTGTTTTTTGACGCTTTGATTGACGCGAAAGATTGAGCTGCGGTTCTTCCCTTCCCTTTATTTGCGTAAATCTAAATTCTTGCTTATAGGAAAACCGTCGTGGTGTTTTGCGGGTTTGCGTTTTGAACCCTATTCCACTCGTGACGTGACATTAGTTTGGAAAGGCGGCGGCAAGCCGCCGCACTCCAAGGTAGGCTGGCGGTCGGCGGATTTTCTTCCCTTTATTCGTAAATCTAGACGCTTGGTTGGTTAGGTTCACTCGCGATTCTGCGAATGTGCGGGTGCGCTTACATCGTCGTGGTGTCTTTGAGGGTTTGCGTTTTGAACCCTATTCCATTCGTGACGTGACGTTAGTTTGGTAAGGCGGCGGCAAGCCGCCGCACTCCAAGGTAGGCTGGCGGCGGATTGAGGATGCGAGGACGAGAATCTGATTTCAGTAGTTTAGGGGATGTCGCGGCCTTCGCCGGGGTCTAGGGTCCAGAAACGGAGGCGTTCTTTTTCCTGGTCCAGGGCGCGCTGGAGTTCGATTACCGGTTCGTCCTCGCCATCATCGGCGAGGTGAAAGGTGCCGAAGTGAATGCCGATGCTGGTGGCGGCGCCGAGTTCTTTATGGGCGCGGACGGCGTCGCTGGGCGAGATGTGGACTGGGCCCATGAACCATTGGGGGCGGTAGGCGCCGATGGGGATCAGGGCCAAGCGGATTTTCGGGAAGCGGGCGCGAATTTCGGCGAAGTGCGGGCCGTAGGCGGTGTCTCCGGCGAAGAGAATCGTGACGGAGGGGCTTTCGATGACGTAGCCGCACCAGAGGGTCTTGTTGCGATCGCGCAGGCCGCGGCCGGAAAAATGGCGGGCCGGGACGGCAGTGATGCGGATGGAATCGGAAAATTGTGCAGGCTGCCACCAGTCGAGCTCGGCGATTTGAGATTCGGCGGCGATATTTTTGGCGACCAGGCGCGGGCCCACGCCGAGCGGGACGGCGAAATTCGGCTTCCACTGTTTGGCGATGCGGCGGAGCGTGGGGACGTCGAAGTGGTCGTAGTGGTCGTGGCTCTGCAGGACCAAATCAATTTTCGGGAGCTGCTCGAAGCGAATGCCCGGCGGGCGGTGGCGTTTGGGGCCGATGAAAGAAAGCGGGCTGGCGCGTTTGGACCAGATGGGATCGAGCAGGACGTTGACGCCTTCGAATTGCAGCAGCATGGAGGAATGGCCGATGAAGGTGGCGCGGATCGTGCCGCCGATCACGCGGTCAGGAGGAATGGGGCCGGGCGCGGCATCGACCCATTTGCGCCAGGGGCCGGGTTTGCGATTGGCGAGCCACTGAAACAAACCCGCGCCGACGCGCGGGAGGCCCTGGGGAGGATTGTAAAAATGCTCGCCGTCGAAATGATCGGACGGCGGGCCGCTATAAAATTTCATGCGTTATGAGAATTATGATCTCGAGTCCTTTCGCTGGTTGGATGCTGCGGAAGGGCCGAGGGACTCTAGCAGGTTTGGAAGGGCAAACCTAAGGTGCACCGTGTCAGGGCAGCGACCAGGCGGCGGTGAAAACGCCGCTTCTTATTTTGAGGGGGTGCGATTATGCTAGGACGCTTCGCGGGCTTCCGCGGCGGAGGAATCCGGGTTTGGACCAAATTGTCAGCAGCCAGGTGTCGTTGAAAGTAGCCGATGGCACGACGATGAACGCGTACGTGGCGCGTCCGGCGCGCGCGGCGAAGCATCCAGGGATTGTGGTGATGCAGGAAGCGTTTGGGGTGAACGCGCATATTCGCAGCATCGCGGACCGTTTCGCGAAGATCGGCGTGGCGGCGATCGCGCCGGAATTGTTTCATCGCACAGCGGTTGGATTTGAAGCGGCTTACAGCGATTTTCCTGCGACGATTCCGCACATGCAGGCGATGACCTACGAAGGGAATATCGAGGATGCGCGGGCGGCTTATGAATTCCTGCGCAACGATCCCGGCATCTTGCCGGACCGCATCGCGAGCATCGGATTCTGCATGGGCGGGCGGGTTTCGTTTCTGGCGGCGACGACTTTGCCGCTGCAGGCGGCGATTTCGTTTTACGGCGGCGGGATCGCTCCGGCGCTGCTGCCGCGGATTCCGCAGCTGAATGCGCCGATTTTGTTTTGCTGGGGCGGGAAGGATAAGCACATCCCGAAAGAGCAGACCAAGGCGATCGCGGACGAATGCAATAAGCAGGGGAAGGCCTTCGTGAATGTGGATTTTTCGGATGCGGATCATGGATTTTTTTGCGACGCGCGGGCGACGTATCATGCGGCTTCGGCGGCGTTGGCTTGGAGTTTGGTGGAGTCGTTTTTGTATTTGCATGTGAAGGAACCGCAGCGGAGATCGCGGGTCCGGTAGAAACTTCCTCTTTGATTTCCCTCAGTAGGTCATTCCTCGGTTCAATTGAGTGTGCTCGGCGTTGGTTCACATCGAAGAGAGGTCCTTCGTCGCTGCGCTCCTCTGGATGACGGCCAAAAATGGTTTAGGCGGTGGGGTGGAATTCGGCGGCGGAGCCGGCCCGTTTGACGGCGGAGCCGGCTCGTTCGGCGGCGTTCCGGGAGCGCGCTTCGTCGTGGTGATCTGGGTGCTGGAGCATGGATGAGATTCTTCGTCGCGGAAAACGCTCCTCAGATGGTATGAAAACAGGCGTGCCTCCCGGGGGTACGATCGTGCTCGAAGCACAGACCCATAGGAGGCACGCGATGATCCACGTAGGAGTGGACCTTCACCAGAAATCTTGCTACATGACGGCGCTGGATTC
>DASWVE010000071.1:0-37769 GCA_036401315.1 Candidatus Acidiferrales bacterium
TACGCGACCCCGGAACTCGGGACATACGGTGCGTTCCAAGTTCACGATCGTAGTCGGGCACGGCGCTCAATTCGATCGTCGAGGAGTTCATGTCCGGGGGCGTCAAGTCGACCACCGAACTCTGGGCGCACATCCAGCAACGAACTTGGGCCATTCTGCGGCCCGCGTTGCGGGAATCGTCGAGTTCAATTTGAGCCGCACAGTGGGGACATCGGGCGCGCATGGGTCTACTTTGGCCATCCGGTCAGTACCTGACTATGGTACGAACGGGCTGTTTTCGCGACGAAATCCGATGTGGGTGGAACTCTCATTTCTACGACATTTCTCAGGCACGATACTGCATAAGCTCTTACTGTGGCCATCGAAGTAAGCTTCCATATCGCTGTAATTAATGTACTTATAAAGGAATATAGAGTAATTGGCGGAGCAAAACTTCTGGCTTGCATCAGGCGCCAAACATGCATTATATTGCATCTAGCGTCGATGCCTTCCGTTTCAAACCTGACCCATCTAGTATCGCCATCGTCTAGCCTCGATGGCACGCAGGATTCCGCTTTTCTGTTGTTCGTGGGCCAAAAAGTTCGCGATGCGCGCAGCCGTCGAGGAATGACGCGCAAGATGCTGGCGCAGGAAGCAGACGTCTCCGAAAGGCACCTGGCCCAGATCGAGCTCGGCGAGGGCAATGTTTCGATTATTTTGCTGAAGCGGATCACTGCCGCTCTAAACATTCCGATCTCCGAAGTGTTCAGCGTCGAGAAGCCGAATGCAGCCGCCGAAGAGGCGCTGCGGAAAATCCTCACGCGGATTCCGCATCGTCAACTCGAAACCGTCGTCTCCCGTCTGAGCAATGAATTTGGCGCGCAGGATCGTGACCGGCATGGCCGAATCGCCTTGATCGGATTGCGCGGCGCCGGAAAATCGACTCTCGGCACCATGCTCGCTGCCGATCTCGGCGTGCCTTTCGTCGAGCTGGACCAGGAAATCGAAAAAGACGCCGGATCGGACTTATCGGAGATTTTTTCGCTGTACGGCCAAACCGGATACCGGCGCATCGAGAAAAAAACGCTGGAGCGAGTACTCCAGGCGAATCCACGAGCAGTAATTTCCATCGGCGGTGGAGTCGTTTCCGAAAAGGAAACCTACGATCAGCTGCTGGCCCATTGTTTCACCGTCTGGGTCAAAGCCAAACCGGAAGAGCATATGTCTCGCGTCATGGCCCAGGGAGATTTTCGGGCCATGGCTGATAACGCCGAGGCGATGGAAGATCTGTGGCGAATCTTGCAAGCTCGGGAACCGCTCTACCGCCAAGCCGACGTGCATCTCGAGACTTCGCGCGAATCTGTCGAACAGAGTTTCTTGAAGTTGAAGCAGGCCGTACAACCGCCGCAAAGGTAGGAGGAATCGTGGACGCTGTCGAAACGCCCGCAATCAAACCGGAAATCGCTCCGGTCGACTATCAAACTGACCCATCGAGATACAAGCACTGGCGCATTTCGTATGACGCGCCGGTCGCCACGTTGACGATGGACGTCAACGAAGACGGCGGGTTGCGTCCTGGCTACAAGCTCAAGCTGAATTCCTACGACCTCGGCGTCGACATCGAACTCCACGACATCCTGCAGCGCGTCCGTTTCGAGCATCCCGAAATTCGAACTGTCGTGCTGACCAGCGCGAAAAATCGCGTGTTCTGTTCTGGAGCGAACATTTACATGTTGGGCCTTTCCTCTCACGCGTGGAAAGTGAATTTCTGCAAATTCACAAATGAAACGCGCAACGGGATCGAGGATTCCAGCGCCCATTCCGGTTTGAAGTTCCTCGCGGCTCTGAACGGCACCACCGCCGGAGGCGGCTACGAACTGGCGCTCGCTTGCGACGAAATTATTCTCGTGGATGATCGCTCGTCGGCGGTCAGCTTGCCCGAAGTGCCGCTGCTCGGCGTTCTGCCCGGGACTGGCGGATTGACGCGCCTCACCGACAAGCGGCGCGTCCGCCGCGATCACGCCGATATTTTTTGCACGAATGCCGATGGAGTGAAGGGACAGCGCGCTAAGGACTGGGGCCTGGTTGACGACACCATCAAGACCCAGCAATTCGCGGAGCACGTAAAGCAGCGCGCCGCGAAGCTCTCCGAGCAGAGCGATCGCCCCGCAGACGCACAAGGTGTGGAGTTGAGGCCGCTCGAACGAAGCGTGGACGAAATCGGCCTGCACTACAAACATGTAAACGCCGAGCTGAATCGCGATGCGCGAACCGTAACGCTCACGATCCACGCTCCTGAATCTGGGGACGCGACAACTATCGAAGCGGCGATCGCGGCCGGCGCGCAATGGTGGCCGCTGCGCATGGCGCGTGAATTGGACGATGCAATTCTCAGCCTACGTACCAGTGAAGCGGATCTGGGGCTCTGGATTCTGAAGACCGCCGGCGACCCCGATGCGGTTCTAAAAATGGACGAATTCATTCTGGCCAATCAGAACAACTGGTTCGTTCGCGAAGTTCTGGGCATGATGCGGCGCACCTTTGCGCGTCTCGATGTCACCTCGCGTTCGATGTTTGCCCTGGTCGAACCAGAATCGTGCTTCGCCGGAACGCTCCTCGAATTCGCCCTCGCGGCGGACCGCGTGTATATGCTCGACACGCCCGAGAGCGAGAACAAGCCTACGCTGATGCTCTCCAAAATGAATTTCGGCGCGCTACCGATGGTGAATCATCTGCCGCGCCTCGCAGCCCGCTTCTACGGCGACACCCAAAAGTTGGAAACGCTCAAATCGCTGATCGGACAGCCGCTTGCCGCCCAAGAGGCGCTCGAAGCGGGCTTGATCACGGCGGCGCTCGATGAACTCGACTGGCAGGATGAAATTCGCCAGGCGATCGAATCCCGGACCGCACTTTCGCCCGATGCACTGACGGGCCTCGAAGCGAATTTGCGCTTCGGCCTGCCCGAAACGCTCGAAACCAGAATCTTCGGGCGTCTCTCGGCCTGGCAGAACTGGGTCTTCGTGCGCCCCAATGCCGTCGGCGAGAGCGGAGCCTTAAAAGTCTACGGAACCGGCGCGCCCGTGAAATTCAAATGGGAACGCGTCTAGCTTTCGCATACGCATACTTTCATTTATAGATTTAGGAGATCGCCATGATCGATTACACCGAAAAAATTCCGAACAACGTGGATTTGGGGCGCGACCGCGTGCTACAGCGCGCCTTGGAGCACTGGCAGCCGGCTTACATGAATTGGTGGTACGACATGGGCCCGAGCGAGAGCCACGCCCTAGAAGTTTATCTGCGCACCGCGACCAGCGTGGAACCGGACGGCTGGGCTCAATTCGGCTATGTGCGCATGCCGGAATACCGCTGGGGAATTTTTCTGCAGCCGCGCGACGCGGACCGTCAGGTGAACTTCGGCGTGCACAAAGGCCAAGCGGCGTGGCAGGAAGTTCCGGGCGAATATCGCTCGACTCTTCGCCGCGTCATCGTCACCCAGGGCGATACCGAGCCCGCTTCCGTCGAACAGCAGCGCCTGCTCGGCATGTGCTGCCCTTCCCTCTACGATTTGCGAAATATTTTCCAGGTGAATGTCGAAGAAGGCCGGCATCTCTGGGCCATGGTGTATTTGCTCCACCGCTATTTCGGCCGCGACGGCCGTGAAGAGGCCGAGGCCCTGCTCGACCGGCGTTCCGGCGATGCCGACAATCCGCGCATCCTCGGCGCGTTCAACGAGCCGACGCCCGACTGGCTCGCGTTCTACATGTTCACGTTTTTCACCGACCGCGACGGAAAATTTCAACTCTCCGCCCTCGCCGAATCTGGGTTCGATCCCCTCGCGCGAACCTGCCGCTTCATGCTCACCGAAGAAGCGCATCACATGTTCGTCGGCGAAACGGGAGTGAGCCGTATCCTGCAGCGCACTTGCGAAGTGATGAGCGAGCATAAAGTCACGGCTCCCGCCGATGTGCGCGCGCTCGGCGTCATCGACCTCGAAACGATGCAGAAATATCTGAATTTCCACTTCAGCGTCACCATCGACCTTTTCGGTTCGGACGCCTCGTCGAACGCTGCCAGCTACTACACCACCGGACTGAAAGGCCGCTACGACGAAACGAAGATCGACGACGACCATGTGCTGACCAACGCGGAGTATCCGGTTTTCGAGGTTTCTGGAAACCGGATCGTGTCGCGCCAGCTGCCGGCCCTGACCGCGCTAAACGAACGCCTGCGTGACGATTACATTGCGGAGATTCAAGCGGGCGCGGACCGCTGGAATAAAATCATCGAAAATGCCGGAATCCCCTTCCGCCTGGCATTGCCGCACAAGGGATTTCATCGCGAGATCGGAAATTTTTCCGGAAAGCATGTGAGCCCCGACGGTCAGGTCTTGTCCAAGGAAGCATGGGAGAACCATCGCAACGAATGGCTACCCAGCGCGGAGGATCAGCAGTTCGTGCAGTCACTGATGCGCGGCCGCGTGATCGAGCCCGGCAAATTCGCGAACTGGATCGCCCCACCGATTCGCGGGATCAACCGACAACCCTTGAATTTCGAATATGTGCGTTTCAACTAAGGGAAGGCGACAAAGTCGGCGGCGATTCTTCGCTCGCCAAGACGAAACTCCGTAGGGATCGCGGCAAAACGTGGTGGGGCTGGGGAGAGTCGAACTCCCGACCTAAGGTTTAGGAAACCTCCGCTCTATCCAACTGAGCTACAGCCCCGCGCCGGGTATTTTATCAGATGCGGGCAAAACACGAGCGGAAGTGTGATGCGGTGATGGGCCTTCGGGAGACTTCTCTGCGACTTGCGTTTTAGTCTGAATCGGTTTCAGCTTCGTTGTAAGTATTACGCCTCTTGAATCCCATGTAGAAGAAACCCGCGGTGATCAGCGCCGGCGGGAACATCAGAATCAAGATTCCGCTGTTGAGCGCGTGAATCGTGCGCGGACCGGAGGCTGCAGCGCTCTGATAGCACATCGCACAACTCTGGGCCGCGAGCGTCGCCGGCACAGCAAGGAACACGAGCGCGCCCGCGGTTCGTTTCACGATGTTCACCACGCCCGCCAAATTTCTCATCTAATTGGTTCCTAGCCGCAAGCTCGCCAGCCGGTATGCGTCCGGCCAGATCTGGTTCATCATCAGCAGCACAAAAATCACGAACGGCACCAGCGTCCACACCAGATAGCCGCTTTCGTATTTCAAGTGCATGAAATACGCCAGGCCAATCGCGGCTTCCACAATAGCCAGCACAAAAAGCGCCAACAATAGCTGGTGGGTCGAAAGTCCGCGGTAGGTCAAAAAGACCTCGATACCCGCGATACAGATCAGCCCGATCCAGATTCCCACGTATTTACCGATTCCGCCACCTTGCGCTGTCGACATAATGCAGTTTCTCCTAATCGTTCCGGGGGTTCTAGCGCGTCGCGTTCATCAGATACATCAGCGGGAAAACGAACATCCAGACCAGATCGACAAAGTGCCAATAGAGCCCAGTGGTCTCCACGTGATTCTTGTCCAGCCAATCCCGGTTATAGCCGATCGCGATCACGATCAGCGCGATCACTCCGGAAATCACGTGCATCAAATGCAGCCCGGTTATGCTGAAAAACGAAGCGCCAAACAAGACCGTGCCGCCCTCCGGATTCTTGAACAGGCTCCAGCCTTCGCCGAACATATGGAACCACTCGCGAAGATGCAGCACCGCGAAGACGATGCCCAAAAGAATGGTCAAAGCCAGCCACTTCATCGCACCCGGCTTGTTGTCCGCCTTGGCCGCTTCCACCGCGCCCAGCATGGTCAGGCTGCTGGTCAGCAGCACCAGCGTCATGACCATCCCGTTCACGATGCTCGGCGAAAAATGAAACGGCGTGGGCCAGTCGGCAGTGCCGACTCGCAAATACGCATAACCAAAAAGGACCGCGCCAAAGGTGATCGCGTCCGAAGCGATGAACAGCCACATCGTCAATTTTTTCGACTGGATGCCGAAGGGCGACGGCTCCATGAAGTCGCCATGCCCGCCCACCGCCACGTGCGATTCGCTCACAACGCCTCCCGCAATTTGTTAGAACCTGAAAACCAGCAGCAAAAGCAGGTACACCCAGAGGATGTCCATGAAGTGCCAGTAAATCGAGAACGCGCCAAATCCGCTTTTGCGTGCCACGCCGTTCGTCTTTCGCAGGCGGCTCAACACGTAGACTACGCCGCAAATTCCTCCCAGCAAATGAATCGCGTGCGTTCCGGTAAACACATAAAAAAAAGAAGAGCTTGGATTTGTCGCCAGGTACAGGCCTTGGGCCCGCAGATTACGCCACGCCAGCAACTGGCCCAGAACAAACAGAAAGCCCAGGCCGCCCGTCACGTACATCCAGTACATGCCTTTGCTCACCTGGCTTCGGTCTTGCGCCGTGGCGGAGCCGACGGGATCCGAAGCCGCAGTAAACCTGCGCCGCGCCAATTCCAACGTGACGCTGCTCGCCAGCAGAACCAGCGTGCTGATATACATCACGCGCGGCAATTCAAAGTGGAGCCAGTCTGGGCTTACACCTTGGCGCACGATCATGGAGCTGGTAAACGCCGCGAAGAACATCGAAATCGCCGCGACCGCCACCCAAACTCCGGTTTCGGATTTTTCCGCGTGCGATCCGGACGCCGTCACATGCCCCGGACGGGGAGTGAATTTCGGTGTGCCGCCGCGCCCTTGGTCGTCGGCCGTGAGCTCCGGCGGCGGTGGCAGTGTGGTCGTGGCCATTTTCGGTCGCGCTCCCTACCGCACCGGCGCTTTTTCGGGCGAGGTCTGCATGATGTAATCCTGTGGACCATCGGTGCCGTACTCGTTCGGGCCGTTGTAGACGATGAGGTGCCGGCCGCCGAAATTATCGAAAGGCGGAGGCGAGCTAGTCGACCACTCCAGAGAGGTAGCCTCCCACGGATTTTCCGAAGCGATCGCGCCGCGGAATCGGCTGTGGATCAGGTTGTAAAGAAAAATGAGCTGAGCAGCTCCGGTCAGCAAGGCCACGATGGTGATGAACTTGTGCACCGGAATCAGCGGAATCATGAAATCGTCCACGAACGCCGAATACCGGCGGATGTTTCCCGCCAACCCGAGGTAGTGCATCGGCATGAAAATCGCGTAGACGCCGATGAACGTCAGCCAGAAATGCAGCTTTCCGAGTGGCTCGCTCATCATGCGGCCGGTCATCTTCGGGAACCAGAAATAGGTCCCGGCAAAGACGCCGAAGATCGAGGCCACGGCCATCACAAAGTGGAAGTGCGCGACGACGAAGTAGGTGGCGTGCAGAATCGTATCGAGCGAAGGCTGAGCCAGGAAAAATCCGCTGATGCCGCCGCTGATGAACACGGAAATGAATCCCAGGCAGAAGAGCGCGGCCGAGGTGAACCGCATCTTTGCGCCGTATACCGTTCCCAGCAGCAAGAGGGTCAAGATCGTCGCCGGAATAGTAATGATCAAGGTCGGCACGGAGAACAGGTCCGCCGAGAACGGGTTCATCCCGCTGACGAACATGTGGTGGCCCCAAACCATGTAACTCAGGAAGCCGATCGCGATCATACTGCCTACCACAGCGCGCGCACCGAGCAGCGGCTTGCGCGCGAATACCGGCAGAATCGTAGCCACGATTCCGATCGACGGCAGAATTGCGATGTAAACCTCGGGGTGGCCGAAGAACCAGAACAGGTGCTGCCACAAAAGCGGCGAGCCGCCCGAATGCGGTTGCAGCTTATCGCTGAGCACCAGGCCGGCCGGAATGAAGAAGCTGGTTCCCGCGGTACGGTCCAAAATCAGCAGGATGCAGGCGGGGAGCAACACGGCGAACGCCAGCAACGCGATAATCGAAGTGATAAACCACGCCCACGAACAGAACGGCATGCGCGAGAGCGACATACCTTTGGTGCGCAGGTCCAGCGTGGTGGAAATGAAATTCAGGGCGCCCAGCAGCGAGGCGATGCAGAAAATCGCGATCGAAATCGCCCATAGGTTCTGGCCCATGGCCAACCCCGGGCCGGCGTCGCCGCCTACCGCGCTCAGCGGAGCGTACGCGGTCCATCCCGAAATCGGCGGCCCATCCGCGACGAAAAACGCCGCCATCATGACCAACCACGCGACGAAGGTCGTCCAGAACGACATCATGTTGAATCGCGGAAAGGCCATATCTTCCGCGCCAATCTGAATTGGCAGGAAATAATTTCCGAAGGCCGCGAACGGCGCATTGGTCAGCACGAAAAACACCATGATCGTGCCGTGCATGGTCAGCAGCGAAAGATAATATTCTGGGGTCATCACTCCCGCGGGCGCGCCAACGGCCGAAAGCTTATCCAGCAGCGGGATCGGCCAATTCGGCCACGCCAGGTGAATGCGCATGAACCACGAAAGAATCATCCCGATGAACACGGAGACCAGCGCCAGCGCGTAGTACTGCTTGCCGATCACTTTGTGATCGAGGCTGAAAACCCACTTGCGGATGAAACCAGTGGGCGCGGAGTGTTGGTGCGCTACTGGCTGCGCTGAAACATCATGCATATGTTGGCCTCGCAAAAGTGACACTGAAACGTGCAGGCCCCGGCCCCCAACCCACCGGAGCTTACTGGCCCGCCTGCGTCTTCAACCACTGGTCGTAGTCGTCTTGCGACAACACGTCTAAGTACGCCTTCATGTTGTAGTGACCCAGGCCGCAGAGCTGCGTGCATACGATTTCATATTTTCCGATTTTCGTCGCGGTGAAATGCACTGGAATATCGAGTCCCGGAACAAAGTCCTGCTGCACGCGCAACTCACGCACGAAGAAGGAATGGCCGACGTCTTTCGAGTGCAGGGTGAGCCAGATGGGCTTGTTGACCGGAATGGTCAGCGAGCCAACCACAATGTCGTCCCGCGCCGGAACATCGTTGGCGGGATCGAGTCCAAAATAATTTCCGCTGCCGTCGTCGATCTTATCGGGGTGGATGCCGCCGAAGACCCCGTCGGGCCCCGGGTACCGGAAATAAAACGCAAACTGCTCGGCTTGCACGTCGATCTTCAAGGAATTCGGATCTGGCGGCGCGATGTAGATCGCACCCCAGGCGCGCGAGCCCACGAACGTAAGGGTCAGGATTTCGATGCCGACCAGGATAATGGCGAAGGCCACCAAGGGAGTCGAGCCACCAGGGAATATCTTGATTTTCTTGGTGCTTGAGGTATTACTCGCGCCCCACACGAACATCGCCAACATTATCTGGCTGGCGAAAAACAGCACGCCGGTGCCGACCATGGTTTCATCGAGCTGATGATCCACCGCCGGGCCGGTGGTGGAAATATCCACCGGCAGCCACCAGGTGTGGGCGATGAAGATGCCCACTGAAACGACGGTGATGATTACCACCACCGCCGCAAATAGTTTTCCCATGTCAGCTCGCCTCGACTGCGGGTTTAGGACTGGAACTGGAGCGCCAACTGGGTACGCCGCGGCGGCCGCGCAATTGCGCTGGCCAGGACTTCAGCCGCCACGGCTTACGATCAGATCAACGATCTAACTTCCTCAGTAAGGTACTGCCTTGAAAACGAAATTGACGCTCTTCGATTCGTTCCCGGCAATCGTTACTTCCTGCGTCTGCGTGCCGTACTGTTCCTGCCAGGCCGTCACCGTGTATTTCCCCGGCGGTAATCCCTGCAGGCTGAACGAACCGTCTTCACCGGTCACCGAATAGTGCGAGGTGTTGAGCACCGCGAAGTAGCCGTGCATCCAAGGGTGGATGTTGCACTTCACCGGAATGAATTCGGCCTTGTCGTACTTGGTGTCAATCGGAGGCGAGCCAGCCGGCTGTGACTTGTTCCATTCCGGATTCACCTTGGCCAGCGGGTGAATATTGTGCGAGGTTTGATCGTCGTTGAAAATCTGAAGTTGCTGTGCAACTTGCATCGGCAGAACGTGCGGCAAGTATTCGCAGCCCTTTTGCTCATATTTCACGGCCTGCGAAGGCGACGTGGAACCTTGATCCCCCGCGGAAATGTAGACCACCACCCACTGCAGAGTGTTCCCGGGCCCGGTGGTCACGTTCTGGGTCATCACCGGCGTGGCGTGCTGTTTCGCGCAGGTCGGCTCCTTGGACATGTCGATTGGTTTCATCTTTGCCGGCGTGCCGGTGTAGGTCACTTTCCCCGTGACCGTGCCGCCGCCTGCGGGTGGCTTGGCGAACATCACCATCGACGTTCCTACGAGTGCAGTTAGCGCTACTGCCGAAAAGTATTTCAGTCGCATTTTATTATTTCTCCCGGAATATTTTTATCTACTGGGCGCCATTTGCGGCGTCCGGTCCAATCGGCTTGATGTCCTTGCCGTGGCTTGCTACGTAACCTCTCCACAAATCGTTTTCTTTGGAGGGCAGCGTGACTTGGAGGGTGCGCAGGAAATGCACCAGATCCCAGCCATCGTTGGGTTGGATGACATCGTGGAAGGAAGGCATCGGCGTGCCGTCTACTCCGGTCATGAAAATCCGGTAAATGTCCTGGTTAGTGGACCCGCACTTGAAACGGTCGCCCGTCGAGAAATTGTACGGACGAATCGGATTGTCCTTACTGTCAGTCAAGGTCCCTGCCGAAGGCCCATCTCCGTGCCCTGCTGGCCCATGGCACTTCCAGCATTCCAGCTTCTGAAACAACTCACGCCCGTGCAGGATGCTCTCGATCGTCACCGGAGTTTCCGCGGGAATGGTCAACACTTCGCCGGACTTTTCCTTCGACCAGCGCGGCGACCAGGTCTTGATAAACGCGACCAAGTCCGCGCGCTGCTGTTCGGTCAGCGGCCTCCACGACGGCATGTTGGAGTTGACGAAACCGCGGGTGATGGCGTTGTAAAGATCCTGGTCCGTCGGCAGCGTTCCGGTCGGCGTCGAACGGCACTTGAAGATTGCTTCCGTGAAATCCCGGGGCTTAGGATCGATCCACTGCGCGTTCATCCCGTTGCCGTCACCTGCAGGCCCGTGGCAGCCGATGCAATAGCGGCGGTACAGAACCTTTCCTGCCGCGGCCTGGCCGGTCAGTCCGCCGATGTGGCTTTGTTCACTGCTCACGCTCGGCGCGCCCAATGCCGGATCAACCGAATCCACGTGGGATTGCGCCCGCGCTGCTCCCGCCGTCAGCAACGCCAGGGAGCCGAGTGCAAATCCGAGTGCTAATTTTCTCGTGATCATAGCCGTCTCCCTTAAAAGTCGAAGTCGATGCCGAAGAATATGCTGCTGCTCCAGACCCCGTCGGTCGGGAACAACGGTGGCCCGCCGGTGCCATCGCCGCTTTCCGGAACGATTCCGATCGATTTGGTGCGCGAATATTCACCGTTCAACGCTATGCCCGCCCGGCTAAACATGATCGGGTACCAACGATAGCCCAATGAGTAGGCCGTCACGTTTCCGAAGTTGCTGTTGCCGCCCGAAAATGCCTGCTGACCAACGTTGATTTTCTCGAAGCGGCCCAGTATTACGTTTTGGGGATTGAGGTAGTAGTGAGATTCGAGAAATCCGCCATAAAACGAGGGAGCGTGCGCACCGGAAGGAAGGGCCCCCTGCGAACTGGTTGCGGTCCCGAGGTAGGCGTTGTCGTGTCCGTACATGAACAAGGGGAGGAATTCAAGATTGTGAATGTATAAATCGCCCGCGACGCCCACTCGATAAAAGCTTTTGTTCCCAAGCCCCACAAGCTGCTCATCTCCCCCGTCGGCAGTCTGATAGAAAGTGGGTCGCTGGCCGATGTACGCGAATGCGCCGATCCTTTCAAATCCGAGGCTTTTGGCATCGAAGGCCTGGCTGAAAGCCAGGTTCACGTCGTACGTCCTACTCGCCGCTGATCCGCCTGGCACCACGTCGTTCGTGAATCCTACGCCGCCTTCATTGCTGCTCAGCACCGCGATCGAATAGCGCGTGTAGCTGTCGACGCTATGCCCCGCCAGTTCGACTCCGATCTGATTGTCCCCATAGCCGAAGTTATTTGTGCTGCCCGGCGTATTGAAATGGTAGATCTGATAGAACCCGCCATTATTCGATAGGAACAACATGCGCTTTTCGGAGATCAAATTGTCCAGTTCGAACCGCCCGAAGCGTACATTCAACCAGCGGCTGTTGTGCAGATTGTCGAAACGGACCCACGCCGCTTCGAAGTGCCACACCGCCGTCGAATCCGACGAAGGCAGCAGTACAAACGAAATATTCTTGTACAACGTGCCGGCCGACCACAAGTCCATCCCAGACAGGTCGAAGCCTGACTGATTCACCTTCCCGGCGACGCTGAGACACGGATTCAAAGGACTGGTGCCAAAGCATCCATCTGGCGAATCAATGACCTGATGGTCAGCCGCCTCCCGATGCCAGTTCGGAGTAATTCGGAAGGTAATCGGGAAGTACGACGGATTCTGCCAGATCGGCGAATCGCGATCGTTCATCAATTGGTAGCCGTTGTCGCGGAATACTTGCCCGAAGTTGTTCAGCTCCGGCCACGCCGTGTGGCACGCCGAGCATGGCAGGCCATACTTGCGCGCGAACGCCGGAATCGCCATCACCTTGCCTGTGGGCAAGGCTGCGGCCGGCTTAGCGTCGACGAAGAACATCGCTAGAATCACGAACGCAAAAACCAATAGGCCACCGAGCTTCGACCTCTTCATCTGGTCTCGACTCCCAGGACGCGACAAAGACATACACCCTCCTGTTGCGGGCAACGAGATTCGTTCAATTTGTATCGAAAACTTGGATAGAGCGCGGAGGCTCTGCGCACCGGACCGGCCGAAGGGGACCGGGAACAACTTCCAGATCGAATTGTGTCTTGAACCATCACAGACACTCGCAGCCGCCTTCGTATTCGCTTTACCGAACAGCGCACACACCCGACAACCAAACGAGTGGACACTAACGCCGTGATTTTAATATTGCAAGCGAAAAATTTACAAATCTTAACATTCGTTTCGGCGGCCGCTTTTCGATACAATCTACAGTGGATGCGCGGAGCCAAAACTTGTCCGGCGGCCGCTGCACGTTTTTTCCAAAACAGTTTGAACGATACTTCGAATTCGATGAATCAAAAACGATGATGACCAGAAACGCATCTCTGCAAGGCGAAACGGGTCTTCTCGGTAAGCTCACGGCTCACAGCTTGGGCTGGAATTGGGGAAAGAAAATCCTTCTCACCACGATCCTGGTTCCGTCTCTACTAACTACATCCGTAGTTTTTATGTTCTCCCCGGCCTCAACCCCGGCCTCGGCGGCTCAGTTCTCGCATGAAAAAAAGTCTGACGCTCCCGAAGGCTTTGAAATTTATCTCAAGGCTTCCGAAGCCGACGTGTTGAAGGCGGTCAAGGAAGTCATCGAAGATGACACCATCCAGGGCACGTGGATCTACGATAACGATAAGACCCTGACCGACGCGGTGCCCGAGACTTCTTCGTCCTACTACGGCGAATATAAGGGTGAGGGCCAGGTGTTTTACAAAGTGCGCCACCGCGCGCTGGCGCCACGCCATTTCAAGGAGAGTGCCGATATCGGCGATCTCACTGTCCGCTACGTGGTGCAAGGCGTAGCTCCAAAAAAGACCCGCCTGCAAATTGATGCGGTGTTTGTGGAAGATGGGAACAAGAAGGTTCACGCTTCGGATACCACGGTCGAAACCAGTGAGTTTGCCGATGTGCAAGCTCACATCGTACAGATTCAAAAAATAGCGCAGCAAGACGCGGAGCTGACCCAACGTCGGGAAATGTTGGTGGAAACGCGCCTGTCGGCCAAAGAACGCAACGAAGAGCTGGCCCGGCTAACCGATTCGGAAAACTCTTTGAACAGTCTTCAACAGAAAGTCGATGAGCTGCATCATAAACTCGAAGTGCGCGTAAAAAGCGACTCCGTCGACTTGAAGGCCGCGCCGTTCAACCGTGCCGCAAAACTCGCCTCATTGTCTGGACATTCCGAGCTTCTGGTCGAAATTATCACCGACTACTGGTACGGGGTCGAAACCGTCGACGGCAAGCGCGGTTGGGTGCGCTTGGATCAAGTGGAACCGCTGCCATGACGCGTTCTCGAAAACACCCGGAGTTTGCTCGCGCCACTTTATTTCTGGTGTTCGTGTTCGCGCTGCTGTCTGCGGGACTTGCGACGTTTGCGCAGACGCCCACGGAGACGTATCAAAGGACCTACCCGAATTCGAAAGACGATCTTCAAGCCGCTGTTCATACGGTGCAGCCGCTTTCGCGCGGACGCCTGCCTATTCTCGATGGCTTCGTGATCCCACAGGGCCAGCCGCTTTCCAGCTATTCCCGCGGATATTACGAATGTGATTTGCAGGTCTTGACCATCGGCTCAGGCCAGACCATCGTGCGCGCCACGGCGAAAGTCACAGCCTGGTTCACCGACCCGGATGCCTCGCGCTCCGGGTACCGCGTCCTGCCTTCGAACGGGCGCCTCGAAAACGATGCCCTCGACCGGATTGAGGAAGCGCTGGCGGATGCCACTGTGGCGAATTCCCCCGGCACCTACAGTAGTTCGCTGAAAACCGATCCAGCTTCGCCTGCGGGCGGCGGGATTTCGCCCTCGATCACCAGCTCCAAACCGCTGCACGATGCTCCCGGCACTGCGGCGCCCAATCCGGCTTCCACCGAAAGCATTGAAACCATCCGCACCCAGCGCGAAGACAACGAACGGAAAGCCGTCCAGTTGGCCGGCGAAGAAAAAAACCTGGAAGACATTCTGCACAATCAGTCGCGGCCCTCGGACTTAATCGTGGTGAAGAGAGCCTCCACGCCGATTTTCTCGAAAGCGGAAGAGGGCGCGCAGGTCCTGATGTCCGCCGATGCTCATGATGAGTTTCAAATTTTAGGCCTGGAGGGCGCCTGGGTTCACGTGCAGATTTCAGGAGTTTCACGCGGTTGGCTGCGGCGGGCGCAAGTCGAGCTGCCGCCTGCATTCGGGGGCGGGGCTGTCGCGGCAGCGCCGGAAAGCGCGCAAAATTCTCCCAACGAAATCTTTCATGTCGAGAAGGAAGAAACCAGCGCATTCAGCGGAAAATGGGAACCGCTCAGCGGGAAGAAGGTCCGGGTCGTATGGGTTGCGCCGCTCGATCCCGCGGCTACTTCGTCCGCCCGGCAGAAAAAATCGTTCGCTAAAGCGGCTTTTCTAAAAGCGTACAGCGAGCAGAAATCCGCTACTCCTCCCATCGAGGGTGTCGTCGTGCTTTTCGATTCGGCCGATGGCGGCCAAATCGCCGCAACCACCGCGACCCTGCAACAGCTGGAATCCGGAGCCTTGACCGAAACTGTCTTCTGGAAGCAATGCTCGGTCGATCCTCCGGAAGTTCTCCAAGATGCGGGAAAGCCCGTTGCGAGAACTGCCCAGCAAAAAAATTAGCGCTCACCCCTCCGTTTAAACCCATTCACTGCACGGCCTTCCCTATTTCTGCCGAATCGCATAGTCTCGCTCTCGCTCGCCGCGGAGGAAAACCATGAAGTTCCGGAAGTTTGGCAGAACCAACGTCGAAGTCAGCGACCTCTCCTACGGCCTCTGGGGCATGAGCGGTTGGAGCGGTTCCGACGACGCCCGATCGCTGCAGTCGTTGCAGGCCTCCGTCGACCTCGGCTGCAATTTCTTCGACACCGCGTGGGCCTACGGCGACGGCAAGAGCGACGGGCTGCTCGGCGAAACGCTGGCGCGCAATAAGACCAGGCGTTTGTATTCGGCGTCGAAAATTCCGCCGATGAATCTGCTCTGGCCCGCCAAAGCGAACTACGCCTATAGGGACGTTTTCCCCGCTGAGCACGTATTGAAATACGCCCGGAAGATTCGCGAAGCATTGGGCGTGGAATCCATCGACGTCCTGCAATTCCATGTCTGGGACGATCACTGGACCGCCGAACCCGAATTCCGCCAGACCGTCGAAGAGTTGAAATCCTCCGGCCTGATGCGCTGGTTCGGTCTGAGCCTGAACCGCTGGGAGCCGGCGAACGGCATTGCTGCCATTCGCACCGGTTTAGTCGACGCCGTGCAGGTCATCTACAATATTTTCGATCAGTCTCCGGATGATGAGTTGTTGCCCGTATGCCGGGAACTGAACATTGGCGTCATCGCTCGCGTTCCGCTGGACGAAGGCAGCCTCGGCGGCAAAATGACCGCCGATACAAAATTCCCTGCCGACGATTGGCGCGCCAGTTACTTCGGGCCCGAGAATTTGCCGGAGACCATCGAACGGGTCGAAGCCCTGAAGAAAATCGTGCCCGCGGGAATGACTCTTCCGGAGATGGCCTTGCGCTTTATCCTCTCCCATCCCGACATCAGCACCACGATCATCGGCATGCGCAGCCTGAATCATGTGAAGGAAAATTTCGCGGCCAGCGACGCCGGCCCGCTCGACAAGGCCCTGCTTGACGAACTGAAGAAACATCGTTGGGATCGTGAACCCCAGCCGTGGGCCGATTAGTCCAAGCCGCTTTCGGCTTGGACACGATTCTTATTTTGAATTCCTGCTAACCGGCACAGTTTCGCTGAGCATCAGTTCATACCGATGGGCGACCGGCTGCGCGTCCTGACGTTGCCGGGCGACCGCTCGCTCTTTCGCCGCTTCGAATTGCTTCACTGTTTCCGGCAGGACTTCGTCTTTCGGCTTGACGCCTAATTCAAACAACTGGGTATCGAGCGTCGTCTTGACCTGCGTATCCGCACCCACCCGGCGCGCCTGCGCCAGCATCGGAGTTTCCAGTAGCGCCAAATTAATTCCCGCCGCCAACTGCTCCGCCGGAAAAATTCCCACATCCTTGTCGTCAATTCGCAACTTGTATGTTCCGGCCACTAGAGCCGTCACCCGCAGTGTTTCCATATCGAGCGCGCTGACTAAATCGGAAGACGATAGCGCCAGTTGCATCAACGGGTCGGTATCGAGCGGTCCGAGCGGTAGTGGTAGCGCTTTATCAATCTGCGTCCATCGTAGGCGGTTTCCATTCGCGGTCAGCTCGCTCACCTGCGTGTTGGAAACCTGCGCCGTGGGCTTCGGACCAGCCTCGACGTGTACAAATGTAACTTCAGGTTTCGCGTCCCATATCTTGAGTACGCTCTCCGCCATAATCCAATGAATTGCCGGGCCCGGATGAATGCGGTCCGGAATCAGCAGCGTATCGAGCGCCGTGTTTTTTCCTTTGGCGTTGACCAGCGTCTCGACCACCGGCGCATTGAGGTCTGCGACGCCAACTTGCTTTTCAGCTGCAAGCTCCCCGACAAAATCTGAGAACTCCCGCAAAACCTTATTGTAGCCACCGGGCAACATTTCCGGGCGCGTCACGTCGTCATACGCCGAGGGTTTCAGCAGCGTCAGGCGCGCGTTTGGAAAGCTCTTCTCCATGGAGTCGACGATGGAGCGATATCCCGCTTTGTAGCTTTCGAAAATGTCCGGATCGAATGCCCGGTAAAAACCGTCATTCATCCCCAGCATGATGGTCACCGCGGTTGGCTGGTGATCGAATACATCGCGATGCAACCGCAAATCGATCGGCCCGTATTTGCCGCCACTCACCTTATCTCCTCCGACTCCGGAATGAAAAAATGTCACCTTCCGTCCCGGAAAGCGCGTCAACACAAAAACTTCGATGTCGGCCGTGTACAGGCGCTGTTCGGTAATGCTGTCGCCGTAGAAAACCACCCGGTCGCCATCCACGATTTTGAAATCAGCGGGAGCCGCCCCCTGCTGTGCGTACACGGAAGAGAATGCGGTAACTAGAACGGACAGGACAACCAGACGCTTGATCATCGACGCTCCCGAAAGGTTTGAGTCTGCCAGAAAATAAAGCTCGTCTGCACAGAAAATCCCGTAGAAACGCGCTGCAGCCGGCCATTAGAACGGCCGGTGAATATGGCATACTTAGTTAGCCACGTTTTGCCTTTGGGAATGACCGCAAAAAAGACAATCCGCAAGAAGCTGCTCGCGGTGCACCGCAAACTGCGCGAAGCGCGCATGCTGGCCAAAGGTCTCGCCTCCACGCGCCATCCGGTCCTGGTTCATATCATTCCGATCCGCCGCTGCAATCTGGCTTGCACCTACTGTAACGAATACGACGACTTTTCGAATCCAGTGCCCACCGAGGAGATGTTCGCGCGCATCGATCGCCTCGGCACCATGGGTACTTCGATCATCACCATCAGCGGCGGCGAGCCGCTGCTTCATCCCGACCTCGACGCCATCATTGCCCGCATCCGCAAGAACGGAATTATGGCCGGGATGATTACCAATGGCTATTTGCTGGTCGCCGATCGCATCGAGCGCTTGAATCGCGCCGGCCTCGAATACCTGCAGATCAGCATCGACAACGTGAAACCGGACGAGGTCTCGAAAAAAAGCCTCAAGGTCCTCGATCAAAAACTCGAACTGCTCGCCAAGCACGCCGAATTTCAAGTGAACATCAACTCCGTCCTCGGTAGCGGCGTTGCCGATCCCGAGGACGCTCTAACCGTCGCGAATCGCGCGGTACAACTTGGATTCACTTCCACCGTGGGCATACTGCACGATCACAATGGCCAGCTCGAACCGCTGGGCAAGCGCGAGCAGGAAATTTTCGAGGAAATCATCTCGCTGGAAAAGAAATCATTCACCCGCATCAACGGTTTCCAGCACAACATCGCTAAGGGCTTGGAAAACGATTGGCGTTGCCGCGCCGGCGCGCGCTACCTCTACATTTGCGAAGACGGCCTGGTCCATTATTGTTCGCAGCAGCGCGGCTATCCCGGCGTTCCGTTGCTGCAATACACCAGCGAACAACGCCAGCGCGAATTCCTCACCAAGAAAGGTTGCGCGCCGCGCTGCACCGTTTCCTGCGTACACCAAACCTCGGCTCTCGATTCCTGGCGCGGCCGTCAGACCATCGACAACGGCCCCGCGCCATCACCGCAGGGGCTGGTGCAGCTGACCGGCTCGACTTCGCGGGATTGATCTGCCTATGAATCCGTTCGTTTGGATTGTCATTGCTTTGCTGACCATTCTGGTCGTCGGCGCTATCGCCTGGGCCGCCAGCCGCCGCTCCGAAGCTCATCTCTCTGCCGTGCGCCAGGAAATGCAACACTCGCTGGTCTCCCAGGCGCAATCCGTCAACACTCAGATTCACCATTTGGCGAACACCGTCACCGAACAGCTCGGCCAAGTCCGTCAGGAGCTTCTCACCGGCGTCGCGTCTTCCGGCAAGCTCGCCAGCGACGCGCAAATCGCCATGGCCCAACAGTTGCACGCCTCCAACGAAACGATTCGCCGGATGAGCCAGCAATTGGGAGAAGTCCAGCAGTCGGGACGCGAGCTGTCGCAATCGGCCCAGATGCTACAGAGCGTGTTGGGGGGCGCGAAAACCCGCGGAACCCTCGGCGAAGTTGCCCTCGAGCGGCTCTTGCAGGACGCGCTGCCGCAAACCTCCTACGACGTGCAGCACCGCTTCGATTCCACCGGAGCCATCGTCGACGCCGTGGTTTACAACGGCGACCAGATGCTGTGCGTCGATTCCAAATTTCCCTTGGAGGCCTACCGCCGGCTGGTCGAATCCGGCGACGCCGCGCGCAAAGAATTTTCGCTGGCGGTGCGCAAACACGCCGACAGCATCGCCGAGAAATACATTCTGCCGCACGAACACACTTACGATTTCGCGCTGATGTTCGTGCCCTCCGAGGGCGTTTACTACGAGTTGATGATGACCGAGGACGCCAAGTACGGCCAGCTCGACGAATATTGCCGGGTGAAACACGTCTTCCCCGTCTCGCCAAACACTTTCTACGCTTGCCTCAGCGCGGTTTCGCTCAGCCTAAAGGGGCAGAAGATCGAAGAAAATACGCGTCAAATTCTGGCGGGAATGTCCGGTCTAAAAAAACAGTTCGAGATTTTCGACGACGTGTACCAAAAACTCGGCAAGCATCTGCGCAATGCGCAGCAAAGCTATGAGGAGGCCGACAGCCGCCTGAGCCGCACCCGAAATTCCCTGGAGCAGCTCGCGCAGGGCGCATCGCCGGAACCGGAGCAGAAATTATTGAATCCGATCGCCGACGAAAAACTGTTCTAGCCCGCTGGCGACGAATCGCCGCTTCCAATTCGCAGCCTTATTGCAACGCAGCTCGAGCCGCCTCAATCAGCGTTTTGAAATCCCCCGGAATCGTCGTCGTGGCCATGGCCTGTAAATCCCGACCAATCTTCGCCGCATCGTCCGGGTGCCGTTCCAAATCCCGCGCGAACCCAGCGACTCGCGATTTCCAAACCTTCGGCGCCAAGACGCTAGCGGCAAGCAAATAACGCCGCGCCGAATCTGGGTCTAGCACGGGTAAAAGTCGCGCGCGAAAAGAAAAATCGCCGGCGCGAATCGCTTCTACGCCAATGATGGCCGAATTTTCCGCATCGCCCGAGGTCGTCAGGCTCTGGGTATCGCCATGCAAGAACCGCAGGACACCCGGGGTCCGGTTTTCCACCTGCACCCGAAGCGGCTCACTCGATCCCTGCACATGCAGCGCAAGCTTGCTGCGTTTCTCCGGGACCAGGGCGGGGATGGGCGGATCGAAGTGCAGGCTCACCAACGTGGTCGCGCCCTCCCACGATCCGCTGGAATTTTCGATCGTTATTTTCGCCGGTCCCGGCAGCGCGCGAGGATTCGCCTGCACCACGACGCATTCCGGAGACGCTGCCAGGATAAATGCGCGCTCGCCGTTAATGCTCACCCGATTCGCATCCGCGGTTTCGGCAAATTCCGCCCCGCATATCGCAAATTGATCCAGCAGAGACACCACCGGCGGTACGCTGATTTTCCGCTTCTCGCCTGCGGATTCGGGAGTATCGACCAACGCCGCTGCGCTGTTGCCCGATCCACTCGCGATGAGCACCGACGGGCCAGCCGGCACAGAAAACGATGCGCGCCCGGTCTTGTCCGTTTTCAAGTGCAGCGAATCGCCGACCATGACCGCGATCCCCTCCGCCAAGCGCCCGTCCACCCCCAGCACCGCCAGCGTAGCCGGCCTGCCCGCCACCAGCTTCGGAGGCAGCACGATCGAGACGGCCCACGTCGTCGAAGAACTCGATTGCCCGCGCGCCGCGCGAATCAAGAACCCACCGGAAGGGAGAATCAGAACCAGCAGCGGCAGGATCGAGAGAATCTTCTCGGTCGTCAAAGCTGTAAGAAGTTCGTGAACGCGAGAGAAAAGGTAGGGCATTTATTTTTGGACCGGAACAATCACGCGTTCATACACTTTGAACTCGGTGAAAATCCGGAAAAGCTCGCCGTCAATCTCGTTATTACTTACCGCGGATTCCAGAATTGCCAGAGCCCGGTCGACCGGCACCGCTCGTTTGTAAGGCCGGTCCGAAGCCGTCAGCGCATCGAAAATGTCGCAGATCGTCATCATCTTGGTGGGCAGCGGAATCTCGTCGCCGTGCAGCTTGTAAGGATATCCCGTCCCATTCAGCTTTTCGTGATGGGCCTTCGCAATGTCCGGAATCCGGCGCAATTCGTTCGTCCACGGAATCTGATTCAGAAAGTTGAAGGTATGAATCACGTGCGATTCAATCTGTAGCCGTTCGGCCGCATCCAGGCTGCCCTTCGGGATCGATAGCAGGCGGACCTCATCCGTATTGATGTAGGGACGTTCGATGCCCTTCGTGTCGATATAAGACTGCCGCGCGATTTCACGTAATTTTTTGAACTTGCCCTCTTCCAGCAGTGTCGGCTCGTTCGTTTCGATGATGAACTGCAAATATTCTTCCAGGCGCGCCAGCCGCTGGTCGAAATCCTCGCTCAGCCGCGCCACTTCCACCATCGCGTCGCCGCGGTCCCGCTCTAAGAACATCTGCAGCTTGCGCCGCGCCATGCCCGCTTCGAGGTCTTTGCGGATGTATTCGAAGCGCTGTTTCACCACGTCCATCTGCGCCGGATACAGTTTCTTGGCTTTGACCAGCACATCCTCGCGCACGCCAACTTTTCCAAAATCATGCAGCAGCGCCGCGTAGCGGATTTCCTTCATCTGCTCGGCGTCGAACCGCGTGTGCGCGTAAGGGCCGGACGAAACGCCGTCGAGAGTTTCGGCGAAGGCCTGCGTGTAGGTAGCCACGCGGAGCGAATGGCCGGAGGTGGTCGGATCACGTTGCTCGATCGCCGTAACCGCCGCCTGCACAAATCCTTCAAACAGCGTTTCGATCTCCTGATACAGTTTGCTGTTCTCGTAAGAAACTGCCGCCTGCGAGGCCAGCGAAAGCGCCAATTGCACGGAACGTTCCGGGAAGGACTGCACCTGCGCGTCCACGGCTTCCTTATTCAGCAAACGCGCGGCCGAATCCTTCTTCGAATTGATGAGTTGCAATACGCCCAAAACTTCGGCCTTCGCGTTGCGCATCGGCAAAGTCAGCAGCGATTTGGTCCGGTAGCCGGAATCGCGATCGTAGCGGTCGTTAAAATGGAACGGCAATCCATCCGGCAACTGATACGCGTCGGCGAAATTCAGCACTTCACCGCGCAGCGCGGTGTAACCAGCCATGGAGTCCTCGGCCAGCGGCAACGTGAATTCCTTGAAAGGAAATTCCACGCTGTCATTCTGCGTTAGCATAAAGCGCAACCGCCGTTCCCGGCCGTCCTCGACGACGAGGTAAAGCGATCCCGCATCCGCTCCCGTGATCTCTCGCGCCTTTTTGAGGATCAAGGTCAGCAGAGCATTGATGTCTCGCTCCGACGACAACGCTATACCAATCTCATTCAGTTGCTGCCGTTCGCGTTCGGCAAGTTCCAAGCCTTCGCTGGCTGCCCGGGCGCGTTCGACCAGTTCGATATTTTCGAAGGCCACCGCGACTGTCTTCTTGATTTCTTTCGCGCTGGCCGACGTCGCCAAATAAGAAAAAACCGCTTGGCCCTCGAAAGCGGAGCTAGCCACCCCGCCATGCGTCGACGTTTCGATCACTCCGATGACCCGCGAATGCGGGCTCGACGCATGGAGCGATCGCAGCAATTCCGGAGTTTCCTTCTCGACGTCCAGCAGAAAAACACGAAGAGCCTGCATTGCGCTCGGATCAAAAATGTTCTTTGAATCCGCGGAAATCCACTCGATTTCGTAGATTTCTTTCAAGGATTCGGCCAGCGGAGCCGCTGGCGAGGACTTTCGGTACCAGATTTGTTTTCTTCTCGACATGCGCGATGACTTGGACCAGTGGGCCAGTATAACGGAAGCGGACCTGGCTGGCCGCGATTCTGCACCGGAATAGCGGCTCATCGCAACCGGCCGTACTCCCGTTCCGGAGCCGCGCGCCTTACCGCTCGCGCCTTGAATCATCACCAGCCGTTTGTTAGCCTTTGCCCAGATTTGAATTGCTGAATGGCGCTGCGTGCCCAGTCTCGCTTGCACCGCCAATCGCAGTTTCAGATTTTCCTCGATGCCCGACGCAAAACCAGGAACTGTGGCGAGACTTCTGCGCGAATGGTGGGGCCATCGCGGCTCGTTGGCCATCAGCTTCCTCGTCACCATAGTCGCTCTCGGTGTCTACTTCGCCACCTTCGTCGGTGAACGCCGAATGCCGGTATTTGATTCAATCGACCGCCTGGAACTCAATACGCTCGACGCCAGATTTCAATTTCGCGGCCACGTCGCTCCCGATCCCCGCATCATCATTGTCGATATCGATCAACGCTCGCAGGAACTGCTCGGCCGCTGGCCCTTCCCGCGCATTCATTTCGCGCACCTGATGGATGCCTTGCGGGAAGACGGTGCGAAGGTCGTCGCCTTCGACATGACCTTCAGCAAGCCCGATCAAACCGTACTGCCACTCAAAGACCTCTCGGCAGATCTGGATGCGCAGAAAAAACAAGGTCTCGCGGTGAATTCCGCAGTCCAGTCCGCCATCGATCGCCGCGAAAAACAACACAACTACGATGAGCAGTTCGCCGCCTCGCTCCAGCGCTTCGGCCACGTCGTTCTCGGAAACTACTTTCTGTATACCCAAGCCGATCTCGAAGGCGTTTCGAGCGAGGCTCTCGATAATTATGCCAACCTGCTGGCTTTTTTCCCGTTTCCTCGGGTGATCGGTTTTCCCAAAACCCTGGGCGATGAAGGCCGCGTCCACGTCATCCAGTTGTACGAAGACCAGAATTTGGTCCCGCGCGGCGCCGAAGCTAACGCCGAGATCTTCACTGGAGCCGTCGCGTCCGAAAAAGGCGGCGCCGGATCGTTCACCGTGGTCGTCGACGCCGACTCTGTCGTCCGCCGTCTGCCCCTCGCCATCCCGTATGGCCGCGACCCCGACCAGAAAAACTGGGACTTCTACGCCTCGCTGGACGTACAGACCATCCGCCTGTATTTGGGGCTTACCGACGAGCAAACGATTCTGAATTACGGCGCCGCCGGAATTACCAGCGTCGAATTCGGCCCCGATCTCGTGGTGCATCCAGACGATCTCAGTCGCCTGATGGTCAACTTTCACGGTCCGTCGCGCACGTACCCCTACGTCTCGTTCGGCGACGTGGCCCTGAATAAATTTCCGCGCGGAACGTTCAAAGACAAAATCGTTCTAATCGGAGCCTCGGCCACCGGCATTGGCGATCTGCGCGCTACTCCGTTCGGCAGCATCGATTTCCCCGGCGTCGAAATCCACGCCAATCTGATCGACAACATTCTGAACCAGCAATTTCTGGTGAAGCACGGCCCGCAATTTCTCACCGACATCGGATTCATCCTGCTCTTCGGCGTCCCGCTAGGCCTGTGGCTGGCCGTCGTCCAGCCGCGCTGGATGGCGATGGGTCTCGTCCTGCTCATTCCTTTTGGCGCTATCGTCTACTGGGCCTTTCTTCACGGGTGGTGGCTGAATTTCATCGTTCCGGCGCTTTTCACGCTGGTGCCCAATGTCAGCCTGGTCGCGCTCTATCGAGTATTTTTCGAGGAACAGGAAAAACGAAAAATTCGCGGCGCCTTCCAGCAGTACGTCAGCCCGGAAGTCATCCGCCGTTTGCTCAGCGACCCCGAAAGAGTGAAGCCGCGCAAGACCGAAGTCACTGTCCTATTCAGCGACATCCGCGGCTTCACCACCATCTCTGAAAATCTCGATGCTCAGGAACTCGCCGGCCTGCTGAACGGCTACCTGACCGACATGACCAAAATCATTTTCAAATATCAGGGCACCCTCGATAAATACATCGGCGACGCGGTGATGGCCATCTGGGGCGCTCCCTTCGACGCAGCGGACCACGCCGAAAAATGCTGCGCCGCCGCCGTCAGCATGCTCGCCAAACTTTCCGAAATGCAAAAAGACTGGCGTGCCCGCGGCTACCCTGAACTCGACATCGGCATCGGCATCAACACCGGAATCGCTTCGGTGGGAAACATGGGTTCCAGTCTGCGCTACGGCTACACCGCCATGGGCGACTCCGTGAACCTCGCCTCGCGCCTCGAAGGCTTGAACAAGGAATACGGCACGCGCATCGTCGTCAGCGAATCCACGCGAAAAGAAATCCACAGCGACGAACTCATCTTCCGCGAGCTGGATTTGATTCGTGTAAAAGGCAAGTTGCAGCCCGTCACGATTTACGAAGTGTTAAGCGCCGAAATGGCGGAACTGGGCGGGAAAGAACTGGTCGAGTTATTCGATCGGGGCCGCGAAGCCTACAAACATCAGGACTGGGCCGCCGCGAAGTCGCATTTTGAAAACATTTTGCAGCGCTGGCCGGAAGACACGCCTTCAAAAATCTTTCTGGCGCGTTGCGAAGAATATCTAACCGAAAAGCCAGCTTCGGATTGGGACGGCGTTTACGTCATGAAACACAAGTAATACACGCGCGGTCTTCGAGCTACTCGTCGATCCGCACCACCAACGCCGCTTTTCTTCCGTCCGCGCGCAACTGATCCGCGAGCTTCTGCGCCGCCTCTTCGCTTGGCAGCTTTCCCACGCGTACCCGGTAATACGTTCCATCCGGCGCATCGTAGGACTGAATCGTGGCCGGAGGATATGTAGCGTCCATCTCAGCACGAAATTTTTCCGCGTTTTCCTGGACCTTGAAAGCCCCCACCTGCACGCCAAAAAATCCTTTGGTCGGGTTCGGGCCGGAAAGAATTTCGAGCCGCACGTGCGCCGTTCCCGGCCCCCACATCTCAATGGCTTGCGCCGCGGCCAGGGAAAGATCGATCACTCGATTCGCCACAAATGGCCCGCGATCGTTGATGCGCACTTCCGCCTGCTTGCCGTTATCGAGATTCGTCACCCGCACCATGGAATTGAAGGGCAGCGTCCGGTGCGCCGCGGTAAACGTGTGCATGTCGTAGATCTCGCCGTTCGAAGTCCGCCGCCCGTTGAACGGCACGCCGTACCACGACGCTACGCCTTCCTCGACATATCCTCCGGGAATCACAGGTTGCCTTTCGCTCGGGGGAGGGGGTCCAGAAGCCGGCGACGCTCCGCCAGCGGGTGGAGTTCTCGTCGCGGGCGGCGATGCCGGCTGGCCTGCGGAAGTCGACGGCGCCGGAGTCGACGGCGCCGGAGTCGCCGCCGGCTGCCGCGACACGGTCTGGTGATGTGAACAGCCCGCCAAAACCAGCGCAAACAGCAGACTCGCGACAGACAAAAGCTGGAACCTGGAAAATTTACGACAGAAAATACTCTGGGAAGCAGGTGCTGAAGAAATAATTCGAGGATATTGCTGCGTCAGGCGCTCAGACCGCACGCATTTTCCTGATTCGCTGGTTTGCTCTCACCTTCTGTATTATAAGAATGCGACTACGTTCTCGCAAGGAACCCTATTGCAACTCTCTCCCGGTCTACGTTGGAAGCTTGATCGATTTCGCGAACAAGTCAGCCGCATGTTCGGCGCCAGCGCGCCGGAGCAGCGCCGCCCGCAATTGTGTCCCGCCTGCGGTACGCTGGTCGGCTCCACGGCCACCAAATGTCATCAATGCGGCGCCAGCCTGACCTTCGGCATGGCCGCCGCCACCCGCTCCCTCAGCCGCCTGATGCCCACCGAATCCCCGGTGACCTACGGAATCCTTACGCTAAGTTGCCTTTTGTACGCCGCGACTCTCGTAGCGACAATCCGTGAAAACGGATTGCAAGCTCCCGGAGGCGGCGGCCTTGGCGCTCTCATGAGCCTCGGCGGAATCAGCAACCGTGTCTTGATCCGCTTCGGCGCTTCTGTGCCATGGCCTTACGATTTGGTTCAACCGTGGCGCCTGATCATGGCTACCTTCCTTCACGGCAGCCTGCTGCATATCGGATTCAACATGTGGGTCTTAATGGATATTGGTCCGCAAATCGAAGAGCTGTACGGATCCGCTCGCTATCTTTTTATTTATGTAGCGACGGGGATCGGCGCCTTCTTCGTCAGCGGGCTGCTTGGCCGGCACGTCAGCATCGGTGGTTCCGGCGCCCTGCTGGGCCTTATCGGCGTGTTGCTGGCCATGACCATGGCCCACAAAACCGCGGCGATGCAGATGTTGCGCAGCCAATTGATCCGCTGGCTTGTTTACATTGGGATTTTGGGAATCATGATGAGCGGAACCGACAACTTCGCTCACGCAGGCGGCCTCATTACCGGTTTTCTAATGGGGCGCGTGATGATGGCGCGACCGCCGATGTCCGATCAGGAAAAAACGCGCGCGACCTTGCTGGGTTGGACCAGCGCGATAGTTGTAGCCGCCAGCCTGGGATTCGTGGCTGTGGGAATAATCGTGGCTCACTAATCCGGGCGAATCTTAGCCTACACCCCGGAGTGCAACCGCCGCGACACCACGATGCTGTAATGCAGCCCGGAAATACACACAAACGCCGCCACGCAATACGCGCAGATATCTTTCATCGCCATCAGCGCCGCATTGTCGCGAATCGCCAGCACCAAAACCAGGAACACCATCAGAATCTCGAAGAACGTCGTAGCCTTGCCGTAGATGCTGGGCGGCAGCGACATATAGCCCACGGTCACAATGATCACCGCGCTCGCGATCAGCAGCAGCGCATCGCGCCCTAGAACCAGAATCGCCAGCCACCAGGCGATTTTTCCGTGCAGCGCCAGCTCGAAATACGACGCCGAAAGCAAAAGCTTGTCCGCAATCGGATCGAGGTAGGCGCCGAGCGGCGTGCGCTGGTTCAAACCGCGCGCGAGCACCCCGTCCAGCGCATCACTGGCCCCGGCCACTACAAATATGATCAGGCCCCACCCGTAGCGTTCGTAATGAATCGCCATAATAAAAAACGGCAGGAACATCAAGCGCAGGAAGGTGAGCTGATTCGGAACGGTAAAAATTCGGCTGTTCATGATTTGGATTTGTGCAGGCGCGCGCTTGGCCTACGCAAACTGCGCCAGATAATCGCCCACGGTGTGTCCAGTTTTGCGCGCAAAGGTCTCGGCCAGCGAAGGTATCGAGCCGCGCGCTTCATCTAGCGCGATTCGCTCAATGCGCGCCATCGGAAAAAACAAAGTCGGCAGCCCCATGCGGTCGCCTTCCGGATGCAGAATCTGGCTCACGAAATCGTCGAACGAACTAAGGTCGATCCCGCGCACGGTAACGCCCGCATTCGAAATATCCAGCAGTTCGCCCCACAGTTTTTCTTTGGGTGTATGCAGACTGATCACCACGATCGAGTGCGGTTGCATTGCCTCTCCTGAAATATCCTAGGACGACCCCGTACCGCAATGTTATCCCAGATTAAGACCAGCGCGGCCCCGCGCGCCAAAAGAGTTAGCGCGTAAAGCCACGAACTACAGCGCCATCGTTTTCAGCCCGGGTGAAAGCTTCAGCACCGGCTCGGTCGCCTTCTGCACGTCGTCGGCACTCACTCCCGGCGCCACTTCCAGCAGCACCAATCCCTCAGGACGCACCTCGATCACGCCCAGTTCCGTTACAATCAGCGACACCACGCCAACGCCCGTCAGCGGCAGCGAGCATTTTCTTACGATCTTAGCCTCGCCGTCTTTGGTGGTGTGCTCCATGGCGATAATCACGCGCTTCGCCCCCGCCACCAAATCCATCGCGCCGCCCATGCCTTTCAGCATTTTTCCCGGGATCGCCCAGTTCGCCAGATTGCCTTTCTCATCGACCTGCAGCGCACCCAAGACGGTCACATTAATGCGTCCACTGCGAATCATCCCAAAAGAGTCCGAGCTCGAAAAATAGCTGCACCCGGGAATCTCCGTGATCGTTTCCTTACCCGCGTTGATCAGGTCCGGGTCTTCTTCGCCTTCGATCGGATACGGCCCGATCCCTAGCATTCCATTTTCGGACTGCAAAATCACTTCCATCCCCGGCGGCAGAAAATTCGGCACCAGCGTCGGCAGTCCGATTCCCAGGTTCACGTAAAAGCCGTCGCGCATTTCCTGCGCCACGCGGCGTGCAATCAATTCCCGCTTCTCGGTGTCAGACGGCATCATTGCTCCGGCGCTTGCTCAACGTGCGGCGCTCGATCCGCTTTTGGTAATCCGTTCCCTGAAATATCGCGTCCACAAAAATTCCCGGCGTGTGTACGCAATCGGGATTCAACTTGCCCAGCTCCACAATTTCTTCGACTTCGGCAATCACGTAGTTCGCCGCCGTGGCCATCACCGCGTTGTAGTTCCGCGCCGTCTTCCGATACACCAGGTTTCCCCAGCGGTCGCCCTTCCACGCCTTCACAAAAGCGAAATCACCCCGCAACGCCGGCACCAGCAGGTGCGGACGTCCGTTGAATTCCCGAATTTCCTTCCCTTCCGCCGCGAGCGTGCCATACCCCGTGGGCGTAAAAAACGCCGGAATGCCCGCGCCGCCGCAACGGATTCGCTCCGCCAGCGTCCCCTGCGGGTTCAATTCCACTTCGATTTCTTTTTTCAGCGCCAATTGCTCAAAAGTTTTATTCTCGCCGACGTAACTCGCGATCATTTTTCGCACCTGTTTGTTCTGCAGCAGAATGCCGATCCCAAAATCGTCGACTCCAGCGTTGTTGGAAGCGACCGTCAAATTCTTCGAGCCTTTGCGGCGGAGCGCCGCAATCAGATTCTCCGGAATCCCGCACAGCCCAAAGCCGCCCATCAAAATGGTTGCGCCATCATTGACGCGGGCTACGGCAGCGTCGGCATTGGCGATGCGCTTGTCCAACGAGATCCCCTCTTATTTTCAGCAGGAATTGCGATTCGATTTCGTGCGAATTTTACTGCAAACGAATGAAGCTTTGAAAACATTCGTTCACGCCAAACGTTTAAATCTACGGCGCTTCGACACTTCGTCGGCTTACCCCAGCGCGTGCCGCGGATTTCAGCGCTCGGACCAGCTCAGCCACAGCCATCGCGGCCGCGTCTCCGGAATCCGCCTTTTCCACCGCTGCCATCAGAGCAGAACCCACCACGGCCGCATCAGCGATCCCGCCCAGCACGGTCACGTGTGTTGGCAATGAAATTCCGAAACCCACCGCGATCGGCAGCGTCGTAAACTTGCGTACCCGCCGTACCAGCGTCGGCAATTCCGCTGGCAACGCGTCCCGCGTGCCGGTCACTCCCGCGCGCGATACCAAGTACAGAAAACCCGTCGTCGCCTCGGATATCCGCGCCAGCCTTGCATCTGTCGAAGTCGGCGCAGTCAAAAAAATCGTATCCAGATTCCGTTTTTGCAATTCCACTCGGTATTCACCAGCTTCTTCCGGCGTCAAATCCGTCACCAACACGCCATCTGCGCCAGCCACAGCAGCAGCGGCCGCGAATTTCTCCAAGCCCATCTGCAGTATCGGATTGAAATAGCTGAACAGAACCAAAGGCACCTGGGTGCGCCGACGCAGCCTGACCACCAAGTCCAAAACGCCAGCCAGCGTCGTCCCAGCGCGCAGCGCCCGATCGCTGGCCCGCTGGATCACCGGCCCGTCCGCCACCGGATCGCTAAACGGCACGCCCAGCTCAATCACATCCGCGCCCGCTTCGGCTGCCGCCAAAACAATTTTCTCGCTGGCCTCGAACGAAGGATCGCCCGCCGTAATGTACGCAACGATTCCCAGTTCACCCTCGTCCGATAGCTGTCTAAACCGTTCAGAAATCCGGCGTGCGCCGCGCGCGGCTGAGGCCATCGCTGATTTCGTGATCGCCTCAGACATAGCGCGAAAGCGTCTCCATATCTTTGTCCCCGCGCCCGGAAACATTTAGGATCACCAACTCGTCTCTCTTCATCTTCGGAGCCCGACGTATTAGCTCCGCAATCGCGTGCGATGATTCCAACGCCGGAATAATCCCTTCCGTCCGCGCCAGCGTTGTGGCCGCCGCAATCGCTTCATCGTCGCCGATCGCCGTATATTCCGCGCGGCCCTGCTCTGCCAGCCATGCATGCTCCGGCCCGACGCCGGGGTAATCAAGCCCCGCCGAAATCGAATGCGTCGCCGCGACCTGCCCGTCGAGACTTTGTAAAATGTACGTGTACGTTCCCTGCAGCACTCCCGGACGCGCCCCATCAAATCCGTTCGCCGCCGCGAGCCGCGCCGCATGTTCGCCCAACACTTTTCCCCGCCCGCCCGCTTCCACGCCCAGCATCTTCACCGAAGCGTCCGACAGAAAAGCGTGAAATAGTCCAATCGCGTTCGAGCCGCCGCCGACGCAGGCCACCAGCAAATCCGGCAACCTTCCTTCCGCCGCGAAAATTTGCGCCCGCGCTTCTTCGCCGATGATTTTCTGGAAATCTCGCACGATCTGCGGATACGGATGCGCGCCCAGCACCGACCCCAGCAAATAATGTGACGTCGCCACATTCGTGACCCAGTCGCGCATCGCCTCGTTGATCGCATCTTTCAGCGTCTTGCTGCCCGCATCCACGCCAATCACTTCCGTACCCAGCAGCCGCATGCGAAAAACATTTAGCTTCTGCCGTTCCATGTCTTCCGTGCCCATGTACACGGTGCACGCCAGGCCCAGCCGCGCTGCCACCGTCGCCGAAGCCACGCCGTGTTGTCCCGCGCCCGTTTCGGCGATGATCCGTTTTTTCCCCATGCGCACCGCCAACAACCCCTGGCCCAGCGCATTGTTAATTTTGTGCGCTCCGGTGTGCAGCAGGTCTTCGCGCTTCAAATAAATGCGCGGTCCCAGTTGCTGGCTCAGTCGCGAAGCAAACTGCAGCGGCGTTGCTCGCCCGGCAAAGTTATGCAGCAGCGAATCAAGTTCAGCGTGAAATTTCGGATCCGCCTGCGCTTCGGCGTACGCGCGCTCCAATTCCTCCAGCGGCGCGACCAAAGTCTCCGGCACGTAGCGACCGCCAAACGGGCCATAGCGTCCCCGCGAATCTGGCGTCGTCATTTGTACTGGGGTGGCGCTCATTTTCTTTTACCTGCCTTGGTCTTCTTCGGATCGCGCTTCCTTTTCATCCCCCCCGCAACTCCTGGCCGCTCGCGCGATTTTGCCGCGCGCAGGAACGCCGCCATCCGCCGCAAATCCTTTTTTCCCGGCCGCGCTTCCACTCCGCTGCACGCGTCCACCGCGTACGGATTGGCTGTCGCGATCGCTTCCCGCACATTCTCCGCGGTCAATCCGCCCGCCAGAAATATCTTCGTCTTCACACCGGCGCGCTGCACCAGCCGCCAATCAAAGGATTTCCCTGTTCCACCGTATTGCTTCCCGTCAAATCCATCCAGCAACAGTGCCTCGGCTTTCCCGAATCGCCGCAACTGGGACGCTCGCAGAGAACCGCGCACTCGCAACGCCTTAATCACCGGAAACTCCGCGCTCAAGCTTTCAACCAAAGCCGGCGACTCGTCGCCATGCAATTGCAATACGTGCAGCCCAGCCCGTCGTGCCGTGGCCAAAATCGACACTTCCGGCTCATTCACAAATACGCCGACGGCCTGCACCTTCGCTGGCAATCGCCGGATGATCCGCGCGGCCGCCGCTGGCGCGATATACCGCGGACTCTTGCGGTAAAAATTGAAACCCAAGAGATTTGCTCCGCCTTCAACTGCCGCCTTCGCGTCCGCCCAGTTAGTAATTCCGCAGATTTTCACCTTCACCATGGTGTTCTAAGTCTTCGAGCCGCCGCTCGAAAGCAATTCCGCCAGTGCCGCGCCCGGATCGCTCCGCTTCATCAGATGCTCGCCAATCAGGAACGCGTCAAAACCTGCCTGCCGCAAACGCATCAGATCCTCATGCGAATGCAAACCCGACTCACTAACCGCGATGCATTCCTCGGGAATGTCCTCAACCAATTCGAGCGACGTCTCCAGATGCACTTGAAAATCGCGCAGGTCGCGGTTATTCACGCCCACGATTCGCGCGCCAGCCCTCAGCACGCGATCCAGCTCCGGCCGTGAGTGCACCTCGACCAGCGGCTCCATCCCCAGCTCATGCCCTAAATCCAGCAGCTCGCGCAAGGTTTCGTCATCCAGCACAGCGGCAATCAGCAAAAAAGAATCTGCCCCCGCCGCCCGCGTTTCCCACACCTGCCAGGAATCGATAATAAAATCTTTACGCAAAATAGGAATCTTCACTGCCTTACTGGCTTCTTTCAGGTCGCCCAACGATCCTGAAAAGAAATCCTCTTCCGTCAGCACCGAAAGCGCCGCCGCCCCCGCACCCTCCAATTCAGCAGCCAGCAAAGCCGGCACGTAGTCCGAACGAATCACACCCAGCGAAGGAGACGCCTTCTTCAATTCGGAAATAACATTCAGGCCATTCGCGGTCAACGCGCCCGGAAAATCCCGCGGTGGAGCCACTTTCTGCGCCACCGCCATCTTCAAGGCCACATCCGGCAACACCCGTTTGCGGTGCGCTACCGACGCACGTCGAGCTTCGACAATCGTATCCAGAATGTTTTTCGCCCGCGCGCTGGTTTCCATGTGTTCCAGGAATCGCTGCCTTTGGAAGGCACACCCTCGGCAGAGTACCGAAGGACAATCGCTGATTACATGCTAGCCGCCGGAAGCTCAGGATGTCAATTTTGGGTCAGCGAAGACCCAGTTAGCGCAAAAGCGGAAGCGTAAAGCGAACAGGAATTCCAAAATTTGACCCGCCAAAACCTTTCAGGATGGCCACGGTCACGCCCACGACTTTGCCTTCACGGTTGAATAGCGGCCCGCCAGATCCGCCTGAAGTCGTCTGCGCGTCGAACACAATCTTGTCCGGAAGAATGTCGCCGATGTGTCCCTGCGTAATCAGCGGCCGGATCAGGTTCCGCTTCGCCAATTCCTTCAGCACCGCCGAAACATCGTTACCACTATCCTTAATAATCTTCTGCGCCGTGTCCTCATCCGTTCGCGCCAAAATCGCGGCGAGACCCGTCGCGTAGCCCATCAGGATCACCGGCTGCCCGCTCAACGTCGCATCTTTCTCCGTGTCCACCACCAGCACCGACCGTTTCAGGTCCTGCATGTCCACCCGCACCGCGGCCAGATCCGTCTCTTGCGAAATGTCGTTGATCTCCGCATGGAACGCCCGCGGGTCGCCCGGGAAATACGCGCGTATCGATGCAATCTGCGGCTGTAAGCCCTGCTTGGCGATCGCCGCAATCTCGTCGTTCTTCCACCACGGTTCCGCCACGTGCCGGTTGGTGATTACCCGCCCATTCGGCCCGGCCACAAATCCCGTGCCGAACACATCCATCTTCACTGCCGGGCCCGTGCCGTCCAGCGTCAGAATTGGATTTCCTTCGCTGTCCTGCAGCGGATCGCCGTCCTGATTCAGGCCGCCGTAGCGCAGCCTCTTCCCGGACTCCTGGTCGCTGAACGCCACCGCTACATGCAACAGACACACCGACTGCACGTCCGCGGGAATAATCGTCTGCGCCGCACTTCCCTGCGCTTCCAGCTTGTGTAACCGCGTATTGGTATCCGCCAGTTGCTTTTGCAGCCCCGCCGCATCGTCCGAGTTCGCCGTCGCCATCTGCGCTTTCAAGTCGGCGGCTTTCTGCTGCAATTCATCCTTCGCCACCGGCGCGGCGTCTGAATTTTGCGCGGTGCGTAGCTTGCGCGCTTGCGTAATTAAATCTTGCTGGCGAACGTAGCCACCCTCCAGCTTGGTCAAAAACGAATTCGAGCGCTGGGTTACTTTCTGCGCGCTGCGGGCAAATCCAAAATAAATTCCCGCCATCACCACCGCCAGCGCCAGTACTGCGCCGAATCCCACTTTCAGGCTGCGATCGAGCGACACCGCGTTGGTGGCCATCGTTTCAGTAACGGCCAACGCCTCAAACGCCGTATGCGCGATCTGCTGTCCTTCGTCCGCAATGCGCATTTTGTCGCGCAATTGATTTTCAATGCGCTGCACGCGCAATCGCGCCCGCACGTGCGCCATTACTTCGCGGATGCTGTAAGGCCGGGAGATGGCATCGTTCGCGCCCATATCCAAAGCGTCGGCGCGTTCCTCGCCGCTGGGTCCTACCAGCAGCAAGATCCGGATCGCATCCGTCGTCGCCGTGCCCCGAATTATCGCAATCGCCTCACGCGCACCCGGGTTTTCGAGTCGCGAATCAAGGATCAGTATCGCCGCGCCGCCCCGATGAATCGCATCGAGGCCGTCCTGCGTTGTGGTAAATATTTGCGCGTCGTAACCCGCGCTATGCAACGCATTTTGCAGTTCCGCGCTGGTGGCCGGATCCGCGTCGACCACAATTATTTTTTCTGGCGCTATGTCCATTAGCCTTACGACTCTCCCAAATTTCTGCGGGTGTTCTAATCGTAGAAGAAAGCTCGGTAAGCTTCAAACTCAAGGCCGCGCCTCAGTCTCGCATTCGCCAGCAAAGCTTCGTCCCGTTAGAATAGACGCGCGCGCAAACCACTCCGATTCATTCGATTTGCAGGAGTGAAAGAATCCAAACGTGGACTCACTCGTACAAATTAACGAAGAAATCATCGCCTGCCGCAAGTGCCCGCGGCTCGTTCGCTACCGGGAGGCCGTCGCCCGCGAAAAGCGCCGCGCCTTCCGCGACTGGGATTACTGGGGCAAACCCGTGCCCGGGTTCGGAGATCCCCAAGCGCGTCTGCTGATCTTGGGACTCGCGCCCGCCGCCCACGGCGCCAATCGCACCGGACGCATGTTCACCGGCGATCGCTCCGGCGATTTCCTGTATAAGGCGATGTACGGCGCAGGCTTCGCCAATCAACCGACCTCCGAGCGCATCGGCGACGGCCTCACCCTGAAAGGCGCCTACATTTCCGCCACCGCCCGTTGCGCGCCGCCCGCGAACAAGCCGCTTCCTTCGGAACTCGCCAACTGCCAGCCTTATTTTATTCGCGAACTCGAAGTGCTGCGGCCCAAAGCGATTTTGGTGCTGGGCGGAATTGCGTTGCGATCGTATCTCGAACTACTGAAGCAACAACAACACATCACCAGCTTCGCCGCTTTTCCCTTCAGCCACGGCGCGGTTCATCGCCTGCCGGAGCCGCTGCCGCGACTTTTCGCGTCCTACCACCCCGGCCAGCAAAATACCTTCACCGGCAAGCTCACCGATCGCATGTTGCTCAAAATTTTCCATGACATTCGCAAATACCTCAACCAGCGCAAGTAGCGCCTAAGCGCCGGACGCCTTCGCCCGCGGCATCAGCACCAAGTAAGAGAAGAACGAAACTCCAAATCCCACGAACCAAGCGTACGGATACAAACCACGCAGCGCCGGAACCAACAATCCCACCAGCGCCACCGCCGCCCCCGCGGCCAGCGCCCCAATCGCCCTCCAGTTGAATCCGCGCGAATATTCATACTCGCCGCCGCGCTCAAACATCGCGTCCGTATGTAGCACGCGCCTCCGAACCAAATAATAATCCGCGATCATCACGCCCGCGATCGGCCCCAGAAAACTCGAATAGCCTACTAGCCAGCCCATCACGTAACTGCCGTGATTCTCCAGCCATCGCCAGGGCTGCATCAGCAGTCCGATGAAACAGGTAATCACTCCTCCGATCTTGAAACTGATCCGCCGCGGGTACAGATTCGAAAAATCGTTCGCCGGTGACACCACATTGGCCGCCACGTTCACATTCAACGTAGCCAGCAGCAGCGCCAGCATCGCCACCACCACCGCGACCGGATTTCCTAGCCGGCTCAGCACCACGACCGGATCCCAGATCGCCGCTCCAAACACCACCACCGTCGCCGACGTCACCGCAATCCCAATAAACGAATAGAACGTCATCGTCGTCGGCAAGCCCAACGCCTGCCCCAGCATCTGCTCGCGCTGCCCTTTCGCGTAGCGCGTGAAATCCGGAATATTCAGGGCCACCGTGGCCCAGAAGGCCACCACGCCGGTTAACGACGGTACGAAGAACGCAAAAAATTCCGAGAACGTATGAAATTTCGAAGGCGTCGAAAGCATCGGCCCCATCCCGCCAGCCTTTACATACGCCCAGCCCAGCATCGCCACGCCCAAAATCAACAACGCCGGCGCCGTAACTCCCTGCAAATAACGTACCGTCTCGATCCCGCGCAAAATCACCGCCAGGTTCAGCAGCCAAAAAAGAAAAAAGCAAAGCCACGGATGGCTCCAGCCCGGCCGCACCGCCGCCAGCAAAGTGTTGATCGCTTCTCCTCCAATCCAGGTTTGAATCCCAAACCACCCGCAAGCCACCAGCGCGCGCAGCACCGCCGGGACGTTCGCGCCCAGCACTCCGAACGACGACCGCGCGAAAACCGGAAATGGAATCCCGTACTCCGCCCCGGCATGGGCGTTTAGCAGCATTGGAATCAGCACGATTACGTTTCCCAGAAACACCGTGAATAGCGCCTGCTTCCAGTTCATTCCCCCCGCGATCATCCCGCTGGCCATCAAGTACGTGGGAATGTTGACGCTCATCGCCACCCACAACGCGGCGTAGTTGTACGTCCCCCAGGTGCGGCGGTCGCTCGGAATCGGCGCCAGATCTTTATTCCACAGTTGTCTGGAGAAACTGGG
>DASWVE010000072.1:0-33526 GCA_036401315.1 Candidatus Acidiferrales bacterium
TTGGTTTTAGGAAAATTCCAGTGCCGACCATGGTGCCAACCACGATCGCGAGCGCCGCCCCGGCGCCGAGGGCTCGAACCAGATCCAAGCGCTTGGCGGGTACGGTTTTGGTGGCGATAAAATCTCCGTTCGAAAATTGAAATTAGCTTTGATGCTCGAACTGAGCCGCTGGGCCGGCGGAATTCGCGCTGCCGGCGACTCGGCTGGCGAGCGACCCGATCGCGAAAGTTACCAGCGTTCCCACCAAGACATACCAGGTCCAGGCCAGCGGCGTCTCCAGCCGAACCACAATCATCGTGGCAATCCCGACCGCGAACCCAATCAGCGCACCGTTCTGATTGGCTTTTTTATTCCAGGTTCCAAGCAAGAATACGCCCAGCAACCCGCCGTAGGTAATGGAAGCGATGGTCAATCCCGCTACCAACACCGGTCCCCACTTGACCAGCCCCAGCAGGCCCAAGACGACTCCCCATAACACCGTCGTCTGTCTCGATCGCCGTACCGAATTGACGGCATTTTCTCCCGGCCGGCTCGCCAAATCCACGATGCTGGAGGACGCCAGCGAATTCAGCGAGCCGCTGGCGTTGGACATCGCGATGGCAAAGATCGACGCCAAAATCAGCCCGGTGAGACCTACGGGAAGATGATGCACGATGAACCAAGGATAAATCTTATCGGCATCGCCGTTGGCGGAACCCAGCGGAACATGCTGGGCGAATACGAAGAGCATCACTCCGATCACCAGAAACAAAGCGAACTGAAACAACACCACGATTCCGCTGAAGAGAAGAGCTTTTTTGCTGTCCCGCTCGTTCCGGGCCGACAACAGTCGTTGCACCATGGTCTGGTCCGTACCATGGCTGGCCATGGTTAGGAAAGTTCCACCGAGCAGGCCGGACCAGAATGTATAGCTCTGCGTCAGGCTGAAGGTGAAATCGAAAATGCGAAATTTCCCTCCGGCCGCTGCCGCGACTTGGGTAATTTCGGGCCAGCCGCCGGGAATTTTATGAAAGAGTAGAAAGAAAGCTGCCACCGATCCCGTGAGGTACATCGCAAATTGAATCACGTCGGTCCAGATGACGGCCTGCATGCCACCTTCAAAAGTGTAAAAAATCGTAAGCATGGTGATGATCAATATCGAAACTGACATGCCGGTGCCGAATGCCACGCTGACAACTTTCCCGATGGCCGAAATTCGCACGCCTTCGGCGAGAGCGCGGGTGACCAAGAAGACCACCGCGGCCGCGGACTTCATTCTCGCGCCAAAACGCTTCTCCAATAGCTGATAGGCGGTATAGAATTCGCCCCGGAAGTACTGCGGGACCAGCACGACGCACAAGATGACCCGCGCAACGAGGTAGCCCAGCACAATCTGCAAAAATCCCAGATTACCGCCGTAAGCGATGCCCGGTGTACTGATGATGGTAAGCGTCGAAGTTTCGGTAGCCACGATCGAACACATGATCGCCCACCACGGAGCGGTGCGGCCGCCGAGAAAATAATCGCGCAAGCTTTGCTGTTTGCGGCGGAAACGCGCGCCGAAAAGGGTGATAGCGATTAAATACAGCGCGAGAATTGCGCAATCGACCGGGGCAATCTGAATGGAATTCAAATGGATTCGCTCGCGGCTGGCAAGGTGTGCGATGCTAACTGGCCGCTTTGAAGACTGTCAACCACGGTGAAGAGATGACCGAAAAAAAGCCTCCTGCTAAGCCTGCGTATTTTTTAGGATTTGACGGGGGCGGCACCAAAACGGACTGCTTCCTGGTTGATGCGGCTGGCACCGTTCTCCACCGCGCCACCGCTGGCCCCTCCAACCCCCTTCGCGCGGGTTACGCGAAGGCTTGGTTCACGCTAAGCGACGCGGCGGATTTCGTTTTGGAGCGGCAACGGCTGAAAGCCGACGACATCCGCGGAATTTGCGCGGGAATTGGCGGCGCGGGTCGCGAAACCGTCGCGCGCCGAATCGCGACGTTCCTCGAACGCGCGTTTCCCGAAGCGGCCGTGCTGGTGACGACCGATCTGGCGATTACTCTGGACGCCGCGTTGGGCGACTCCAAATCGGAAGGCATTATTCTCGTGGTGGGCACGGGCTCCGCGGCATTCGGCCGCGACGCGAGTGGGAAAACTGCTCGCGCCGGAGGACGCGGCCCCTGGTTCAGCGATGAAGGCAGCGCCTTCGACATTGGCCGCCGCGCGATGGAAGCTGTGGTCCGGGCCGAGGAAGCGCGTGGGCCGCAGACCGCGCTCTCCAAGAAGCTTTTGACCTGGCTGGGCTGCAACGACTGGACCCGCGTGATGGATTGGGTGATCAAAAACCCTGACGACGTGTTTCCGCGCGTATTTCCGTTAGTCGCTGAGCTTGGCGATAAGGGCGATGAAGTTGCCTGTGAAATTCTGAGTCAGGCTGCCGCGTCACTTGCGGAGCTGGCTGCGAGCGTGATTCGCAAGCTCGAAATGCACGATCGAGAAATACTGATCGCCAAATCCGGCGGGACCATCGGCCGCAGTAAATTTTTTGATACCGCTATCGATAACCATCTAGCGTCGCTGGTGCCGCGCGCGAAAATCATCGCACTGCAAATGAAACCGGCCGAGGCTGCCGCGAGAATTGCGATTCACCTGGGTAAACGCAAAGCCCATGCCTAGCGATGCGATGGTTGCGAGAAAACCGTAGCGAGACCAATGACCGATCGAAGATTGCAAATGCGTTTGATCACCGTCGTGGGCGCCATGCTTCTGGTCGGTTACCTTTTGCATTCCTCCATGGAACAGACCCAGAACAAGTACGAAGTCTGCATGACGTTCAAGGGCATGGTCCACTGCGCGACGGCCTCCGGCGCAACTTCTTCGGACGCGATTCGTAGCGCGCAAGACATTGATTGCTCGATGCTCGCGAACGGCCGCGATGAAACCATGGTTTGCGTAACCACCCCGCCCTCCAGCGCCCGCCAGGTCAAATAGTTCCGGACGACCGGTTACGCCGGAACTTCCGAATGCGATCGGTGTCTAACACATTTGGTGCTGACACGGGATTTGACAGGTTTGTTGGCTCTGCATAGCATTGAGGTGTTGTTGCAGGGGAGCCGGGCCCAACAATGACTCACTGTTTGAACTGCGGAGCTGAACGAGACGCCGATATTTGCGAATCGTGCGGTCTCAGCACCGCCGCCGCCGAATTCTCACTTCGCAAAAACCTACTCAACCGCACCGCCGTCTTCCTGCTGGGTGGAATCGCTTTTGTCGCCGCCAGCGGACGCTATCCCGCGCTCGAACTTGATCCCATCCTGATATTTATCGGCCTGCTGTTCTTTTTGACGCTCGGACTGGGCATGATCGTCGAGCGCCGCGTCTTAAAGCATCAAGAGGTTGAAGCGCTGAAACGCCTCTACTACGCCTTGATTCCCGTACCCTGGCTTCTCGCCTTGGTGCTGTTTGGCAATGGCGCGTTCGATTCGAGCAAGCCGCAAACGGAATCCGCGCACGTGATTGGAAAGTTCGCCATGATGGGCCCGGTGCCGAGCCGGCGTCTGATCGTTTCGTCCTGGAGAGAAGACCATCATCTGGAGCGCGTCCCGGTAGATCGCGGCGATTTTGACCGCTTCACTTCGGGCGATACGGTCGACGTCCAAGTCCACGGAGGACTGATCGGAATTCCGTGGGTTTCCGGGGTGAGCCGCGAGTAGTCCGCTAGATGCGTGCCGGATTTTCGCGCTTCAGGAATTCCCCCGCGCCGACGCGCCCCACGAACTTGCCGTTTTCGATGATTACCCGCCCGCGGGATAAGACCGTTTTGGTCGTTCCTTGGACTTTTTTCCCCTCGAACATCGAATAATCCACGCGCATGTGGTGAGTCGCCGCGCTGATCGTGTGCGCTTCGTTGGGATCGAAGACCACGAGGTCCGCGTCGCTGCCTACCGCGATCGTTCCTTTTCGTGGATACAGTCCAAACAGCTTGGCGGGCGCCGTCGAAACCATCTGTACGAAACGGTTTTGCGAAAATCTTCCGCCATGGACTCCGCCGCTGTACACCAGGCTCAGGCGATGTTCGATGCCGGGTCCGCCATTCGGAATTTTGGTGAAGTCGTCTTTACCCAGTTCTTTTTGTTCTTTCATGCAAAACGGGCAGTGATCGGTGGAGACCACCTGCAGATCGTCTTGGGCCAGCCCTTGCCAAAGTTTTTCCTGATGCCATTTTTCCCGCAGCGGAGGAGTGAACACGTATTTCGCACCCTCGAACCCCGGCGCATCCATGTCGTCGAGCGAGAGATACAAATATTGCGGGCAGGTTTCCGCATAAACGCGCAGGCCGCGATCGCGAGCCTCACGCACTTTCTCCAGCGCTTCGTTGCAGGAAAGATGGACGATGTATACGGGAGTGCCGGCGATTTCGGCAAGCGCGATGGCGCGGTTGGTGGCTTCCGCCTCGGCGGTTGTCGGACGGGTCAGCGCGTGGTATTTCGGGCTGCGCTTGCCTTCGGCCAGCGCGCGCTGCACGATAACGTCGATCGCGCCGCCGTTTTCCGCATGCATGCAGATCATCGCGCCGGAATCCGCGGCAGCATTCATGGTTTTGAAGATCGAAGCGTCGTCCAGCATAAAGACGCCCGGGTAGGCCATGAACAGCTTGAAAGAGGGAACTCCGTCGCGCACGAAAGCTTTAATCTCTTCCAGCTGCGCGCCTTCGATGTCGGTGACGATGCAGTGGAAGGAGTAATCGATCACGGCTTTTCCTTCCGCCTTTTTTCTCCAAGTGTCGAGCGCGTGACGCAGAGTCTGACCCTTGTATTGAATCGCGAAATCGATCAGCGTCGTGGTCCCGCCGTAGGCCGCCGCAATCGTTCCAGATTCGAAATCGTCAGCGCTTTTGGTACCACCGAAGGGCATGTCCAGATGCGTGTGCACATCGATACCGCCCGGCATAACCAACCTGGCCTTGGCGTCGATTAGTTTCGCGGCGTTCTCGATGGGTAAGCCCGTGCCAATCGCGGAGATAGTGCCGCCGGAGATTCCCACGTCGGCCAGGTAAGTATCGGTTGCGGTTACGACCGTTCCGTTTCGAATGACGGTATCGAAACGCATGCGACTCCTCCGTGAATATCGTTTAGCGGTGTAGTTTACACGGCTTCGTTTCCATCGTTCCGGGAGATATTTGGTGAGATGTTGGTGTGGGCGTTGGCTAGTCTGTCCGCGCTCGATAATCGGCTGACATCCCGCGCTCTGCGCAATGCTAGAATGTCGCTTCTTTGCGATGCCGCGAGGCCCGATGACTTTCCGCGAAATTGCGCCGAAGCTCTCGCCTGAAGAATACGAGAAGAACTTCGCCGAACTTCCTCCGGCGATGACGCCGCGCCAGGCCGCGGTCGAAGCGGCACGCTGCCTATACTGCTTCGATGCACCTTGCATCGCAGCTTGTCCCACGCACATCGATGTGCCCACTTTCATCAAGAAAATTTCATCGGACAATTTACGAGGCTCAGCGCGGGTCATTCTCGAGGCCAACATTCTCGGCCACAGCTGCGGCCGCGTGTGCCCAACCGAAGTTTTGTGCGAAGGCGCGTGCGTGATGCACGAGAAGGAAGAGAAGCCGATCGAGATCGGCCGGTTGCAACGCTACGCGGTGGACTATGTGCTCGACCGCGACATCAGGCTTTTCCAGGCCAGTGCGCCAAACGGAAAGCGGGTCGCTTGTATCGGGTCTGGCCCCGCGTCATTGGCTTGCGCGGCGGAGCTTGCCAAGCGGGGATATCGAGTCACGATTTTTGATCGCAATGAACTTCCCGGTGGTTTGGATACGCATGGCATCGCGGCGTACAAGCTGCGCGCCAAAGATTCACTGCGGGAAGTAAATTTGATCCGCGATCTCGGCGTCGAATTTCGTCAAAAAACTAGTGTGGGAACGGACATCGGCTTCGCGCAGATTGAAAAAGATTTCGACGCGATTTTTATTGGAATCGGCCTGGGTGAAACCTGGGATTTGAAAATTGGAGGCGAGCAACTGGAAGGTGTCGTTGGCGCGCTCGAATTCATTGAGGCCACCAAGACCCGGCCGTTCGGTGACGTGCCGGTTGGGCGTCGGGTCGCCTGCATCGGAGCAGGGAACACGGCGATTGACGTGGTCACCGCAGCGAAACGGCTGGGCGCGGAGGAAGTTCATCTCGTTTATCGCCGCGGCGAGAAAGACATGCCTGCGTTTCGCTACGAGTACGAGCTGGCCAAGCTTGATGGCATTCAATTCCATTGGCATACGCAGCCGCTTCGCGTGAACGGCGCAGAGGGAAAAGTATCCACCTTGGAATGCGTCCTGACCCGCACCGCCGCGGCACAAGCCGGCGGCAAGAAGATCGAGCCGATTCCTGGAAGCGAATTCACCATCGACGTAGACATGGTTGTTTCAGCCATAGGGCAAAAGCCGGTCACGGAGTTAATGAAAAGCGTTGCAGGCGTCGGGCTGAACGAAAATGGGACGATCCAGGTCAATGAAAAGCATCAGACCGGGAACCCGAAATACTTCGCGGGCGGCGATTGCGTGAACGGAGGCAAGGAAGTTGTGGACGCGGTCGCGGAAGGTATGGCCGCAGCTCGAAGCATCGACATCACGTGCGGATCACCGCGTTAAGCAAGTCGACAAAGTTGTGACTCGAATGAGGTAAAGAATGGCCGAGCTTGAAACAAAGTTTTGCGGGCTACGATCCCCGAATCCGTTTTGGCTCGCATCCGGCCCGCCGACGAACACCGGCGGACAGGTCATGCGTGCTTTTGAAGCCGGCTGGGGCGGCGCCGTGTGGAAAACGATTGGCGATCCAATTCGAAACACCTCTTCTCGCTACGCCGCCGTCGATCTGAACGGAGTAAAAATGATGGGCCTGAATAATATCGAGCTCATCAGCGACCGTTCGATCGACACGAATCTCCGCGAAATTTCGGAAGTCAAAAAACGCTTCCCCAAAAATCTCGTTATTGCTTCGCTGATGGTCGAATCTAAACGCGAAGTCTGGCAGGACATTGTGCGCCGCGCGGAAGATGCCGGTTCGGACGCGCTGGAGCTGAACTTCGGCTGCCCGCACGGCATGAGCGAGCGCGGCATGGGCGCCGCGGTGGGCCAAGTCCCGGAATACACGGAGATGATCACCGCCTGGGCCAAAGAAGCAGCCAATACGCCAGTCATTTCCAAGCTAACTCCGAACGTGACCGATATCACCCGCGTGGCCGAGGCCGCCGAGCGCGGTGGCGCCGACGCCGTGAGTTTGATCAACACGATCAATTCGTTGATGAGCGTCGACCTCGAATCTTTCGCACCGGCTCCGAATGTAGCGGGAAAATCCTCGCATGGCGGATATTGCGGACCAGCGGTGAAGCCAATCGCTTTACACCTGGTTTCGAGCGTCGCCAAGAAAATCAAAATTCCAATCGTCGGCATCGGCGGCATTGGAAACTGGAAAGATGCCGCCGAGCACATCGCCGTGGGCGCGACCTGCGTCCAAGTTTGCACCGCCGCGATGCATTACGGTTTCCGAATCGTCGAAGACATGGCTGACGGGCTCGCGGCGTACATGGATCAGCATCGCTACCGCACGATCGAAGATTTTCGTGGTCGCGCGATTCCGAACGTCATGGATTGGGGCGATCTGGACCTGAATTACAAGGTCATCGCGCACATCGATCAGGATCTTTGCGTCGGCTGCCAACTATGCTACGTGGCCTGCGAAGACGGCGCGCATCAGGCCATCGAACGAGCTAGCTCCCAAAATGGCGGGGCTAAGAAAAACATCAACGGCATGGAAGTCCACGTTCCACGGATCATCGACGACGAGTGTGTCGGCTGTAACCTGTGTGCGCTAGTCTGTCCGGTCCAGGGCTGCATCACGATGAAGCAGGTGCAGACGGGCCTGCCGCCTATGTCCTGGAAGCAAAAAATCGCGCCGCAGCACTAGTCAGACGCTCTACCGCCGGATGCGCCACTGCGCTAATTGTTAGTAGAGGCCGCGAAGGTCGGGCGCATGAGGCAATTCGATCTGCAGCATGGTTCCGTAGTCGTTGAGTTTTAGCTTGATCAATTCGGCGGGGCCAACGTCACGCAGGGACCAGTTGTCCGTGGGAAGAACTCGCGATTCTACGAATAAGTCGCCGCTCTCGAAATCCCCGCCGGACGGCCGCAGGTCAGAAAGCGGGACGGTGTACGCCACTCTGGTCTTGATATCGAGCGCGATATAGCGTCTCCCGAGCTGTATCAGTACAAGATTCGCTTCTTTTTTTTGCGTCGTCTGAAAAATATTCCAGGCCAGAGGGGTTCGGTCGTCGAGCTTGATCTGCGCTCGAGGAACCGATTTCCAAACGTGATTGCCAGAATTCCCGGCGAACGTTCCGGACGTCAGACCAGCAATCGCCATAACTGCGAAGGTCAAAACGACGACCAAACGTCGAATAGAAGACGCTTTCAAGTCCAGCTGGCGCATCGCATCCAATTACCGCTGGCTCGATTCGCGCTTGCGCCCGGTGTAATCGAGGTAAACCACTTTAGTGTCCGTATAGAAATCCATCGCGCCGTGCCCAACTTCATGGGGGCCGATGCTGCTTTGCTTCGTGCCGCCGAAGGGGACGTGCGCTTCTCCGCCTACGGTGGGCGAATTCACGTGCGTCATTCCGGTCTCGATCTTGTGGATAAACTCAAAAATCTTCGCCGAATCGTTCGAATAAATTGAGCTGGAGAGCCCGAACCGCACCGAATTGGCGACGGCCAGCGCCTGGTCGAAATCCTTAACGCGAATCACGCTCAGCACCGGGCCGAAAATTTCTTCCTGGGCAATTCTGCTATCCGCTGCGACATTGTCGAAAATCGTCGGGGCTACGAACCAGCCCTTATCGTATTTGGAGCCGCTCAGGCGCGCGCCTCCGCACAGCAGGGCGCCTTCCTGTTTTCCAATTTCAATGTACTTCAAAACCGTGTTCATCTGGCTGTCGTCCACCGACGGCCCCATTTCGGTGCCGGCAGCCAGACCGTCACCAACCACGAACGCTTTGGTTCGCTCCACCAGCATGCCAACGAACTGGTCGGCGATTGAATCTTCCACCACCACGCGGCTCGAAGCGGTGCAACGCTGCCCGGTGGAGGCGAACGCGCCGCCGACTACCGATTCGACGGCCATCTTGAGGTCAGCGTCGGCGAGCACGACCACGGGATTCTTGCCGCCCATTTCGCACTGAACTTTTTTCTGCTGCGCCGCTCCGGTCGCGTAAATCTTGCAGCCAATGTCGGTCGAACCGGTGAACGACAATCCGTGCACCAGCGGATTTTGCACCAGTTCGTCGCCCACATCCTCGCCCGCGCCTAACACGACGTTCAGCACTCCAGCAGGAAGTCCCGCTTCGGCGAAAATTTCCGCGAGTCTGAGCGCGCAAAGCGGCGTCAGTTCGGCAGGTTTTAAAACCACGGTATTTCCGTAGACCAGCGCTGGAGCAATCTTCCAGATCGGTATGGCGATAGGGAAATTCCAAGGGGTAATGGCGCCGACCACGCCGAGAGGCTGCCGAATGGTGTAGGTGAAGGTCTTGGTCGTTTCGCTAGGCAGCGTTTCGCCATTGATCCGGCGCGCTTCGCCGGCCATGAATTCCGCGATGTTAATCGCGCGTTGCACTTCGCCCAAAGCGTCTTTCAGGGCCTTGCCTTCTTCGCGAGTCAGCAGGCGTGCCAATTCTTCCTTCTGGTCCTCCATGATGCGGACGACCTTGAAGAGAATTTTGCCACGATTCGGCGCAGGCATATCCCGCCAGGCCGGAAAGGCCGCTTTCGCCGCCGCGATGGCACGTTTCATTTCTTCGCGCGTCGACAGCGGAATGCGGGCGACGATCTCGTCGTTATTTGCGGGATTGCGACGTTCGAAAATCTTCGTCGACTTCGATTCGACCCATTCGCCGTTGATGAAATTCTTACAGAGCTGATCGGTTGCGGTGGCGGTAGCCATATGAGTTCCTCGTTTCTAATTGCGCTTCGGAGTTACAACCTCACTTCGCCGAACGATTTGTCGAGCAAACGTATCCCCTCGTCCACATCCGCTTTGGTGATGTTCATCGGCGGAGCCATCCGAATCACGTTCGCGTACATGCCGCCCTTTCCTACGAGCAGGCCATTCGCGCGGGTACGCTCTAATATTTGATTCGTCTCGGCGGCTGCGGGTTCTTTTGTTTGGCGGTCTTTTACCAGTTCCAATGCCTGCATCATGCCCATGCCGCGTACTTCGCCGATCAAAGGGTATTTCTGCTGTAATTCTTCCAGTTTCTTCCGGAAATAGCCGCCGACTACAAAAGTATTCTCCCGGAGATTTTCCTCTTCGATCACTTCAATCACCGCGCGCGCGGCCACCGAAGTTACCGGATTTCCACCAAAGGTGGCGATGTTCAGACCCTGGAACTTATCGGCCAGCTCGGCGGTGGCAATCGTTAAACCGACCGGCGTGCCGTTGGCCATACTCTTTGCCGACGTAATGATGTCGGGCGTCACTTCCCACTGTTCGATGCCCCACCATTTCTTGCCCGTGCGTCCCCAGCCGGTCTGCACTTCGTCGGAGATGTAGGCGCCGCCGTAATTCTTCACAATGCGATGCACGATCTTAAAATATTCCGGCGGAGGAGTGATGAAGCCGCCCACGCCTTGAATCGGTTCCGCGATAAATGCCGCGATCTGGCCGCTGGTGGTGGTCTGAATCACATTTTCAACATCGTTCGCGCAGGCGACTCCGCACGACGGATAGGTCAGGTGCAGCGGACAGCGATAGCAGTAAGGATTCACCGCGTGCGAAATCCCCACGCTGATCACGCCGCCCTTACGCCAGGCGGATTGTGCGGTCACCGATTTCGCCAAGGCTGATCCGCCCGAATAAGCATGCCGCAACGCCACGATGTCATAACTCGGCGACGCCATGCGCGACAGCATGATGGCGGCTTCGTTCGCTTCCGTGCCAGAGCTGGTAAAAAAACTCTTCTGCAGCTTGCCCGGGGTAATCTCGGCTAGTTTCTCTGCCAGCGCCACGATCGCTTCGTTAGGGAACAGCGTGGACGTGTGCTGCAGCTTGTCGGTCTGCGCTTTTATTTTCTGGGTCACCTTCGGATTGCAGTGGCCCACACCAATCGTGACAATACCGCCGAAGAAATCGAGATACTTATTGCCTTCGATGTCCCAGAGATACTGCATCGAGGCGTGGTCGGCGACCAATGGGTTCTGATAATAATTCGTCACCGAAGGCCAGATGAATTCCTTATGTTTGCGCACGACTTCTTCGCTGCGGGTCGACGTGAGTTTTGGAGTGGTGGTCATGGATTCGGTCCCTGTACCGCGGTTGAATTAGTCTGCTGCGTCCACGCTGCGCTTGCCGGAATGCGTTCGAGTAATCTCGCCGTAGGATTCGGGCCGGCGATCACGGAAGAACTGCCAGGTCTGCCGCACCTGGTCGATTTCCGCCAGATCGAGATCCGCGACCAGCACTTCGTCGCGATCGCGGCTGGCTTGGGCGATAATTTTTCCCCGCGGGTTGCAGAAATAACTTTTCCCGTAAAATTCGCCAATGTTCCATGGCGCTTCTTTCCCCACGCGGTTGATGGCCCCCACAAAATATCCGTTCGCGACCGCATGCGCCGGCTGCTCGAGTTCCCACAGGTATTCGCTCAACCCCGCGACGGTTGCTGAGGGGTTAAACACAATCTCGGCGCCATTCAGCCCCAGCACGCGCGCGCCCTCCGGAAAGTGCCGGTCGTAGCAAATGTAGACGCCAATCCGCGCGAATTTCGTCTGAAACGTAGGGTATCCAGTGTTCCCCGGAGTGAAATAGAACTTCTCCCAAAACCCCGGCGCAACTTGAGGAATGTGATGCTTGCGGTATTTCCCCAGATATTTTCCGTCGGCGTCGATAACCGCAGCGGTGTTGTAATACAACCCGCTCATCTCGCGCTCGTACACCGGAACCACTATCGCCATGCCGTATTTCTTAGCCAGTTTGCGCATGTTCTCGACGGTCGGACCGTCCGGCACCGGTTCAGTCAATTCGTACCAGCGCGCCTGCTGCTCCGCGCAAAAATAGGGGCCGTTGAAGAGTTCCTGCAGACACAGAATCTGCGTCTTCTTTTTGGCCGCTTCCTGGATCAGTTTCTCGTGCTTCGCGACCATCTTTTTGGCAATGTCGGCGATCGAATGCTTTTCGGGCGACCATTCGCAATGCACTTGAATCAGGCCGCAACGCACGATGCGCGACATTCACCGCCTCCGCAGACGAAGCATCTGAAAAACCAACGCGAAGTTTAACCCGCCGTGCGAAATGCGGCAAGATACCGCCTGTTAGCACAGCTTGGGCCCCCGTTGACCGGTGGTCGCAGCGGGAAGCGCCTTTAAGGTGACCAAGAATCCCGCCGGACACCGTATAATCGCCAGCCAGATACGATGGACTCGTTCCTTAAAAATTTCTTCCGCAGCCTGGGCCGGATTTTTCCGGACTGTCTAACCCTGAGCCAGGCCATCGCCTTCAATATGTTTCTGGCGTTTTTCCCTGCGCTCTTGTTGGCCTTGGGCATTCTGAGCAGCCGGGACGCTTTTCACAACGCGCTTCGCGAACTCCCCGAACGCCTGCGCATGATTGTTCCCTCGGGCAGCGGCGACGTCATCACTCAATATTTTGTGCGCAAAACTCCGCATCCCTGGAAATGGTTTCTGCTGGGACTCGGCGGAACGCTGCTTGCCGGGTCGCAGGTGATGGTCGGATTTATGGATGGTTTTCGAATAGTTGAGGGCGATCAATACCGCCCGCCCTACTGGCGTGGTCACCTGCGCGCGCTGCTTCTGCTGCTACTTACTTTTGCTCCCGCGCTGGTAGTGGTCGTGCTCACCGTTTTCGGCAAGCAGGTCCGCCTCACGCTAATCCGCACCTTCGGTGTGCCGCTGCTATTCAACGCTCTGGCTTTTGTTTTTCAGGCCGCCATCATCTTCTCGCTATCGATGGCCGTTCTGGTCCTCTTGTATCGAGTGGGGCGACCCGAACATCGAGGATGGCTGCGACTGTTGCCGGGCGCCGTTTTGGCCACGATTCTGTGGTGGACCGTCGACATCGTTTTCGGATTCTACGTCAGGAAAATGCCATACGACGTGGTCTACGGCGGCTTAGCTGCCGCCATCGGTTTGCTGATTTGGATGTACCTCACCGCGCTAGTAATTTTGCTCGGTGCCGCGTTCAACGCCGAATGGTTCGGCTCGCTTGCGGAACGTTCCGATCGATTGACCTTGTCCTGAATCAGCAACCCCGCCGCCTGCCTTTGTACTGCCATCAAAACAGGACACCTAACCCGGACGTGGGACCGTTACGATCCGGCCGCCGGCGCAACTTTCAGTTTCTGGCGGGGTTAAACTGAATGCGAGCGAGGACTCCTAGAATTCCTGTTGAGGTGCGTGGTGGGCGGAAACCGAAGTAAAGGGCGAATGGAGCTGTCTGACCTAACCCACCTGCGCGCCCGCGCGGTAGCGACCCTCAAGCGACTAATCGCCACTTCGGTCATCGCGTCTCTGACAATCGCCGCGCCCTGGGCCTCTGCCGCGACCGACGATCAAGCAGCTTTCCCCAAGGTCAAACTCGACAAAAAATTCAAAGGCAAGTTGCCCATCACAGAGCTGACCGAGGACCAGGCCATCATGCACGCGATGAACCGGTTGGCGTACGGCCCGCGTCCGGGCGATGTGGAGTACGTGCGCAAAATCGGCCTTGAAAAATGGATCGATCAGCAGCTCGAGCCCAATTCGCTCGACGATTCCGTGCTTGAAACCCGCCTGCAGCGCTATCCCACGATTTCGATGTCGTCGAAGCAGCTGCTCGATCAATTTCCGAATGCCGATCAGGCCGCCAAGAAACTCGGCATCACCAAAGAGCAATTTGAGGAAGAACAGAAAGCCAAGCGGCAAGACGCGCTGGCTCAAGTCATCGTCACCGGCAACGACAACCTGGACCGAGCGCAGCAGCAGCTGGCCAAGCTGCAAGGCCCCGGCCGCATCGTAGCCGAGCTTTCGATGGCCAAGCTGGACCGCGCGGTGTACAGCAATCGCCAACTGGAAGCGGTGATGGAGGATTTCTGGTTTAACCACTTCAACGTGTTCGCGAACAAGGGCGACTCCAAATTCCTGGTCACTGCCTATGTGCGCGACACGATTCGCCCCCACACGATGGGAAAATTCGACGACTTGCTGCTGGCGACCGCGAAGAGTCCCGCGATGCTTTTTTTTCTGGACAACTACTTGAGCGCCGATCCCGCGGCGGTCGCCCGGAATCAACAAATGAAGCAGATGCGCCAGGCGCGCTTCCAAGGCGGTTTCGCGGGAGGCTCGATGCCGACCCCCGGAACTTTTCCGGGCCCCGCTACTTCGGCGAACACGGCGAATCCCAATGCAACCCCGGCCGTCGCCGCGAAAAACAAGAAAGACGGCGGGCTGAACGAAAATTACGGCCGCGAAGTGATGGAGCTGCACACGATCGGCGTCGACGGCGGGTACACCCAGCAGGACGTAATCCAGATGGCCGAATGCCTTACGGGTTGGACCATCCACGAGCCGCGCAAAGATCCGCAATTCTTTTTCGACGAGAAGCGTCACGCCGAAGGCAAAAAAGTCGTATTGGGCAAAACCTTCAACTACGGCGGCGAAAAAGACGGCGAAGAAGCGCTGAAAATGCTCGCCAGTTCGCCCAAAACCGCGAATTTCATTTCTTCCGAGCTGGCCCGGCATTTCGTCTCGGACAATCCTCCTCCGGCGCTCGTGAACCGCATGGCGACGACATTTCAATCGAGCGGCGGCGATATTCGCGCCGTGCTCAAGACCATGATTTACTCGCCGGAATTCTGGTCGAAAGATGCCTATCGAGCCAAGGTGAAAACTCCGTTCGAATTGGTCGCCACCACGGCGCGCGCGATGAACGCCGAGGTCACCATTACTTTGCCCATGGCCCAGTGGGTCGGCCGCATGGGCGAGCCCCTGTTCCTGTGCCAGCCTCCGACCGGATATTCGGATAAAGCCGAAACCTGGGTGAACGCCGGAGCGCTGCTCAACCGCCTGAATTTCGCGCTTACTTTCGCCGGCGACAAAATGAATGGAGCCACCGTCGATTTGAAAACGATTCTCGGACCGGAGGCGATTCAGGATCCCGAAGCCGCTTTGGCTCGATCCATTCAAATTTTTCTCGACGGCCAAATCGCGCCTTCCACTCAACAGACCCTCGAGGATCATCTGAAAGATCCCCAGATTCTCCAGGCCAGCCTGGACGATCAGGTGAAGGAAGTAAACCAGGGCCTGATCGTTGGCTTGGTGCTGGGCACGCCCGAATTTCAGCGGCGCTGAATTTGAGTTTTAGTTCGCGGGTTGGAGGAGTGTCGTGAAGATTTCCAGACGCTATTTTCTGAAAAGCGGCGGCATCGCGATGGTTGGGATGGCCGCGCTGCCTTCCTTCTTGCAGCGAGCCGTGGCCGCGACAACCGGGCCGGTAAAAAAGAAGATGGTCGTGCTGTTTCAGCGCGGAGCCATGGACGGACTGAACGTCGTGGTCCCATTTGGCGAGCCGAACTATTATCGGATGCGCCCGACGATAGCCATTCCGCAGCCGAAGCAAGGCGGTTCCGAAGCGGCGCTCGATCTCGATGGTTTTTTTGGACTGCATCCCAGCCTGCAACCCGTCCTGCCCTTGTTTCGCAACAACCAGTTGGCCATCGTGCAGGCCGTCGGCTCGCCCGATCCCACTCGCTCCCATTTCGACGCGCAGGATTATATGGAGTCGGGAACTCCGGGATTGAAAGCCACCGACAATGGCTGGCTGAATCGCGCGCTGCAAAGCATGCCGGAAGATAAACCGTCGCCGTTTCGCGCAGTGGCGTTCGGTCCTTACCTGCCGCGCACCTTGCAAGGCAGCGTTCCGGCCGTGGCGATTTCAGATCTCAAACAATTCAAAATGTATGGTCCGCCGCAAACTGCCGAAGGCGGCTTCGAGACTATGTACTCCCAAACCGTCGATCATGCGATGCGCGGAGTCGGCACCGAAACGTTCGAAGCTATCGATCAATTGAAGAAGATCAATCCCGATTCGTATCAGCCCGAAAATGACGCTCAATATCCGAAAAGCCGGTTCGGCCAAAGCCTGCAAGAAATCGCGGAACTCTTCAAAGCCGATGTCGGCCTAGAAGTCGCGTTTCTAGACAGCGGCGGCTGGGACAATCACGTCAACGAGGGCGGAGTCCAGGGCCAGCTCGCAAATTTGTTGAGAGATTTAGGGCAGGGAATCGCGGCGTTTCACACCGATATGGGCGACCGCATGGAAGACGTAGTTTTCGTCAGCATGTCGGAATTCGGGCGCACCGCACACGAAAATGGCAATCGCGGCACCGATCACGGCCACGCCAACTGCATGTTTGTCATGGGTGGAGGCGTTCGTGGTGGCCGCGTCTACACCAAATGGCCGGGCCTGAATGAGGATCAATTGAACCAAGGTCGCGATCTGGCCGTTACCACCGACTATCGCAGCGTGCTCGGCGAAATAATTACCAAGCACCTGGGGGATCGCGCGTTGGCCGGCGTTTTTCCGGGCTTTGCGAACGATCCGAAGCAGTATCTGGGAATGATCAAGGCCTGATTGTAATCGTTCGCGATCGTCGTTGTCTGAACCTTCGTCGCACTCTAAAACAAAAAGGGAGGGCAAATGCCCTCCCTTTTTGCTTTATGCGAAAGACTGTTCGAATGCAGCTACTCGGAACCCTTGATTCGCATCCCGTAGAACGAACGATAGACGAAGAAGAAAGAAACGGCGAAGAACGCGGCTGCCAGAATATGCGTAACGTTCTCTCCTCGATCGTGCGTCAGGCTCACCGCCAGTTCGACCGCCAGCAATCCAAACAGCGTGGTGAACTTGATCACCGGATTCAGCGCAACCGACGATGTGTCCTTGAACGGATCGCCGACGGTGTCGCCAATCACGGTCGCATCGTGCAGCGGAGTGTTTTTCTGCTTCATCTCCGTTTCGACAATTTTCTTCGCGTTATCCCATGCGCCGCCGGCATTGGCCATGAAAATAGCCTGGTACAAGCCGAAAATCGCGATGGAAATCAGGTAGCCGATAAAGAAGAACGGCTCCACGAACGCAAAGGCCAGAGTTCCAAAGAACACCGCGATGAAAATGTTCAGCATGCCTTTCTGCGCGTACTTCGTGCAGATCGCCACCACTTTCTTGCTGTCTTCCACGGAAGCTTTCACCACGCCGTCAAGTTTGATGTTGGCTTTGATGAATTCAACCGCGCGATAAGCGCCAGTGGTCACGGCTTGGGTGGAAGCACCGGTAAACCAGTAAATCATCGCCCCGCCAGTGATTAACCCTAGGAAGAATGGCGCGTGCAGCAACGACAATTTGTCGACGTTCTCGGTGATGCCGTTGGTCAACGCCATGATGATGGAAAAAATCATCGTGGTGGCTCCGACCACGGCCGTCCCGATCAGAACCGGCTTTGCCGTCGCTTTAAACGTATTGCCCGCACCGTCGTTTTCTTCCAGCAATTCCTTAGCGCGCTCGAAATTTGCGTCAATCTTGAAGTCTTTCAGCAGTTCCTGTTTGATGTTCGGAACCTGTTCGATCAAGGACAATTCATAAACCGACTGCGCATTGTCCGTGACCGGACCGTAGGAATCGACGGCGATCGTTACCGGGCCCATGCCCAAAAAGCCGAACGCCACCAGGCCAAACGCGAAAACTGGAGCTGCAATCATCAGTAGACTCAGTCCCTGCAAACTGACCAGGTAGCTGACCGACATCAGCGCCACCATCGCGAGTCCGATGTAATAAGCCGAGAAGTTTCCGGCCACGAATCCGGAAAGAATGCCGAGTGACGCCCCGCCTTCTTCTGCCGACGCCACTACTTCGCGCACATGCCGCGATTCGGTCGAGGTGAACGCCTTCACCAGCTCGGGAATCACCGCTCCCGCGAGCGTTCCACAGGAGATGATCGTTGCCAATTTCCACCACTGCGTGGAATCGCCGTTCAGCGTCGGGATGATGTAAGCGGAAATCAAGTAGGTCATCGCGATCGAAATGAAGGACGTGATCCACACCAGCGAAGTCAGCGGCGATTCAAAATTCATCTTGTCCGCGTTCCCGAATCGAGCCTTGGCGATGAAATCGTTGATGAAATACGCCGCAGCGCTGGCTACCAGCATCGCAATACGCATCACGAACAGCCAGACCAGCAACTGCACTTGCACCGTCGGACTCTTCACGCCCAGCAGAATGAAAGTGATCAGCGCCACGCCCGTGACGCCGTAAGTCTCGAAGCCGTCGGCGCTGGGGCCCACGGAATCGCCGGCATTGTCGCCGGTGCAGTCCGCGATTACTCCCGGATTGCGCGCATCGTCTTCTTTAATCTTGAATACAATCTTCATCAGGTCCGAACCGATGTCCGCGATCTTGGTGAAAATTCCGCCAGCGATGCGCAGTGCCGCCGCACCAAGCGATTCGCCGATCGCGAATCCAATGAAGCATGGGCCGGCATAATCGCCCGGCACAAAAAGCAAAATCAGCAGCATCATGAGTAACTCGACGCTGATCAGCATCATGCCGATGCTCATGCCCGCCTGCAGCGGAATCTGGTAAATCGGGAAGGGCTTGCCACGCAAACCGGCGAACGCCGTTCGCGAATTCGCAAACGTATTCACGCGAATGCCGAACCAGGCCACGCCAAAGCTTCCGGCGATGCCCAAGAGGCTGAAGGCGAGAATGATGATTACGCGGAAGGCTTCGTAGTGCAGCAGCATTCCGAAGTAAAGCACGATCACCACCGCGATGAATGCTTCCAGCAGCATCAGGAACTTGCCCTGCGTGATCAAGTACGTCTTGCACGTCTCATAAATCAAATCGGAGATTTCCAGCATCGAGCGATGCACCGGCAGGTTTTTAAGGCGCGAGTAGATCGTCAGTCCAAAGATCAGCCCAAAAATGCAAAACACAATTCCGAACAGAAGTAGCTTGTGGCCGTCGATCCCGTTCAGGAAGGTCACCGATGAGAGATCGGGTAATTTCAGGTTGGCTTCACCGCCAACCGACTCCGGCGCAGGCTGTTGCGCGAATGTCGCTGCGGCGAACGTCAGCATCGCCGATGTTCCGGCTGCTAACCTCAAACAAGGCCCGCCGAGCTTGGAAAGGGAACTGAGAATTGCGTTTTGCATTAGTTGGTCACCACGATTCGCGAATTTGCGCACATGTAAGCCCAAACGTCTACCGACATTCATTCCTCCGGATAAAGACTCCTTAGGTTGGGAGCCCGCCTGACATATTGCGAAAAGTACCAGGACAGAATCGTTGTTTTTATCAGGAATTGAGGCTCAGGTCAAGAAAGGAAGGCTCAACTTTGCCGCCTTAGAGCTCTTAAGCCCGGACATTTTGGCCTGGTTATTTTCGGTCCGATGGGCCGAGGGCAACTTCAAAAAACATCAAGACTTTCTTGCTGGGAAGGATCACGGCGTCGGGGACGTAAAGCACTGCGCTGTCTGAAAGAGTCACGTCATGGTTCACGTTGAAATACACGAAGCCATGAACGGAGCCTTTGGGCGCGATCGTATCCGCATCAAGCGTCAGCGGTTTCAGGATCTCGGCGAGCTTGTCGACTTTCTTATCTCCGCTAGGAATCGGAAGCCCAGCGATCTTCGGACGCGATGGCGCGCCAGCTCCAGCTGGGTGCGCGATCAATGCGGCAACATCCTCGGCCGCCAGCCAATCCAGGTCTTGATGCCCCCCGCTGCGCAGGATCACTTGCAACTGGATCGTATTGATGTCCACACGAATCAGGTTGGGGCTGTCGTTGCGGAGCGTAACTTCGACCGGCAGAATTCCCACCGGATAAGGATCGGCTTTGCCGAATTTGTCCTTGCAACGAACCTTATCGGTATACGGATCGGCCTGGATCGTCAGGCCGTCGTGAGTATCGTGCGGCAGCACCTTCGCCGCCTGCGCTGGACCATGCGGATCCGCAGCCTTAGAAAGCCCCACGAGCGCGCCTGCGGTCATGCAGACGAAAACGATAAGCGCCGTCGCGATGGTCGAAAGTGTTGGGCGAATTCTCATCATGTTGACTTGCGATGCCAGTCCCGCCAGGGAAGTTGTGCGCGTCTCAAACCGGTGCCACTATAATACCGGTTTTGCGCGGAGCCTAGCGGCTTGGCTGGTCTCCGCCTTCCTGAATGTATTTTTTCTATCGCATACTCACGGCGGCCGCGATGGTTTTCCTCGCGCCCTACTACGCCCTGCGCGGCTGGCGGCGCGGAGAATCAGCTCAAGCTTTTCGGGAGCGGCTTGGACGCTTATCACCCGAGATTCAAGCCGATGCTGCAAAATCCACGGCCGCAGGCCCGATTTGGATTCATGCGGTCTCGGTAGGAGAGGTTCTAGCAGCCAAGCCGCTGATTGACGGGCTGAAACTACGATTTCCCGGTCGATCCATTTTTGTCTCCACGACCACGGAGACGGGTCAACGCCTGGCACGAGAACGATTGAAGAACGTCGACGGCATCTTCTATTTTCCAATCGATTGGGTCGTACCCGTGCGCCGCTCGCTTCGCATCATCCGTCCCGCCGCGGTGATTGTCATGGAAACCGAAATTTGGCCGAATTTCCTGCGCGAAGCGAAACGCGAGGGCGTTCCGGTAATTTTCGCCAACGCGCGCATCTCGGAAAAATCGTTCGCGCGGTTTAAGAAATGTGAATTCCTGATCGGACCGTTCTTCGCTGAGACGCTCGAAGACGCAGCTCTTTTTTTACCGCAGACTTCGGATGATGCGGTTCGACTTCGGGCCATGGGTGCCCCCGAGCAGCGCATGGAAATTCTCGGCAATCTGAAATATGACGCAGAACCGCCGCCGATCAACGCATTCGCCGCATGGCTTGGAGAGGAAATTCGAAAACAAGAACGCTGGCCCGTGATCGTCGCGGGAAGCGTCGTCGAAGGTGAAGAAGAAGCCATCATCGCCGCCTACGATCGAGTCCAGCGCCACTGGCGCCGAACACTTCTGATTCTGGCTCCTCGAAAGCCGAACCGGTTTGACGCGGCGGCCGCACTTTCGGCCGAAGGTGGCTGGAAGGTGATTCGGCGATCACTCATCAATCTCGCGCAGCCCCTCGACGATGAAGCAGACGTCTTACTCCTCGACTCGATCGGCGATCTGGCGGGCCTCTATTCGCTCGCCGACGCAACTTTTGTCGGTGGCTCACTCGTACCCTCCGGCGGCCATAATATTCTTGAACCGGCCTCGTTCGGCCAGCCGCCCATATTCGGTCCCTCGATGGAAAACTTTCAGGATATGGCCGATCAATTCCTGGATGGGCATGCCGGGGTGCAGGTCCAGTCCGCGGAAAGTTTGGCCAAGGTTTGGGTCCAGCTCATCGAAAATCAGCCGCAGCGCGCGCAAATCGGAGCTGCCGCGCGTTCGATCGCCGAACGTAATCGCGGAGCCGCCCAGCGGACCATCGAACGGGTCGCACCCTTCATCGACGGGACGTCGACGGGGATCTCAAAGGCGACGCGCCAGTGAAATTCACCGAAGCGATTCTATGGCCAGCGTCGCTACTGTACGGTGCCGCGGCCAGTTTGAAGGCTCGTGCGTACCGTGCTGGATGGCGGAAACCTCGCAGTCTGAATGGAATCGTCGTCAGTGTCGGCAATTTGACCGTAGGCGGCACTGGAAAAACGCCGCTGGTGTTGTGGATTGCCCAAAAATGGCTCGATGAGGGGGAAAAAGTTGGAATCCTAACTCGTGGCTATCGAGGCAAAGCGGTCGCCCCCGCACAAAATCACACCGGCGATCTCACCACCAGCGATGAGGTGCGACTTCTCAAGCAACGCCTCGGAGATTACGTTAGTGTTGGAATCGGCGCGAATCGATTTGAAAAAGGACAACAGCTCGCCTCCCAGGACATCGATCACTTTGTGCTCGATGACGGCTTCCAGCACCTGCAACTGGCGCGTAACGTTGACATTGTCCTAATCGACGCGCTGAATCCATTTGGCGGCGGGCACCTGCTCCCCGCAGGCCGCCTTCGCGAACCGCTGAGCGCCCTCGGTCGCGCCGACCTCGTTGTCATTAATCGAACCAGCAATTCTCCGGCAATCGAGACTGTGATTCGCCGCAATTCCCAAGCCGCCATTTTTTATGCGCAGCCGAAAATCGAATCCATCCGGTCCATGTTGGACAATCAAATCACGGATCGAAGTTTCGACCTCAAAGGTGTCAAAGCTTTTGCGTTCTGCGGCATCGGCAATCCGCAAGGGTTCCTCGCGACGCTGCGCGATTCCGGAGCCGCAATCGTCGGCCACCGATTTTTCCCGGATCATCATCGGTATACCGGCCGCGATGCCGCTCGAATTTATTCCGAAGCTGCCGCCTGCGGAGCCTCGGTTCTGGTTTGTACTGAGAAAGATTTATATAATTTAAACGCTTCGTTCCGCGGAAATCTTCCGCTGGTTTGCGTCACCATCTCTTTGGGTATCCAGCGCGAAGACGAGTTCTGGCATCAAATAAATTCGATCGCGAAGCAGCGAAAACAGAAAACTTGAGCGCCGCGCAACACGGATGTCCCAGCGGATTGCCGCGGCCTGGCGGGTGTGGTAGCTTGCGCCGGAGACGCTCAATCGAAGATCGGCGAACGAAGTTTTGGGAGACCAGTTGAAGGCCAAGAAGGGCAACCACCAGAAACCTGCAACAGCGCTCGATGCCGGTCGAAGCGTCGCGTCCGGGTCGCGGGCGTTAGGTCGAATTCAACCCGATTCCAGCGTCGATATTAGCCGCTTGCTGGATCTTGTTGCCGGTTTTTCGCAGCAGACGATTTGCGTGGTCGGCGACTTTGTCCTCGACGAATTTGTTTCCGGAGAAATCTCCCGCATCTCACGCGAAGCCCCAGTCTTGATCCTGCGCCATCGCAAAGCGGAAGCGTATCCAGGAGGCGCCGCGAACGCCGTAAATAATCTCGCTGCCCTCGGCGCTCGGGTGCTCCCCGTGGGAGTCGTGGGCACCGACGCAGGTGGCGCTAAACTGCTCGAGTATTTTCGCGCGAAGGGCGTAAGCGTTTCGCGAATACTGCAGTCTCCTCAATGGACCACGACCACCAAGACCCGCTATCTGGCCGGCTGGACCCACACCACCGAACAGCAGGTGCTGCGCGTCGACCGCGAACCCGAGACCGAAGTTCCGGCGAGCCTTCAGGCCCGGATCGCCGATAACGCCCATAAATCGTCACGCGGCGCCGCGGCTGTGCTGATTTCGGATTACGGCCTAGGCGCGGCCTCTCCTTCGCTCGTTCGCGGATTGCACACCAAGCGCGTGATGCTCGATTCGCGCTATCGTCTGCTGGAATACCGCAACGCCGGAGTCACTGCTGCGACGCCGAACGAACCGGAAATCGAAGCCGCCTATCACGCGCAGGTTGGAAACGACGTCGGAAAGCTGGACGATCTGGGCCAGCGCGCGCGGCGCGACCTCAGCCTCGAAGCGCTCCTGGTTACGCGCGGGAAAGATGGCATGGCCCTGTTCGAACCCAATCATCCCACGCGCCACATTCCTATTCACGGCTCGGATGCTCCGGTCGATGTTACCGGCGCGGGCGATACCGTCATCGCCGTCTTCACGCTCGCGGTTGCGGCGGGAGCGACCTACCTCGAAGCCGCGCAGCTGGCGAATTACGCCGGCGGCATCGTAGTAATGAAACGGCGCACCGCCACCGTAACCCGCGCCGAAATCGAAAGTGCGCTGCGGCAGGACGCCACCACGGATCGCCCCTAACCGGAAATGGACACCCGCGAAAAAATTGTTTCACGCGAAGGGCTGCACGGCATCATCGAAGAGCACCGCCATTCTGGCCGCAAAATCGTCTTCGCTAATGGAGTGTTCGATTTGCTCCACGTCGGGCACGTTCGTTATTTGCAGGCGGCGCGGGCCGAAGGCGACTTGCTCGTCGTTGGCATTAACTCCGACGCCGGCACGCGCAAATTAAAAGGTGAAGGCCGTCCGATCCTCACCGAGCGCGCCCGCGCATCTCTGGTGGCCGCGCTGAAATCTGTCGATTACGTGGTGATTTTCGATGAGCTCGATGTGAATCCGCTGCTGCGCGAATTCCAGCCTGATGTCCATGCCAAGGGAACGGACTACACACCCGATACTGTTCCGGAGCGCGAAATGGCGGCACTGCTAGGCATTCGTGTCGCTATCGTCGGCGATCCTAAGAATCATTCCACTCGCGATCTGCTGGCCCGCTTGCGCCCGCCCACCGATGCCCGCGGTGAATGACCAGCGTTTTCTTCTTCTGCGCCTGGGGTCGTTGGGTGATATTGTCCACGCGTTGCCGGCCGCATCCGCGCTGCGCGACACTTTTCCTGAATCGCGAATTGATTGGGCCGTGGAACCGAAGTGGGTTCGTCTGCTCGAAGGAAATCCAGACCTGAATACCATCGTCAAGGTCGATCGCAAAACCGCAGATGGGCTGGGCGCCGCAGTCCAGCAACTGCGAGCCGCGAAGTATACGTGTGCGATCGATTTCCAGGGCCTGTACAAATCTTCGTTGCTGGCCTTCGCGTCAGGAGCGCCACGCCGTATCGGATTCCGGCGAACTTACGCGAGGGAAGGATTTGCATCCTGGTTTTACACCGACCGCCTGAATCCCCGAGGCGCGCACAAAGTTGAGCATAATTTAACTCTGGCAGAAGCTGCCGGCGCGAGGCGTTTGCCTCCGAGATTTCCTATCGTGGTTCGGCCAGAAGATGAAGCGCTGATCTCGGCCGAACTCGCCCGCCGAAATGTTACCGATTTTTTTGTGTTGAACCCGGGCGGAGGCTGGGGTTCGAAGTGTTGGCCGGCGGAACGCTATGGCGAACTGCATCGCAAAATTTTCGAACAGTTCGGACTCCGAGGCGTGGTGAGCTACGGCCCAGGCGAAGATGATCTTGCGCAAGCTGTCATCGCTGCGGCCGGGAATTCCGCGCCGGTCGCTGTCCCGCTGGATCTTGGTCCGCTCATGGCGCTGTTGCAGCGCGCTCAGTTTGTTGTTTCCGCCGATACAGGGCCCCTGCATCTAGCTGCTGCCCTCAAAGCGCCCGTAGTCGGCCTGTTCGGGCCGACGGATCCAGCAAGAAACGGTCCGTACATCGTCGACCCGTCACAAAAAAGTATCATCGTCCGAAATCCGCGCTTGAGTGCAACAACTTACCAACGCGGCGCGTCTTACTCTCCTGCGATGCTGGCGATCACGGTTGCAGAAGTTGCCGAAGCTGTTCAACAAATCCTGGGGACCAAGAATTGACCGGAACCGTCCTAAATCAGCCCAGAAAATTCTGGATGCGCTGGCGCGTGCGCTTAGGGTATCCAGTCGCCGTGCTGTATTTGTTGCTCGCCTCGCCCACCACGCGCTGGATTGCCATGGGCGCAGCATTGGCGGGCATCGGGCTGCTGATTCGGGCGATCGCGGCTGGTTACCTGCGCAAAGATCGCGAGCTGGCCACGACCGGTCCCTACGCCCGCACGCGAAATCCTCTCTATCTCGGCAGCGCATTTCTGGCCGTCGGATTCGCCGTCGCCGGTCACTCCTGGTTGGCCGGCGGTTTGGTCGTGATTTATTTCGCCGTTTTCTACTACGCCGTCATGAAAAACGAAGAATCCGACCTTCTAATTCGATTCGGCGTGGCCTTCGATGCTTATGCGCACAGCGTTCCGCTGTTTTTCCCCAATTTCTGGCCCGGAACCAACCCCGCGCCGCCCGACCCGGAGCAACAGTTTTCGTGGGACCAATATCTTCGGAATCGAGAGTATCGCGCGCTGATCGGAACGATCGCGGCCTTAGGCGTCTTGTGCTTGCGCATGTGGGGCAAACGCCGTTACGGAATCTGAACGGCTGCCTTCCCTAAGTACCGCATCTCAAGTATGGACTTCCGCCGAAATACGGGCGATATTGTCCGGGATTTCTTGGGAGGATTTCGATGAGTGACGATCACGTAGAAGAGGCGCTGGTAGTCGCCCACGTCGCCGATAACGCCACCGAGGCGCTCGTGATTCGCGGCCTGTTGCAAAGCGCAGGAATCGAATCGCCGGGCTCGGTCTCTTCGGATCCCTTTCCCATTCCCGAAAACCCCGAAGGACCGCACGGCACCGAAATCTTCGTTCTGGAATCGCAGGTCGATGAGGCGCGAAAAATTATCTCCGAATACACCAAGAGCGACGCCATTCTTGAGCAGGAATCGCAGGAACTTCCTGACCAAAATTAGTACCGCCGCCGTCGCAGCGTGGTAGATTTCACTGCTGCGGAGCCTCCGCGAATGTGCGGACACTCAGATCTTTCCCATCGCTGAGCGCCGTGACTTCTCCATCGCGATCGGTTCTCAAGAATCGGACTCCCGTAGCCGCATAGCGTTCCACCACACTTTCCACCGGATGCCCGAACTGGTTGCCCTCACCCACCGAAACCACTGCAATTTTCGGGGCCACGGCCGCCACGAACGCGTCGGTGGACGAAGTCTTGCTGCCGTGGTGCGGAACTTTCAGGAAGTCCGCCTTGAGGGGCGCATCCTCCGCCACCAGTTCATTCTCCACTTTTTTCTCGATGTCGCCGGGCAGCAGAAAATTGATCACTCCGTCATCGAGCGTCATCACCAGCGAATCGTCGTTCGAAGGCTTCGTCACTGCGCTGATGTCCGCTGGCCACAGCACGCGCCCCTGTACGCCGTCCCAATCGAACCGGTCGTTTTGCACCCGCTGCACAATTTTTGTCCCTCGCGCCCGCGCCTCAGCCAGAAGCTGCAAGAACGCGGGAGTCTCCTCGTCCCGCCCAATCCAAAGTTCCGAAACCCGAAAATTCGCCAGCACCGCGTGCAGTCCATCCAGGTGATCGTGATGCGCGTGCGTAAGCGCGACCACGTCAAGCTTCTTGATGCCGCGCGACCAGAGATAGGGCGAAACCACATCCTCGCCGATATCCGGTCCGGACCGCGCTCCGCTGATCGCTTCGGCCCCAGCCTGGCCGCCGCCATCGATCAACATCGTCCGGCCCATGGGAGATACCGCGAAAATTGAATCGCCCTGGCCGACATCCAGAACATCCACCTCGAATTTTCCGTGATTCAATTGCGGCGCGAAGGGAAAGACCGCGATTACGATGGCCAGTGCCGTTACCGCCAAACCCGCTGCCCATTCGGCCAAGCGAATCGGCTCAAGAAGTCGACGTTGAGTGCTGTGTGCCGATCGACGAAGCGCGACGGCTCGCGCCACCGCAGCGAGAGCCGCGAACACAATAAAAAACAAAACGACCAGCCCCAGCGGCGACCCCGGGATTCGGTACGTCAGCCGCGGCCAATGCGCAAACCATTGAATTGTCGTCAGCAGCAGTCCCACGCAGAAGCTCAGACTCTTCGCTAATATGACCGCCGCTCGCATCCAGACGAAGGTAAACGCCAGCGCCAGAAATCCCAGCGGCACGATGATCCCGGTCAAAATCACCGCAAACAAATTGCTCACGGGTCCTGCGAGGCTGACGCGGTGGAAATCCCGCGCCAACAACGGCAGCATTCCAACCTGAATCACAGTAGACAACAGAATAATTTCCCAAAGCCGCGGACCAGCGCGAATCGGCAAAGACAAGACTCGATTCATTCGCCCAGCCAGCGAATGCGACAACCGCTTGCCCATCCATTGAGCCGCAGCCCGCAACTCGATGCGAAACTGCGCGATTTTCGGCGGATGGCCCGCATCGCGGGTCACATCACCTAGATGATTCAGGCCTCGGCGGTAGGGAACACTGCTTCGCTCCATCCAGGGGATGGCGACCGCCGCAATTACCGCCGCGGCCAGAAACGAAAGCTGGAAGCTGGAATCGAGCAGGATGGATGGCCGAAGCATCAGAAAAATCAGGCCGGCAATCGCGATGGTATTCAGCAGGTCCACGCGGCGGAACAAAGGCCGAGCCAGCAGAAACAGCGCCGCCATCAGCGCCGCGCGCAAAATCGGAGGCCGGTCCTGCACGATTCCTACGTACCCAGCTAACGCCAGGCAAATCAAGAGTCCCGACGCCATCGGCGGCAGCCGCACGCGCTTCCCAATCCACAAAAAAAATACGACCAGCGCGCCCACATGCAAACCCGCGATCACCAGAACGTGATACGACGCCGTCTTCTGAAAGGCCTGCACGACATCCGAATCCACGAAGCTGCGGTCGCCTAGTAGCATCGCGCGCAGGATGGCGCCGCGTTCCGGCTGCTCAACGAACAGCGCATCGAGCCGCGCCAGCAAAATTCCGCGAGCCCGCGCCAAGCGCTGCGAAACCGTCGGAGGCGGCCGGTCGATGAGCTGCAGCAGTTCGCCGCTCCGCAAGCTTCCAATCAAATCCACATGTTGCCGCGCCAGAATTCCGCGTAAATCGATCGCTCCGGGATCCAGAAAATTTCGCGGCGGCTTGGCTTTCGCCAGAGCCTCGACGCGGTCGCCGGCGCGCAGCCCGGTGGGCGGCTCGGCAGCCCTCGTTCCCGAATAAAAGTTCAGACGCAGGCCACCGTGGACCGGCGCCGTCTCTCCGGCGATTTCCACTTGCTCCAGGTCGATTTCAAATCGCTGGCCCCAGGGCAGTGTCATCGGATCGTCGCGCAAACGCCCGCGCCATCGGTACGGCGTCGCTAGATCGACCTGTTTTTCGCTGAGCACGCGGGTGATTTGATTGTGGGGAACGGCCAGCCGTTCGACGTGACCAGCGAAGCCGCCGAGCGATGCCCACGCCAATAAGGCACAGGTCCAGGCGGGAGTTGCGTGGCCACGCCACAGCAGCACCGCTCCGCAGGCGATCGCCAGAACCGCGGCAGCGATCCACACCTTTGGCGACGCCGGCCACCGCATAGCGATGCCGACGCCCGAAGCAAATGCCGCGAAGATCCAGACTGCCGGAAGCTTCATCGACCTCGCCGAAGCCGAACGATGGTCTCCATGTGAAACGTCTGAGGGAATAGGTCGATTACGTGCACTTCTGTGCAACTATACCCAGCGGCAATTAGAATGGCAAGGTCGCGAGCCAGCGTGGGCGGCTCGCACGAGACGTAGGTGATTCGTCCCGGCGCCATCCTGGCCAGCCGCTGCATCGCCTCCGGAGTCATTCCGGCGCGCGGCGGGTCCAGCACCACTAAATCAGGGCGTTCCTTGCTGCGTGCCATGAACCGGTCAACATCTGCGGTGCGCACTTCAATCGCGCCCTTGCCGCGCACGTTCGATTCCATGTCTCGCGTGGCCGCCGGGTTCGATTCGATCGACAACACTTTTTCGAATTTCGCCGCCAGTGGAATCGAAAATAGGCCGACGCCGGCGAAAAGGTCGAGCGCCATTCGCCCGCCTTCTTCGCGTCCCACGACTTCGTTAGCCAGAGTTTCCGCCAGAAATTTATTCACCTGAAAAAACGAAAAGTGTCCGACGCGATAGGCCGTCCCGGCTGCTTCATATTCAATGTATCCCGGCCCATACAATTCCATTCGATCCCGCGCGGGATCGTGAAACAGCAGGCTGGTGATCTCCGGCGCAATCCGTCGAAAAGTTTGCGCGTGTTCGGCTGCGCGCGATGGAAATCCGGAGAAGGTTGCCGTCAGCAGGAGTTGCGAATCGCTCGCGTTCACGAAGGCTTCAATTTCGCGCAAACCGCGCGGCAGTTCTCCCGCAGCAAGCGCCGCGCGCAGGGCCAGCAATGTTTTCAGCAACAGCGGGGAAATAATTTCGCAGGTTTCCACCGCGCACAAAGCCGTCGTGTTCGCTTTGAAGTATCCGATTCCGAGCGGCACCTTTCCTTCCGGTCCCGCTTCAGCGTCCGGCGATGCATCCAGTGGCCGGACTTTCCATTGCGCGCGATTCCGATAGGCCCACGGCGGCGAAGCGTGACCGACGATCTCGCCGGTCCAGTCGATGCGTCCGATGCGCCGCAAAGTCTCACGCAGAATGTTTTTCTTGAACTCGAGTTGTGGCTCGTACGGAATGTGCTGGTAATCGCATCCACCACAGGTACCAAAATGCGGGCACTTCGCTGCGATTCTTTCCGGCGAAGCCGTTACGACTTTATCGAGCCGCGCCCGAATAAATTTCTTCTTTTGCTCCACAGGCGAAATGCCGGCCACTTCACCGGGCAGCACAAAAGGAACGAAGACGGTCGAGCCTTCGTGGTGGGCGAGTCCTTCTCCGCCGTAGATCAGTTTTTCAATGGTTACGTCGATCATGGGTGTGATGCGACTTCGGTCCAGCAGCAAGCCGGACGAAAATCGAAAAGAGAACTCCTATGTGAGATAGAAAAGACTCAGGCGCGGAATTTCGAAATGTTCGAAGAGCCGTTTTTGCAGATATTGTCGTTCGAGCTGCGCCAGCTGCTCCGCGGACATCTTACGCCGGTAAGGTGCCAGTGAACGATCCATTTCGCGTCGCAGATTGAGCAGGACCTCTTCGTCAGCATTTGCAAAAAGCGCGGCGGCGAGTTTTTCTTCGAGAATCGTCAGCCTTCGCTCAAGATCTTCCAAATCCAGCAGGCCGGAAACATCCAGCAATGGCAGATATTCCTCGAGTTTCTGGGCGGCTTCCCTAAATCGCGCGCTGAGATCGGCACTGCGTGCGGCGTCCGGTGTTTTGCTCTTTTCGGCCGCGCTGCGCAACCGCTTCCCGTTGCGTTCAAAATACCGCTTCAGTTCTTCGCGCGTAAACGGCTCAGCATTCGACCTTGAAGACGGAATCTCCGGTCCAGATCCAGCGGCCGCTGCCTGCGCTTCCGTTGCAGCGTCGAGCACGGCATCGACGCAATAGGCCAGGCTCTTCATCTGCCTGCCGCCCGCCGCGCGCCGCGAACGTTCCCAGCTTTCAAACGCCCGGTCGATTCCTTTTTGCACCACGGTCACGGGAATCTCAGCCTTCTGCCAGGTTTCAAGAATCGCCCAATCGAGAGGCGAAACGAGCAAGTGCGCCCCGCGCTTCCGCCAGAAATACTCCTCAATCTCCGTAAAATAATTGAAATAATTGAATGTATCCATGAAGGCCGATCAGAGTGATGTTAAAGAGACTCGAGCGATTAGCGTTTCTTTGGCGCCGGAGCCGGTTTTTTCGCGGAATCGCCGTGCGCCGGCGTCTGATTGCGTTCCCAAATCAAACGCAAGCCTTCCAGTGTCAAAAACTCGTCCACCGTTTCGATGTGTTTCGATCCCGCTCCGATCAGCGCCGCCTGCCCGCCGGTGGCAATCACCTTGGTCGCTTCGCCCATGACTTTTTTCATCCGCGTCAAAATTCCGTCGACCATGTCGGTATATCCATAAAAAAGTCCGGCCTGCATCGAAGCCGCGGTATTCGTACCGATAATTTTTCCGGGATCCTTGATTTCCACACGGAACAACCGCGCCGCCCGCGCGAACAGCGCATCAGCCGAAATACCAATCCCTGGCGCCAGCACGCCGCCCATGTATTCGCCCCGCTCCGACACCGCATCAAAATTAATCGCCGTGCCAAAATCCACCACGATGCACGGCCCGCCATACTTTTCAAAAGCGGCTACGCTGTTCACGATGCGATCCGCACCCACTTCCGCCGGATTGTCATATTGAACCGGCATGCCGGTTTTGACGCCCGGCTCGACAAACAGCGCTTTTCTGCCGAAATATCGATCCGCCATGCCGGCCAGGATTGAATTCAGCTGCGGAACCACCGAACTGATAATCACGCCGCCAATTTCGCGCGGCTCGAGTTGCGCCAGGGTAAAAAGATCGCGCGTCAGAATTCCATATTCGTCGACCGTCTGCTCGCGCGCCGTCGAGAGCCGCCAGTTCGCCACCAGCTCCTTGCCGCGAAATACGCCGAGCACCGTGTTGGTGTTGCCCACGTCCAGCGTCAGTAGCATCACCTGGCCTCCGCCACGTCGCCCGAAAGAATCAATTCCAGCCCGCCGCCATCGTCCCGCATCACCCGCAGCACGCCGCTGGGCTCAAGTCCCGCGGTTGTGCCAGTAAAGCTTTCGATTGAGGTCGTAATTTTCACTCGCTTTCCCTGGAAGTAACTCGAAACTTCCGCGAACCGCCGCAAAATTGGCCCCGAGCCTTCGTTGAGAAACAGATTGTAGTAGCGGTCCAGGTGCCGCAGCAATCGAATCAATACTTCCAGCCGCGAATGCGATCGACCCGTTTCCATTCGCAAAGAAGTCGCGATTCCGGCCAGCTCCGCCGGCATTTTTGTCTGGTTCACGTTGATCCCGATGCCGATCACCGCATAATGCATCCGGTCCGGCTCCGCGTGCATTTCGGTTAAAACGCCGGAGAATTTTCGCCCGTGCACCAAAATATCGTTGGGCCAGCGAATATCCGGCACCGAGCCAAGTTCCTCGGCCACCGTATCGCGCACCGCAAGCCCCGCCACCAGCGTCAGCAGCGGCGCATGCGCCGGAGGAATTTGCGGCCGCACCAAAACGCTGCAATGAATCCCCGCCGATTTCTCCGAGATCCATTTTCGTCCAGCGCGTCCGCGGCCCGCGGTCTGCTCTTCGGCCAGTACCACCGCGCCGTGAGGCTCCCCAGCTTCGCCCAAATTCATCGCCACGGTATTCGTCGAATCAATTTTGAAGAAGTGATAGACGCGCCGCGCAAAAGGCGTGCCGGTCAGCCGGTGACTCAGCAGCTGCGGCGCCAAAATGTCTGGCACCCGCTCGATGTGATAACCGGTCGCGGTGTGGCCTTTCACCTTCACCCCAAGCTCGCGCAGCTTTTGCACCCAGCGCCAGACCTGCTGCCGCGTCACGCCGATTTCCTTGGCGACCTGCGCGCCGCTGACCACAATCGTCGCGTTCTCGGCCAGCAGCGTCAGCAAAGCGTCGATGCGCTGGTCGGTGATTCCCGGAAGATTCTCATTGCGATGCTTAGGCATGGCGGAACTATTGAAGCTGCTTGAGCCGCTCGGCGAGCTTTTGATATTCGACTTCGCGCGCAGCGAGCGTCGCCTTGAAATCATCGACGACCTTTGCCGGCGCCTTGCTGGTAAAAGTCTCGTCCGCGAGCCGCCCCTTTTTCGTCTCGATGTCCTTCGTCAGCCGCTCGATTTCTTTTTGCAGTTTTGCAGATTCTGCGACCTTGTCCACCGCGTCGCCGTACGCGATCCGTAGATCGAATTGCGCCGTGGATCGAACCGCAGCGCCTTCGGTGCTCAATGTTCCGGAAGAAACTTGCAACTCGGAGAGCGATGCCAGCCGGCCCAAGGCCTCGAGGTTCTGCTCCACCAAACTGCGCACCGCGGCGTCCTTGCTCGAAAATTCGGCCACAACCTTTTTTTTCTGATCGATCTTTATTTCCGCACGAATATTGCGCGCCGCCACAATAATTTCCTGAATCAGCGCCATCTGCGACACCGCCGCACCGTCTGCCCATTCCTTGCGCGGATCTGGAAAATGATCGAGCGCGATCGATCGTGCTCCTGCTGGCTGTGGCAGCTTGTGCCATAGCTCCTCTGTTAGGAACGGCATGACGG
>DASWVE010000073.1:0-59927 GCA_036401315.1 Candidatus Acidiferrales bacterium
GATTGTCCTCTACCGCTACCGGCGCGGGAACGTCATCGCTTTTCGACTTTCCGTTCGACGCGACGTGGACGCCTGACCTCTGGGGCCGGGTTCGAAACCAGGTTCGCGCGCAAGCTTCTGCGGCACAGGCCAGTGAAGCGGACCTCGAAGGCGTTCGCCTGACGGCGCATGCGGAAGTGGCTGCGGATTATTTTCAGCTACGCGGGCAGGATGATCTGAAGCAATTGCTGGACTCCACCGTCATCGCGTATCAAGAATCGCTGAACCTGACCCGGGCGCTTTACGACACCGGGATCGATTCCGACGAGTCGGTGGCGCAGGCGGAAACGCAGCTGGAATCCACCCAGGCGCAGGACACCAACCTGGGCATCCTGCGCGCGCAATACGAACACGCGATTGCGATGCTGGTGGGGCAGCCGGCGTCGTCATTTTCGATTGCGGCGGAGCCTTTGAAATCGAATCCGCCGGCAATTCCGTTCGGAATTCCTTCGGAACTTCTTGAGCGGCGGCCGGACATCGCCGCGAACGAGCGGCTGATGGAGCAGGCCAACGCCCAGATCGGCGTGGCCGTTTCCGCGTACTATCCGACGCTGACGCTGAGCGCGGCGGCGGGTTTCGAATCGCATTCGTTCACGAGCTGGTTCACCTGGCCGAGCCGGTTCTTTTCGGTGGGTCCGGCGGTTTCCGAAACGATTTACGACGGCGGATTGCGCAAAGGCACGGTGCAACAGTACCGGGCGCAATACGATGCCACGGTAGCGAATTACCGGGAAACGGTGTTGACCGCGTTTCAGCAGGTTGAGGATAATCTGGCGGCGCTGCGACTGCTGTCGATTGAGATTCAGCAGCAGGACACGGCGGTAAATTCGGCGGAGCGCGCTTTGAAGGTCGCAACCGACCGCTACAAATTGGGTATAGATCCTTATCTGAACGTGCTGACGGCGCAGACTTCGTTGCTCAGCAACAAGCAGACGGCGGTAAACCTGCGGATTCAGCAGATGACCGCTAGCGTCCAGCTGGTCGAGGCTTTGGGTGGCGGTTGGGATGCGTCACAATTGCCTTCGCAAAAGCAGGTGGCGTCGGAGCCTCCAGCAAATCCTCCGGCCACTACGACGCAGTAGCCAGCTTTTTATCGCGCTGAGCGCTAGGCCGGCCGCGAGTGCGAAAGAACCGGGTGCCGCCACTATTTTTGATATGGTAGTGAGCAGTTTCCCGTCTGCTTGAAACATCTGCACCCATCGTCGGCGCGATCGAACTCCGGCGGACAGGTCTAAATCTCAGTGAAATTATTTCAAAATTATATAAACGGACGCTTCGTTCGCGGGCCGCGTGAGTTTCCGAACGTAAATCCCTCGGACGGAACGATCATCGGTCAGGTTTCCGAAGCAGACCGAGGTTTGGTCGACGAAGCTGTGCAAGCCGCGCGAAAGGCCCAGCATGGCGAATGGAGTGGGTTTTCGATCGCTAAGCGTGCGGCGCTCCTTCAGAAAATCGCTGACCTAATCGAGTCGCGGTTTGACGAATTCGTTACGGCGGAAGTTACCGATACCGGGAAGCCCGTGTCGCTCGCGTCCAAGGTGGATATTCCGCGCGGCGCCGCGAATTTTCGCGCGTTTGCGGATTTGATTAAGACCGCTCCGCTGGAATCGTTTCGGACCGAGTTGGGCGACGGGTCGGTTGCGCTCAACTATGCGGTACGAAAACCTCTGGGTGTGGTGGGAATTATCACACCGTGGAATTTACCTTTGCTGCTGCTGACCTGGAAGGTCGCTCCGGCATTGGCCTGCGGAAACTGTGTGGTGGTAAAGCCATCGGAGGAAACTCCGGCGAGCGCGTCCCTTCTCGCTGAAGTAATGGACGCGGCAGGCGTGCCGACCGGCGTGTTCAACCTGGTGCACGGATTCGGAAGCGATTCGGCAGGCGAGTTTCTAACGGCGCACCCGGGGGTGGACGCCATTACGTTCACCGGAGAGTCGAGCACCGGAGCGGCGATCATGCGCAAGGTTGCTGAGACCGTGAAACCGGTGTCTTTTGAACTGGGCGGCAAGAACGCGGCGATTGTTTTTGCGGATTGCGATTTTGAAGAAACGGTAGCGGGGCTGGCGGACGCGGTGTTCATGAACACCGGCCAGGTCTGTCTTTGCGCGGAACGAATTTACGTCGAACGCCCGATATTTGACCGGTTTGTTGCGGCGCTGAAGAGCAAAGCTGAGGCGTTGCGGCTCGGATCTCCGACGGATGGCTCGACGACGACCGGACCACTTATCTCGAAAGCGCATCGAGAAAAAGTTCTTGGCTACTATGAACTGGCGCGGAAAGAGGGAGCGACGATTATCACGGGGGGCGGCGTGCCGCATTTCGGAGATGCTCGCGATAACGGCTATTTTATCGAACCGACGATCTTGTCGGGACTTCCCGAGTCGGCCCGCTGCGTAAAGGAAGAAATTTTTGGACCGGTCTGCCACATCGCTCCCTTCGATTCGGAACGTGAGGCGATTGCGAACGCGAACGATACGCGATATGGATTGGCGGCTTCGGTTTGGACCAGCCACATTAAACGCGGGCACGGCGTGGCCGAGCGGTTACGGGCGGGGATTACGTGGGTGAACTGCTGGTTCCTGCGCGATTTGCGCACTCCTTTCGGCGGCGTAGGACTATCGGGCATTGGTCGCGAAGGCGGAATGCATTCTTTGAATTTTTATTCCGAACTCAACAACATTTGCGTTAAGTTGTGACTAACGACGATGACTACCGAAAGTAAAACAGTTGCAGGAAAGGCGGCACCACGGGGGCGCTTTCCGCATTTGAAGCGGGCCGGAGATTATCTTTTCGTGTCAGGAACCAGTTCGCGGCGGGTGGACAATTCGATCGAAGGCGCCGAGCCTGACAAAGCAGGCGGGATGCAGCTCGATATTCGAGTGCAAACTCGCGCGGTGATCGAAAATATTCGCGACATTCTGGCCAGCGTGAACGCGGATCTGCGCGACGTGGTCGAAATCTGCACGTATTTGGTGAACATGGACGATTTCGTCGGATACAACCAGGTCTACGCGCAATTTTTCGACGAAGAAGGACCCACGAGGACGACGGTGGCCGTCCATCAACTGCCCCACCCGCACCTTTTAATTGAGATGAAAGCTATAGCGTACAAGCCGGTGGCGAAGCCCTAAGGAGCCGTCCATGCCGTCGATCAAATCGCTGAAGGCATTCAATTTTCAGGACTGGATTGATGCTAACCGCGACAAATTGAAGCCGCCGGTGGGTAACGCGCAGGTTTGGGACGACGGTGACATGATCGTAACCGTGGTGGGCGGGCCGAACCAGCGAGTCGACTATCATGACGATCCTACGGAAGAATTTTTCTACCAATTGAAAGGCGACATTTTTATTCGGGTGATGGAAACGCCCGGAAAACCGCCGATCGAGATACCTATTAAAGAAGGTGAGATTTTTCTGCTGCCGAAGCACATGCGCCATTCGCCACAGCGGCACGTCCACGGAACAATCGGGATGGTGGTCGAAATGCCGCGAGCGGCCGGTGACAAAGACGGGTTCGAGTGGTACTGCGACAAGTGCCACCATCTGGTGCACCGCGCGGAAGTTCTGCTGAAAAGCATCGTCACGGACTTGCCGCCACTATTCGAGAATTTTCATAACAACGAGAAATTGCGCGTGTGTCCCAACTGCGGCACGGTTCATCCCGGCAAACCCGCTCCAAGGTAATTGATCCCGGACCAATGAAAGCTATCGACATCCACACGCATTTCTTTCCCGAGTCCTGGCCAGATTTGGCGGCGCGGTTCGGCACGCCGGACTGGCCGTGGATCAAGCACACCGAACCCGGCAAAGCGATGGTCATGGTCGGCGATCGAGAGTTTCGCGCCATCACTTCGGCCTGCTGGGATGTGAACGTGCGCCTGGAAGATATGGAACGCGACGGCATCGACCTGCAAATCGTTTCAGCGACGCCAGTTCTTTTCGCGTATGGACGCGAGCCCAAGGACGCTTTGGATTGCGCGCGGTTGTTTAACGACGCCGCGCTGGAATTCTGCGGTCCCAGCCGCGGCAAAATAAAATCTCTTTGCCAGGTTCCGCTGCAAGACATCGATGCTTCCTGCGCGGAGCTTACGCGCTGCATGAAGGCCGGGCATTTGGGCGTACAAATCGGAAACCATGTTGGCGAAAAGAATCTCGATGACCCGGGCATTCTTGAATTTCTGCGGCATTGCGCGCACGAAGGCGCGGCCGTCCTGGTACACCCTTGGGACATGCTCGGCGCTCCGCGGATGCCAAAGTACATGATGCCGTGGACGGTGGGCATGCCGGCTGAAACGCAGCTCGCGCTGGTTGCGTTGATTGTCAGCGGAGCTTTCGATCATTTGCCAGAAGATCTCCGAATTTGTTTCGCGCATGGCGGAGGAAGTTTCGCCTTTTTGTTGGGACGCTTAGAGAACGCCTGGCATCACCATCCGGTGGCGCGCGGTGCTTCGAAGTTTCAGCCCAGCCACTATCTCAACCGTTTCTTTGTGGATTCGGCGGTGTTTGACGCGCAGACATTGCAATTTCTCGTCGACAAGATGGGACCGGGCCGAGTGCTGTTGGGTTCGGACTATCCATTTCCGCTGGGCGAGCAGCGGGTAGGATCGTTGATCCGCGACAGCCGGATGTCCACGGAAGTCAAAGCTCAGTTGCTCAGCGCGAACGCAACGCGATGGCTTGGAGTCGAATCGGGCGCAGAAGAGGCTGGCCAAACCGCAGGTAGAGCTGGTGAAGTGGCACAAGTGCGGGGCTCCGCGTCCGGCTGCCCGGTTGGATTTTCGTCTCGCGAGACGGATGGCCCTCCTCCGATTAACGATTCAAGCCCGAAGCTAACTTATAGCTCGTACTTGAAAATTCCAGAACTGCTGAAATTGCAGGCTCCGGAGTCTTCGCCGGAACATCATGACGAATTACTTTTTATTGTGGTCCATCAAACGTATGAACTCTGGTTCAAGGAGTTGTTGCACGATCTCGATGCGGTGGTCGCGAACTTGAGCGACGCGGCCGCAAAACCCGAGTCGCGCGATGGGGTTTACGAAGCGGCTCGTCTGCTGCGTCGCTGCACGGAAATCATGAGGGTGTTAGTCGAACAATTCACGATTCTGGAGACGATGCTGCCGACGCATTTTTTGGCCTTTCGCGAGAAACTCGCGCCAGCCAGCGGATTTCAATCCGAGCAATTTCGTGAAATCGAATTTTTGTGCGGGCTGAAGGACGAGAAGATGCTGCGGTATCATGAGCTGACCCCCGAAACGCACAAAATCCTGAACCGGAGACTGCACGAACCGTCGCTGCGCGATGTCTTCTTTGCGGCGCTGAAGGCTTTGCGTCTGCCGGCCGGTAGCGGCGCTTCTGCGGTCGGTGGCGGTTCGGCTGAACTCGAAACTTTTGAATCTCGCGCGCGTGCCATTCATGCTTTGTATGCGGATGAAAAAAATCATCGCGACTGGATCGACGTCTGCGAGCGGCTTACCGAATTCGACGAGCTCGTCGTCAGCTGGAGACTCCGCCACATTCAAATGGTGGAGCGGACCATCGGCATTCGTACCGGGACTGGCGGGAGCACCGGTTCATCCTATTTAAAGCTCACGCTCGACAAGAAATTTTTCCCCGAACTGTGGGAAGCTCGAACCTACCTGCAAGGATAAGCTGGTGCCGGCCGCTGATTCGGTTCGCCGGTCCTCACGATGAAAGGTCGCGCTGATAAAATTGCCTTGGTCGGCGCCGGTCTCACCGGCCCTTTGCTGGCAGTCTCGCTCGCCCGGCGTGGATTCAAGGTGGATATTTACGAACGGCGTCCCGACATGCGAACGGTTCAGATGCGGGCCGGCCGGTCGATCAATCTTGCGATTTCTACTCGCGGGATCCATGCGCTCCGCGAGGCCGGATTGTGGGACGATTTGCGGCCGATCGTGATTCCGATGAAGGGCCGGCGAATGCATGCGGTCGATGGGAAAATATCGTTTCAGCCCTACGGAAAAGATGAAAACGAAGTCATCAACTCCATTTCCCGCGGCGATTTGAATATCGCGCTGATCAATGCGGCGGAAGCCCTCGGCGTCGGTTTTCACTTCGAGAAACGCTGCGTCTCCGTGGACTCAGCGGGGCCCGCTTTGCTCATTCGGGACGAAAGGTCCGGGGCGGAAACTTCGATCGATGCCTCGATCGTTATCGGAACCGACGGGTCGGCGTCGGCGATTCGCACCGAGATACTGAACAGTAGCCAACCTAACTTTTCCGAAGAGTTTCTGGATTACGGATATAAGGAACTTACGATATCGGCCGGCGCCGATGGCTCGCACGTGCTGGATCCGAACGCTCTGCACATCTGGCCGCGTGGTTCCTACATGCTGATTGCTTTGCCGAATCCGGACGGAACCTTTGGATGCATTCTTTTTTTGCCCTTCGAAGGAGAAAATAGTTTTGCCAAAATAGACACCGGGGAATCGGTCCGCGAGTTCTTCACAAGCCATTTCTGCGACGCGGTCCCGCTCATTCCGCACCTTACCGAACAATTCTTTGCGAATCCGACGGGTTCGATGGTGACGGTCAAATGCCAACCATGGCATAGAAACGGTAAAGTGCTGATACTGGGCGACGCCGCTCACGCGATTGTTCCGTTTTTTGGGCAGGGAATGAATTGTGCGTTTGAGGACTGTACGGTATTTCTGGAGTTGCTTGATCGACATGGCCCCGATTGGCCGTTGATTTTTCAGGAATTTGAGGCGGCGCGCAAGATTAATACCGATGCGATCGCGGACCTGGCTAACGACAACTTCGTGGAGATGCGCGACCGGGTCGGGGATCCCCGATTCTTGCTGCGGAAAAGAGTGGAACTCTTGCTCGAGGCCAGATTTCCTCGCGTCTTTGTCCCTAAATACTCCATGGTCACATTCCATCGCATACCTTATTCCGTAGCCCTGTCTCGCGGAGAAATCCAAGACCGAATTCTCGGCGAGCTCTGTGATGGGATTAGCAGCGTCGACGAACTCGATTGGCCTCGGGCGGAATCGTTGGTTCGCGAAAACCTCACGCCCCTGGAGCTGGTCTAGTGCCGAGCGAAAGGTTCGAGGAGACAAGAACTTTCGCGGCCCGCTTGACCGCCACCGATCAGCTCGCACCATTTCGAGACCGGTTTTACATTCCGAAGCAGGCGGACGGCTCCGCCGCGATTTATCTGTGCGGACATTCCCTGGGCCTGCAACCGAAAAGCGCGCGGTCTTTTGTCGAGCAAGAAATGCAGGACTGGGAACGGCTGGGCGTCGAAGGCCATTTTCACGCTGCAAACCCCTGGATGCCGTACCACGAATTGCTCACGGTTTCGACTTCAAGACTGGTTGGCGCAAAAGCGGATGAAGTCGTCGTGATGAATTCACTGACGGTGAATCTTCATCTGATGATGACGACCTTTTACCGCCCGACGGATCAACGCCACAAAATCCTGATTGAGGCCAACGCATTTCCTTCTGATCGTTACGCGGTTGCTTCTCAGCTTCGACTGCACGGATATGATCCGAGTGATTCTCTGATTGAACTGAGTCCGCGGGCGGGCGAGACTTTTGTGCGGACCGAAGACATTGAAGAGCGAATTGAGGCTGAAGGTGAGCGCGTCGCGCTGATCCTTTTCGGTGGAGTGAATTATTACAACGGCCAGGCGTTTGATTTCGCGCGCATCACCCGGGCGGGTCAGGCGAAAGGATGCATAGTCGGATTTGATATGGCGCACGCGGCCGGAAATTTGCGGTTGCGACTGAACGAATGGGGCGTGGATTTCGCGGTGTGGTGCAGCTACAAGTACCTGAACGCGGGTCCGGGAGCGATCGCCGGGTGCTACGTGAACGAACGCCACGCGCGGAACACCGAGCTGCCGCGCGTTGCCGGATGGTGGGGACACGATAAGGAATCGCGTTTTCGAATGGGGCCGGATTTTCAGGCAATCCCAAGCGCGGAAGGCTGGCAACTCAGCAATCCTTCCATCTTGTCGCTGGCAACGCTACGCGCGTCGATGGACATTTTTGATGAGGCCGGAATGGAACGATTGCGCGAGAAGAGCGAGAGGTTGACCGGTTATTTGGAATTCTTGCTGAAGCAAGATTCCTCGAAAAGTTTTGGGATCATCACGCCGGGTGATCCGGCGCAGCGCGGGGCACAACTCTCACTGCGAATTCCGCGGGACGGAAAGCGAGTTTGCGATCGGCTGGCCAAGGCGGGGGTAATTTGCGATTGGCGCGAGCCGGACATCATGCGCGTCGCGCCCGTCCCGCTTTACAACTCATTTCTGGATGCTTACACCTTCGCGGAACAACTTTTCGAAGCCCTCTAAAACCGGGGTCCCACCTCCATTACCAATCTTTTTGGAAAACGCTGGGGCCTTTTGGACTAGGTGTGCGTTTCGCCGTCGATCAGGGCCAAGTTAGCGCGGCCCAGCTGGCTGGTGCGATCGGCGATTTCGAAGACAATATCAAAATGATTGGTGCCGGGGACTTCCAGCGCGGTCACGGGGAAGTTAGCGTCTCTTAGTTTGGATGCGAAATTCTGGCTCTGCCGCTTGAACTCGCTGGTTTCGTTGTCACCCCAAGCGACAACGACGGGGACTGGTCGGCCCGGCGGCTGATACAGCGGGCTAAGTTTCGCTGCTTCGCCTTCATTCAGGTGAAGCGCTTGATTGATGTAGGTGGGGATCAGTGGTGCCAGGTCATAAATCCCGCTGAGCAGTATCGCCCCCACGATTAAGTCCGCTCCATCAGCAAGATCGTTCTGCCAGCCACGCAGTAGCATCATGGAGGCAAGATGAGCGCCGGCCGAACTGCCGGCGACGAAAAGCCTGTGTGAATCGAAACCCAGGTTTTTGGATTGGCTCCAAATTGCGCGAATGGCCCGCCGACACTGGTCGACAATGCCGCTGACCGTCATGGCTGGAGCAAGCGTGTACTCCACGACGGCGCAGGCGATGCCATTTGGCACGCAGCCGGCCGCTACGAACAGCACGTCGTCCTTCGAGTGTTCCTGCCAGTAGCCACCGTGAAAAAAAACGAGGAGTGGTGCGCCGGTTGAGGCGGCGGGGAAAAAATCGAAAACCTCATGGTCGCCTCCGCCCCATTTTAGGTTTCGCCGGTGCGGAAATCGCTCGGCCGCTTCCCGGCTGCGTTCGACGTAGGAATCGAGAAACGGCGCAATCGACGGGACGCAACTACTCGGCGAATATTCGCGCTCCAATTGTTCGAGGGGCCATGTCCGCCACGAGTCGTTATCGGGAGATTGCTTGGTCAATTTACTTCCAGTTTTTCGCGCGAAGCCTCACATAACCTAAAGAAAGGCTTCGTCCGGATCGTTTGCGCCGCGAGTCGTTCGTGTCGAGGTTTGGCGGCCCTCTTGATTCCAAGCTTCGAGCAGGCTCGAAAAAAAATAGTACCAATAAACATCCGGCACGGCGCGGCGGAATAGCGCCGTGATTTCGTCGGCGGCGGTTCGTCCGCCAGCGTCCATGGTTAAAAACGGCGAAAAGTCGAGCGCGTCGATTCTTTCGAGCTGCTTTACGGTGGCTGCGATTTCTTGCTGCCGGTTTCCAATCAAGGAACGCCAACTCTGGGCGGCGTCTTCATCCAGGCGTCCGAATAGCGAACCGCCGTCCCTCAGAAGCGCGGGGTGCTTGCGAAGCAGCGCCAGTTGCACCGGTCCGTAGGCTTCGGCCCGGCGGATCAGATCACGCACGGTGAACGGAAGATGCTGATGCGTGGCCCTGGCTTCCGGAACGTAGGTCACGCAAAACCCTCTCCGGCCGAGCCGCAGGCCCAGATCGGAGTCTTCGGCTATCCGCAATAGTGGGTCAAACGATCCGACCGCAAGAACCGCCTCGCGGGCGACACTCAGATTGCAGGTGACGAAGTACGTATACTCCCAATACTTTCCGGGTTGAAGAGTATTTTGCGGAAAGAGAAATGGGCTAGTGCTGAGGAAGCGGGTCAGCGCGTGATTCGATGCTTCCGGCGGGAGCTGAAAAGTGCCCAGCACCGCGATTCGTTCGTTGGATGAAGCGAGCTGCGTGTCTTTGTGCATTTGCAGCAGGTCCGGAGCAGCGATCGAATCGTCGTTTAGAAAAAGGAGGAACTCGCCGCGTGCGTGGCGCACGGCGCGGCGGCGGGCGGCGCCGGCGCCGGCATTTACTTGGCGCAGATATTAAAATTCGAACCGCGGCTTAAATTCCTGGCAGAAGGCTTCGGTTGAATCGGATGAGCCATCGTCCACGACGATGACCTCGAACTCGTCAGGATTCAGCGACTGTTGGTCGAGCGCTTGCAGACACTCTTCCAAAATTGTCCGGCGATTGCAGGTAGGAATGGTCACGGAGAAAAATGGTCTTCGATCTTGGGCCGAGACCCGCGCGGCAGCTTCTCTGCTTTTTGACGCCGCAGGTGCCGCCGTTTTAGTCCAGAGATGACGAGCGATTTTTTGACTGTATTCCGCGGCCGTAGTTGATTCTCCAATCTGGCGGTAGCAGTCGGCGAGTAAGTTCATCGCATGCAAATTGGGGCCGTTTATGGGGATGCGGCCTCGAAGCATCGTAAAAATATGGCGGATCTGATCGAGGCCCTGCGCGGGTCGGCCAGCGGCGAGAAGCTCTTCGCCCAGAACGAGGTAGCGGGCGATTCGAAGATCGCTCCTCGTGGCCGGCGGCTCAGCTGTCAAGACGTCGGGAAAACGACGCTCGACAATGCGGTAAGACCATTGGAAGCCCGGCTCGCGCTGCGCTGGTTCCCGCGTGCGCGCTTGATCGACGAGGGTGCGGACGGCTTCGTTCATTCGTTGACGGCTGAAATTTTGGGTGATGAGCTGGCGGCCATTCGCAGATAGAGCGCGCCAATGGCTCTCGTTTGTGTAGGCCTTGATGATGGCTGTCGAAAAGTCTGGGGCCGAATCGGCGATCAGGGCCGTCTCGCCATCGCGAAGGCTCAGGCCGTCTGCTCCTACGGTCGTGGTGACGAGTGGCAAACCGTGGGCGAGGGCGAGAAGATTTTTGGTTTTGATTCCGGTTCCGAAACGAACGGGCGAAGCAGCGATACGGCATGCGCCAAAAATCGGGGTGAGATCGGCGACGTAGCCAACGCGACGAATTCCCGGCTGACTGGCTCCGAGTTTTTCCGGAAGATTGTTGCCTACAAGGGCTAAGCTCGCCGCGGGCAGGTCTCTATGGACTTGGGGCCAAATGTCACTCAGCATCCACTCGATCGCGTCGCGATTGGCAGGATTATCGAAATTCGCGAGGAATAACACGTCTTTACGCGCGTCGAACGACAACCCTTCGGGACCGGTGGCGGCGATCATCGGCATCGCGCCGGTGCGCAGGTTCGGCTCGGTGCGCAGAAAAGCTTTGCGGTCGTCCTCCGAGATCGTCAGCAGAATATCGGCGCGGCGATACACTTCCATTTCACGGCTGGAGAAATTGTGGGACCGCTCGTAGTCCGCCCAGTAATGAGTCAGGTTGGCGAGTTGCATCTCGCGGAGGCCTTGCTGGTCGTCGGTGAGCACGGCGATGAAGGTATCTGGGGAGATCCGTCGAATGTCTTCGAGGTAGTGTTCTGGTATTGAAATTCCGTTCCAGAACCAGTGGAACAAGATGGCCAGATGGAAATTGTTTTTGGTTAAGAGGTCTTCGAAAGACCACTCGGACGGAAAATCGAAGCCGAGGAAGCGGAGTCTTTCGGCGTCCGGCGTCAACACTTTGATTCCAAGCACTTCGAGTGGAGGCGCGTAGCGGGCGCGATTCACCGCGCTGCGCGCGATGTGGGTTACGGAGTGGCCTTCGGCGCACAGTTCTTCCAGCATCTGCATCCACTGCAGGTCGGCACCGTGACGATCGGGATGCGGAAGCATCTCGTGGACGGCGAGAACATTCAGCGGGCCGGATTGGGAGCGGGTGAAGCCTGGGTTGGCCATTTGAGCTTCGCGAGCGCGTCAGGCGTTGGACCTGCCTGAGCGAGGGGATAGTGCAATCGGGTTTCCGATTGAACGGGGGACGCGCTATCAGAGTGCTTATTAAGGTGAGGGCCGGATTTTGTGATTCGAAAATTGGAATCCTTTAATTTCGACTCGTTTCGGCAGGATGGTCGAGGCTCTAAAGCGCAGGCTGCTGCTGGGTCAGGCAGTGGAGTGTTCCAAATCCCCACACAAGATCGACGGCGTGGATTCCGACGACCGCTCGGTTTGGGAAGAGTTCAGACAGAATTCCAAGTGCTACGCGATCCTTGGGATCGTTGAAGGTAGGAACGAGGACCGCGGCATTCGTTATGTAAAAGTTGGCGTAGCTGGCAGGCAAGCGAACGCCGTCGAAGTGCAGCGGAGCCGGCATCGGAAGCTCGATGGCTTCGATCTTTTCGCCATTTTCCAGGCGGACATCGCGAATCCGTTCCCAATTTTCTTCGAGGGGCCGGTAGTTCGCGTCACCTTGGTTCTTTTCGCGTATCAGGACGACGGTTTTGCCGTTAACAAATCGGCAGAGGTCGTCGACGTGGCCATGCGTGTCATCGCCCGCGATGCCCTGGCCGAGCCAAACGACATTCGTAGCTCCTAGATTTTCACGCAACGCGGTTTCGGTCTCTTCGCGACTCAGTCCAGGGTTACGGACTTGACGCTTTTGATCGAGTAGGCACTCTTCAGTCGTGAGCACGGTCCCGCGGCCATTCACGTCGATACTGCCGCCTTCGAGCACGATTTCACGGGCGCCCAGGCGGGCCGAGATTATCGGGAATTTCAACCGCCGCGCAACTTGCTCGGGGATGGCATCGTCCTTCTGCCAATCTGGGTAACGAGCCCAGGCGTTGAAGCGAAAACGAGAAATGGCAATTTCTCTTTTTGGATCTTCGCGGCGCAGAAAGATTGGACCGAAGTCACGGGTCCAACCGCGGTTCGTCGGAAAGCGGAAAAATTGCACTTTTTTCAGCGCGACACCAACGAGACCTAGAATTTTCCGCACTTGCTTTTCGTGGGTCGCGGAATTCACCAGGATTCGAACCAGCTCGCCTTGTGCGATGTTACGAACGATTTCGCCATAGACCCACTGAATGGGTTCGAGCTTGCCGGGCCAGTCGGTGGGATTGTGAGGCCAACCGATCCACGTGGCTTCGTGCCGGTCCCATTCCGCGGGCATGGAAAAGCCAAGCGCGGCGGGAGAGGGCGTGCGGGCGGAAGGCTTCGCAGAGTTGCGAGGTTTCAAGGCTTATCGTCGAGGAACCGCTTCTCGATCCCTTGGTAGGCGTCGATGCGGCGGTCGCGGAGAAACGGCCAGTTGCGCCGGACGTCCTCCAGATGCGCGAGGTCGACTTCGCCATACAAACTTTCTTCTCGATTCGTGGAGCCTTCGGCAATGACCACGCCTTGCGGATCGCAGAGGAACGAAGTGCCCCAAAATTCCAGGCCGTCGCCGCCTTCCGCGGGAATCTCGTGTCCCACGCGGTTTACGGCTGCGACATACATTCCATTGGCGATGGCATGGCTGCGTTGAATCGTGCGCCAGGAATCGCGTTGGGCTTCGCCGTTCGAGGCCTTTTCGCTGGGATGCCAGCCGATGGCGGTGGGATAAAAAAGAATGACGGCTCCGTGCAGAGCGGCGAGACGCGCGCCCTCTGGATACCACTGGTCCCAGCAGATCAGCGTGGCGATTTTTCCGGCTGCGGTGGAAAACGCGCGAAAGCCGAGATCGCCGGGCGTGAAATAAAATTTCTCGTAGTAGGCGGGATCGTCGGGGATGTGCATCTTGCGGTAAACACCGGCGATTTTGCCGTCGGCGTCAATAATTGCGGCAGTGTTGTGATACACGCCGGCCGCTCGACGCTCAAACAATGGCGCGACGACCACAACCTTAGCTTTCCGCGCGACACGGGCTAAAGCAGCAGTGGTCGGCCCCGGAACAGCTTCAGCGAGCTCGAAATTTCGAGTGTCTTCCTTTTGACAGAAGTATTGAGACTGAAAAAGCTCCGGCAAACAGACAACCTGAGCGCCGTTCTTGGCGGCTTCTTCGATGCGCGCGGAGGCCTTCGCCAGGTTTTCTTTCGGATCCCGGCTGACGGACATCTGGACTAGTCCAACGCTGAATTTCGATTTGTTCGTCACAATAAGAAAATTTACACGAAAATTGATGGCAAGGCTATCGGCTATGTGGCGCAATCTCGAGCGCTTTCAGTAACTTGTATGAACGCGGAGTAACATTCGATTTGGACACGAAAACTGAGTCTAAGGTTCACAGGAGGCATCGAATCCGGTAGAATCGGAGCCTAAGGAAAAGCGCCCAAATTAGCTGGCGGCGCGAGGTGATTCAGGTATGGCTGTACCGATTTCGCAAATGTGGACGACTGCGTCGTACGTCATCGGCCAACGGCTGAAGGGACGTAAGCAGTACCCGTTTGTGCTGATGCTGGAACCGCTGCTGCGCTGCAATCTCGCATGTGCTGGATGCGGGAAAATTCAGTACCCCGCGCATGTGCTGAAAAAGCAGTTGAGTCCCGAGGAGTGTTTTCGCGCGGTGGACGAATGCGGCGCTCCGATGGTGAGCATCCCCGGCGGCGAGCCTTTGATGCATCCGCAGATTGCGGAAATCGTGAAGGGCTTAGTGGCCCGGAAAAAGTATATCTACCTCTGCACGAACGCGCTGCTGCTTAAAGAAAAACTGCACGAGTTTACTCCCAGCAAGTATTTGACGTTTTCGGTACATATGGATGGCCAGCGCGAGGAGCACGATTTTTCGGTCTGTCGCGAAGGGACCTACGAAAAGGCAGTCGAAGCGATTCAGTTGGCGCTGCAAAAGGGTTTTCGGGTCACGACCAATACCACGCTGTTTGATGGGGCCGATCCGAAGAGCGTGCGTCACTTTTTCGACGACATGATGGAACTGGGCGTCGAGGGCATGATGCTTTCCCCCGGATACACCTACGACAAAGCTCCCGATCAAGAACATTTCCTGAGCAAAAAAAAGACGCGCGAATTATTCCGCCAGATTCTGAGCAACCGCCACGAAAAATGGCGCTTCAATCTGAGCCCGCTGTTCATGGAAATGCTCATGGGCAAGCGCGAGTACAAATGCACGCCGTGGGGCATGCCGACCTACAACATTTTTGGCTGGCAGAAGCCTTGCTATTTGCTGCAGGACGGCTACGCCGACACTTTCGAGGAATTGCTGCGCGAAACGAATTGGGACCGGTACGGCACGGAAAGTGGCAATCCCAAGTGCGCGAATTGCATGGTGCATAGCGGCTACGAGGCGAGCGCGGTCGACGATATGTTCGGATCGATTGGCGGATTTCTGAGTACGGTGCGCGCGACTTTGTTCAACAAATATAAGGATCCCGATGCGATGGGCGGCGCCAACGGCAAAACCAGTGGTTCCGGGCAGCTGGTGCAGATCGCAGCATCGCCAAAGGTTTAGATTAGGCTCGCATGTCTTCCTCCTCCGACGGCAATCCGCTACAAATTGAGAAACCGGAAGAACGGCTCGGCGTGGTGCACGAGAATCTAGAAGGCTGGATTCCGGCGCTGGCTTCGGTTTCGGAAATTCACGAGGCGCTGGAGAAGGCTTTCGATTATCGGGGCGATCTGACCATCACGTTGAAGGATGGCCAGAAGATTGAGGGCTACATCTACGATCGCAAGATTAAGGGTCCGGCGCTGTCTGATTGTTTGATTCGAGTGATGCCGAAGGATCGGCCTGACAAGCTTTCGATTCTTTATTCCGACATCGCGGCGCTGGCGTTTACCGGCCGCGACACCGCAGCGGGAAAAAGCTTCGCGGCGTGGGTGAAGAAATACAACGAAAAGAAAGCGGCCGGCGAGCAAAATATCGGAATCGACGCGGAATCGCTCGATCTCGATTAGATTGCAGCGGCATCCGCAAGTCGGTCGTGCCTGGCGGCCTTCTGGTGCTGATACTCATTCCACGTCAGTAAAATAATCAAGACATCGAAAATCGTTAGGATCACGAGCGCCCAGGAGTGGGTGTGCGTGAAACGGAACACCTGATAGACGGCGAAAGCTCCGAAAACGGCGATGGTTAGCGGGTAGGCCCAGAGCTTGTCGAGCCAGATGCAGGTCACGAGCAGCGCTTTAATCAGGCCGTGGGACAACAAATACAGCGCGGCGAATTTGGTGCTGCTGCTGGTCATGTTCTGCGAGGCGTTGAAGACGTGAATGGCCACCGCGCTGTGCGGAGCGCGGGCCAGCAGGTGCTCGCAAATTTTCCGCACGATATCGTTCATCTGATCGGCTTTCATGAAAAATATGATCGCGCCGCCGAAAAACTCCAGCAGCCCGTCGAAACCCTTCATGGCAATGCCAACTTCGAAAGATTCGTGGAGGAAAGAGGTGTCGCGCTTGGCCATGTACTAATTCACGATAACACTAATCGCCTGCCTGAGAATTCCACGTTCAAGAGGTGTTGCCCGGTTTCTTAACGGAAGGCATGGTTTATATACGCGAAGAGCCTAGCTTAGGGATTCGTAACCTTGGGCAGATTCCAGTGTAGCGACACCGCCACAATTCGCACGAAGAAACAGACCGATCCACCAGCGACGGCGGCCCAAACCGGAGGCACGCGCAATTTTCTGCAGGCTACGAGCGCGGTCGCGCCCACCAAGGCCGCCGTGGCGTATACGTCGGTATTTAGTACGCGCGGCACTTGGGCGAGAAAAATGTCGCGGACCGTGCCGCCGCCGACCGCAGTAACCGTGCCGAGCAGGACTGCGATGAATGGGCTCAATTCGTAGTCCAAGGCCTTCTCGGTTCCGGCGACCGCAAACAAGGCCAGCCCCATGGCGTCGAGATCAATCATCACGCTGGGAGGAATTCGAACCAGAAAACGATAAAGAAAAAATACGAGTGCGCCGCCGGCAAATGCCGTTGCCGGATAACGCCAGTCTCGCAGTGAGGCTGGCGGTACAGCTCCAATCAGCAGGTCGCGAAAAATTCCGCCGGCCAGCGCGGTCGAGAAGGCTAAGACCATCAAACCCAGAAAATCGAGATTGCCGTAGACTGCGGCGGTGGCGCCTTCGATGCCGAAAATGAGCGTGCCGGCAAGGTCGGCGAAGAGCAGCAGCCTTCGCGGGTTGTACTTGAGGAGTGGATTTGGCATCCGCGATTTTGTGGTGCTACCGAACTTCGAGCAGGAACAGCGACTTGGGCGGCAGCGTCAGCGATATTGTTCCGTCTTTCAGGTGCTCTTCGCGCGGCGAGGCCATCGCCGCAGCCTTTTTGAGTTCCGCGTATTGCTGCATGGTGGGAGAGGCTGGATCGCCCATCGCGTGGTAAGCCGGAAGCGGCGAACCGTGATCGGGATCGATCTCGCTAATCTCCACTTTGGGATTTTTCTTCAAACCATCCAGGCGAATGGTTATGCTCTTGGGCTGGCCGGCATCATCCGGGAGAGAAAGATTCCAAACTGCAATGGCGAGCGATCCGTCGCTTCGTTTGGTTACGAGCATCGAGTCGGACTTCACGTCGATTCTTTGGTCGCCGAGCCGATGCAACAACTCGAAGGCGTTGAAGGCCGGCTTGGGGACTCCACCTTCGGCGAGCAAACCAAAACCGCCGTAAAACGGATTCTTGATCACTCCTTGCTCTTCGAAGACGTCAGAAAAGCTCCAGTAACTCATCATTTCAGTCAGCCCATCGCACTGGCGGATGGTATCGGCCAGCCAGGGGCCCATGAACGCGGAGTCCGTAACTTTTGTTTGATTATCGTAGACCGCGTTGAATTCGGACCAGATCAGCGGAAGATTCGGTTTGGCCGATGCTTTGATTTGCCTGCTCACTTTGTCGACAGCCCGGCAGACCATCTGATTCATGGGAATCGATTCGTTGGTGCCGAAGACGTCCTGGGCTTTATCGTTCCCATAGACGTGGCTGGAAACAAAATCGGCGGGAATGTTGTTTTGGGAAACATGCTGAATGAAGCGATCGGCCCAGGCCGCCTGGGCGGTGGCCGGACCGCCAATGCGCAGCCGCGGGCTGACGGACTTTAGCGCAACTGCAGTCGCATCGTAGAGTTTGTAGTAGGTGGGTTCGCGGGGATCACCGGCCCAAAAATCGAGGTTCGGTTCGTTCCAAACTTCGAAATACCACTGCGAGACTTCATCAATTCCATAACGATCGACGAGATGTTTCGCGAAAGCGCTGATCAGCGCGGACCAGCGGTCGTAATCTTTCGGAGGGGCGACCACGGGCTTGTAAAAGAAGCTCTGGCGCAAATCCGCGGCGGCCAGCTTGCTCGGCATGAAACTCAGCTCGACAAATGGCCGCACGTGGTTCTGGAGCAGGCCGTCGTAAATCTGGTCGACATAGGAGAAATTGTAGACTGGCTTGCCCGTAGAATCTTCGTCGTAAACTCCGATCTCGTCGTCCAGAATGGCGTGGAATCGAATGTACCTGAAGTCGGTTATGGACTTTACGTCGCGGAGGTCGCTGCGATAGCTTTCACGAAGGCTTAGAATGGCGCGGCCGGAACCAAACATTTGTTCCCAAAAGTGGGGAAAAGGATGCGACGGCGCGTTGACGTTGACTTCGAGGGTTTCCGTTGTATTTGCGCTCTGCGCAGCGATGGGAATGGAATACGAAAGAATTGCGACGACTACTGCCAGCCCGGAATAGGTTCGGAAATGTTTCACGCGATCTCTCCAGCTTCACGGATATTGTAACGATTTTGACGCCGAAAGTGTTTGCGACTGGTCAATCGACCCGACGAGAACGACGGCGCGCGCGGTCCGCCCACGGCCGCAGCACTTTGTATTCAGGCGTAGCGGTTACGGTTCGTTTGGTGACTTCCAACAGCCGGCGACGAACCAGCCAACTCACCGCGGATTGGACCGAGCTTTTTGAAACTCCGACGCACTCCGCCAAGTCCTGATAGCTGATCCGAACGAGATCTGCCCGGCGCTGCTGTTCCGCGGACAACCATAAATACACCAGAAAACTGACTGGGCGGCGGTCGTGGCCGACCAGATCGCGCATCAGTACGTCCGTCAAGTAGGGATCGAGAGCCGGCATGGCTATACCAATGGTTAATATAGGATTCTTTGGCTGATTGCAACTTCGAAATGTAGCGGGATATGCTGCGGTTCGCGGCACCTGGAGGGCCGAAAAAATGATCCGTGGACTCAAATTCGTCAGCGTGCCAGTACGCGATCAAGATGCTTCGTTGAAATTTTTCACCGAGAAGCTGGGGTTCAAGGTGGCGACCGACCAGTTCTTCACGGAAAAGCAAAGGTGGATCGAATTGTCGATCCCGGGGGCGGAGACCGGGCTGGTCCTGTTCACACCCGAGGGCCACGAGAACCGCATCGGCGATTTTCAGCCGCTTTCGTTCTGGTGCGACGATGTTTTCGCTACGGCCAAGGCGATGAAATCCAAAGGCGTTGAGTTCGAGAAAGAGCCCAAAAAGGAAGACTGGGGAACTGCGGCCATCTTCAAGGACGTCGATGGCAACAAGTTCGTGCTGTCGAGCAAATAGGAAAACTTATGCCGCCTGCGCGCAGTTGATGGTCCAGGGCTACAGCAGCGGCCGGCCGCGCCAGTTCACTTGTTAAAAGCAAGTAAGAACGTGGTATGCTCTACAAAATGCAAAACCGAAAATCGAATCCGGCGCGCAGGTCGGGGTGTCCCTTAAATGCGTCGGTGGAAGTGTTGGGCGACCGGTGGTCGCTGCTCATTATTCGGGACATGATGCTGCGGGGATTTAGCACGTTCAAGGAGTTTTTGGGATCGTACGAAGGGATTGCGACGAATATCCTGACCGATCGCCTGCGACGACTGGAGGAGCATGGAATTATCCAGGCTCATGCAGACCCAGCAGACGGCAGGCGTTTGAATTACAGGCTCACCGCGAAGGGCATCGACCTCGCGCCAGTGCTGACGGAAATGGTGCTGTGGGCGGCGGAACACGAAGAAACCGACAATCAAGCGCTGGTGCAACTGATGCAGAAGGACCGGACCGAATTTCTCGCCGGGATCCGGCGCCGATGGGACGAGGAAAATCGCAAGGCGCCGAAGAACGGGAAAAAACTTCAGGTGGTGCGGTCTTCTTAGGGGAGTATCGGGAAGTTGATCGTTCTTAATTCCTCGCGTAATTGCTCAACGGACTTGTACCGGATCGTTTGAATTCCGATCGCGCGGGCCTGCACCAGATTTTCTTCGCGATCGTCGATGAAGATTGCTTCCGAAGCTTTTACTCCGAGAGCCTGGATCGTGTGACGGTAGATCGCCGGTTCGGGCTTAATGCTGCGCACTTCCCCGGAAAAAATGTGGTGGTCGAACTCGGCGATCCAGTCGAAGGTCTTGCGGACGTGTTCGGCCATATCCGTGGGCATGTTCGACAGGATGGCGGTCTTGAAACCCGCCGCGTGGATCCGGCGAAGCCAGTGGATCATCGGCTCATTGGGCCGGCTCCACATCTGATTGTCGACATCGCGCAGCTTCTCGATCATCGGATCGTCGACCGTTACGCCCGTTTGCTCCGCAAATTGTCGCCAGTAGGCTGCAGGGAGGATGTCGCCGCGGTCGTAGTCCGCGCGTGTTTTCAAATACATTGGAAGAAACGACTGCGGATCGGCTTGAAAAGTTCGCGAAAGGAACTCGATGTTCTCAGGGGAAGGGAGATGACAGAGCACTTCCCCGTAATCGAGGATGACGGCTCGGATGCTGGATTCCCGGCGAGTCGGAGTGGATTTCTCTAGGGTCACAACAGTTCTGCTCTCGCTCGGTCAGGAATTTGTGGCTGGGCCGAGGGCCAGGTCTTCACCGGATAGCTTCAAATACGTCTGTAAGACCTCGACCACCATCATGTGATCGTCCCGTTGCGGCAGCCCGGAAACGGTGATGGTGCCCACGCATCCGGTTCCTGCGAGAAGAATCGGAAAGCAGCCGCCGTGCGGAGCGTAATCCTTTAATTCCAAACCCGCTCTGTTCTGCAGGGTGGTGCCAGATTTTTCGTGTTTCAGGCCTACGGAGTAAGAGCTGCGGTGATAGCGATTGACTACGTTCTTTTTGCGGCGAATCCAATCGAGATTGTCCGGCGTGGTTCCGGGCATCGCGTAAGAAAATAATGGATGGTTTCCGAGTTGAATATCAATCGACACCGAGACTCCACGCTTTTCGGCTTCCGCTTTCAGCGCGGTTCCGATGGCCCAGGCCACGCTGGAATCGAATTTCTGGAATTGCAGTTTCTTTTCCTGCAATGCGATCTTTTCCAAGTCTTGGTCGATGGTCATGGAATTCCTGACGGCAAATTGAGTCTTGGTTTCGGCGAAATGATAGCAGATTTGACTTTATAGTTTGACCGGGACGAAAGGCAGTTCGGCACGCGCCGCCGAACTTTTGATTGCGAGTTCGATCACGTTAATGACTTCCATCGCATCTTCGGCCGGCACGGGATTTGGCGCGCCACCGGCAACGGCGTCGCGGAGCCGTTCGTAGTAATTCAGATAGTTTCCCGTGATGTTGGGGATTTGCCGAGTTTCGAAACCTTCGCCGGATTTGGTGATTAATGTGCCCTCGTTCGGATCGATTCCCCAGCCCGGGCTGCCCGGAGTGTCGCCGCGTTTAAACGAATCTTCCTGGGTATCCATTCCGAATTTGGTGTAACTCCCCAACGTGCCGTGAACGGTAAAACGGGGAGTTCCGGCGATGACGAGCAAACCTCCATGCAAAATTACGCGGCGGGTGCCGTAGCGCAGTAACACATGAAAATAATCGACGGCCTGGCCACCGGGACGTTGAATACCAAGATCCGCGTAGACCGCGTCAGGAAACCCGAACAACTGCAGAACTTGATCGATGAGGTGAGCCCCGAGATCGTACCAGATGCCGCTGCCCGGGCCGGGCTGTTCACGCCAGCGTACTCTTGGTTCGGGCCGGAAACGGTCGTAATGCGATTCAAACTCCGCGACTTCTCCAACGGCGCGATCGGCCAGCAGTTTGCGAAGGGTCAGGAAATCACCGTCCCACCGGCGGCTTTGGAAAGCCGAGAGCAAACGCTTTTGGCTGCGCGCTTCTTTAATCAGCTCCGCCGCTTCGGCGACGGTATTGGTGAAGGGCTTGTCGATGACCACGTGCTTTCCGGCGCGAAGGGCTTTTTGGGCGAGAGGAAAATGAGTGTCGTTTGGCGTGGCCAAGACGATTACGTCGATATCCGGATGGGCGAAGGCATCTTCGGGCTGGGCCAGGACAGAAATGTCTTTGTGGTCTTTCTGAACTTTTGCCGGATCGCTGGAAACAATGTGGCTGAGGCGCAGGCCCGGAACATTGACCAGCAGCGGCGCGTGAAACGTCTTGCCGACGAAGCCGTAGCCGACCAGCGCGACGTTTATCGGGGTATGTATTGCGCGAGATTCCAACGACAACTCCTATTTACCGCGAGCCGGGAACGAACTGCTTGCAACCCAAAAACGCATTCACTATCCTGCATCCGGCTGAGTATGCCGAGCCCGGCGGAACATTCTACTTGAGGTGTCCTTAAATTGAGTAACTTCCCACGAAGAGTCTCTGGAACTTTGCGGTCGGTCGGATTGATTACGTTCGTCTTTTTATCGATGGCTTTTCGGGTAGGGGCTCAGGCGTCTTCGCATCCGCTTGAGGCCAAGTGGGAATTCCGCGCGATTAGCAAGACCGATCAGCCGGCGCTGCAAGATTGGCATCCGGCGCAGGTGCCCGGGGTGGTCCAGACCGATTTGCTGAAGGACGGATTAATTCCCGACCCTTTCTATCGCGATAACGACACGCGGCTGCAATGGATCGGCCTGACGGACTGGGAATACCGGACGACCTTCCAGGCGGACGCGGCGACGATGGGCCACGATCACGTCGATTTGGTTTTCGAGGGTTTGGACACCTACGCCGACGTGTATCTGAACGACCAAATTATTTTGCACGCCGACAATATGTTCCGGCGCTGGCGAGTGCCGGTGAAGGCCGCACTGAAAAGCGGTGCGAACACTTTGCGCGTCGTTTTTCGATCGCCGATTGAATCGATGATCGCGAAGGTGAAGGCGCTGCCGTACATTCTGCCGTCGGTCACTACGAACAATACGGGGAACGAGGAGAACGTCGCGACGGCGCCGTACACGCGGAAGGCCGGTTATCAATACGGTTGGGACTGGGGGCCGCGGTATGTCACCGAGGGAATCTGGCAGCCGATCCGAGTGGAGACTTGGGACTCGCTACGCGTAGAGAATTTTCATATACAACAGCAAACAATCAACAAGACGGATGCTGCTCTGAGCGCCGAACTGAACATCGAGGCCGGCCGCGCGACGACCGCGAATCTCGAAATCACGTATGGGCCCATTTCCGGTGCGGCTTTCCCGATGGTGCGGCAAAGCGTCCAGCTGATTCCGGGCGCCAATCGGATCAGCATTCCAATTCACATCGCGAATCCGAAATTGTGGTATCCCAATGGCTATGGCGCACAGGATCGTTATCAGTTTGCGGCCGTGGTGCGCACGGGCCGGGACGTAGCGGCGAATGCGGCCTTGAAAACGGGGCTGCGGTCGATCGAATTGCGCCGGGAAACAACAAAAACCGGGAAGAGCTTTGAGTTTGTGGTGAACGGAATTCCAGTTTTCGCCAAGGGCGCGGACGTCATTCCCTTCGACAGTTTTCCGAATCGGGTGACGCCGGAAATTCACCGGCAGATTCTGGAGTCCGCGCGCGACGCGCATATGAACATGGTGCGCGAGTGGGGCGGAGGATATTACGAGTCCGACGATTTCTACGACATCTGCGACGAGCTGGGCATTCTGGTCTGGCAGGAATTCATGTTTGGCGGCGACATGGTTCCCGGCGGCGCGGATTTCCAGAATAGCGTGAAGCAGGAGGCGATCGATCAGGTTACACGTCTACGCGATCATCCGAGCGTCGTGCTGTGGTGCGGGAATAACGAGATCGAGACGGGCTGGGTGCACTGGGGCGACCGACAAATTTTCAAGGCATCCGTTTCGCCGGAGGACCGCGAGAAAGTCTGGACGGACTACGTGGTCCTGTTTCACGGCATCCTGGCGCAGGTCGTGGCTCAGTACGGAAATACAGTTCCGTACTGGGGTAGTTCGCCCAGCGCCAATTTCGAAAATCCTCCGGACAGCCAAACTGACGGTGACATGCATTACTGGCAGGTATGGCACGCGCTGGCACCGATCGAGATGTACGAAAAGCAGTTTCCGCGATTCATGTCGGAATATGGATTTCAGTCCTTCCCCGAAATGCGGACGATTCGTAGCTTCGCGAAACCAGAGGACCTCGACATTCGTTCCGCCACGATGCAGGATCACCAGAAAAATCATGGAGGCAACGAGAGAATTCTGAGCTACATGTTGCGCTGGTATCCGGAGCCGAAGGATTTCGCGTCGTTCGTATACCTAAGCCAAGTGCTGCAAGCGGAGGCGATTAAAGTTGGGGCCGAGCATTTGCGGCGGCAGATGCCCAATACGATGGGTTCTTTGTACTGGCAACTGAATGATTGCTGGCCCGTGGCTTCATGGGCCAGCATCGACTATTACGGGCGTTGGAAGGCCTTGCAGTATTACGCGCGGCGATTTTACGACGACGTGATCGTTTCGCCTTACGCGCACGATGGCAAGGTGGACGTTTACGTCGTGTCCGACAAGCTACAGCCTTTGAGTGGAACGATTCACGCGCGATTGCTGGATTTTTCGGGGAAAGTGTTGAGCGAGAAAACTCAAGACGTGCAAGTTCCGGCGCAATCGAGCGCGATTTATTTCACGTTGGACCAAAAAGAGCTGCTCGGGGATACCGATCCGAAGAAGAGTTTTCTGGTATTCGATTTGGCTGTCGGCGGACAGCAGACATCGCGCAATCTGGTTTTCTTCGACACGATGCACAACATCGACTTGCCGAAACCGGCGAAAATCGAGACCTCACTCGCGGGCTCAACCGGGCCTTACACGGTAACGCTGCGCTCGACGACGCTCGCTCGCAGCGTCTTCATCTCGTTCGGGGATTTGGATGTGCAAACCTTGGACAATTATTTCGATTTGCTGCCGGGCGAAGCCGTAACAGTTACTTTGAAGGCGCCTGCGTCGGTGTCGCTCGATCAGCTAAAAAGCGCCGTGCAAGTGATTTCACTCACCGACGCTTTCCCGGCGGCCGAAACAATGCACTAAACCACACGGCCCGGAACTATTTTGTGGAGGCCGGCAAAGACACGGTTCCGCGCAGCTGGATATTCTGGCTCGAACGGCCGACTAGAATTTGGTATTCGTCCGGAGCCGCGACCCATTGCTTGGAGTTCGGGTCGTAGTAGGAAAACGCGCGGCTATCGAGAACGATCATCGCGGTTTTGGTCTCGCCGGGTTTCAATTCGATCCTCGAGAAACCTTTCAGTTCTTTTGCGGGCCGCGCGACTTTTGAATTGGGATCGCCGACGTAGAGTTGAGCGACATCCGTACCTTCTCGCGAGCCGGTATTGGTGACATCAAAGGTTACGGTGTACAAAGGCGCCGCGAGTTCATTGGCCTTGGTGCCCGCGTCCGCCGTCTTGATGCTCAGATTTCCATACTTGAAGGTGGTATAGGAAAGGCCATAGCCAAAAGGAAACAAAGGTTTGGTGCCGTTCTTCTCATAGCCGCGGTAGCCGATGAAAAGGCCTTCCTTGTAGACGACCCGCGTGGTTCCGGACGGCGGATAGTACGTGTCGTGCGCCGGATTGTCTGCCCAGTCGCGTTCAAACGTCGCCGGCAGACGGCCTGACGGATTCACATCTCCAAAGAGAATTTCAGCCGTAGCCTTGCCGCCTTCCTGGCCCGGATACCAGCTGTGCAAAAGGGCCGGCACGCTATCGACCCAGGAATTCATGTCGACGTTGCCGCCGGCATTCAAGACGACAATCGTGTTCTTGTTGGCCGCAACCATTTCTTGAATCAATTCGTCCTGCCCGGGCGGCAGACGGAAGGTGCGATCCGCGCCCTCGCTTTCCGATTCCGGATTAAATCCCACGGAAACGATTACGACATTCGCCTTGGCCGCCATGGCTTTGGCCGACGGCAGGACATAACTGCCTTCGCGGGCGATTCCCAGGTGCAGATGCACGCCCAGCCAATCCGAGCGCCCGTGATGCTCGAGCACCACTTTGTGCGGAGCAGCGTCAAGCGTGAGCGTCGCGACGCCCAGCAATTCTTTCGCGACGGTCCAATCGTCGAGGACGAGTTTGTCGTCGACGTAAGCGCGGTAGTAGCCTCCGTCTTCCCCGGTGGAAGCAACGAAGAGATCGTACTTGCCAGCTGTCTCTGGCGTGTAGTAGCCCGACCAACGCGAGGACTGCGCCAGTTCAGGAAGCGTCTGCTTGCTCATGCCCAGATTCACGTGCGGTTCGACGCGCGAGAGGTAAGGCTTGCCCTTCAAGTTCGCATCCGTGAAATGTTCGGCGTTGAGGCCCGGCTTTCCGCCCTTTGCCGCAGTCAAAAACGTGGTGGCTTCGGCCATCTCGTCGATCGTGGGCAGGCCGGGACTGTAGAGAACGCTTCCCGAATTTCCGACGTAGTCGCTGACGCCTTGAATCAGGCTGACGCCGTTGAAGGGTACCGATTGCGCGCTGCCTCCGCCGACCGGGACCGCGGGATAGGCGTTCGGACCCACGACCAGAACGGACATTCCCTGTTCCTTTTTCAGCGGCAGCAAGTTGCTGTCGTTCTTGAGCAGCACGGCGCCTTCGCGAGCGGCGTCCAAAGCGACCACATCGCCTTCGCGGTTGTAGCGCGAGATCGCGAGGTCTTGTTGTTCGCGATCCAGCCAGCCAAATTGAATGGCGAGGCGGAGGATGCGGCGCACTTTGTCGTCAATGGTGGCGACGGAAACTTTTCCTTCTTTGATTAGCGGCAACAAGGCTTCGCGATTCAGGTAGACGCCCTTCGGCATTTCCAGATCGAGGCCGCCATTCGCGGCGCCCAGCGTGTCGTACGTGGAAGTCCAATCCGACATCAGGATGCCGGTGAAGCCCCATTCTTTTTTGAGGATATCGATATTCAAGTGGGTGTTCTGGGTGGCGTGGCTGCCGTTGATCAGGTTGTAGGAATCCATGACCGAGCCGACGTGACCTTCTTTCACCGCGGCCTCAAAAGCGGGGAGATAAATTTCGCGCAGGGTGCGCTCGTCGACGATGGCGTCGGTATTGTGGCGATCGAATTCGGAGTTATTGACGTCGAAATGCTTGACGGTCGCGCTGACGCCCTGCTCTTGCATCCCTTGGATGTATCCGACGGCAATTTTTCCAGCGAGGTAGGGGTCCTCGCCCATATATTCGAAATTCCGGCCATTCATCGGCGCACGATAGATGTTGACGGCGGGCCCAAGCATGAAATGGACGCCTTTGGCTCGCGCGTCCTTGCCGATCTCCGCCCCTTCGCGCGCGGCGAGGGCGGGATCCCAGGTGGCGGCGAGCGAAATTCCGCCGGCCATGGTGGTGGCAGGTCCGCCGTGGCGGACGCCGATAGGGCCATCGGCCATGCGCAGGCGCGGCCAGCCGAGCGCGGGATAGGCGCGGACGTAGAAATCGTCCTGACCGCCGAGCAGATCGATTTTTTGATCCAAGGTCATGCGGCTGAGAATCGATTCGACGCGTTGTTCGACGTCATCCGGCGCGGAAATCGCCGAAGGAACGAACGCGGCAGTCAGCGCGAGCAGACACAGCGTCGCTACGATTTGTGTCGCTTTTGATCGGGCCCATCCGCCTCCACTGCTCATAAACATCTTCATGAGTTCTCCCGTTGCCGCATCAGCACAAAATTAGCTGGTGCGTTCAGTCCCGAATACTGCCGGATCACTTCGACGAATCTTCCGATCTTCCCGCTGCTTGCTGCGCCTGACGGAACAAGTCCATTTCGCGATCGGCGTCCGAAGTTTTGCCCTGCTTACGGTAGATGCCTGCCAGACCGAAATGAGTTTGGGCGGCGAGCGACGGATCGATTTGGATGGTGAGCAGGTGCGACCAAGACTTCTCCGCCAATGCGTCATCGCCGTCACTGCTGGCGGCTTTACCCAACATGTAAAGCGTTTCGGGCATGTCGTGGCGGAGTTGATCGGACCTCTGCAGCGCAGCCAGCGCATCGTGAAATTTTCCGAGCTGCATCTGGGCTTCGCCCAAACGATAGGCAGCTTCGGCGTTGCCCGGCTGGATTTCGGTTTCGAGGCGGAATTGTTCCTCGGCTTTATCCCACTGCTGCGAGCGCGCGTACAGATAGCCGAGGTCCAGATGCAGGCCCGAAGTTTGCGGACGCAGGCGAATCGCTTCGTTGAATTCGCGCTCGGCGCTGGGAACTTCGCGCAGCGCGGCGTAATCCTGGGCCATCATTTGGTGGGCGCGCGCGGAATCGGGAAAGCGGGCTTCGAGCGTGTCGAAGACTTGTTTGGAAAGAAGGCCCGAAGCTCTTCCGTAGTAGTAGAGAAGATTAGGATCATCGGGATTTTTGGCGACGGCCTTCTGCAGAACGACCGCGGCTTCCGCTACTCTTCCGGCGTCGAGCAGGGCAATTCCCAGCGCGCCGTCATCGTGCGCTTTCTCCAGGTGCGGAATTGCGTCGTTCGCGTATCCCAAAGCGAGCAACGCGTATCCCAGAAGCCGATGTCCGCCGTCAATGTTCGGATTCAATTCCAGCGCGTGTTTCAGAGGTGGAACCGCGGAGGCGTAATCGCCCTTCTCGATGAAAACTTCGCCCAAATCGACAAAGGCAATCGCGAGCTTGGGGTCGATATCGATGGCTTTCTGGAATTCGGCAATCGCCGTATCGAGATGACCGGCCTTGTCGGCCTCCACTCCAGCGTGAAGGTGGGAGAGCGCCGGAGCAGCAGGTGCTTGAAGTGCGAGCGTCGCACTTAGCAAAGTGGCGATGATCATTTTTCGGGCTCGCGGACTTCCAGGAACTGGTTGGCTTTCACGCTTTCGAGAACCTGGTGAGCGCCCGAAGGCCAGATGACTTCCACTTTGGCCGTCTCCGCTGGGCCCAAACCAAAATGCAGCCGCTTATCGCTGGCCGAGACATAGCTTCCCGCTGTGGTGGCGAATCGAGTTTGCCCATTCACCTGGACGCGTGCGCCGATACCATCGCGGTTGCTGCGCGTGCCGCGCAAGGTGATGGTGAGCCAGTGGCCAGCGCCGCCGCGGTTGATTAGAACCATGGGTTCGCCGCCCAGCGTCGCAACCACGGCATCTTGCCAGCCGTCATTATTCAGGTCGCCAAAAGCCGCGCCACGCCCGGCAATGGCCATCGTGATGCCCGAGTCGGCGCGTTCGAAGCGCCCGTCCTTATTCAGTGCCAGTAGCGGCGGCTCTTTGTAGTGAAGCATGTGGTCGATGGCTTCGACGTTGTCCAGGACATGGCTCTGGGCTACGAAGAGGTCTTTCATGCCATCGTTATTGAAATCCTCAAGCCCGACGCCCCAGCCGGAACTGGCCGCGGAGAGCAGCCCCAGGCCCGCCTGCAGGCTGCGGTAGCTGAACAGGCCGTTGCCGTCGTTGTGGAATAGCGCGTAGACCTCGCGCGGCAGTACGGTTACCAGGATGTCGGGCCGGCCGTCGTTGTCGTAGTCCTGAAAGACGGTGCCCATGCCGGAGAGCGGCTTACCATCGGCGGTAAGCGCGGCACCGGCTTCGAGGGCGCGTTCGGTGAAGGTGCCGTTCCCATTGTTATGAAAGAGGAATTGGCGCATGCCGTCATTCGCCACAAAGACGTCGGTGAAACCGTCGCCGTCATAATCGGCAAAGGAGACGCCCAGCGAGCGGCCTTTAATGGAGCCGATGCCAGAGTGTTGGCTGACGTCTTCGAAGGTGCCATCGCCGCGGTTCCGGTACAGGATATTCGTGGTCTGGGGAAACTCCGCCGGCGGGCAGTAGGTCTGCCATTCCTGGCCGCAGACCTTGCTGGTCTGCGTATTCCAGAGCATGTAGCGGGTGACGAAGAGATCGAGATGACCGTCGTTATCGTAGTCGAAGAAACCAGCTGAGCTAGACCAGCCTCCGGCTGCCACTCCGGCTTTGGCGGTTACGTCGGTGAAGGTGCCATCGCCGTTGTTGTGGTAGAGGACGTTTTTTCCGTAGCTGGTTACGTAGAGGTCCGGAAAACCGTCGTTGTCGTAGTCTCCGACCGCCACGCCGATCCCGTAGTTGCCGTCGCCGGCATTGGACAGGCCCGCTTCTTTGGTTACGTCGGTGAAGCTGCCGTCTGCATTTTGGCGGTACAGCCGATTCCAGTTCTTGGGATCCTGTCGGTTAAATTTCTCCGGCGTGTGCATCGGATTCGTTAGGTCGCCGCTGTTCACCAGGAAAATATCGAGAAGGCCGTCGTTGTTGTAATCCAGCAAAGCGACGCCGCCGCCCATGGTTTCGATCAGGTATTTCTGGGGCGTGGGGGAATTCACGTGCTTGAAGTCGAGGCCATGAGGATGCTTGACATCGAACATAGGGGCCGATTGCTGATCGAGCGAAAGCGGCAGAACCAGGCCCATCGCGGCGAGGGCTTCGAGGAAATCGCGTCGTGAGATGGGCCCGTTCATTTGGTTCGGCAGCGGCTCCGATTCGCAGAACAAAAGGTTAGCAGAAGCCAATTGAGTCTGCACAGGTACGGGAGCCAGTCACAGAGATTCGCACCACCACAAAAAGGAACCGTACAACCAGAGAAGAAAACGGGACGAGCGGTCTGAGGAGGGCCCTAAAAAAATTTGAGGGTCGAAGATGGCCACCGGGGGGCGGCGTCCATCTTCGACCCTCATCCACGTTAGAACTTAAACTTCAAACCAAACTGAATCAAACGTGGGGTGTTCTGTTGGTTGGTGATAGCACCGAACCCGTTGTTGTTGTTGATATCGCCCGGCGTGGAGTCCCCGTTGAATGCCGTTCCAGGGAACCCAAACTGAACCTTGTTGAACGCGTTGAAGAACTCCGTACGGAACTCGATACCGAGTTTGTTGTCCGGTCCGAAGTTCGTGCGCTTGAAGATCGCGAGATCCCAGTTGTTGATGCCGGGAGCGCGCAGCGACGAGTCGACGCGGGATTCCGTGCCGTACCCGTAATCCGGAGGTACTTCGAAGCAGTTCGTGTTGAAATATTCGTCAAGCTTCGGCAACGAGCGAGTGCCCTTATCGCAACCACCGATTACCGACGGGCGCACGTTCGAAATTCCCAATCCGAGCGATTCGAGCGGAGTGGAGTTGGCGTAAGTAATCTTCAGCGGGAAGCCCTTCTGGAAAGTGGTAATTCCATCCACGCCCCATCCGGAGACCAGTTTGTCCGCCACGCCTGACGCATCGCTCATGTACTTCTGACCGTGGCCGAAAGGCAGGTCGTAAACGTAGCTGATGACGAGGCGCTGCGAAACGTCCTGCGAGGACAAGGAACGTTCACCCTTCAGGTTGTTGTAGTCCTGAACCTGACCGACGCCGCCGGTGGAACCTTCCAGCCAGCTGGTGAGCGTATCGGTGTTGGTCAGCAACTTCGAGTTGGTGTAGGCCGCGAGGAACGTGCCGCCACCCTGGAACTTCTTGGTAACGGTCGCCTGTAGCGAGTTATAGGAACTGCCGCAGCAGCCGTAACCAGCCAGGTTCAAGCCATTATACTGCGGGTACGGACGGTCGAGCTGGCCGGCGAAAATCGTCGGGTTGGTGACCGGGTTCAGAGCGGCGTTCGGGCTGCCCTGCAACGGGTTGGCAATCTTCTGCGCGATCGAAATCGGCTGGCCGGCCGCTTCTTGGGCAGCTGCCTGGGCGACAAACGAGTCGGGAATTTGGTTAATGTTCGTGCTGTACTGAGCCAGATGCACGCCGTGCGAACCTGCATAGGCAACGTCAACGAATAAGCCCAACGGCAGTTGGCGTTGAACGTCAAGGTTGTATTGTTCGACGTAGGCATACTTGGGGTTGAAGTACGGCGCAACCGTGGGCGACCCGTTGGCAGCCGCGAACGTGGAGACGTTCGGAGATGCATTCCGGCCCGGCGCCAAGATGATGCCGCTGGTGCCGAAAGCTCCGGCCTCTGCGCAGCTAAATGTTGCGAAGCTCGTTCCAGTGTTGGTGCAATTGCTGGCGTCGAGCGTGCTAAACGGAGTTACATAAGCGTTGGTCGTTGCGGTGAACGGCGTCGAGGCCAACGAAACTACGTCGTTGTCCGGATTGAGTCCAAAGGACACGAAGTTCGGAATGTAGAAGATTCCGAAGCCGCCACGTATAACGGTCTTCTGGTCGAAGCTGTAAGCCGCTCCAAGCCGTGGCGAAAACTCTTTCTTGTCCAACGGCAGGTTGTTGCGGGTACGGTTACGGCCGGTGGTAACCAGGAAAATATCACCCGGGCAAGACGAATCCGCAACGCCGCTGCAACCGGTAACGGTCGCATTGGTCGCGGTCGGATCCCAGTAGGTCAACCCGTTGAATCGTTCCGACCAGGTTCCCTGGAGTTCATAGCGAAGTCCGAGGTTTAGGGTCAGTTTTGAAGTGATCCGGTAAGTATCGTCCACAAAGAACGCGCGATAGTCCTGCTTTCCAGCGGTTTGTGCTGGAACCTGAGCGACGCCTTCGGTCTGGTTAACGAAGCTACCTTGGTTCTGGGCCAATCCGAGAACGAAGTCCGCGATCGGGAATCCCGTATTGGTCGTGGGAGCGCTCGGGTTGTCTTCGGTCCAGATGCCGCTGAATGCGAAACCGCCGGTGCCGATGTTGGTTTGGAAGTAATTGTCGTAACCAATTTCGACTTGGGCGCCGAACTGAATGGTGTGCTTGCCGCGGATCAAAGTCATCGACGGCGAAAAGTTGTATTGCGAGTTGTGATCGCCGATCGCGCTGCCGGCGCCCTGTGACTTACCAACGTCACTGGGGAACGGGAAGGCGGGCGTCGGAGGAGTACGCAGCGCAGACGGAACGTCGTTGTAGCTTGACGGCCAGCCCAACTGAGTCAAGTCGTAGCCGGAATTGATCGGAGCGCGAGCGTAAACGAACCGGCTGCCGGCAACGTTGAAGTCGAAAATCGTCGTCGCCGAGAACTGGTGGTTCAGGTCGATGGCCAGAACTTTGGTGTGGTAAAGCTCAGAGCAACGATCGGCGCACAAGCCCGTTCCGTAAGGATCGGTCGGCAGGTCGGTCAAGCCATAGTAGCCGAAGCGGCCGAACAACCTGGTCGTGGAGTTGATGTTCTGGTCGATACGGGTGATCACCTGGTTGGTATTGCCGCCGGTGCCCGGAGATGCCGTGAAGTTGTTAACGGCATCGCCAGTCTGAGGAGCAGGGTAGAGCTTGGCGGACAAGACGGCTGCCGCGTGGCTCAATTCCGCCGTCGGAATGATGTTGCCCGCATAAGGCTGGCGGACTCCGCTCGCGGTCGCCGTGTACGGGTCATACAGCTGAATACCGTCTCCGGGGTTGCAAACTCCAGCGCCGTTGTACGAGGTGCAAAGGGACGAAAAATTTCCGGTCAGGAAGTCGGGCTGAGGAACGGTCGAAGTGACCGGCAAAGCTCCCTGGCGCAAGCGGAACTGTTCCCAGCTGACGAAGAAAAACGTCTTGTCCTTAATGATGTGACCGCCGAAGTTGCCGCCGTATTGATTCTGCACGTAGGGCAGGTTCGAGGTCGAGAAGTAGGGAGTGGCGTTCAGAACTTTGTTACGGAGATATTCGTACGCTTCTCCGTGATAGTCGTTTGAACCGCCCTTGGTGCTGAAGTTCACGATGCCGCCGGAGAACTTGCCCCACTCGGCGCCGAGATTGTTGTACTGCACCTTGAATTCGCCGATCGAATCCTGGGTCGGAATAATGATGGGCAGGTTGATGTAGCCAATGTTCAGCGGTTGACCGTCGAGGTATTCCGCGCTCTGGTTGCCGAACGAGCCCGCTACCTGATAGTTGCCCCAGCTAAAAGGGTTCTGACCTACCGGAGTGCCGCCCGCGCCGCCTTGCGCGATAGCGCCAGGGGACAGGGTAATCAGGTTGAAAACGTTGCGGCCGTTCAGGGGGATTTCGTTCGCGCCGCGCTCGTCAATAACCTGACCGAGAGAAGAGGTGGTCGGCTGCAGGAGCGGTGTTTCGCCGGTCACTTCGACGGTCTGGGTGACCGCGCCAACTTCCAGGGCGGGGTCGATGCGGACCGACTGCTGAACCTGAATCGTCACAGGTTCGCGCCGGAAGTGCTTGAAGCCGTCCTTCTGCACGTCCAGGCGATAATCACTGGGGTTCAAGTTCACGAAGTTATACAGGCCGTCGCCGGTGGTCGTCTGGGACACAGACGCTCCGGTGCCAATGTTCGTCAGCGTGACCTGCGCATCGGGAATAGCGGATCCCGAAGAGTCCGTCACGGTTCCCGACAGCGAACCGAAGGTGGACTGCGCAGAGAGGGGCGAGCCCGTCAACATAGTGACGAGGCAGATGCAAAGCCCAAGTGCGAGAGCAACCAGAGACCGTTCAAACGACTTTTTCATAACTGACCTTCCTCCCCCGAAAAAACACGAAATGCCTAAATTGGCCATCGCTTACAGGCCATCCATTCAAAGAACAGGCGGATACGTCGCGAGAAGCGGCAGGTCGATGGGTCGAAGGACTAGGCCGGCCAGAACCCCGTGCTCTGGCCACAGAAAACCTTAGGAAATCGCCTTGTAGATACAAACCATCGAATTTTTAGATGCCACCCCGGCTGGGAAGCATTTAGCTTCAAGTGCGGATTTCTGTCAAGATAAAAATAACGATTTTCTAGACACTTTTATCGGTTTGTGACAGATGTGCTATCACTGTAAACCTCTTTCGCAGTAGTATGCGGCAGGGCAGACGTGCCCTTCGCAGCGCCCGCTCCGGGCGATCCTGGTAATCAGCATCCTGAATCAGGCTCAGTTGTTATTTGAATACGGGCCGATAAACAGCCTAATGCAGAGTCACGGCAAAAAGCAGGACGAGCGGAAGCTCCGCGTCGTCACTTTGAAATCCGTTGCGGACCATGTGGGCCTCACGCCCAGCACGGTTTCGGCGGTGCTGAACAATTCCGCCGCGGCTCGTTCGGTTCCGGCACACACTAAAGAACGGATTCTCGCCGCCTCGCGCGAACTAAATTATCGCCCCAACTACCTCGCGCGATCGCTCCGCGTGCAGCGCACGTATACGATCGGAGTCATCGCGCGTGACTTGGGTGATGCTTATGCCGCGATGATTATCAGCGGCATCGAGCGTTTCCTCCGCCAGCAGAACTTTTTTTTTCTGACGGTCGCGCATCACAACGATCGCAAACTGCTCGACACCTATTCGCAAATACTGTTGCAGCGCGGCGTGGAGGGATTGATTTCGGTCGATACGCTGCTCGGCGAGTCGATGTCTTTGCCGACGATTGCGATCGCTGGGCATCGCCCGGTCGATGGCGTCACCAATATTCTTCTGGATCATCGTCGCGCCGCCTTTCTGGCCTTGAAGCACTTGGTCGAGCTGGGGCACCGGGAGATTGCGTTCATGCAGGGGCCCCAGTACAGCGCGGACTCCGCGGATCGCTGGAGCGCCATTCTCGACGTGGCACAAGATCTTGGCATCGCCGTGCGGCCGGAGCTGGTTATTCATCTCGAAGGCGACCTCTCTACACCTGAAGTCGCATATCCCGCGACCAAATCGTTCCTGGATCGCCATAAACCTTTTACGGCTCTTTTTGCCTTCAACGACAATTCGGCTCTGGGCGCGATCAGCGCATTTCAGCAAGCGGGGCTGGATGTTCCCGCGGACGTATCCGTGGTCGGTTTCGACGACATCAAGATGGCGCCGTACATCAATCCGAGTCTCACGACGGTGCGACAGCCGCTCTTAAAAATGGGCGAGATCGCGGCGCGATCACTGCTCAATCAGATCAAGAATGGCGAAGAGTACGTTCCGGAAATATTGATTGAACCGGAATTGGTGGTGCGCAAGTCAACGGCGCCGGCGCGCCAGAAGTACGAGCATTTGACCTTTTCCACCTAACGCCGCCATTTATTCTTATTTCCATCTCCGGCGATTCGTGTACATTGCTTCGCGTCATCGAAACACGCATCCAGCCCGACCCTTCGAAAACAAAAAGCGGAGCCTGCTGATTCATCCATGACCTGGGACTCGTATTCGATTGGAGTTGACCTCGGCGGCACCAATCTGCGAATCGCCGCGTACACTCCGGGTGCCGGAATCCTCGAAACGAAACAGATGCCGACTCGCGTGCAGGCTGGACGAGACGCAGTCGTCAGCGACATGTGCTCCGGAGTTCGCGAACTCCGCGACAAATATTCTGCGAACGCCGAGCTGCGCGGCGTCGCGATTGGTTCTCCCGGTCCCCTCGAATTACCCGAAGGCCGGATGAGAAATCCTCCTAATTTTCCAGGCTTCGATGGTTTGGAGCTGCGCGCCGCGGTGCAAAGCGGACTCGGACTTCCGGTAGTCGTGGAAAACGATGCGAATCTTGCTGCTTATGCAGAGTGCATGGTCGGCAAAGGAAAAAAACTCGGTGTGAATTCGCTGGTCATGCTTACTCTGGGCACGGGCGTGGGCAGCGGAATTATTCTGAATGGAAAAATCTGGGACGGGATGAATGGGATGGCCGGCGAGATTGGACACAACACGATTTTTCCCGACGGTGACTTGTGTTTGTGCGGGAATCACGGCTGCCTGGAAGTGCTGGCCTCCGCAACCGCTGTCCGAAAGCGGGCGGTAAAGATGATAGCCTCGGGCAACGCCCCGGGCCTGACCGCGCTGGAGAAACGCAATCCCGATTTTATGCCGCGCGAAATCGCGGAATTGGCAGCCGCGGGAGACGTCGACGCCCGGAACATTTTTGTCGGTGTAGGCCAAGCGCTGGGCATCGCCCTCGCTGCCGCCGTCAACACTTTAAACTTGCCGCTCTATGTGGTTGGTGGCGGCCTGATCAATTCCTGGCCTTTGTTCGCTCCAACTTTATTCGAAGAGTTACGGCATCGCAGCTACGTGTATCGCTTGACCGATCCGGAACGGTCGGTGCAGGATGGCGGCTCACCTTCAAAGACTCAAGTCTTACCTGCGGAACTCGGATCCGACGCAGGGCTGCTGGGCGCGTGCCTGCTGGCCTTTGGATCGAGTGAATAAGGATGCGGAACGCGGGAACGCAGCGGGTTGTCATTGAAGATGCGAAAATCTGCGGTCGGGACGGCGAATGAAACTAAATTCGTATCTATTAAAGGCTAGCATCGTCGGTGCAATCGGCGGCTTCTTGTTTGGTTTTGACACCGTCGTTATTTCTGGCACCACTCATCAGCTGGTGGAAGTTTTCGGCCTGAGTCCAGGCTGGCTGGGATTTACGGTCTCGATAGCGTTGTGGGGTACGGTGGTCGGCTCGCTGAGCGCGGGCTTGCTGGGCCAGCGTTTGGGCGGACGCAACGCGTTGCGCATCATGGCCGTGTTGTATCTCGTTTCGGCGCTGGGTTGTGGGTTTGCCTGGAATTGGTATGCCCTACTGGTGTTCCGGTTTGTGGGCGGACTTGGTATCGGCGGATCCTCCGTGCTCGCTCCGGTTTACATCGCCGAACTGGCACCCGCAAAGTTGCGCGGGCGCCTGGTCGGGATGTTTCAGATCAATATTGTGGTCGGCATTTTGATTGCGTATTTTTCAAACTATTGCTTCGGTAGGCTGGGCTTGGGCGCCGTGGAGTGGCGCTGGCAATTGGGCATAGCGGCTGCCCCGGCGTTGGTCTTTTTCATCATGCTGTTCGGAATTCCACAAAGTCCGCGCTGGCTGGTCACGCAGAAGCGGGTGGATGAAGCACGCGGCGTGCTGCAGCAATTGGGCTCAGCCAATTACGAAGCCGAGCTGACCGAAATCGTGGACTCGATTCACCTGCAGACTTCTCAAGGCTCCGATCCACTTTTTGCCTGGAAGTACCGCTATCCCATTTTTCTCGCGGTTTCGATTGGCATGTTCAATCAGCTGGCGGGAATCAACGCCATCCTCTATTACCTGAATGATATTTTCGCGGCGGCGGGATTCAGTAAGATTTCTGGCGATTTGCAGGGGGTGGCGATTGGCGCCACGAATCTATGCGCCACGCTGCTGGCGATGACCGTAATCGACAAACTGGGGCGCAAAACCCTGTTGTTGATTGGCGCGGTGGGAATGGCCATTTGTCTCTCGGGAGTCGCGCAAATCTTTTTCACGGACCGGAATCAAAGTCGGCTGGTCTGGCTGCTGGTGGGATACATCGGATTTTTCGCGATTTCACAGGGCGCGGTCATCTGGGTATATATCAGCGAAGTGTTTCCAAACAGCGTGCGCTCCAAAGGCCAGGCACTGGGAAGCTCGATGCACTGGGTGATGAACGCTGCTATTTCTTTTGGCTTTCCAGTGATCGCGAAATCGTCGCGTGCGCTTCCATTCGTCTTTTTCGCCGCGATGATGGCCGTGTTTTTCTTCCTGGTCCTGTTCACTTACCCCGAAACGAAAGGGTACACGCTCGAAGAAATGCAGCATCGCTTGGGTATCGATTAGGAACCCGAAAATCTTCGAGGTAGTTACTCAACCCAGTCGAAAGATCGGGTCACGGCCTTTTTCCAGTTCCCGTAAAGCCGGGCGCGCGTGCCTTCGTCCATGTTCGGATTCCAGTTGCGGTCGACCGCCCAATTCGCGCGAAGATCATCGATATTTTCGTAATACCCGACGGCCAGTCCGGCCGCGTAGGCCGCGCCGAGAGCCGTAGTTTCCCGCATCACCGGACGGACTACGGGAAGATTCAGAATGTCAGATTGAAACTGCATTAAAACTTCGTTCGAGACCATTCCGCCGTCGGTCCGTAGGACCTTAAGGCGAATTTTGGAATCCTTTTCCATCGCTTCCAATACTTCACGCGTCTGAAACGCCGTCGCTTCCAGAACGGCTCGAGCCAGGTGTCCTTTATTAGCAAAGCGCGTGAGCCCCGCAATCACCCCGCGGGCCGTCGATTTCCAGTACGGGGCGTACAGGCCGGAAAAAGCCGGGACAAAATATACTCCGCCGTTATCGGCAACGCTGCGAGCGAGCGATTCGATGTCCTCGCTTTTTTCGATGATTCCGAGGTTGTCGCGCAGCCATTGCACCAGCGCGCCACTGATGGCGATGCTGCCTTCGAGGGCGTATTGCGCGGGCTGGTCTCCCAATTTGTACGCGACGGTGGTCAACAGACCAAACTGGGAGTGCACGATTTCCGTTCCGGTATTTTCCAGCATAAAACAGCCGGTGCCGTAAGTGTTTTTGGCTTCGCCTGCGGCGAAGCATGTCTGGCCGACGAGCGCGGCTTGTTGGTCGCCCAGAATTCCAGCAATGGGCACATCTCGAATCGGCGAAAGCTGCGCCTTCCCGTAAACTTCGCTGCTGGAGGCGATCTTTGGAAGCATCGCTCGCGGGATCTCGAAAAACCGCAAAAGATCATCGTCCCAATCAAGTGTCTTCAGATTCAAAAGTTGCGTGCGGCTGGCATTCGTAACGTCCGTGATATGAATTCCGTCCTGCGGGCCTCCGGTCAGCCGCCACGCCAAGTAGCTATCGACAGTTCCGAAAAGCAGATCCCCGGAATCGGCGGCAACTCGCGCGCCTTGAACATTTTTTAAGAGCCAGCGAATTTTCAGGCTGCTGAAGTAGGTGGCTAACGGCAGACCGGTCTGCTCTCGAAACCGGTCCTGACCTCCGTCTTTGGAAAATTCCGCGACGGCATCTTCCACTCGGGTGTCTTGCCAGACCAGCGCGTTGTAAATCGGGCGACCTGTTTTGCGGTTCCAGACGATCGTGGTTTCGCGCTGGTTGGTAATGCCGATGGCAGCCAGATCGTCGGGCTTCAAATCGGCGGAGCCCATGGCCTGAGCCACGACTTCTTGGGTGCTGCTCCAAATTTCTTCGGGATCGTGTTCAACCCAGCCCGGCGCGGGAAATATTTGCTTATGCTCTTTCTGGGCAACCGAAACGATTCGGCCGGAGCGATCGAAAACCATGAACCGTGTGCTGGTGGTCCCTTGATCGATCGCTCCCAGATAAGCTTTCACCGCAATCCCCTTTTGCGAATGCCACTAACTCGCGGTCGACGACCCCGTGGCGAAGCCGGCCAACTGCTGCAGCCTGCGAATTCGCCTGACATATTCGTCGACGGAGGTTCGGGTTTGCTCCGGCGTCCAAGCCAATTCCTCGCCCAGAAGGTCGCCGGTACGCGGCGCGGCGGCGATGGCGGCCTCCCAACTGAAAAATTGCAGACCGGTGCGGCGCATCAGCACGTCTTCAATGGTAGTCGCCATCTCGTTGCGCGCGCAGTAAACGACTTCGGCGCCAATCGGCGCGAAATTCGGAGTCAGTGGTTCGAGCAATCGCGGTGAGCCTTCGGCCAGCCGCAACACGTCCGGCGCGGCGGTGCCAAATTTCTGCGCGAGATGTTTCGCGGTAGCTTCCGATACCCCGTAGTCGCGAACGAGCGATTGCGGATAGTCGTTGGTGTAACCCTTAGCCCCGTATAGAGGATGATCGACCGTCACGCCCGGAGTTGGTTGGAGACCGAGCGACTTTTCGACTGCGTTGATGGTGTCTTCCGCCATGGCCCGGTGCGTGGTCCATTTGCCGCCCATGATGCTGATCAAGCCGGTGCCCTGATCTACTTCCACTTCATGATCGCGCGCGAGCTTCTTGGTAGCGCTCGAACCCGCGGCGCTGACCAGCGGGCGCGCGCCGGCGAAGCCACTGACGATTTGCTCCGGGCCAATCGCCGCGGCGAAATATTTGTTGATGTGGCGCAGCAGATAAGCCACATCGTTCTTCGAAAGATACAGTTCGTCGTGAGTGGTAACTTCCTCTTCCGTCGTGCCAATCAGCAGCCGGCCGAACCAAGGCACGGCGAACATCACGCGCCCATCTTCTGTTTTCGGAACCAAGAGCGCATCCGTCGTGGGAAAAACATCGAGCGGAAGGACGATGTGCGCGCCTTTGCTCAAGCGCATCCGCTGCGGAATTCGCGGAGTCGCGAGTGTGCGGATCGTATCGGCGCCGGGACCGGTGGCGTTCACCAAGCATTGCGCGCGAATAACGAATCGCTCTTGAGAAATAAGGTCTTCCACTTGTGCCGCGCGAAGTTTGCCCGCGTCATCTTTTTCAAATCCGGTGACGCGCGCGTAATTCAGGGCAACTCCGCCCGCCGCCGCAAAACTATTGACCAACGCCAGGTTGTAGCGCGCGTCGTCAAATTGCCCGTCGGCGTACGCAATGCTTCCGAGCAGGTGGCTGGAAGCAAGACCGGGCATGCGCTTTAGCGTCTCCGGCTGGGAGAGAAACCGGCTGGCGAAAAGGCTGGCTTTGCCCGCGATCCACTCGTAGAGCTTCATGCCGAATCCCATATAGGCCACTTCGAACCAATTTCTGCACGGGATCAGAAATTCGAGCGGATGGGCCAGAAACGGAGCATTTCGCAGCATGCGAACGCGTTCGTGAAGCGCTCGATTGACGACTTCGTATTGCTTGACGTCCAGGCCTTTTACCGCTTCCTCGAGATAGCGCACGCCGCCGTGAATAATTTTCGTGGCGGCGGTTGAAGCCCCTCCGCCAAAATCTCCAGCGTCGAGCAAGACGGTTTTCAGTCCGCGCAGTTGCGCATCCAGAGCCGAACCGGCTCCCGTGGCGCCGCCACCGATGATGCACACGTCAAACGTTCGCTCGGCAATATTTTTCAAAGCTTCTTGGCGGGTCATCATCGGCGGTGGCCGGGTCTAAAAATTTTCTATAATCCAAAGGCACGAATCATGACGCCTGCGACGGCGGCGCCCACCAGCGGTGCGACTACCGGCAACCAGGCATATCCCCAATTCGAACCGCCTTTGCCGGGGATCGGTAAGATGGCGTGGGCGATTCGCGGCCCCAAATCTCGTGCGGGGTTGATGGGATAGCCTTCGGTTCCGCCTAAGCACAGCCCAATCGCCCACACCAAGCAAGCGACGAGCAGCGGCCCCAATCCGGCCGCGAGGCCCGAGGGTGAGACGGCCTTGGAGAAAATTGACGCGATCACGAACACGAGCAAGCAGGTGGCGATGACTTCGCTCGTAAAATTGGTGGGCAGATTACGAATCGCCGGTCCAGTGGCGAAAATGGCGAGCTTGGCGTGAGGATCGGGAGTCTCTTTCCAATGCGCGTAGAAGAAAATCCAGACCAGGACCGCGCCAACGAAAGCGCCCAGCAATTGGGCCGGAACGAAGATCGCCAGTTTGCTGTAATCCCCGGACGCGACGGCGAAACCCAGGGTTACCGCGGGATTGAGATGGGCGGCGCTGCTGCCGCATGCGATCGATACGTAGATTCCGCAGAGCACCGAGAAGGCCCAACCCGTGGTGATGACCATCCAGCCGCCACCTTCGGCGTAGGATTTTTTTAGCGAAACGTTGGCGACCACTCCGTCACCGAGAAGAACCATGATTGCCGTGCCCATGAATTCGCCCACGACGGGTGACGTCATCCTCACACTCCTGCGTGCCGGTGCAATCTGGTCTAGAAATGCTTCCGATGCAGAGTTCTATCACTTTTGTGGAGTGGCGACGCCAGGAAAATTTTTAGGTGGGTCGATAACGCGGGGAACGACTATTTCTTTTTCCCAAAGATAGAGACGAGGGATTTGGTTTTCTTCTCGACGATTCCGCCGACGTCCGCGGTAATGTAAGGATCGTCGGGGGTGCCGGTGATGCGCAGGGGCACGCCCGATGAGTTACCGGAACCGTTCAATTTCGCGAGCAGCCCGACTCCGACTTTCCCAATACCGCTGGCCGAAGCGACCTTTACCATGAGGTTGAAATCCAGTTGATTCGACGGCGAGACAGTACCGCTGCCGGTCAATTCGCCCATGGCCGAAATCACGGCGTCGATTCGGTTCGCCACCACGCCCGCGTCGGTGATGCGGACGTTCACGCGCAATTTCTCAAACTCGGTGGTGTCGCCGGTCTTCATTCCGCTGAGCGCGGCGATGCCGTGAATTTTCGAACCAATATCGAATCCGACGAGGCGCACGTTGTCCATCGCGATCGGGCCGGTGATCGTAAGAGCCTTGGCCTGGCCGTCGACCGCGAGATTCATGGAAGCGGTTCCACCTCTTAGGGTCGAGCCATTCGGCATTCGAACCCCGGCAGCGGTCATCAGGGACTGGAGTTCATCCACTGGCAGGCTTTGGCCGTCGATTTTCAGTTTCAGCAGTGGATCCTCCGCGCCATTTGCTACCGGCTCATACGTCCCGGTAATGTGAATCGCGGAGTTCCCAAGTTTTATAGTGGCGTCCTGGATCGTGCCGGAATTTTGTCTTAAGTGATGGGCAACGCTAAAGGTCAGATCAATCGGGTGCGGGGCCGTCGTGCCGCCTTTGCGCAATTTCAAGTTCTGCAGGTGAATCGTGCCGTTGGTGGTGAGAGTCTGTCCGTCAGATTTGGCCTGGCCGTCGACATCAGCGAGGAAGGCCACGCCGGCACCCGCGTTGAGAAAACCGGCGGCTACCGGATCGAGGCCCTTCACGGAAATTTGCGCGTCGCCGGCGCTAGTGGCGATATCGGTCCGGTTCAGCGGTCCGATGTGCCCGGTAACGCTAAGTCGCCCGCCGGCGGGCAACGCGACACCCAGCTCGAAAGGAAACTGCGACTTGAAGGAAAAATCGCTGGCGTGAACGTTCACATGTTCGTAAACCGTCGGCGGGCCATGCGCGGGAAGCTCCGCCACCGTCGCGCGTCCGTCATCGATAACGATACGGCCGACGAAGAGGTCAGGAAGATTGGGCAGTGGGGCCGCGGACGACGCTGGCGCGCCGGTCGCTGGCGAACCTGACGGTGAAACGCTCGCCACGCCGTGCCCGATGCTCGAAAAATTCCAAGTTCCATTGGCCGCGCGAATCACATTGATTTCCGGCGACTGAATCTGAAAGCTCCGCAGATTTACCTGATGCGCGAAGATCAGCGGCTTCAGCGAAACCCCGATGCGGACTTCCTTGGCCGTCAGAAATGGCGCGGCGCTGAAATTAGGATCGTCGGAAACGGTAAGGTCTTTCGCGACCAAATTGCCCGAGAAAATCGGCAGGCTGAGGTCTCCGAGTTTCACCGAGCGGCCCAGCGTGGTGGTCAATTGCTTTTCGATCGCGGGACGGAACGTGTTGGCGTTGACGAAGAGCGGAATCGCAGCCGCGACCGCGACGATGACCACGATTACGGCCAGGAGAATTTTTGCCCAACGTTTCACGAAAACCCCTCGGTATTCCTAGCGGACGCCTTCCACGAGCAGAGTCCAGAAAAGAGGGAAAAAAATGGCTCCCCGGGCTAGATTCGAACTAGCAACCCTTCGGTTAACAGCCGAATGCTCCACCATTGAGCTACCGGGGAATTGTTGTGGAGAAAAGCTCAACCATCTTACGACAGAGCCAATCTCCCGCGCAACCGACCCGGAAAACGGCTGCGGAAGGCAACCTGCGGGTGTTTAGTCGATTCGAAGGCCGGTTCCTATTCAACTTCGAACCCGGCGCGGAAATCCATACTCCAATTTGTCTTCTTCTGGGCGACAATAGTTGCCCTGATACGCTACGGGCGATGGCAGTCTTGCCGACTCGCTCGGCATTCGATCCCGTCGCGGCAGCGAGAACGATTCTAATTTCTGCGAGGAACGACCAGAGATGGCCGAAACATCTGAAATCCCCGTGCGTTTTTCGAATTTGCCGGACCGGCTGCGCGGGCTTGAACGCCTTTCCTACAATCTGTGGTGGAGCTGGCATCGCCAGGCGCGTGAACTTTTCCCGGCACTGGACCTGCAAGGCTGGCGCGAGAGCGATCACAATCCACTGAAGATGCTGGCCTTGCTGCCGCAAGAAACTCTCGACCGCGCCTCCCGCGATCCCGACTTTCTGCAAAATTATGACGCGGTGATGGCTCAATTTGACGCCGACATTGCTTCCCACACGGGCTGGTTCACGTCCGAATATGGAAAAGTGAAAGCGCCGCTGGCGTATTTTTCAGCGGAATACGGATTTCACCATTCGTTGCCGCTTTATGCCGGCGGTTTAGGGGTTCTGGCTGGCGACTATATTAAGGAATGCAGCGATCTGGCGATTCCGGTGGTGGCCGTCGGACTCATTTATTCGCGCGGGTATCTTTCGCAGAAAATTCGCGATGACGGCTGGCAGGAAGACAACGAAACAATCCTGGACCGCTCCGACGATCCGGTAACTCTGGTTCTGGATAAAGATAATCAGCCGCTGAAGGTGCGGGTACCGTTTTTCAACCCTCCCGTGGACGTTTTGGTCTGGCGCGCCGATATTGGCCGCGTTCCGGTTTTTCTGCTGGATACGGAACTCGATTCTAACCAGCCGTGGGACCGGGCGATTGCTCATCGCCTTTACACCACCGATCCCGAGCAGCGTCTGCGGCAGGAGATCGTCCTGGGCATCGGCGGAATGCATGTGCTGCGCGCTTTGGGAATCGAACCCGCCGCCGTACATATCAATGAAGGCCATCCGGGCCTGGCTTTTCTGGAACGCGCGCGAACTCTGGTCGATCAGGGTTCAACTTTTAAAGATGCGGTGGCCAAGATTCGCGACACTTCGGTCTTCACCACGCACACGCCGCTTTCTGCTGGAACCGACGTATTCCCTTTTCCGCTGATCGAAAAATATTTCAGCAGCCACTACCAAGAGTTCGGCACGGATCGCGACGGCTTGTTGAGTCTGGGCACGAATCCGCTGAATCCCGACGCGGGCTTCAACATGACGGTGTTCGCGCTGCGCATGTCGAAATTTTGCAACGCGGTCAGCAAGAAGCACGGCGAAGTCGCGCGGTCCATGTGGCAGTCGGTGTGGCCGGAACTGAAGGAAAACGACGTCCCCATCGTGGGCATCACCAACGGAGTTCACCTGCTGACCTGGATGGATCCGCTGTGGCTGCAGCCGCTGCTGGACGAATATGTCGGACCCGAATGGGTGCGCGATCAGGACCAAACGAAAATCTGGAAGGGCGTCGATAAAATTCCGGACGAAAAGCTCTGGCACACCCGCCTGCGTTTGAAAATCCTGCTAATCGATGAAATCAACGAGCGAGCGCGGATATTGTGGCAGAACAAGGAAGCCCGAGCCGAAAGCGTCATCGCTTTCGGCGCTTTGCTCGATCCCGAAATTCTGACGCTCGGTTTTGCGCGTCGTTTTACCAGCTACAAGCGTCCGGACTTGATCCTGCAGGATCTCGAACGTTTGAAGCGTCTGCTGATCAATCCGCTGCAGCCCGTTCAGATTATCTTTGCGGGTAAAGCGCATCCTTCCGACGTCGGCGGGGCGCAACTGATTCAGAAGGTTTTCAATCTGGCCAAGAATCCGGAGTTCGCCGCGCGCATTGCTTTCGTCGAGGGCTACGATCAGCACATGGCGCAGCAAATGGTGCGGGGAGTGGACGTCTGGCTGAACAATCCGCTGCCGCCTCTCGAAGCGAGCGGAACCAGCGGCATGAAAGCCGGCGCGAACGGCGTGCCGAGCCTTTCGATCCTCGATGGCTGGTGGCTCGAAGGCTACAACGGCGCCAACGGCTGGGCTTTTGGAGACAGCCCCATCGATGGCGACCGTACGTCGGCCGATGCGGATTCGCTGTATCGCCTACTCGAAGAAAAAATAGTGCCGATGTATTACCGGCGGTCGGACGATGAAATTCCGCATGAATTCGTGGGCGTGATGAAAGCAGCGATCAAGAGCGTCGCGCCGGAATTCAGCGCGATGCGCATGGCCAAGGAATACGTGCAAAAGTTTTACGTCGAGGCGCTGGGAATTAAGAAACTGCGCTGAGGGGACCGATTTCAGACGTGTAGTCCGCTCAGTCGATTGTTCGAGCGGCGGCCACGCCCAGCCAAACAGCCAACAGACCGAGCGCAACGCTCAACACCACGTTGAGCGACGCGATCAAAAACTTGCCGTCTTGCATGCTTCGAAAAGTTTCGTACTCGAATGCCGAAAACGTCGTGTAGCCCCCGATAAATCCGATCGGAATCAGATAGCGCCAGTTTGGATTCACGTTGGCGCGTTCGGTGATCAGGGTGACGATCAAGCCGATTAGAAACGATCCGGTGATATTTACGGCGAACGTGCCGTACGGGAATCGCGTTCCAATGCGATCGGCGGCATAGCTGCCCACCGCGAATCTCAGCACCGAGCCTAGTGCTCCACCCAGCGCAACCATCAAATATTTCATCTCTCATTCCTCTCGCTTAAGCGCAGCAACGCCTATTCATCACTCACAGATGGACCGTTTTTATTTTGAGGAACATTTGCCGGCGACATGCCTCCGCGACAATATCACTGTCAGGAGTCATCATCTGTCCCGGCAAGAAAGAAGGACAGCGGTTAAGGGCGAACCCCTTCGCCACTGGCACGATCATACTTCGACCCATATTGATGTCAACGATGTCGGGAAAGAAGGACACGAGAAGACCAACGAAGCTACTGAAGTTTCTGAACCGCGGAATCGTGGCAAATCAAATTCTCGAAAATCGCCAGGACGTGCTGGCGGTATTGCACTACCTTCTCGAGGACGGGCCGGAGTTCTGGAGCGCGAACCGTTTCCTTGTCCCATTTCGCTAGAACAGCGGCCGGAACTTGAATGTCGCGGCGCAATTCTTCGGCAGAATGGCCACGCAGAAAAAGGCCGTAGAAAAACGCGGCTTCGCGCTGCGGGAACTGAAAATCCAGCAGCGTCTCTTCGACCGGGTTGGCCATCGTCGCCATAGCAGAAACCGCAGTTTACCGATTTCGGTGCCAAGGTCAAGAGTACACGCACCGAAAAACAAACATATGATGCTCGAAACGGCTACACGGAACTAGAAATGTGGAACGCTAGTTGCTCGGAGGCTGGCAACCGTTTTGAACCTGTTCCAGAAAGATCTCCGTGCAACTTTGAAGTCGAAAACGGGTTCTACACGTAGAGGTTGGCTTGACCCAATGACCAATAAATCGAGCGTATTCTTGGTTTTTGCAGTTGCCGGCGCGGTCACGATCAGCGCACTGGCGTTGCCGCTTCGCGCTACCAAATTTCAGGAATCGCAGCCGCAAAGCCGGGCCGCGATGCCCGGCATGGATATGAGTAAGCCGGGGAACGGCCAAGACTCCGAGGCCGCGAAAGGCGCCAACATGGCGATGTCCGGCCACGACATGGACATGGGCGCGCATATGTTCATGACGGATTTGCGCCCGGCCAACGCCGCCGACCAGAAGCGTGCCGCGGAGATCGTCGCGCAATTGCGTCCGGCCATCGAAAAATATAAAGATTACAAAGTCGCGCTGGCCGAAGGCTTCGTCATTTTCCTGCCGAACGTGCCGCAGGAGCACTATCACTTCACGAATTACGAGTACGGCCGCGAAGCGCAAACGGCTTTCGATCCTACTCGACCCACCTCGCTGCTTTACACCAAATCGGGCGACGGCTACGTGTTGGAAGGCGCGATGTTCACCGCTCCGCGGCGCGACACCGAGGACGAGCTGAACGCGCGAGTGCCGCTGAGCGTGGCACACTGGCATAAGCACGTGAATTTGTGTTTTGCGCCGGCGTCCGCGCACATACAGCCGGGCACTTCAAAGGAATTTGGTTTTCGCGGATCGATTGCGACCGAAGAGGCGTGCCAGCAAGCCAGCGGACACTGGGTGCCGGTGATTTTCAACTGGATGGTGCACGTGTATCCGTATGAAAGCGACCCGGACAAGATTTGGGCGCACTAGCTGCGACGGCTTTAGCGGAAAAAAAAAGGAGCGAATCGCGAGATCCGCTCCTTTTCTTGAAACGCGACTTCTAGATCCGAAACAAAACTACTTCTTCGCCGCGGCGAAATTTTCGGCGACTTGTTGCCAGTTCACCGTATTCCACCACGCTTCCAGATATTCCGGCCGCCGGTTTTGATACTTCAGGTAGTAAGCGTGTTCCCAGACGTCCAGCCCGAAGAACGCTTTGCCGCCGTCCATGATCGGATTGTCCTGGTTGGCGGTCGATTCGATGACGAGCTTGCCGTCGCGGAACAGCAGCCAGGCCCAGCCCGAGCCGAAACGCTTGGTCGCGGCCTCATTGAACTTCGTCTTGAAATCAGCAAAGCTGCCGAAGGCCGAGCTAATCGCGCTGGCCACGTCGCCCGTCGGCTCCTTGCCGCCGTCCTTTTTCATGATCTTCCAGAACATGGAATGATTCATGTGTCCGCCGCCGTTGTTGCGGACGGCCGTGCGAATCGCTTCCGGCACCGTGTTGATCTTCGCCAGCAGTTCTTCCACCGGCAATTTCGCCAGATCGGGCTGGGCTTCGAGGGCTTTGTTCAGGTTGGTCACGTAAGCGGCGTGATGTTTGTCGTGATGGATTTCCATGGTTTTGGCGTCAATGTAAGGTTCGAGGGCATCGAACGCGTAAGGCAGGGGAGGCAGTGTGTAGCTCATCGAGTGGCGGCTCCTTTTCTATCGGTATGGCCAGAAGTCGAAGTCAGTATGTATCTCCGAATTTCCAGTTCCTACCCCATAATTATACGCGCTTGGCGGCGGGAACGAGCCATCGTACAGGAAAACATGCAGGGCCGCTTTTTTTAAGAACGAAGGAGCTGAGCATGCCATCGGTCGAGCACGTCGAAAAGCATTTCACCGCAACGGCTGCGGTCCGCGACATTGTGATCGGAATGTCGGATGGGTTGACCGTCCCGTTCGCGTTGGCCGCGGGGCTTACGGGGGCGGTCGCTTCTACCGGCATCGTCGTTACTGCCGGCTTGGCTGAAATCGCGGCAGGATCGATCGCCATGGGACTGGGCGGTTATCTTGCGGCAAAAACCGACACCGAACATTATGCTTCTGAACTCGATCGCGAATATCGCGAAACCGTCGAATTGCCCGACGTGGAAATTGAGGAAGTCGCGAAAGTTTTCCGCGAGTACGGATTAACCGAAGCGCAAATGGCTCCGGTGGTGGGTGCGATTACCGCCGACCAAAAGAAATGGGTCGATTTCATGATGCGCTTCGAGTTGGGTCTGGAAAAACCCGATCCCTCACGCGCAGCGCGCAGCGCCGCTACGATCGCTGCGGCCTACATCGCGGGCGGCTTAATTCCACTCGCGCCTTACATCGCGATACATCACGATCTGCACCGCGCCTTAATGCTCTCGATCGGGCTGACGCTATTGGCGCTCTTCGTTTTTGGATGGATTAAGGGGAGTTTCACCGGCGTCAAACCGCTGCGTGGCGCGGTTCAAACCGTGCTGGTGGGCGGCTTGGCCGCGGCGGCGGCTTTTTTTATCGCCCGCCTGATCAGCGGCTCGACGCTCTGGTAGATTTCCACATTCAACAGCCGGGAATAATTCCTGAGGCGCTATTTGGTCTCCGGTTCGCTGCCGAGATTTCCGAAGGGCCACAATCCGAACAGTTTGAGCATTCCGTCCTGATGCTGATCGATCAGCATCTTGGCGGTTTTTTCCGCAGGCCAGGGAGCCGCGAACCGTTCCGGACGATCGGCAATCCAAAAAGCAGCCAGGGCCATGATCGCGGCGTTGCGATCCAGAATGTCGGGCTGCACTTTATCCAGCGTATCCACGGCCGAGTGGTGTGAGTATTTGTACTCGGTCGTATCCTGATTCAAATTAATTGCCGGAATTCCCGCCAGGGTAAACGGTCCGGTGTCGGTGCCGAATTCCACTTCGTTATCGACCTCGAGCTTGCCGAAGGCCTGCAAGGTTCCGGCGAATTTCTGCATCACCGGAATCAGCTCGTCGTGTCCGCCCATCTGGAATCCGGTCACCGCGCCCTGGCCGGCATCGAGAACCAGCGTCGCCACGTAGTTGGACATTTCGTTCTGATGAGCCTTCACGTAAGCCAACGATCCCAGCAGCCCTTGTTCTTCGCCGGTAAAAAGCACAAAGCGGATGGTGCGTTTCGGTTTGTAGCCCGATTTCATAATGGCTTCCGCGGCGCCCAGGGTGACGCTGGTGCCCACGCCGTTGTCGGTGGCACCGGAAGCGAGGTCCCATGAATCGAGATGTCCGCCGACGACGATGATCTGGTCCGGAAATTGGGTGCCGCGAATATCGCCGACCACGTTCGCCGAATCCACCGGGCCGCTGGTGACTTGATTCTGGACATTGATCTTCAGGCGTGGGGTCTTGCCACGGTCGAGGTAGCGCTCGAGTTGATCTTGATCTTCGGCGGCCATGCTGACGACCGGAATGTCGTAGTAAGTATCGAAGCCCAGCGCTCCGGTGTGAGTCAAGTGCATCCCGGCGGCCTTGCGGCCGCCCTGGCCGCCGATGACGGCGATAGCGCCGGCGGCGTGGGCCGCGTTGAGAAAATCTCCGAACTTCGCGAATGCTGCCATGCGGTCTTTGGGAGCATCGCCCTTTTGAACCACCACCAAAATTTTCCCGCGCCAGCTCGCTGAGTTTTTGAGCTCATCGGATAATTGATAGGCATTCACGGCGACGACGTCGGCTTCCACTCCTCCGGGAGCAGTGGAACCGACCCAGCCGAGAGCGTCGACCATCAGGCGACGGCGGATCGGAGAGATCAGTTCAGCCTCGGCGGAGCCACGGGTCCATCCGTGGGAGAGCTTCCAACTTTCGGCGTGTACATTCTCGAGACCAATCTCCTTCATGGTCGCCACGCCCCAATCGATGGCTTGAGCCGCCGCGGGAGAGCCCGTGACTCTGGCGCCAATGTCGTCGCTCACTTGAGTGAGGTATTCAAAAGCGCGGGGTCGCATGGTAGCGGCGCCGGCGACAGCGGTGAGGGCCTTTCCGGTGCCGTCGTCAAATGCGGGAGCTGCGGCTTGCTGAGCGCGCGTCAACCGCGGCGCGAAACCGGCAAACGCCGCCAGCAGCAAAACACCCGTGACCGATGCGAAAATCCTGCGCTTCATCCTAGTACTCCTCTCGGGTTATCCCCGTTCAACCGCCGTAAATTTTGGGTTTGAAGCCCGGTAAATTCCACAGGCCTGCGCTTGCGTAAGTGCTTGATTTGACGCGCAATTCGGCGTTAGGTTACCTCAGCTGTAGAGAATTCTGATACCTCCGATTCAATAATCGTTAGACTCATCCGGAGGAGCGTGCATCAAACTAGCCGGTGTCCGGCGCGGCTCAAACGCCCTCGTTCACGCCGCGTTTACCGGAACACAATTTAGCCCGTGATACGTCAAATACCATATTCGCGGTAGCGCCAACGTAGCGCCCAGCGCGATATAACTTAAATCCAGCTTGGAAGATGAAGGAGAGACAGTCATGGAAAGCAGTAGTTTAAAGATTCGCCGCTGGGTTGCCACGGTAGTGGTGCTCGCGGCATTTGCGGGAGGCGCGCTACTCTCGCAAGGTTTTAGAAATTGGGCCGACCACACCGTATTCGGTTCGCCGCGAGTTCCGATTACCGTCGCGCAGAACGCGCTGCCGGTAAGTTTGGGCAATTTCGCGAACGGTTTTTCGGCGGTCATCAAGCCGGCGTTGCCGGCCGTAGTCAACATCCGCACTTCCAAAATCGTAAAGCAGCAAGCCAACCAGTCTCCGTTTTTCAATGACCCGATGTTCCGCCAGTTCTTTGGCGATCAGTTTGGCCAGGGTCAGGGCGGGAAGCCCCACGCTGAACGCGAACAGGCTCTCGGATCGGGTGTCATCATCACCCCGGACGGCACCATCCTCACCAACAACCATGTGATCGATGGCGCGTCGGATATCAAGGTGCAGCTCGCCGACAAGCGCGAGTTTGTCGCCAAGCTGGTCGGCGCGGATCCGAAGTCGGACATCGCCGTATTGAAAATCGAAGGCAAGGATTTGCCCACGCTTCCGCTTGGCGATTCTTCACAACTGAACGTCGGCGATCTGATTTTCGCTATTGGCGATCCCTTCGGTATCGGCGAAACCGCGACCATGGGTATCGTCAGCGCCACTGGCCGCGGTGGACTGCGTATCGAAGATTACGAGAATTTCATCCAAACCGACGCGGCGATTAACCCCGGCAATTCGGGCGGCGCGATGATCGATATTCACGGAAACCTGGTGGGTATCAACACCGCGATTCTCTCGCACGGCTCGGGTGGCAACGAAGGCGTGGGTTTCGCCATCCCCATCAGCATGGCCAAGCCGGTGATGGATCAAATCCTGGCGCACGGAAAGGTGGTGCGCGGATACCTGGGCGTCCATATTCAGGATTTCACTCCGGAAATCGCCAAGGCGTTCAACTTTAACCAGTCGGGTGGCGTTTTGATCGGCGACGTTTCGCCGAACACTCCCGCCGCCGCCGCGGGCCTCAAAAAGGGCGACGTGATCGTGAAGCTGAACGGTCAGGCCGTCAGCGATGCGAACGATCTGCGCCTTAACATTTCGCAGATGGCTCCCGGCGCGACCGTGAAGTTGCAGGTTTGGCGTGATGGCAAAACCCAGGATTACAGCCTCAACCTGGGCGAATTGCCTCCCGACAAGCAGGCGGCCGAAGGCTCCGACGAAACCGGCAGCGGCGAGATTCAGGGGATCGACGTGCAGGATCTGACCCCTGAAGTCATGCAGGAATTGAACCTGCCCTCCGGAACCAAGGGTGTGGTCGTTACCTCGGTCGATCCCTCCAGCGCAGCGGCGGCAGCAGGCATCAACCGCGGCGACGTGATTCAGGAGATCAACCACAAACCGGTTAGCAGCGCGTCGCAGTACAAACAGTTGATGGCAGGCGCGGGTACCCAGCCCATCCTCCTGCTCGTCAATCACAGTGGGATCACCGGCTACGTCGTAGTCGAGGCCCACTAGTCCGTAACGCAGCGATCAAAAACGGGGCACGGCGGGTAGTGAGCCGTGCCCCCTCTTCTTACGACACCAGCTCTGGTTTTTCTGCAACGCATCCGTCCCGGCCGGGTTAAGTTAGTAGGTGAGGGACTCGTGTCTTTAGGCGTCCTAGCCGTGGCAGCAGATAAGGCCAGCCCTTTTCTAACTGCTACCTCTTGGGTTATCGCTTTCAGCACGACCGGGGCTAGAATGGTACTTCAGTCCTATTCTTCCCAGCCCCTCGTTCCAGTACTAAAGAACTGTCAGGCAGAAGTGTTTTTTTACGCATCTCAATAAATGCTCTAAGGATTCCGGTGAAAGTGATGGCACCTGCTACCAATCGAGCTGTCTTTAATGCGTCCCTCCTACCGGACGCGCAGCCCCGCTGGGAACTCTTTGGCACCAGCTTTGGCGTCCAAGTACTCATCGTGTCCCTGCTCGTCGTGATACCGATGCTTATGCCCGAAAAGCTCGATATTGTGCGCCATTACTGGACGACCCCGGTGGAAGCGCCTCCCGTGGTGGCTTGGAAGCCGCAGCCCCCGCCGCCTCCAGTGAAGGCGACCCCAGTGAAAGTCGTAAAGGAAATCCCGAAACCAGCGCCGGTACCGACGCCCGTGGCGGTCGAAATTCCGAAACCCCGAGTCTATTCGCCAGTCAATCCCGCGCCGGTCGCGCGAGTCAACAAGCCCAAGAATGTCCAAGCTCCCGACATGACCGAAGTGGCGAAGGCCTTCCCGGATCAGACGCCGCCGATGTCGATGGGCAGCTCGGCAATTCCCACTTTGAAAAAGCCCCGTGAGGCGGTTCAAACCGGCGGCTTCGGTGACCCGGACGGTCTGCCCGCGAATCAGCGCACTGGTCATGCTCCAAACGTGAATGCCCTGGGCGCTTACGATATGCCCAAGGGAGCAGGAAGCGGAAACGGAACGGGCGGCGCCAACGGCGCGAAGGGCGTTATTGCCAGCACCGGTTTTGGTAACGGCGTTGCAGTAGGCAGCCCCGGTGGCGGAGCCCACGGAACCGTCAAGCAGGGTGGCTTCGGCGACGAGAACGCAGTGGTCGCCGCGCCGAAGGTCAAGCAGACGGCCAATACTGTCGCGAAGTCGACTCCGATCTCGATTATTTTCGAGCCCAAGCCGGTGTATTCGGACGAGGGGCGCGCCAAAAAGATTGAAGGCGAAGTTTTGTTGCAGGTGATTTTCACGGCGTCGGGGGACGTCAAGGTCCTCCGCGTTGTTCAGGGTTTAGGCCACGGTCTGGACGAATCCGCGCAAAGTGCGGCTCGCCAGATCCGGTTTAAGCCGGCACAGCAGGACGGCCAACCAGTGGATACGACCGCCACGATCCACATCGTTTTCGCATTGGCGTACTGATAAAGGGGAATGGAAATGCGCACGCTGAAAAATCTCTGCTTCTCGTTTTTGCTCATGGGGACGCTAGCCGGCGCGGTTGCGGCGCAAAATGCGGCACCACCGCCAGATTCGCAAAACCCGAACGCCAGCCCGGTGGTCACCGTGGACCAGGCCATCGATCGCGTCATCGCCCGCGAACACGATGAAGTGGCGACGATCCGCCGCTACAATCCGGTCATCGAGACCTACATTCAGGACATGAAGACCGACAAGGAAATGGGCGCGATTCCGGTCCGCGACCATTACTTCCTCGGTCAGGCCGACCTTTCCAAAGGGATCGTCGACCACAACATGCTCGGCGCGCGCAAAGGCAAGTTCGACGCGTTCAACCCGGTTTCGCACATGAGCGGCTTGTTCACGTCTTCCTATGTGCCGGAAGGCTTCCTGCAAATGATTTACCTGGATACCCAGGGTTTCGACCGCCAGCACTATCAATTCGATTACGTTCACCGCGAGTTTTTGGGCGAAGTTCGCTGCGTCGTGTTCGACGTGACGCCGCTGCCGAAGTCCGGAAAAGGGCGCTTTAAGGGCCGCATCTGGGCGGAAGATCAGACATTCACCATTGTTCGCTTCAACGGTGTGTACACGCCGGTCGCGGGCATTAACAGCTTCAACCTGCACTTCGATAGCTGGCGCTTGAACGTGCAGCCGGGTCTCTGGCTGCCTTCGTACATTTACAGCCAGGAATCGGATCTGAAGGATTTTCTGGGCGGCGACATCCGTTTCAAGGCGCAGACCCGTCTGTGGGGTTACAACCTGAAGAACGTGGGCCGTCAGGAAGAATTCACCCAGATGACCATCGAATCTCCGACGATCACCGATGAGCCGGTTCAAGCTTCACAGGACCGCTCGCCGATCGAAGCGTCGCGCGAATGGCAACATCAGGCCGAAATCAACGTGCTCGATCGTTTACAGCGCACCGGATTGCTTGCGCCTCCCGGAGAAGTGGACAAAGTTCTCGAAACGGTTGTGAACAACCTGGAAGTCACCAACAACCTGGACGTCCAGCCGGAAGTTCATTGCCGCGTGCTGCTGACCGGCACGCTGGAAATGTTCTCGATCGGCCACACCATCGTTCTTAGCCGCGGCTTGCTCGACGTGCTGCCGGACGAAGCCAGCCTGGCGACGATGATCGCCCAGGAATTGGCGGACATTATCGTCACCAAGCCTTCGACCGACCAGTGGGGCTTTAACGATACGACCAACGTGACCACCACGGAAGCGTTGAGCCGTTTCTCCTTCAAAGACAGCCCGGCGCAGGTGCAGATGGCGACCGACAAAGCCCTCGAGCTCCTGAAGAATTCGCCGTACAAAGACAAGCTGGGGTCGGCCGGATTGTTCCTGAAACAGCTCGACGCGCAATCGAAGAATCTGCCGGCGTTAATCAATCCTCGTCTCGGCAATCGCGTCGCTCTCAGCCAACAGCTGACCAGCACCGCTGCGAATTTCGATCCCAAAAAGATCGATCAGATCGCCGCATTGCCGATCGGCGCTCGTTTGAAACTCGATCCCTGGAACGATCATGTGGAACTGCTGAAGGCGAAACCGATCCCGCTGCTTTCCGCGCGAGAGAAAATGCCTTTCGAGGTCACGCCGTTCATGCCGTTCTTGACGCGCTACCAGAAGGCTACGCCTGGCGTGGCCATCGATGCGGCGAAAGCGGATGTGGCGACCAAGGATCCGCAGACCCATCAGCAACAGCAGTAGTAAGCTTGCTGTTGTTGAAAGTTATCGGCGGCTGGGGAGATTCCAGCCGCCTTTTTTTATGCTTGGACGCCGGTGTAAGGCAATCGCAGGGTGGCCTCTGAGCCTTTGATCGAGTCGCGGTTTTCGAGCGTCAGCGACCCGGCATGGGCCTCCGCAATCTGGCGACACAAGACTAAACCAATTCCCGATCCGCCCTGCTTGGTGGTAAAGAACGGAACAAAGAGATTCGCCGGGCTGGGAATGCCGGGGCCTTCGTCCTGCACCCACACGTCGAGGCTCGAACCCTCGCGTCTCCACCCGACCCGCACGCCGCCGCCCGTTTCCAAAGCCGCGTCGACGGCGTTGTGCACCAGATTGATCAGGAGCTGTTCGAGCTGATCCGGATCAGCCTCAATTTTCAGTTCCGGGCCGCTTTCGACCTGCACGCACATGCGCAGTTCGAGCGCCGCCACGCGGCGCACCCAGGCTCCTACATCCATGGGCTGCATCACCGGGGGCGGCAGCCGCGCCAATCGCGCGTACGCATTCATGAAGCGCGCCAGTCCGTCGCTGCGGGCGGCGATAATTCCCAAGCCCTGCCGCAAATCGTCTTCCCAGTCGGGCGCGCGCTGCTCCCGGCCGACCACTCGCTCCAGATTTTCGGCGACCGATTTGATCGGTGCCAGGGAGTTATTCAATTCGTGGCCAATCACGCGAATCAGCCGCTGCCAGGCCTGACGTTCTTCGTCGCGCAACGCGCGGCTCAAATCGGAAATAACGAGTAATTGATGAGGCCAGCCCGCTTCGCGAAAACTTCCACGATGAATTTCCCAGCGCCCCGACTTTCCGGGAAAATCCATTTGCTCGATCCGGGGAGTTTCTCCGTCGAGGCAGGACGCGAGCCCTAATTCTTCGGCAGTGCGGCCCAGCAGGCGCTCTTCTGGCACGCTTAGAATTCTTTCGCCCGCTCGATTCACCAGTCGCAAACGTCCGGCGCCGTCGAAAGTAAAAACCGCCACGTCGATTTCTTCCATTACCTTCCGCAGCAGAGCCGTGGCTTCCACCGCGCCCAACCGCTGCTTGCGCAGCGTGTCGCTCAAAGCATTCACTTCCCACAAGACTTCGCCGAGCACGTCTTCGCGATTGGCGCCGCGGGCACGAATCGAAAAATCGCCTTCACGTAAAGCGGCGAGCAGGTTCGACAAGGTGCGAAGGGGAAAAGCCACGCGGCTTTGGGCGGAGAAAGCGAAGCTAAGCCACGCTACGACGATGACGATACTGAGTGTCCAACGCAGATTCGCGGAGAAGTCGCCGGTCCACAGCAGGATGAAAGCAACGAGCGTCCCGCCCAGCCCGGCAGCCAGCGCGAGCAGCAGGATTCGGCGTTCGTAAAGAAGCGGGCTCAAAGGCTATATTTCTGTAGCCTACGGTACAGCGCGCTGCGGCTCAAGCCAAGCGCTTTGCTGGCGTGACTGACGTTGCCCGCCGATCGCGCCAACGCCTTCTGGATTAGCACGCGTTCGACATCTTCAATGCTCATTTCGTCCAGTCGCAGCGCCGCTTCGCGCGCTGGCCGCAAACCGAGGTCGCTGGCGCGAACCGTCGGACCTTCGGCCATCAAAACCGCGCGTTCGATGGAGTGGTCGAGTTCGCGAATGTTTCCAGGCCACGGATGATCGAGCAGAACCTGCAGCGCTACGGGCTCGAAGCCTTCCAGCTGTTTACGATACCTTTGCGCGGATTGCCGCAGGAAATGATGTGCCAGTGGCGACAGATCTTCGCGTCGTTCACGCAGCGGCGGCAAATGAATTTCAATCGTGTTCAGGCGGAATAACAGGTCTTCGCGGAACCGGCCGCCCGTCACTTCCGTCTGCACGTCCGCGTTGGTCGCCGAGATGACCCGCACATCGACCCGGCGCGTGGTGGAAGATCCGACGCGCTCGATTTCTCCGGACTCCAGCGCGCGCAACAGCTTCGCCTGCAGATTCATCGGGACGTTGGCGATTTCGTCGAGCATCAGCGTGCCGCCGTCCGCCAGTTCGAATCGCCCGACGCGATCGGATTTTGCGTCGGTGAATGCGCCTTTCACGTGGCCGAAAAGCTCGCTCTCAAAAATGCCTTCGGGCAAGCCGCCGGCATTCACCGTAACCAAAGGCCGGGACGACCGCGAAGAAAGCGCGTACAGCGTTCGGGCCACCACTTCTTTGCCCGTGCCGTGTTCACCTGTAATCAGCACGTTCGCGTCGGAGGGTCCAACGCGGGCGATCAAATCCATCACCGGACGCATTGCCGCCGATTCAGCGATCATCACCGGACGCCCGTCCGCGCGCAGCAAACGGTTCTCCGCTTCCAGGCGGTGGCCCTTCCGCAGCGCCTGGGCCAGCTCAATCTGCGTTTTCAGAATCGAGAGCAACCGCACGTTTTCCCAGGGCTTTTGCACGAAGTCTTTGGCGCCGCGGCGCATCGCTTCCACGGCCAGCTCGAGGCTTCCCCACGCGGTCATGACGATCACTGGAAGCGAACTATCCTTGGCGCGGATGTTCGAGAGGAGGTCGAGCCCTTCCTGGCCGGAAGTCGTATCGCGCGCGTAATTCAGGTCCATCAGCAATCCGTCGAACTCGCGCACTTCAATCGCCGAGATCACGGCCGCAGGCGACGAGGCTGTTTCGATTTCAAATCCTTCGCCCTTCAGCAGCAGGCGCAGCGCCTCGCGAATGTCCTGCTGGTCGTCCGCGACGAGAATACGGGATCGAATCGGGCGGCTCGGCGTCGTCACACTCGGTGCTTCTCCCTGCGTATAAACGGTCATATGAAAAATCACCTCACCAATGAATCCCGCGAAATCCTATTCGTAGCGCAACGCCGAAAGCGGATCGACCTTGGTCGCGCGCCGCGCTGGGAAATAACATGCTGCGAGCGCCACCACAGCCAGTCCCACCGCGACCGTTACGAAAGTCAGGGGATCCCGCGCTTTGATCCCATACAACTGGCTCTCCAGATATTTTGAAACCACGACGGCGCTTACAAATCCGATCGCCAATCCGATCAGCGCCAGTTTCATTCCTTCACTC
>DASWVE010000074.1:0-23105 GCA_036401315.1 Candidatus Acidiferrales bacterium
GCTCTTTGACAATCGGATGAAACAAGCCAGAACCCGTTTGGTTACGGTCTGTGCATCGGGTGTACCGATGTATGGACTTTATTTGAGATAAACCGAGCGATTTAAAAAGTTCGTTCCTGGCGGAGAGGTTGGCGATGTGAATCGTCAATTTTGAAGCCGGAAACACCAGATTTCAAACGAGAGTTTGATCCTGGCTCAGAGCGAACGCTGGCGGCGTGCTTAACACATGCAAGTCGAACGCGCAGCAGTTTGTAGCAATACAGATTGTGGGCGCGTGGCGAACGGGTGCGTAACACGTGGATAACCTTCCTTCAGGTGGGGAATAACCCAGTGAAAATTGGGCTAATACCGCATAACATGACGATGGCTCATGCTGTTGTCTTCAAAGGCGCAAGTCGCCAGAAGAGGGATCCGCGGCCGATTAGCTAGTTGGCGAGGTAATGGCTCACCAAGGCAATGATCGGTAGCCGGACTGAGAGGTTGGCCGGCCACACTGGAACTGAGACACGGTCCAGACTCCTACGGGAGGCAGCAGTGGGGAATCTTGCACAATGGACGAAAGTCTGATGCAGCAACGCCGCGTGGGGGATGAAGCTTTTCGGAGTGTAAACCCCTTTCGACCCGGAAGAAAGCCCGCAAGGGTTTGACGGTACGGGTATAAGAAGCCCCGGCTAACTACGTGCCAGCAGCCGCGGTAAAACGTAGGGGGCCAGCGTTGCTCGGAATTACTGGGCGTAAAGGGTCCGTAGGCGGTGTGGCAAGTCGGTAGTGAAATCTCTGGGCTTAACCCAGAGGCTGCTGCCGAAACTGCCGTGCTAGAGTGTGAGAGAGGCGAGTGGAATTACGGGTGTAGCGGTGAAATGCGTAGATATCCGTAGGAACATCCGAGGCGAAGGCGGCTCGCTGGATCACAACTGACGCTGAGGGACGAAAGCTAGGGGAGCAAACAGGATTAGATACCCTGGTAGTCCTAGCCCTAAACCATCAGGACTTGGGGTGTGCCCTGTACGGGGCACGTCCCGTAGCTAACGCGTTAAGTCCTGCGCCTGGGGAGTACGGTCGCAAGGCTGAAACTCAAAGGAATTGACGGGGGCCCGCACAAGCGGTGGAACATGTGGTTCAATTCGACGCAACGCGAAGAACCTTACCTGGGCTTGAACCGTACAGGACCAGCTTTGGAAACAGAGCCTTCCCGCAAGGGACCTGTATAGAGGTGCTGCATGGCTGTCGTCAGCTCGTGCCGTGAGGTGTTGGGTTAAGTCCCGCAACGAGCGCAACCCTTACTCATAGTTGCTACCCGCAAGGGAGAACTCTATGAGGACTGCTCCGGATAACGGAGAGGAAGGTGGGGATGAGGTCAAGTCAGCATGGCCTTTATGTCCAGGGCTACACACGTGTTACAATGCGCGCCACAAAGCGTTGCAAACCCGCGAGGGGGAGCTAATCGCAAAAAAGCGCGCTCAGTTCGGATTGCAGTCTGCAACTCGACTGCATGAAGCCGGAATCGCTAGTAATGGCGTATCAGAACGACGCCGTGAATACGTTCCCGGGCCTTGTACACACCGCCCGTCACATCACGAAAGTGGGCTGTACTAGAAATCGCCGAGCCAACCGCAAGGGGGCAGGCGCTCAAGGTATGACTCATGATTGGGGTGAAGTCGTAACAAGGTAGCCGTAGGAGAACCTGCGGCTGGATCACCTCCTTTCTAAAAGAAACGGGAATACGACCTGCTTCGGTAGCAGGTACGATTCTCCACCGGTCCCTCGAGGACCGGGTTCGGCTCTCAAAGCCCGACGGGTTCTGACCTGTTCCATCCGATAAGTCAAAAGCTTCTTAAAGGCGAAACTGAGCCCCGGTTCGATGAAAATCGAGCCGGGGCTTTTTGTTTTTGGGGGGAGCCTTTCTCGGTTTTTCGCTGGCGAAGAGTCCGTGGCCGAAGATGTATCATGACGCGGCGAATACGAACCGGATTCTGACGGCGTACTGAATTGATTCGAATGGGGTGAGCGGCGCATGGCGGAAGTTCCGGTCGGAATCGAGCAAGTGTTGCGGGTGGTGCGGATCTTGCATTCCGTAATGCTGGCGACCATGGTGCTTTATGCCGTAGTCACAGTTCGTTTTCTGCCGGCTGGCGCGGGCCCGATCGATCCGACGTTTTTTTGGTCCATCGCCGGTGTCGCCATCGGGTTTTTCTTTGCAGCATTTCTGGTGCGGGCCAAGAAGACTCAGCCGGCCGTGGAAACATTGAGTGCCCAGCCCGCCGATGCGGCGGGGCTAAAAAACTGGAGAGTCGGGACGATCCTGAGCGCGGTGGCGCTGGAGTGCGTGGTGATGTTTGGAGTGGCACTTTATATTCAGGGGGCGGCGCCGACGCAGGTCGCTCTGTTTTTTGTTCTGCCGATTCTCACGATGATGTTGTGGTTCCCGAAGCGTCCTTAGCTGCTTGTTCTTCCTTCTTTCTTTCTTTCCTACCTGCCTGCCTCAGCGGCTGAATCCGCAAATCACGACTGGATTTCGGCACGGCTGAAACCGTGCCCTGACGAGGGGCTGCCTCGGTGCGTCGACTTTCTTCGCGGGTGTTGGTTGCCGGCGGCGGGCAAAAAGCAGATCCCTCAGTCGCTGAGCTGCTTCGGGATGAGCGGTTGTTTACTTCGGGCGTTGATGAAAATGTCGCCATAACGAAGGCCACTGCCGCAGCAGGCTGCAGGGGCTGAAGTCCTTTTCTCGCGACGATGTTTATGGCGGGACTGAAGTCCCGCCCTTCCGAAGCGATTCATGCGCACTCGTGGCGTTATGGCGTTCGAGAAAAATTCTGCTGTGACCAAGGCCTCAGGACACGGGCCCGGGTGCAAAGCCGCCGACGAGGATTGGGCTATTCGATGATGACGAGGAATTTAGAGGTTTTTACGGGCTTGGCGTCTTTGTCGAAGGGGCGAGCGTATTCGAAGAGGAGTGGGACGGAGCCGGGGGCGCCGGCGGTGAAGGACCAGACTTCTTCGCCGGGGGAGCCGACGGCGTTGGGATCGGTGTTTCGTTCGGCGTAGGTGGTGCCGTTTAATTTCAGGGCCGCGGGATCGAGAGTGCTGGCGAGGCGCCAACTGTAGCCGGTGGTGTGATTGGCGGGGAGAGTAATGGAAAAATCTTTGCCGGTGAGAACGCGGACCTGCTCGACGCCGGCGGTCTGGAATTCGGGCGCGACGGCGGCCGCGGATTCCGCCGGATGCGACGCGGTCTTTACGGCGAAAACACGAGCTCCCTGAAATTTTCCGTCGCCATTAAACGCGAAGGCGAAAGTGGCGGTGCCGACGGTGGCGCAGGCGTGGCAGCCGTCACGCAGAAGGTAATCGACTAGAAAAGTTTCGGTGCCCCAGCTGGAATCGAGTTTGGGAAGCTGGGGATTGGCGCGGTCGGCGGGCCAGATGCTGATATTGGGAAACTGGGCGAGGAGCGCGGCGTAGGCCGGATATTTCTGGAGTTCGGTTTGGGGATACTGGCTGTCATCGTCGACGTCGATGGGGGAAGGGTCGCCATTGACGAGCAAGATGCCTTCAAGTTCGTTGGCGCGAAAGGCGTATTGAATGTAGGCGACGTCGACATGAGCGACGCGGCGGAAGGCGCGCAGATAAATGACGCCGGTGCCGGAAAGGCTGCGGGAAAAGCTGACGGCTTCGGGCGAGGCGCCGGCCGATTTCATTTCTTCGAGGAAACATTTTTCGATCTGGATCGGTTCGCCTTCGGCGCATTTGGCATGGATGGCGGCGAGCGCGTCGGGTGAAGGATTCCAGACGGCCGCGGGGGTGAGACGAGGACTGGGCGGCGCGGGTTTGGCGGGAGCTTGAGCGCGGGCGGCGGAGCAACTGAGCGCGACGATGAAGCAGAAAATTGCGAAACGGGTAACGGCAGGCTGCGCGATTTTCATAGGAACACTTTTTAAAGGAAACTGGTCACCAGAACCCGATCCGATTCCGCACCGAGAATTCATAAAAACATTGCGCGACGGTGCGTGACGCCGTCGCGCAATGTTCTCATCTTACGCGCCGCGAGCCGAAGAGCAGCGCGCGGCGCGGTCGAAACAGTTACGTATTATTTCCGGTGCTACTTCGGCGCGCCCGCGACCCAGACCTGATCGGCGGCGGAGATGTCGACATTCTTCAGTTCGGTTTTGATTTTGAAGGAACGCAGCTGGCCCTTGCCTTTGGCTGGATCCATCTTGAAGGACAGGAAATACTGGTTCTTCAAAATCATGTCGAGCTGCTCGAGAAACGGCGCGAAGGAGATGGGCGTCTGCAAACCCTGGAAGAAGGATTCGCCGCCGGTGCGTTCGGTGAGCTGATCGAGATTGCTCTGGCCGTAGCTGACGCGGAACGAGTTGCGGCTGGCGCGGCCGACGCCGGAGGCGTAGAGGGTGTGAATGATGATGCCTTCGCGTTCGGCGCGTTCGTAGGTCAACTGGACGTCGGGGCTGAACGGATCTCCGCGGAAACGATCGATACCGTCGGCGATGAGCAAAATTTCGCGGCGGGTCGACGGGCCAGGCGCGGGCCAGCCCTTGATAAGGGACATGGTGGAAAGGTAGATGCTGGAGTACGCGCCACCATTGCCGAAGGGCAGGCGGACGCCTTTGGCGGCAGCTTCATGGTCGGCGCTGAAAGGCGAAGTGGCCTGAACGCCGCCGTTGCTGGCGTAAAAGACGCCGATGGAAGTGGAGCGCGGCTGAGCGTTGATGAAATTCTTGATGTCGCTCAACTGGTTGCCGATTTCAAGGGAAGTGACATCGTCGATGACGATGGCAAGCTGGAGGGCGGATTTATCACCTTGGGCCGGAGTAAAACTGGTGACGGTTCTTTTGTCTTTGGATTCGAAGACGTTGATGTCGTCCTGGCTGAGCGCGGGCGGCGGAGTATATTTCGGGCCAAGCGCGGTGACGACTACGGTGACTGGCACAGTGCCCTGGGCGTGGAGCGAAGAGACAACGCCGAGGGACAAGAACACAGTTACGAAGACAGCGAGATTCCTCAGTGATCGCATCAAAATGCTCCTCTAAGAACTTTCTTTGGATGGTTCAGAGTCAAGGCCGACGGTAAGGCCGTCAGTGGCGCAACTCTAGTGGGGGCACCACGTTCTGTCAAGACTAAGAGCCGACGAGCCGGGTGTTTGACCACCTTTGTTAGATGAGTCGATGGGCGAAGGAAGATGCATGAAAGTGGGGCGGGAAAATCCGACGCGGGCGTTGCGCGCGTACCACGAAAACGGTATGGCCGACGAATTTGCGGCGATAAATTTTCCCGACGGAGCGGCGAAACGCTTGCGAAAGTCGCGAGGGGCTGTCGTATGATATTCGGGCCCAGAAGTTACATAACCCTATAGGCCACGTGTCCCCAATTTATCGATAGAGAGGAATTCTGATGAGAGTAAAGAAATTTGCGGTGGCCCTGGCGGCGTTTGCTTTGGCGGCGTGTGCTGCTGCGGCAGACACGGTGGTATTGAAAAATGGCGACCATCTGACCGGAACGGTGGAAACGTCGGATGGCAAAAACATAACGCTGAAAACCGATTATGCGGGCGAAATTATGATTGCGTGGTCGTCGATCGCGGAAATCAAGACGGATAACCCGATTTACGTGGTGATGCCGGATAAGTCGACGGTAAGCGGTTTGGTGACGACGGAAGGCAGCAACATCGTGATCCGGCCGGCGACGGGTGCTCCGGTGACTTTGGGAGTGTCGCAGGTGACGGTGGTGCGCGGCATGGCGCAGGAGCAGGCGTACGAAAAGTCGCTGCATCCGAGCCTGCTGGAAGCGTGGAAGGGCGGCGTCAATTTGGGATTTGCGCTGGCGCGCGGGAACAGCGAAACGACCAACCTGACGACTGGATTCACCGCCGACCGGAAGACGAACACCGACGAGACCACAGCGTATTTTTCGTCGCTGTACAGCACCGACGACAAGACCGGCGGCGGCACGATCGCGAACTCGCTGGTAGCCGGAGCGAAGTACGACCACAACCTGACCAAGAAGGTTTTCGTCTTCGGTAGCGGAGATTTTACGCACGACGAATTGCAGTTCCTGGATATCCGGGCGATCTTCAGCGGCGGTTTGGGGTATCACCTGATCAGCAACCCGAATACGACGCTGGATATCCTGGGCGGCGTGAACTACACGCACGAACATTACAGCCCCAATCCGGCGGTGGTTGGTTCCTTCGCGGTCACCCGCAATCTGGCGGGCATCACCGTCGGCGAAGCGGGGATGCATAAATTCGGAAAGTCGACGACGGCGACGGAAGTATTTTATTTCTATCCGGACCTGAGCAACACGGGCGAGTATCGATTCTCGTTCGATGCGGCTTCGGTGACGCAGATCAGCAAGTGGTTTGGATGGCAGATTGGGCTGAGCGACCGGTATGTGACGAACCCGCCGATCTTCGGGACGAAGTCGAACGATGTGATTTTCACTACCGGAGTGAATTTCAGCTTCGCGCACTAGAAGCGGGATCAACTTAACGCAACCCGCCGGGCTCGTGACGCGTCGAATAAGTGGCGCGTCACGAGATGTTGGCGGATGGCACGCTGAATTAAAGGCCCCACCCTTCCAGAAGCGGGAAGGATGGGCCACCCTCAAATTCAATAGAAATTCGACACCCTCCTAACCCGGCCTGGGGTGATCGTTCCCTTCTCTTCTTAAAAAAAATGCAGGTTACGGAGCGATCCGATGATACGAACTCGCTTGTTTTTTATTTTGGCGTTGGTGGCGGTGTTTGCGGGAGCGAGCGCTTTCGCGCAGGAGCAAAAGCCGGCTGGGCCGGGAGGCGCGGCGGATTCGGGGGCGCAGACCGCGGCTCCGGCGGGCGGCGCTGGGGAAGTGGGAATGGCGTTGCGGAACGTGAAATATCATCTGACCGATAAAATCATCGTGCAGGTGACTTCGCTGGATGGAAAGATGTCGCCGAAGGGCGGAGCGATACCGGTCTTCGACGACAAGAATTCGTTCGAAATTCACGTGGATGCGGCGCGGATCACGGTGGACATGACGGCGCTGACGAACGATTTGAACGATTACGTTTTCGCCAAGGCGGACGCGCCGATAAAAAAATTGAGCGCGAGCGCGCAGGGCAACGAACTGACGATCAAAGGATTACTGGTGAGCAAAGGTGGAATTCCGTTCGAAAGTACGGGGACGATGTCGGTGACGCCGGAGGGCATGATTCGGGTGCATACGACGAAGGTAAAGGCGCTGAAGCTGCCGGTGAAAGGGCTGATGGACATGCTGGGCCTGGACACGGAGAAACTGTTGAACACCAAACAAGTGGAAGGCGTGAGCGTGGACAAGGACGATTTGATTCTGGATCCGGGGAAAATTCTGCCGCCGCCGGAACTGCAGGGGCATTTGACGAGCTTGAAGCTGGAAAATGGCGAGATTCATCTGGTGTTCGGGCCGGCGGATGGCAAGACGGGAATCGAGCCGGTGAAGGAAAGCTGCGGAGCGAAAAATTATCTGCACTTCCGGGGCAATTCGGTGCGGTTCGGCCGGTTGACGATGAGCGACACGGATCTGGAGCTGGTGGATGCGGAGCCGCAGGATTCTTTCGATTTTTCGATCGATCACTACAAGCAGCAGTTAGTGGCCGGTTATTCGAAGAGCACGCAGTCGGGCGGGTTGTGCGTGCATATGCCGGATTACAGCAAGTTGAAGCATCCGGCAGGGGCAGCGAAGAAAGCGACGACTCCGGGGGCGACGCAGAATTCCGACAGCAAATAACTAGCTCGGCTTCAGCGGGACAAAAGATGCTGGAGATCTTCGAGGTCGGAGGTGGAAACGTCGGAGACCAGCCAGAAGGCCATGCCGTTTTTCCGCCAAGACATCCAGTTGTAACCCTGCTGCGCGCCGAGGAGCGGATAGGAATCGGATTCGCGCGTGGGCCAGATGAAGACGTTGATGAAATGTTTGCGGCGGGCGTAGACCAGGGCGGCGACGGTGCGTCCGGAAACGACATCAAGGCGGCCACCGGTGAGCGGAAAGCCATCGGCGGCAAAATCCTGAACGGGCGGAGCAAAGTCGAGCTTGCCATCGAACCAGGGTTTTACGGTGTGCTGGTCGGTGGAAAGCACGTCGGTAAGATGGCCGGGCTCGAGCGAGCGCAAGTGAGCGTCAACGACCTGAGCGGCGACGGCACTCTGGCTATTGGGGCCGGTGAGGTTGGGAATGATGCGCCAGCACGACCAAGCGATCAGAATGAGGGCGGCGGCGATGGCCAGCCATTGGGCAAAAACGCGGCGGGACGAAGGAACCGCGGGCGCGAGGGCGCGTTGCGCGGCGAGGATTTTTTGCTGGAGACCCAGGGGCGTATTTTCATAGAGATTCGCGCGCTGCAGGCTGGAGCGCAGCGATTCCTGAGCGTCGAGAGCGGCGACACATTCGGGACATTCTTCGAGGTGGCGCTCGAATTCGGCAGCGCGGACGGCGTCGAGTTCCCCATCGAGATAGCCGTGGACGGTGGCGCCGGGGAAATTACAACTCACGGGGCGCCTCCTGCTGGGCGGAACCGACCAGCGCGACCTGAAGTTGGGTGCGAGCGCGCGACAGCGCGGACATAACCGTGCCGATGGGCATCGAGGTAATGGCGGCAATCTCCTTGTAAGAACATCCTTCCAGTTCACGCAGGACGAGCACTTCACGAAAGCGCGGCGGAAGAGCTTCGAGCGCCTCGCTGAGGCGTTCGCGGTTGTTGCCGGCGATGGCGAGCGATTCGGGCGTGACGCTATTGGGCATATGCAGTTCTTCGTTGAACTCCGCAACCGGCTCCGGTGGCCGGTTTTTCTCCATCCAACTGAAACAGGTGTTGCGCACGATCTGCAGGAGCCAGGAACGCGCGTCGGTTCCGTGAAAACCGGAAAAGAAACGATAGGCGCGGAGCATGGCTTCCTGCGTCACGTCCTCGGCGTCGGTGCGATTACGCACCAGCCAACGCGCCAAATTGAACGCGGAATTCAGGTGCGGGAGGACGAGCAGGTTGAAACGCTCCGTCTCCCGCGCGTCCGGCACCGCCTCGCTATTCCCCTGGTTTACAGATTCCGTCACTCGCTATAACCGCCTGTGGAGGCATTTTATTCCCATGGGAGGCCTGAATTTTAAAAATAAAAACGGGGCCGGGGCGGAATAAAAGGCGGGGGGAGGCGGTATGGAAGGGTGAAAGCGGCCGGGAATGAGCGGCCCGCGATCGGGAGGAAGCGATGGAACGGAAAAAGACGGACAAGATCGTGCATGACCACAATGGGGACGGAATCGACCGGCGCGGGTTTCTGGAGTGCATGGCGTGGGCCGGGACTGGAGCGTTCTGCGTGATGCAGGGCGGAGTGCTGAAGTCTTTCAGCATGAGCCGGATGGGCGAATTCGACGCGAAGAAGATGGCGGGAGAGCTGAGTTTCGTGCAGATCAGCGACAGCCATATGGGATTCAACAAGCCGGCGAATCCGGATGTGACTGGGACTTTGCAGGCGGCGGTGGACAAGATCAATGGGATGCCGACGGCTCCTGAATTTTTGCTGCATACCGGGGACATCAGCCATCTGTCGAAGCCGGAACAGTTTGATTCGGTGGATCAGATTCTGAAAGGCGCGAAGGCTAAGGACGTGTTTTTTGTTCCGGGCGAGCACGACGTGTTGGAAGACGACGGCAAATCGTATCTGGAGCGGTACGGAAAAAACACGAAGGGCGGCGGGTGGTACAGCTTCGATAAGAAGGGCGTGCATTTCATGGGGCTGGTGAACGTGCTGAATTTGAAGGCCGGAGGGTTGGGGACGCTCGGCGCGGAGCAACTGGAATGGATCGAGGACGATGTCAAACATCTGAAATCGAGCACGCCGATCGTGGTGTTCGCGCACATTCCGCTGTGGTCGGTGTATCCGGAATGGGGCTGGGGGACGCAGGACAGCGCACAGGCTTTGGGATATTTGAAAAAGTTCGGTTCGGTGACGGTCTTGAACGGGCACATTCACCAGACGATGCAGAAGGTGGAAGGCAATGTGACGTTTCATACCGCGATGTCGACGGCGTTTCCGCAACCGGCGCCGGGATCGGCGCCATCACCGGGACCGATGAAGGTGCCGGCGGAGCAACTGCGCAGCGTGTTGGGAATTACGGAGGTACATGCAGTGCAGGGCGGACATGCGCTGGCGGTGGTGGATTCGACGCTGGCGTAGGTTTCGCTGAGGTTGGAAGTTTCACGGCTAGAAATAATTCTAAAAAAATAAATTTAAGGAGGAAGAAATGTTTGCAGGGAGAGGTGTGCGTGTTTTCGGTTTAGCGGCGGCGCTGGTGATGCTGCCGGCAGCGGGCGGGGCGGCGCGGATGGTGGAGAGCGCCGCGCCGGCGGTGCCTGCGCCACAGGCGGCACCGGCGGCGGCCGCAGCGGAAGTGAAGATCGATAATTTCAGTTTTAGTCCGGCGACGCTGACGGTCGCGCCGGGGACGACGGTGACGTGGACCAATCGCGACGATATTCCACACACGGTGGTGAACACGGACGATCCGCGGGCGTTCAAATCGAAAGTGCTGGATACGGATGAAAAGTTTTCGTACACGTTCACGAAGGCGGGGACGTTTGCGTACTTCTGTTCGGTGCATCCGAAGATGACCGGCACCGTCGTCGTCACGGCAGGGGGGAAGTGAGCCGATCATGAGCGTAAATCCATTCGATCCGAAGACGGTTTTGCTGGCGAAGCACGCGCAGCACGTGGTGCTGATTCATTTTCCGATTGCGTTGTTCATTATGGGCGTGATGTTCGATTTCTTCGCGCAATTTACCAAGCGCCGCGGGCTGGCCGACGCGGCGTATTACAACCTGCTGGTCGCGGCGATTTCGACGGCGCCGGTCGTCGCGACTGGAATTCTGGCGTGGCAGTTTGCGCTGGAGGGACAGCGCGTGAAAGGCATTTTGCTGCAACACATGGCGCTGGCAGGAATTTCGACCGTGGTGATCTGGGCGGTCTGGTGGATTCATTTTCGCGGACGACGCGGCGAACTTTCGCTGCCGGCTTTCCGAATTCCGCTGGAGCTGTTCGGAGTCCTGGTGATTGCGTTGACCGGGCACCTGGGTGGATTTCTGAGTGGCGTTAACGCGCCGGGTTAGAGGTGCCGGCCAAAGCGGGGAGAACGATTTCGACTTCGAGGCCGGCGGGCGTGCGATTTCTGGCGGTGATGGTGCCGCGGTGGAAGAGGACGACGCGTTGAGCGATGGCGAGGCCGAGGCCGGTGCCGCCGGAATTGCGGTCTCTCGAGGCCGCGACGCGATAGAACGGCTCGAAGAGGCGGGAAATGGATTCGGGCGGCACGCCGGGTCCGTGATCCGCGATGGTGAGGCGGGCCACCGGTTGCGCGGCGGCCTTTTCGAGTTGCAAGGAGAGATTCACGGCGGTGCCGGGCGCGGTGTAGCGGATGGCGTTGCGGACGACGTTCTCGATGCAGCTGCGCAGCAAGAGAGCATCACCTTTTACGGAGACATCTCCGGCGTGGTCGATCACGACAGACTTCCCTTCTTCCTGACATTCGAAGCGAGCATCGGCGGCGACGCTTTCGAGAGTGGCGCGGAGATTTACGGTGGTTTCGTTTTTCGGTCCGCCGGGATTTTGGAGGCGGGTGAGAGTAAGAATCTGGCCGATGAGATGGTCGAGGCGATCGAGATCGGTCTGCATGCGCTCGATGCCGTCCATTTCGCCGCGGCGAACGAGTTCGAGAGAGACGCCGAGGCGAGCGAGCGGCGAGCGCAGCTCGTGAGAAATATCGCCGAGGAGTTCCTGCTGCTTGTGCATCAGAGCGTGGACGCGTTCGGCCATGAGATCGAAATCACGGGCGAGGTCGGCGAGTTCGTCATTACGATTTTTGATGGTGGGCAGGGCGCGGACGCTGAGGTCGCCATTGGCAATTTTTCCGGCGGCGATTTGGAGCGCGCGGATCGGAGCCGCAATGTGGCGAGCGAGGACCAGCGAGAGCAATCCGGCGGAGAGCAGCGCGATGGCGAGACGCAGGAGGAAAGTGCCGAAAAGCGGCGGAGTGACAAAGCCAACGAGCGGGAGATATTGCGCGACGAAGATGTAGTTGCCTTCGGGGCGAGAAACGACGGCGGCTCCGGTCCACCGGCGGAAACGGATGCTGAATTGCGATTTTCCGGTGGCACGGGCTTCGGCGATCAGGCGCGCGCCGCCCGGCGGGACGTCGCGGTTGAGGACGTTGAGCGATTGCGGATCGAAGAGCGCCGATTGAATGCGCGAGGAAGACTGGATGTCATCGAGATACTGCTGGAGCTGCGGCTGGCCGCCGTGGGTGTAGAAATCGACGGCGCTGTGAGCGTAGAGATCGAGGCTGTGGGAAATCCAGCGGCGGCCGAGAGGTTCGGCGCCCATGGCCAGAGTAATGATGATGACGGAAGCGAAGACGCCGACCATGGCGAGCCAGAACCACAAAAATATTTTGGCGTAGATGCTGCGGATCACTTGAGGCCTGCGGGAATTTCGCCGCTGTAGATGTAGCCCGTGCCGCGCACGTTCTGAATTCTTTCGAGTTGGCCGAGGTGCGAGCCGAGTTTTTTGCGCAGATTGCTGATGTGGTTGTCGATGCTGCGATCGAGTGCGCCCATGGGACGGCCGAGAGCGACTTCCGCGATTTCTTCGCGGGAGAGGACGCTGCCAACGGAGCGCACGAGGAGCAAAAGAATATCGAATTCAGCGCCGGTGAGATCGAGGTCCGCGCTTTTTTGCACGACGCGACGGGTTTTGGTGTGAATTTCGAGATCGCCGACCGTGAGAGTGTCGGGCAGTGCAGAGCTACCTTTGCGGCCCAGGACGGCGCGCATGCGCGCGACGAGTTCGCGGACGTTGAAAGGCTTGGGGAGGTAATCGTCGGCGCCGCCTTCGAGGCCGGCGATGCGATCGGCTTCGTCGCCGCGGGCGGTGAGCATAATGACCGGGACGCGCGAATTGAGGCGGACGCGGCGCAGGACTTTGCGGCCGTCGCCACCAGGTAGCATTACATCAAGAATTAGAAGTTCGTGAGCGTCTTCGAGGGCTTTCTGGATTCCGGTGGGCGCGTCGTGAACGGCGGTGACTTCGAAACCATCCATGGCGAGAAGGCGCGTGAGGGACGAGCAGAGTTCGGTGTCGTCATCGACGAGCAGGACGGGGATGGGTTTCATGGTTGGCAATTTAGTGTACCGCCCAGATGCGCTGCGGATGCGGTGACTGAAAATCGCTGTCGTTAATTCAGCACCACGTTGGTCGCGAATGTTTTGGAAAAAATCAGGAAGATAAGGCGAAGCGGTGGACCGGATTGGCTTCGCCTTATCTTTGAGATGCGCCCTGGTGCTGCAAATTTACTGCGGGGTGCTGGACGACGTGGTCGTGGTGCGCTGACGCGTGGCGCTGTTGCCGTTCGGTCCCGTGACGGTGGCCGTGGCGCTACCCGGAGTGCGAGTGACGTCGCGGGTGGCGGTGCCGCCATTCGGGCCGGTTGCAGTGGTTTGCGTATTACCCGGCGTGTGCGTGGTAGAGCTGGTGGCAGTTTTGCCGTTGGGGCCCGTCACCGTGGTGCTGGAGCTGCCCGGCGCGTGGGTGGTGGTGCGCGTGGCGGAATTGCCGTTGGGGCCGGTTACGGTGGCATTGGTGGTGCCGCCCGAACGCGTGACATTGCGCGAGCTGGTGTTGCCGTTGGGGCCAGTGGTGGAAGAGCTGACATTTCCGCCCTGACGAGTGGCGGTGCGCGTAGCGGTGCGGCCGTTGGCACCGGTGGCTGTGCTGGTGCGGGTACGTTGGGCAGAAGCAGCCGAGGTGACGAGAAGAACGGCGGCTGCGGCGATCAGGAATCGAGAGTTCATCGTAGTGCTCCTTTATTAGAGTGACGGCCTTGCTGGAATTTGCCGCCTGCCTGTTGAAACCAACGCTACCGGAAGAGTTGTGGGGAGTGGTGTAAGGAAGTGTCGTCAGGGCGGGATGGGCGCGAAACCGTAAACAGGCAAAAGACGCGCTTTGGCGCGTTGAAATTTATCGCTGAAATTCTGGAATAAAAAGCGAGCGACTCCGGTCTCCATTAGTGAAAGAGGTTGTTAAAAAAAGGAGAACGACAATGAAGATGATGGCGGCGGTTTTGATTTTGGCTTCAGTACCAGCGGCGTTGGCGGGAAATAACACGGCATATCCCAACGGAAAGATTGCTGAGTTTGTGGTGGCGAAGCTGGATGTGACTTCGTTCCCTTCGGCGATTCGCCCGAAGGTGACGAAGGGAAAAAAGACTCTTGGCGATTATGGATATTCGACGGTGCAGATCGACGAGCGCGAAGCGGTGGTGAAAGCGCCGCAAGGTTCGGGCGAGATCGCGCTGAACGTGCTGGAAGAAAACGCGTCGGGACTTTACGTTTGCGTCAGCGGAAAAGCGCAGGATCGCAGCGGCGAACGGATCCAGCGAGTGTATTTGCTGAAGGCGAATGGCGCGGACGGTTTGCTGAAGGGGCGCGAGGCGTCGAAGGAATTCGACGCTTGCCCGGTGATTGGCGGCCAGGACGAAGCGTCTGGCGGGTAAGGCGCCAGGTTCGCGCGGCGCGTTGAATGGAAGCGGGAAAACCGGGTATCGCCGACGACGAGTTTGGCGATACCCGTTTTTTTTGTTGGCAGGCGGAATCATAACGACACTTCCATACACGGCGGGGGACGCGCGGCGTGTTACATCGAGTACAGGCCGAGACGATGGCCTGAAGATGCGCACAGGAGAAACAGCCATGAAAAAAACAGTGATCGCGGTGGTGCTGGCGGGATTGAGCCTGGGAATGATTGGAAAAGCGGCGGGGCAAGAGGCCGGTCGCATGCAAGAGCGGCGCGGGCAGTTTTTTGCGCGGCAGATGATTCGGGAATTGAATCTGACGGACGCGCAGCGGGCGAGCATTCGGGCGATCTTGCAGAAAGAGAAGCCGGCGATTCAATCGCTCGCGGCGGAGATGCTGCAGGAGAATGAGCAGTTGCGTTCGAAGAACGCGTTTGACGAGACGTTGGTGCGGTCGGTGGCACAGCAGAGAAGCGGAACGCTGACCGAAGCTCTGGTAGAGAAAGAAAAAGTGCGGGCGGAGATTTTTGCGGTGTTGACGCCGGCGCAGCAGCAGAAGGCGAACCAGATGGCCGACGAGATGCGCGCGAAGATCCGGGACCGGATCGTGAATCTAGGCGACCAGTTCTAAGGGCCCATTCGAATCGCGCACCGCCGGTGGCTATTTGTCCCACTTGCGGTAGCAGTGGTCGAGCAGGCGCAGAGTTTCGGTGGAGGTTTGTTTCTGGCGCAGAAAATCGTGGACGATGAGCGAGGCTTCGGTTTGAAATTCAACGAAGCCGGGGAAACGCGGGCGGACGTAGGCTTGTTCGAGAGTGGGCAGCGTGGATTCGAAAAAGTTATTGGAGATGGCGTTGACTGCGGGATCGACCCAGGCGGTTTTGTTCCCGGGTTGGCCGCCGGAATGAACATAGAGAGTGCGCTGACACTCGGAAGAGGCGACCCAGGCGGCGTATTCGGCGGCTGCGGAAATTTCCTGGCAGCGATGGGAGATGGCGAGGCCAGCTCCGCCGAGAAGGGCGCCGGCGGGGCCGCGCGAATTCGAGCTGGGAATATTGGTGAAGAGAATGGGCGACGGGCGATAGCCGGGACGCGCGTAATTGGAATAGCCGAAGCCGAAGGGACAGTAGGCGAGTTCGTCGGTGGAGCTCATTTTTTCCCAGAGTTTGATGGGATTCCAGTCGAGCGCATCGGGCGGCGAGGCTGCGGCGAGTTGCTGGAGGAAATGCAGTGCGGCTTCGCCGGTTGCGTTGGTGACGATTTTGCCGGGATCGGCGAAGAAAGGCGGCTCGCCGGAATTGGCGCAGAGCGTGAAGAAAGTGCAGAGCGAATCGACGGCGAGCAGCGGAGTGGTTACGAACCCGCGGCGAATTTTGGCTAGTTGCAAAACTTCGTTCCAGGTTTTGGGGAGGGTCGCGCCGGCGGCTTGGAGCAGGTCCGGACGATAGCCGGCGACTTGGGCAGCGGCGTCGATGGCGAGGGCATATTGATGGCCGTCGTAAAAATAGCTTTGGTGAGAGGCGCCGACACTTTCGGCTCTTAAGGTGGAAAGAGTTTCCGGCGCGAGGTGCTGGTCGAGCGGGACGAGGTAGCCATTTTTCGCGCCGGTCCCCATGAAAGGATGATCGAGGACGATGAAATCAAATTCATCGGCGATGCGGCGGATGGGATCGTCAGCAAAACCTTGGAGCGAGCGGGCCTGCCATTCGATTCGGACGTTCGGGTGAGTTTCGGCGTAGCGGGCGGCGGTGACCAGCATGGGCGCGAAGCCGCGGTCGTGATTCCAGGTCATGCCTCGAAGAGTTACCACGCGAAATCTCCCTTCACTTTGCGGCCGGGCCGCGAGCGGATCATCAATCCCGACCTAGACAACTTTGGATTCTTTGAAGTGCGCGATTTCTTTTTCGCTGAAACCCAATTCGGCGAGGATTTCGTCCTTGTGTTCGCCGAGCATGGGCGGGCGGCGGATTTCGCCTTGAGTGCGGCTGAATTCGATGGGCGGACCCACCGTTTTAAATTTACCGGCAACGGGATGATCGAATTCGACCAGAATTTCGTTGTGGACGACCTGGGGGTCGCGCTCGACATCGGGAAAAGTGTTAACGGGAGCGGCCCAGATGTCGGCTTCCATAAAAATGTCCATTAGCTCCGCGGTAGTTTTACGGAGGAAGCCTGGTTCGAGTTTTTGTTTTACGGCGTCGCGGTCGACGGTGACGTTGCGGGAGTCATTGCCCTCGAAACCTGCGATGCCGACGAGCGACGCGATTTTCCCCACCGGCATCATGGCGATGGAAATGTAGCCGTCTTTGGTTTTGTAGACACCCATCGGCGCGCCGACATAAGGGTGTCCGACGCCGGCGGCGCTGCGATTCGGTTCGCGGCCCGTGTTGAGGAAGAGAGTGAGCTCCTGGGTGGTGTGATGAATCATGGAGTTCAGCAAATTGACGTCGATGCGCTGGCCTTTCCCGGAGCGCGAGCGTTCGTAGAGCGCCATGAGGACGCCGATGACGATGTGGAGGCCGGCGGTGAGATCGGCGAGGCCGATGCCGACCGGAACAGGCGGGTCGGCGGCGGTGCCATTCAACATAAGAACGCCCGCGATGGATTGGGCGAGTAAATCCTGACCGGGACGCTCTTCGTACGGGCCATCCTGGCCCCAGCCGGAACTGGCGCAGTAAATCAGGCTGGGTTGAGTGGCGGAGAGGGTCTCATAGCCGAGACCGAGGCGGTCCATGACGCCGGGACGAAAATTTTCGATGAGCACGTCGGAAGATTTGATGATGCGGCGGGCGATTTCTTTTCCTTCGGGCGCTTTGAGATCCAGGGTGATGCTGCGCTTGGCGCGATTGAAGGCGAGGTAGGAGAGGCTTTCTCCTTTTACGAAGGTGTCGCCGATGGACCAGCCGCGGGACCATTCGCCGGCGCGGGGTTCGATCTTGACGATGTCGGCACCCATGTCGCCGAGAAGCTGGGTGGCGCTGGGGCCCTGGACGAGTTGACTGAAATCGGCGACGCGTAAACCTTTCAACGGTCCACTCATGCTGGATCATTCCTCCGTGGTGCTGGGTGAAAAACTTTTCGAATCAAACTGGTGCGGCGGAGGTCATGCCGCCGTCGATGACGAGACACTGGCCGGTGACCCAGGCGCTTTCGTCGCTGGCAAGATAGAGCGCGCCAAAGGCAACGTCTTTGGTGGTGCCGAGGCGGCCGAGCGGATGCATTTTCACCCAGGCGGCGCGACGTGCTTCGGGATCGGCGGAACGTTCCAAAACCTGGACGTTCAAGGGAGTTTCGATGGTGCCGGGCGCGATGCAGTTCACGCGGATGTTATGGGCGGCGTATTCGCGAGCCATCTGGCGAGTGAGGCTGATGACGCCGCCTTTGCTGGCGGCGTAGTGCGGGTAACCGGCGAGGCCGATGAGTCCCTGGACGGAAGCCATATTGACGATGGAACCGGATTTTCGGGCGAGCATATCCGGCAAGACGTATTTGGAAGTGAGAAACATGCTGGTGAGATTGACGCGAATGATGTTGTCCCAGTCTTTCAGTTCCATCTGGTGGCAAGGGGCTTCGGAGGCGATGCCGACGACGTTGACGAGGATATCGATTTTGCCGAACTCGCGGAGGCCGGTGTCGATGGCGGCGCGGACTTCATTTTCGGAGGAGACATCGGTGCGTTGAAAATGGGCGCGGCCGCCGGCGGCTGCGATTTTTTCGGCGGTGGCTTGGCCGGCTTTGTGGTCCACGTCGACACCGACGATGGCGGCGCCCTCGGCGGCAAAAAGTTCGGCGATGGCTTGGCCGATGCCGCTGGAGATGCCGGAGACGAAGGCGACGCGTTCCTGGAGGCGCATGATGAGAATTCCTCGACCGCAGCGGCGCGGAAATGCGCATCTGGGGGATAGAAATTTATCACAGTGAGACTGACTTGGGACCGTTTCAGTGCGGGGGCTGGACGGAAAACGGAAGTCGGATATGCTGCTAGGCGGTTGCGTTGGTGTTTTGCGCTGAAAATGCTGCGGAGGACCGGGGCCCGATGACGAAAATCGTAAGTCTGAGCGAATTGGCGGAGCAGGTACCGAGTGGCGCGAGCATTGGCGTGGGCGGGGTGCATCTGGCGCGGCTGCCGATTGCGTTGATTGAAAACGTGCTGAGGATCGGACGGCGGGATTTCACTTTTGTGAGTTGGGGTGGCGGGCTGCCGCTGGAATTATTTCTGGAGGCGGGAGCGCTGCGGAAGCTGGTGTTTTGTTTTTCGAGTTTGGACATTTTGGGATTGGCGCCGCGGTTCCGCGAGGCGCTGGAGAAGGGGCAAGTAGAAGTGGAGGAGTGGTCGGCGCTGGCGATGATTCAGGGATTACATGCCGCGTATTTTAATCTGCCGGAAATGCCGTTTCAGATTCCGGCGGGTTCGGATTTGATGAGCAAAGGAGATTTCTGGAAGCAGACGCGGTCGCCATTTACGGGCGAGATGGTAGGGCAGGGACGACGGCTGGACGTGGATGTGGCGCTGCTGCACGCGCAGCGAGCGGATCGCGACGGGAATATCGAGATTCAAGGCGCGCGGGGGTTGGATTTGAGTTTGCTGGGGGCGGCTCGCGAAAAACTTTTTACGGTAGAGGAAATTGTGGAAGTGGGGAGGCTGGGCGAGGCGCCGAAATCGTACGTGCTGCCGCGGAGTTTTGTGACGGCAGTGGCGCAGGTGCCGCGGGGAGCGTATCCGACTTCGTGCTTGCCGTATTACACGACCGACTATCAGCGGCTGGTGGATTACGTGCGGAGCGAAGAGCAGAGCCGGAAAAGAAAAACGGCCGGGGCGGGCGAGGTGAGCGCCGAGAAAACGGCGAGCAACGCTGCGGATCGATTCGCTGCTCCGGCGACGGAGCGGATGGAATTTTTGCAGCGGGCGGCGAAGATTCCGCTGCGAGCTTTGACGGCGGAGCGATTGGCGCGCTATAGGCAGAACATTGAAGCGGGAAGCGCGTACACGATCGACGAATTATTAGCCGTGATTCTGGCGCACGAGTACGACAATACGAGCGTTTGCTCAGTGGGTTCGGTCTCGCCACTGGCGATGGTTTCGTATCTACTGGCGAAGCGCACGCACGCGCCGGGATTGATGCTGATTTCGCTGAACGGCGGATTCGTGGATGTGGAGGCGCATCCGATGTCGTTGACGCTGGCGGAGTCGCTCGACTGGCAGACGGCGAAAGTTTTCTGGGGCGGCGACGAAACGTATCACTGGTATTACCAAACCGGGCGGATCACACACGAAGTGATTACGGTGGCGCAGGTGGATATGCAGGGGCGCACGAACAATGCGTGGATCGAAAGCAAAGGGAAACGTTTGCGGCTGCCGGGGCAAGGCGGGATGGCGGACGTGACAAATATGCACAAGAATTTCACGATGTACCTGACGCGGCATTCGCCGGAGCGTTTGGTGGAGGCAGTGCAGTTCTGTACGGCTTCGCGGGGAATTTTGGGCGATGCCGAACGCGTACGGGCCGGATACCAGCCGGGAAAAGTGCGGCTGATTTCGAATCTGGGAATTTTCGAATTGGATCTGGAGGCGCGGAGATACCGGTTGGTGGGAATTCATCCGGGAGTGACGGTGGAGGAAATTCGGGCGGCGACCGGCGGAGAATTTCTGGTGGCCGACCCTTTGCCGGTGACAAAGGCGCCAAGCGTGGAGGAATTGAGGTTAATCCGGAAGGAGATCGATCCATTTGGGATCCGGCGATTGGAATTTGTGCCGAGCAAAGAGCGGCTGGAAACGATCGAAGGAATTTTGAACGCGGAACGGGCGCTGATTGAGGACGTTTCGAAGGCGGGGAGTTAAGCGGATTTTGCGGGGCGCTGCCGTCGTTGGCGTCGAGTGGTTGTCGACATCGAAGCGACGTCCTTCGTCGCGAAAACGCTCCTCTGGATGACGGCCAGGTACGGGTTTGCGATGGCGTGAAATTCGGCGGCGGAGCTGGATCGGTTGGCGCCAGCGCGGACAGCGATGGCGGTCCCGCTGGGCGGGACAGCGCCACGAAGGCGGCAGCGAGTTACTACTGACTTCCCTCTCCGGAGCGATTTAGTGGGCGGCGGTGTCCACGAAGCGGAAAGCGTCTTCCAAGACCTTGGTGCCGCCGTTCGAGCCTAGCGAATTCGATTCGACTTTGGCGAACTTGTACTGGCTATGCGGGGAGAAGGTGTCGGGATTGAAGCCGCCATCCGGGTATTCGAAGAGCCAGACGTATTGCTTGTGGGCATGGTCGGCGTCGGATTCGGAGGTGAGCGCATTGTCTTCGGGCGTGAGCGGTTGAAAATCGGAAAAGCCGCCGGTGTTGTGAATCGATTGCGGCATGGTCACGCTGAAGAAAGAAACGTCGTGAGTGAAGATCAGGACGAATTTTACGTGGGCCACGTCGGGTGACGGGCAGACGCCGGGGAAAAGTTTTTTACGGTTGAGCGCGATCCATCGGAGCTGATCGGAATTCAGGCCGTAGGCGGAAAAGTAGCTCTGGCAAGACGAATCGGTTGATTGGGTTTCGAGCTTTGCAGCGGAGTCACTGGGCGCCGGAGCAAGACCTGCCGCAGTGCCGCGCGAAGGCGCTGCATCGGACATCACCGAGGCGACGACGGTGGGCGGTGCGGGTGGCCGAGTCGCGGTGGCGGGCGCGGGACGATTGATTTCCGCCAAGCCTGACGAGGACATCATGCTGGCGCGAGACGAAGTTGCTGGGCTGGACGCGGCGGCAGGTTGCGGGCCGGCGGCGAAAATAGAATCAGCAGCGCGGGCTTTGGCAATTTCCTCGGCCTGGGCTTGCTTGGCTACGACGCCAACGCTCGGCGCAGAATCCTGCTGAACCGGGCGCGTGGACAGATCCTGGTCATCCGCGAAGGAGGCGGCCGGAATGTAGCCGACTACTCCGGAGCGTGTGCGAATTTTTACGTAGCCTTCCTGGCGGTCGAGGACTTCGACGGATTCGGCGCAATCGAGCTTGGCCTGGACTTCGAAAGTGGTCAACGAGTCGTACACCCAGACGCGATCCTTATTCGAATTGCATTTCAGGTTGGACGGACTCGCGGACGCGGGAACAGCAAAGATTGAAACTGCGGCAACGGCGGCGGCAAAAATCGAAAAACGAAGGATCCCTTTCATCGTGTCCCCCATTGACCACGAATGAAAACTGCTTTTGGTGAGTGTAGACCTTTCGCGCAGGCGAACAGAACTGTCCGAACGTACAGATATGGTACAGGTGGATTGAACCATACATTCGCGGGTCACGACACGTGCCGAGCGCGAAATTGTAACTGGTGCGGATATCAGTACGGCTAGGACTGGGGAATGCGAGGAGCACACAGAAACTTCACGAGCCGTTGGGCGGGAGTAGCGTTTCGAGATTTAGAAAACGAACGAGGAAGGATCAAAAGCTAACCACGAAAAAATGGTGCGCCCAAGGGGACGATTTTAGAACTTTTCTTGACAACTTCATCGGTTTAATTCGTTAGCCTGTCCAGCGTCCAGTCTTGTTTTCAAAAACACCGGCGAACAGTGCTAGTTCCGCCTTATGAGCTTCGACTGCCTCTTTTCATTGTAAGACTTTCTGTCTCTCTGGCGGGTCGTGTCCTGCTGACGTTTCCACCGACGATAGCCAACAAAAGCATTGATTGCGGGGATTGCCTTCAGGGTATCGCTCATCGTACAGCGTCAGTCTTACCCGTTGTGTTCATAAGGTTAGCTGCGATTGACTTCCATACTGTTGCGACCTACGCGATTCGAGCGCCGGGCGAGCCAAATAATCAATACGCCCCACCCAACCACGAGGATCCACATGAGCGAGTTTGGCAACCTGAACATTTCGAAACCGCAAATGGCATACAACATGCCGAGAACGAACAGCGGGCCATATCGAAGGGCAGTCTTCGTAGCGCCAGAAATGGGTTTTCCGCCGTTTACGACCTGTGAGGCCGCATAACCGGCACCATACGCCATCAGGGCCCCAATGGGCGGGAACACCAGCGAGAAGATGATATCCACCGCGTCGATATTGCCTACTCGCATTTGTAGAAACCGTAAGGGCGCATTTTCGTTATCTTAAGCAAACTCCGGAAGAACAAGCCAAGTTGCTCAAAATGGTTGTTTCGAACTGCTCGATAGACGCAACAACTCTCTACCCTACTTACAGAAAACCCTTCGATCTGATATTTGCCCACGGCAAGAATGAGGGATGGTGCGCCCGGAGAGATTCGAACTCCCGACCCTCTGGTTCGAAGCCAGATGCTCTATCCAGCTGAGCTACGGGCGCATTTAGGGTGATGAGGGAGTGTACGGAAATTCGGCGGGTTTGCGCAACTTCATCGTGGATCGAGCGCCGAATTTTCGGGGCGAAGATGAGGCGACACGAAACTGCGATGGAATCGGCTCTCGGGCGGGGCTTTCTCGGCCGGGCACTTGCGGCGTGTTGACTGAATCGGGGAGTACTTGCTCTGCTTGTCACCTTGAAAAACGCGCGCACTTTTATACTGGGCTT
>DASWVE010000075.1:0-10296 GCA_036401315.1 Candidatus Acidiferrales bacterium
CCGCCACTTTCCAATCCATTTTCAAATCCCTAAAGAAAATCCTGCAAGCTCACGAGGAAAAATTATTCATCAAGAAGAACGATCCCGGCCACTACTACGCCGAAACCCAATCCCACAGCTGGCAAGGCCACCGCATGTTCTTTGCCGCCGCGATCATCAAAAAGAATTACGTCAGCTTCCACCTAATGCCCCTCTACGTCGCCCCCGAACTCCTAAAAACCATCCCGCCCAACCTAAAACGCCGCATGCAAGGGAAAGCCTGCTTCAACTTCACCACCCCCGACCCGCAACTTTTCCAAGACCTCGCCAAACTCACCAAAGCCGGCTTGCAAAAGTACATGACCAAAAAATTCCTCTAGCCTCGCGCCAAGGATTATTTTTTCTCCATCACCGGCGCAAACGTCTGCGACACAATCTTCCCCCCGCGAATCAAAAACGTATCCGTAGCAAACGAAATGTTGTATTTGTCCGAACTCCCCGCCCACACAATAAACGCCACCTCGCCCACAATCACTTCCTTATCCAATTTCGCCTGGCTCGTCGCCGCCGGCATCATGTCCGTAAAAAATGCCGTAAACGCCTCGCGAATCTCCGCCAACCCTTTCCGCGTACCCCCCGGCGTAATCAAAAAAGCATCAGCCGCATAATCCTTCAGAATCGACTCCACATCCCCAGCCCGAAAATCCCGCCAGTGCCGGTCCAAAACCTCTTTGGTAGTCCCGCCCGATCCCGCCTTCGTCTCCGTCATCGTCTCGCCTCCAGTCTTCTGCCTTAAAGATGTCCCCGCCGTCGATTTCGATTCGACTTCCTTCCTCACTCAGCAGTATCCTGCGGCGGCAGAAATCACCGCCAACAAAAAAAATCGCGCCACCATGGCCAATCAATCGCCCGCCACCACCACCAACGCCACCCCACTCACCGGCAATCAAATCCGCGGCTTCTGGGCCTCCTGGGGCGGCTGGACCCTCGACGGCATGGACTCCGTAATCTACGCCCTCGTTCTAGTCCCGTCCCTCCGCGATCTCCTCCCGCGCTCCAATATCGCCGCCACCAAAGGCAACCTCGGCTTCTACGGCGGCCTCCTCTTCGCTCTCTTCCTCGTCGGCTGGGGCTGCGCCTTCATCTGGGGTCCCATCGGAGACAAATTCGGCCGCGTTCGCACTTTGATGCTCACCATCCTCTGGTATTCCGCCTTCACCCTGCTCAGCGCCTTCGTCACCAATATCTGGCAGCTCGCCGCCCTCCGTTTTCTCGCCGGCATCGGCATCGGCGGCGAATGGGCCATGGGCGGCACCTTCGTCGCCGAAGAAATGCCCGAATCCTGGCGCATCCGCGGAGCCGGCTACATGCACACCGGCTACTACGTCGGATTCATTCTCGCCGCCCTGGCCAATTTCACCATCGGCAGCGATTTCGGTTGGCGCGCCATGTTCTTATTCGGAGGCTTGCCCGCCTTCCTCCTCGCCTGGCTCCGTCACGGCGTCACCGAACCCGAACGCTGGCTACAAAAAGAAAAAGTCATCCACACCTGGTCTTGGTGGCGTCCACTTGCCGCGCTCTTCACGCCCGCTCTCCGCCGCCGCACTATCGTGAATTCGCTCTTCATGATCGTTTCCATCTGCGGCCTATGGGCCGGCACCGTCTACGTTCCCGCCGCTACCATCGCCCTTGCCGAATCCAGCGGACGCGTCGGCCCCGCCGCCGCCGCGCAGCTCGCCTCTTACGCCACCATCCTCGTCGCCTTCGCCACCATTCTCGGCTGCCTCGCCATGCCAAAACTCGCCGAACGCCTCGGCCGCCGCGGCGCTCTAGCTTTTTTCTTCGCCATCATGGCCATCTTCATCGCCGTCACCTTCGGCAAAGTTTTCTACTTCCAGCAAAACGCGCTCCCCTGGTTCTTCCTCTGCCTTTTCTTCCTCGGCTTCGGCGGAGCCAATTTCGCCGTCTACACCCTCTGGCTCCCCGAGCAATATCCCACCGAATGCCGCGCCAGCGCCTTCGCCTTCTCCACCTCCTTCGCCCGTTTCATCGGCGCCGGGATCACTTTCCTAGTCGGCGCCGGCGTCCGCCACTTCGGCAGCATCGGCACGCCCGTAGCCTTAACGGCCATCGCCTTCGCCGCCGGCCTCCTCCTCACTCCGCTGGGCCACGAAACCAAAGGCCGCCCCCTCCCCTAAATAGCGGCGACTCCGATCACACTCTACCTGCCAAGTCCCGTCCGCCAGCCTACCTTGGAGTGCGGCGGCTTGCCGCCGCCTTTGCCAACAAAAGTCGCGGCAACCAAGCGCCTAGGGGTCCAAAAAGCAATCCCAGAACGCTACGCCTCCCAATCGTCCAAGCGCGAAGCGCCGGTAGAACTCTCACATCATCAAAAAACCGGGTCATTCTGAGCGCAGCGAAGAATCTCATCCATGCTCCCGCGCCCAAATCCCCACGACGAACGCCTCGCGCCAAGAGCAGCGCGCTAAAATTTCTTTCCTCGCTTCCAGTCGCCAGTTCTTGCCCCGAACGATTCCAATGAAGTAGCATCATCTCTACTTTCACAGGAGGTTTTCACCACATGCGCTCCACTATCTTGGCCGCTCTCACGTTGTTCTTGCTCGTTGTCTCCACCGCGCCTTCTCTAAACGCTCAAGCCATGATGTCCAAGCCCGCCCAGGACGCCATCCTCAAACCCGCCGACATCACCCCAGCCCTTTTCCCCGACAAAGTTTTTTTCCGCGGCAAAACCGCCGCCTCCCAGCTGCGCAACGCCGCCGGCGTTAAATTCGCCGACAAAATGTATTTCCTGGCCGCCCTCGTCGATAATTCCGGCTACTCCACCGCCATCCGCGAAAAATATCAGGCCTATATCATCACCGAAGTCCCACTCGAAATCGGCGGCAGCAAATTGCCCGCCGGCTCTTACGGCGTCGGCTTTCTCACCGGCCAGAAATTCGTAGTCATGGATTTGGGCGCCCACGAAATTTTCACCGTCGATACCAAACACGATGACGGCATGAAACACGCCGTCCCGCTGCAAATCGTCGCCGGCTCCACCCCCGGCAGCTACCTGCTCTACAACGGCCGCGATAGCGTCGAAGTAAAGCGCGCGAATTAATTGCGCCTCGCGCGCACCGCAAAAGCGCTCCGGCTGGCGTGCCTTCTCGCAATCTGCACGCTAGCCGGCGCAGTCTCCGCGCAAGAACCGCCTCCTCCCGCATCACACGCAGCAGGAACCACCACGCCCGCGCCCCTGGCCAATTTCACCGACGTCGCCAAAAAAGCCGGCCTAACCATGCAGAACGTCTTCGGCGGCCTCGACACCAAAAAATTCATCCTCGAAACCACCGGCACCGGCGTCGCTATCTTCGATTACGACAACGACGGCTGGCCCGACATCTTCCTCGTCAACGGTTCCACCCTCGAAGGTTTCCCGCCAGACCAAGCCCCCACCAATCATCTCTACCGCAATAATCACGACGGCACCTTCACCGACGTCACCGTCCAAGCCGGTCTCGCCGCCAGCGGCTGGGGCCAGGGCGTCTGCGTCGGCGATTACGATAACGACGGCTGGGAAGATCTCTACGTCACCTACTACGGAAAAAATCGCCTCTACCACAACGATCACGGGAAATTCACCGAGGTCAGCGCCCAAGCTGGAGTCGCCGGCTCCGGAAAATCCTGGGGCACCGGCTGCGCCTTCATCGATTACAACCGCGACGGCAAACTCGATCTCATGGTCGCGAACTATGTCGACTTCAATCCTGCCACCGCCCAGGCCCCCGGCTCCGGCTCGAATTGCATCTGGAAAGGAGCCCCCGTCATGTGCGGCCCGCGCGGTCTCCAGGGCGCCGAAAATATTCTCTACGAAAATCTCGGCAACGGAAAATTTCGCGACGTCACCAAAGCCGCGCACCTCGACCGCACCAACGGAAAATTCTGTTTCAGCGTCTCCACTCTCGATTATGACGACGATGGCTGGCCCGACATTTTCGTCGCCTGCGATAGCCAGCCCAGCATCCTCTATCACAACAATCGCGACGGCACCTTCACCGACCAGGCCCTAACCGCCGGCGTTGCCTTCAACGAAGACGGACGCGAACAGGCCGGCATGGGCTCCACCGTCGGCGATTTCAATGGCGACGGCCGCCCCGACATTTTCAAAACGAATTTTTCAGAGGATACGCCGACGCTCTATCGCAATGACGGCGCCGGCGAATTTACCGACGTCACCCGCACCGCGGGCCTCGGCAAACATCTGCAGTATCTCGGCTGGGGCACCATGTTTTTCGATTTTGACAACGATGGCTGGCCCGACCTGATCCTCGTCAATGGCCACGTCTATCCCGAAGTCGACAGATTTCACCTCGGCAGCGACTACAACGAATCCCGCCTGCTCTATCACAATAATGGCGACGCTACTTTCACCGACGTCACCGCCAATTCCGGCCCCGGCATCACCACGCCCGCCTCCCCGCGCGGCATGGCCATCGGCGATCTTTGGAACAACGGCCAAATTGCCATCGTCACCAACAACATGAATCAAACTCCCAGCCTGCTGGTAAATTCCCTCCGCCTGCCCAACTATCACTGGATCGAATTCCACCTAATCGGCACCAAATCCAATCGCGACGCCATCGGCGCAAAAATCACCGTCCACGCCGCAGGCCGCACCCACGCCGACGAAGTCCGCAGCGGCTCCAGCTACATCTCCCAAAATGACCTCCGCGTCCACTTCGGCTTAGGCGCAGCCACCAAAATCGACGACGTAGAAATCCGCTGGCCCACCGGCGCCACCGAGCATTTCCAAAATATCTCAACAGACGGAATCGTCCACCTCACCGAAGGCTCCGGCCAAAAGACCCAGCCCACCGCCTCTACCCAAAATGCAGTGCCCACTCCACCCAAGTAGAAAGACGCGAAGTGCGTAGCCCACCAGAAATCGCATCGCGCAGCGTCCACGAAACGCAATGCACCCGCCCACCTTGGAGTGCGGCGGCTTGCCGCCGCCTTGCGGCCCGCAGCATTAGCACTCAAGTGATCCAGCGCGAAGCGCCCCGGCAAATCCCACCTCACCAAAAACTCGCCGTCATTCTGAGCGCAGCGAAGAATCTCATCCATGCTCCCGCGCCCGAATCGCAGCGACGCTGAACACGCCACCACTCCAACGCGCCTCGAGGTTTTGTCTTTCGCTTCGGTTTCAGTTGTCATCCCGACGAGGGACCTCTCTTCGATTTCGACCGCGCCAAAATCCCCACGACGAAGCCTCGCGCCCCACCAAACCGCGCCCTCAATAACACCGCACATCCAAAACGCATCCCGCTTCCAATTCCTTCTGCGGCCTCGCTGGCGTTGTCGTCACCGAAAAATCCGCCTTGCGCCATTCGCTAACCGCCCCTTGCGCATCCCTCGCCTGCACCTCCAGCCGGTACTCCCTGGTCGCCAGCTTGGCGAGCTCAATTCCCCGCCCGATCGAAACCAACGCGCTTCCCGCCGTCGCGTACGGCGCCGCATCAAACTCCGCAAAATCCATTTTCGTTTCGTCGCTCTTGGTCCGCACAATTCGAAAATGGATCTTCAGTTGGCCCGGCGTCGCGGCCGCCACTCCCGGTGCATTCACTTGAAAATACGCATACATCGTGTCCCGGGTAGTGAACACTTCGTTTCCGGCCGGAGTGTATTCCACTCCGCGGCTCACCAGCGGCACGTATCCCGCGCTGGCCGGCGCCTCCCCCTTCGCATATTCCGTGGATACTTTTCGCACTCGTGAGCACAGCACGATTTCTCCGATTTCGATGGCTTTGCTCGGAACCTCTCCCATCGTCAGCGGAATCGTCGCCCGCCCAAATTTCTCTCCGTCGCTCACCACCACCCGCAACTCGTATTTCCCGGGAGCTAAGTCGACCTGGGTGTCGTAGCGCTCCGGAACCATCGCTGCACCTCCGATCGTTCCGCGAACCTCTCGTCCCACTCCGTTCTTCGCCGCCGCGGAGAAGTCGTCTCTCTCATTTCCGTAATCGCAGCACGCAAAATCGCTGAACCGCCCCGCCACCGTTCCATCCGGACTGTACATCACGCCCATCGTGCCGATCTTCGCCAATAGCGTCAGGTCTCGCATTTCGTAGTGCAGCCGCCGCCACGGAAACTGCATGGTGATGTTCACCCGGCTCCGGCCCGCCTCGGTTTGCACCGCGAACGTCTGCACCGCCAGTTCCAGCTTCGGCTCGCCCGCCGTCAACTCCTGCTCCATCTGCCGCCCAAACTCGGTCGCCTGCAGCGGGTCATACGTCGGCCGCGAGCTGCTGCAATATTCGCTGCGCGCCCACACCACCATGTTCGGCCGGTTCACTTTGACTTCGATCTGATGGCAGCGTCCTTCCTCCGCCTTCTTCGCGCTGTAGGCAATCACGTATTTCGGCCACGGGAACCGCAACGTGTGGTCGTCTCCCGCCAGATCCGGATAAGTCCATTTTCCTCCGCCGATTCCCGTCATCTCCGCGTGCTGGCCCACGGTGTCCCCGACAATTTGCAGATCGGGCGCTTCAAACGTCACTTTCGCGATCGGCTGCTCCTGCCCGTCCTCCAGCACTCGGAAGTCCTTCGCGGTCAGATCGCGAACCGCAATCGTGTCCCAGAAATGCGGGTCGTGTGCCAGCATATACCGCAGCGTACGCTTGTGTTTTTTGCCGCTAGTCAGCGCATACAGTTTCTTGTCGAATACGGTCGTCGGCACCAGCACCTGATCCGACTCCACCCGAATCGCCCCCGCATCCTGCGCCCCAGCCACCGGCACGCAAACCCCCGCGCACACCGCCAGCACCATCGCCGCCACCAGCCCGCCACCGCACTCAGCAAACGCCGCCATCCACCGCATCACCAGCTCTCTAGTCCGCATCATTCCGCCCGACTCTACACCAGCCCTAACCCGTTGCCCAGCCAGCCATATGACGCCCCAAACAACCCACCCGTTTCCGCCCCATCTGATAGCCGGCCGTACCCGATCGCTGATTCCTCCGCGCTACCGCGAGCGCCGATCCGCACGCTACTCCTCGAACCCCTCACCGCAGCGTCGAGCAGAACTTTTGGAGTGCGGTGGCTCTGCCACCGCTTTCGACCAAGCCGCCCAAACCTCGATCCAGCCAGCGCGAAGCATCCGCGAATGACGCGCCGCCAGCCCACCTTGGAGTGCGGCGGCTTGCCGCCGCCTTTGACCCACGAGCCGCAGCACGAATCGCTCCAGCGCGAAGCGCGTGCACAGTTTCCGCCCCACAAAAAACCGCCGTCATTCTGAGCGCAGCGAAGAATCTCATCCATGCTCCCGCACCAAAATCTCCACGACGAAGCAAGACCCGCCCGCAACTCACGTCGCCCAAACCTCGATCCAGCCAGCGCGAAGCATCCGCGAATGACGCGCTGCCAGCCCACCTTGGAGTGCGGCGGCTTGCCGCCACCTTTGACCCACGAGCCGCAGCACGAATCGCTCCAGCGCGAAGCGCGTGCACGACTGCCACGCCACCAAAAACTCGCCGTCATTCTGAGCGCAGCGAAGAATCTCATCCATGCTCCCGCACTCAATTCACCGCGACGGGCAAGGTGTCAAGGGAAGGGCGGCACTCTAGTGCCGTCGACCAAACCCCGCCATACCCAGGGCTTTAGCCCCTGCAGCCATCACTAGCCAAAGCAGTCGGACGCCATCCGAGCCGTCCACTCGCTTACCTCCAACGCCCTCAATCTATAACCTGCGCCACGTTAATCCCCAGTACACCTGACCATTGACCGAATCGAGCCCTTGCATTAAGCTCCGCCTGTGTTGATCCGCGCCAAATATCATTGGCTCCTGCCGTCGGCAGCCGCTTTCTGTCTTCTTATGGCTGTCATCATTGAGGTGTTCAAGACCGATCACTTTATGGTGCCGCTTTATCTCGGCGCCGCTGCCTTTCTGATGATCATGTGGGCCACGACTTTCACCACTTTGAAGAACGGCATTCTTGAAAAGCGAATATTTCTTTTCCCGCACCGAACTTTCCCTGTAAACGAGATTGAGTCCGTGCGGCCTCACCAAAAGAATGGAAAATGGAGTTACGGCACCGTCGTCGACATCTACTCGCGAGCCGGCCAGAAACTTACTCTGCAGCCTAACCATCCTCAACCATTTCTCGCGCTGCTTCGCGAACAGTCCCCCCAAGCCAGCTTCCAGCTTTAGCGAATCGATCCAACGCCCTTCCTCACTTTCCGCCGCGCATGCTACCATCCCGCCAATCATGAAAACTCTACGACTCGTGCTCGCACTCACAGCTGCATCATCGCTTCTCGCACTAGCCTTCGCCGCTCCCTCCACCCACGCCCAATTCAAAACCTTCACCACCCCCGACCACCCCACCATCCTCCACGCCGCCCGCCTTCTCGACGTCGAATCCGGCCGCCTCACCACTCCCGGCGAAATTCTCATCGACGGCAACCTAATCAAAGAAGTCGGCGCCAAAGTCTCGCGTCCCGCGAGCGTCGAAGCCATCGACCTCGGCGACACCACTCTCCTCCCCGGCCTAATCGACGCTCACGTCCACCTCTTCCTCCATCCCGGCGCCGAAGATCTCCAAACCGTGCAGGAACCCGTCGCGCAGCGCGTGATCGTCGCCACTCTCGGCGCACGCGAAGACTTGATGGCCGGCTTCACCGCCGAACGCGACATGGGCACCGAAGGCGCCGGCTCTGCCGACACCGCCGTGCGCGACGCCATCAATCAGGGCCTCATCCCCGGCCCGCGCCTGCGTATCTCCGGCAACGCCGTCAACATTCTCGGCGGCCACGAAGACGCCATCGGCTTCAACCCCGAACAGCGCGTCCTCCCCAATGCCACCTACGCCAACGACATTCCCGAACTCATCACCGTCATCCGCCAACAGTTCAAAGAAGGCGCCGACTTCATCAAGATTTACGAAACCGGCGAGGACCGCGCCGTCAACGGCCAGTTCGTCACGCCGTACCAATACTCCGAGGAACAACTCGCCGCTGCCGTCCACGAAGCCGCCCGCGTCGGCAAAAAAATCGCCGTCCACGCCACCGGCGAACCCGGCACCGGCTACGCCGCCCGCGCCGGAGTCGAATCCGTCGACCACGCCTACCAGCTCAGCGACGAAACCATGCGCCTCATGCGCGAAAAGCAAATCTTCGCCGTCCCCACCTTCACCATCTCCGAATATTTCGCCGAGCATCCCATCGCGCCCGGCATGGCCGCCCTCGAGCAACAGCTCATCGCCTTCCACGCGGACCAATTCAAAAAGCAGCTCGCCGCCGGAGTTCCGATCGCCATGGGTTCCGACGTCGGCCCCTTCCCGCACGGCACCCAGGCCCGCGAGTTTGTCCTGATGGTGAAATTCGGCATGACCCCACTCGCCTCCATCCAAGCCGGAACCGTCAACGCCGCGAAGCTCCTGCAATGGGAGAATCAAATCGGCGCGCTCAAACCCGGCTACCAGGCCGACGTCGTCGCCGTCCCCGGCAACCCTCTCGACGACATCACCGTCCTCCAGAAAGTAACCTTCGTCATGAAAGCAGGGGTCGTGTATCGAAAGTAAAACCAAAACATCCAACAGTTTGGCCACCGACAAAATGCACACAAAACTTCTAATGACGCTCAGCGCCGCATTCATGGCCGCGCTCGGACTTGCCGCAACGTTCCTGCCGCAGGAGATCGCGGCTCGATACGGTGCGTCGGGCGCCGGCGCTCCGCTCACGCTCCTGATCCAAATCGCCGGCGCCCTGTATCTCGCCTTCGCCATCTTGAATTGGATGGTCCGCAACAGTCCCATCGGCGGAATCTATAATCGGCCTCTCGCGCTGGCCAACGTCGTTCACTTCGCCGTTGCCGCCATCACCCTCCTCAAAGCGGAACTGCCGCGCTCCGCTGTCGCGCCATTCACCCACTCGCCGGAAGCAATCGCCGCGACGATCCTCTACTCGGTCTTCGCCATCTGGTTTGGCCTGGTCCTGATGTCCCATCCCATCCAGAAGTGACGCCTGTTGAATTAGTCAACATGCCTCGAGATCGCGGGGCTGGCGCGCCGAGCCGCGCGCTGGATTATCCTGGGTCTTTGGCGCACGATGGCCGCATCGATGTTGTTTCGGCCCCGTAACGCAATTCCATGCGCGGGAGGATCATTGTGAAGAAGAAGAAAAAGGTCGCCAAGAAGAGTCTCAAGAAGGGTAAGTCGCTCAGCCACACCAAGTCGCTGCGCACCTTGCGACCCGGCGGCGGAGTCGAACTGAATCCGCAACCCTTGCATCCTTAGGTGCGCCGCACCTAAAAAATTGAAC
>DASWVE010000076.1:0-26566 GCA_036401315.1 Candidatus Acidiferrales bacterium
TGAATTCTCCTTTTCTCCTCGTGTCATCAAGCGTGACCAAGCCCCGCTCTTTTTTCCCGAATCCTCGACTCTCTAAAATGTTTCATCTGGAAATCTGCCCGCTGCGTTGTATAGGATGCACCAATGCCACCGGAGGGAGCAGTGCCACGGGTGTCGATAACAATGCCCAATTCGCCATTCAACCTTTCTACGTCCCCGGCAATGTCGCGCCGTTCGTCGCTCCCGCCGGCACGCTCACCAGCTCGCTGCGCTGGGAATCCGGCAAAGCCACCTTCCGCACCGTGCGCGGCTCCTCCGCCCGTCCCGGCGCCGCCGTCGTTTCCGAACATGTCTTCACTTCCGGCGTTCCCACGCCCGGCACCGAACTGATCCAATTTTTGTTCTACGTCGTGGCCAGCGATCAGCATCCCATGCAGCACGAAAGCGAAGTCGTCATCGAAAAATTCGAATATCTGCCTTAAGGCTTCAGCGCGCGGGGATCGCGCCGCTCTTCGTCTGGAGTTTACTTGCTCAATTGTATAGGATGCCCAAATCCACAGGCTCCAACGTGTGACCATCGGCCATGAAACCAGCAAACCACGCCCGTTCCTTCACCATCCGCCTCCTGATTCTTTTCTGCGTTCTGCTCGCGGTCTCACTGACTGGCTGCCATTCCCGCCATAAGAATTCCCAACCCACCATCGAATTCACCAAAATTCCTCCCGCAGCCCAGGGAGGACGCGAACGAACCGACACCATCTCCGGCAAAGTCACCGGCGCCTTTACCGGCCAGAAAATCGTAGTCTTCGCTAAAAGCGGCCCCTGGTGGGTCCAGCCCTGGCCCGATCAAGCCGTCCTCCCGATTCAACCCGACGGCACCTGGACCACCTCCACTCACCTCGGTTTCCAATACGCCGCGCTGCTTGTCGATCCCAGCTACCGTCCGCCTTCCACCATGGATCTTGATCCCACAACCACCGCGTCCGTCTTCGCCGTAAATATCGTCAAAGGCGTTGGCGCCCCGCAGATCGCTCCCACCGTTCCACTTCATTTCAGCGGATACGACTGGCAAGTCCGCACCATCGCCGCCGACATCGGAGGCGTGAACAATCTCTTCGACCCCGATAACGCCTGGACCGACTCTTCTGGCGCCCTGCACCTGCGCATGAAGAAAAACAAAGACGGCCGCTGGTCCTGCGCTCATCTCACTCTCGCCCGCAGCCTCGGCTACGGAACCTACGTTTTCGTCGTTCGCGATACCGCGCACCTCGAACCCGCCGCCGTCCTCAGCCTCACCACTTTCGACGATTGGGGCGCCGTCGAGCACTACCGCGAAATGGATATCGAACTTGGCAAATGGGGCGACGCCGCCAACAAAAAAAACGCCCAATTCGCCGTTCAACCTTTTTACGTTCCGGGCAACGTGGCTCCATTCGAGGCGCCCGCCGGCACTCTCACCCATTCGCTCCACTGGGAATCCGGCAAAGCCACCATGCGCACCGTGCGCGGCTCCGGAATCCGCAGCGGAGCTCCGCTCGTCTCCGAACACGTTTTCACCACCGGCGTCCCCACCCCCGGCCAGGAAAAAGTTCTGCTGATGTTTTACGTCGTCGCCAGCGACAGAAGTCCCATGGAGCACGAAAACGAAGTCGTCATCGAGAAATTCGAGTACCTGCCGTGACAGCCGGAACAAAATCCCGCCGAGTCTTCGCTCCCGTCTTAGCCGCACTGGTCTTGGCGCTCTTCGCTTTTTCCGCCAGCGCCATTGATCCCAATCGAATGGCGTCCCAATACATTCACGATCGTTGGGGCAGCGCGCGCGGCTTTACCGGCGGCTCCGTTTCCTCCATCGCGCAGACGCCCGACGGCTACCTCTGGATCGGCTCCGAAAAAGGTCTCTTTCGTTTCGACGGCCTGACCTTCCGCGCCTTCCCCCAAGCCACGCCCAGTAATTTTCCCATCGGCCCCGTCCAGGGCCTCACCACCGACGCTCAGGGCAATCTCTGGATCGTCCTGCAGAGCACCAAAATTCTCCGCTACCGCGACGGAAAATTTGAACTCGGCCGCGACGAAGCCGAAGCCGGCATCACCTCTGCCGCCAGAACCAAAGACGGCGCCGTTCTCTTCGCCTCCCTCGCCCTCGGCACCCTCACCTACCACTCCGGCAAATTCGAAATCCTTTCCGACCAAAACGGCCGTTCGAATTACAACTCCTCATCCTCTCCCGTCAACGACGAACTCACCACCCGCCGCAGTTGGGCCACCGGCGTCACCGCCCATCGCCTCGCCGAACCCAACTCCGCCGTTCTTTCCATGGTCCAAACCGCCGACGGCCGCGTTTGGCTCGGCACTCAGGACCAAGGTTTGTTTTTTCTGAAGGACGGCCGCGTCAACACCGCGCCGTCGCTCTCCCAAGATCAAAAAATCAATTGCTTGCTGCAGTCCGATGACGATGACCCCAACGATTTGTGGATCGGCACCGATAGCGGCCTCCTCCGTTGGCACCATTCGATAGTCACTTCCGCCGGCGTGCCGCCCGCGCTCGCGCACGAAAAAATTCTGTCCATGATCCGCGATCGCGATTCCAACGTTTGGTATGGCACCGCCCGCGGCGTTTTCCGCTATAACGCTCAAGGAGTTTTTCCTGTCGATCCCTCGGACGCCATCCAACCCGCGCCCGTCAACGCCGTCTTCGAAGACCGCGAAGGAAATATCTGGCTCGGCACCGCCCACGGACTCGAACGCCTGCGTGATAGTCCCTTCGTCACCTACTCCATCGCCAAATCCGGCGCCGCCGTAAGCAATGGCCCCGTCTACGTCGGCGCCCAACACCGCACCTGGTTTGCTCCGCTCGAAGGCGGTCTCTTCTGGTTGAAAGACACGCAGGTCGAATCGGTCGTTAGCGACGGACTGAATAAAGATGTCGTCTACTCCATCACCGGCGGTCCCGATGACGTCTGGGTCGGTCGCCAGCAGGGCGGTCTCACCCGCCTCCGCTTCGAAGGCTCCGCCCTCTCCGCCAAAACTTTCACTACCGCCGACGGCCTCGCCCAAAATAATGTCTACGCCGTTTTCCAAAGCCGCGATGGTTCCGTCTGGGCCGGCACGCTCAATGGCGGCGCCAGTCATTTCCACGACGGAAAATTTACCAACTTCACCGCCTCCTCCGGCTTGGCTTCGAACACCATCACCTCCATCACCGAAGCCTCCGATGGCACGATGTGGTTCGGAACTCCCAACGGTTTGTATTCTTACGCCCAGGAAAAATGGCAAACCTACCCGTCGCCGAACGGCTCGCCTTCCGGCGAAATTAATTGCCTGCTCGAAGATAAAACGCACACTCTCTGGATCGGCGGCGCCGCCGGCCTGAACTTTCTCGCCTCCGGCCGCGTCCAAGTTCCGCCAAATCTTCCCGACGCTCTTCATGATCAAATTTTTGGCATCGCCGAAGACCCGCAAGGCTGGCTCTGGCTCTCCAGCTCCAGCCGAGTCCTCCGCGTGAACCGCGAAAAACTTTTGCACGGCACGCTCGCCCCTTCCGACCTCCGCGAATTTGGCCTCGACGATGGCTTGGGCGGCGTCGAAGGCGTCAAGCGCCAGCAATCCGTTTTCGCCGATTCGCTCGGCCGCATCTGGTTCTCCATGAATCGCGGCCTCAGCGTCGTCGATCCCGCCCGTCTCACCAATAACTCCGCGCCAGTCCTCATCAAAATCGATTCCATCGCGGCCGATGGCACTCCCGTCGACCTCGCCGCCGGACCCGTGCGCATTCCCGCCGCGCGCCACCGCCTCACCTTCGCGTATTCCGGCCTCAGCCTTTCCGTCCCCGAACGCGTGCGCTACCGCTATCGCCTCGATGGCTTCGATCGCAATTGGAGCGAACCTTCCACCACCCACGACGCCATCTACACCAATCTCAATCCTGGCTCCTATACTTTCCGCGTCATGGCTTCCAATAGTGACGGCGTCTGGAACGAAGCCGGCGTCGCCTTGCCCGTCGCCATCGTTCCCGCCTTCTATCAAACCAATTGGTTTTTCCTGCTCGCCGCTCTTCTCGTCGGCATCCTCACCTGGCTCGTCTATCAGCGCCACGTCCAACAAGTCACCGCCCGCCTCGACCTGCAATATAAAGAACGCCTCTCCGAACGCACCCGCATCGCCCGCGAACTGCACGACACCCTGCTGCAAAGTTTTCAGGGCCTCATGCTGCATTTCCAACGCGCCCGCAATCTGCTCCCCGGAAATCCGGATCAAGCCATTCGACGTCTCGATAGCGCCCTCGAAGGCGCCGAAGCGGCCATCGTCGAAGGCCGCAACGCCATTCACGACATTCGCTCCACCGCGCTCGTCAATGACGATCTCGCCCAGGCCATGACCGCCCTTGGCCGCGAACTTTCTTCGACCGAAACCGAGACCGGCGCCGCCGCCACTCTCAACGTCCTCGAAGAGGGCGCGCCCCGTCCACTCGATCCCGTCGTGCGCGACGAAATTTATCGTATCGTCCGCGAAGCCTTGCGCAACGCCTTCGCCCATGCGCGCGCTAAAAATATCGAAACGGAAATTGCCTATGGTGAGAAACTTCTTCGCGTCCGCATTCGCGACGACGGCGTGGGCATCGATTCTCACGTCCTCGATCACGGCGAACGCGCCGGACACTGGGGTTTGCCCGGCATGCGCGAACGTTCCCGCCAGATCGGCGGCCACCTCGATGTCTGGAGCGAACTCGGCGCCGGAACCGAAGTCGAATTAACCGTCCCGGCCTCCGCCGCTTACAAATCAACTTCGCCTTCGCTGAAGCCGCAAACGCCGCCGCTTCGCCGCGCCGCTAAAGGTGGTCCGGGAACCGATGACTAGCACCACCAACCCGATTCGCATCGCCCTCGCCGACGATCATCCGCTCCTCCGCCAGGGCATCGCCGCCTTGATCGCCGATCAACCGGACATGCAACTCGTCGTCGAAGCCTCCAACGGTCTCGACGCCATCGAAAAATTCCGCGCCCATCGTCCCGACGTCATGCTCATGGATCTGCAAATGCCCGGCATGAACGGGATCGACGCCATGATCGCCATTCGCGGCGAATTTCCCGACGCGCGCTTCATCGTCCTCACCACCTACACCGGCGACGTCCAGATCGTTCGCGCCCTCAAAGCGGGCGCCCGCGCCTACTTGCTCAAAAGTCTTCTTCATCGCGAACTGCTCGATACCATTCGCGCCGTTCACGCCGGACAAAAACGCATTCCTCCCGAAGTCGCCGCCGAACTCGCTAGCCACGCCGCCGATGACTCGCTCACCCCGCGTGAAATCGAGGTCCTTCGCCTCATCGCCGCCGGCAGCGCCAATAAAATCGTCGCCGACCGCCTCTCCATCACCGAAGAAACCGTCAAAGCCCACGTAAAAAATATTCTCTCCAAGCTCGACGCCAACGACCGCACCCACGCCGTCACCATCGCCCTCAAACGCGGCATCATCGAGCTGTAGACGACGAATTGTAAACGGCGACTTGTACCCCACCACTCGTCAGGGGCCGGCTTCAGCCGTGCTCGAAAAACAACGCCGTTCATCGAAGTTTCCTCTCGCGCGTTTCCCGCGTAAGCCGTCGTACAGTCCGATCACCTCGCATCCGTCCGCCGCAAAACCAGCCCCGCAGGGGCGACACAAGTTAGCCCGGCCCGGAAGGGCCGGGAAAGAATGCCGTTCGTAAAAATTTCCTTTCGCGCGGCTTTTCCGCGCGAGCTTTCCGCATGCTCAATCACGATGCATCCGTTCGCCATGAATGGCTTCGGAAGGGCGGGACTTCAGTCCCGCCGTAAACATCGCGCTGAGCAAGGGGCTTTAGCCCCTGAAGCCATCTTTGCCTTTCACCCGGGCCCGGACAGTCGCGCGTTCTAGCCGTAATCCACCTACCCGAAAGGGGTAGGGCACCAACCTCAGTTTTGGGGATTCACCCTTCCGTCACATTCCGTACTCTCCCCCGTGAGGTTGCTTTGCAACGCTTATTTTCCATGTTTCCCAATGGCTGGCCCGGGCGCGCTCTGCTCATTCTGCGCTTCGTCGCCGGAGCCATGCTGATTTACGACGGAATCTTCGGCCTTCTCGGGCAGCAGAACCGCGTCGACGTGATCGTCCATCAGGCGATCGCCATCCTCGCCGGCCTCCTGCTCGTCGTTGGTCTTTGGACTCCCATCGCCGGCGCCGTGATCACCATCCTGCAGCTCTGGACCATCGCTGCCGGAACCGACCACCTGCGTAGCGCCATTTTGCTCGCGGCCTTGGGAGCCGCGCTGGCCATGCTCGGTCCCGGCGTCCGCTCCGTAGACGCTCGTCTTTTCGGCCGCCGTCGTCTCGATATCCCGGATTTATAGAAGTCGTCTCATAAACAATGTCCGTCGGGCCACGGCTCAGCCGGCCAGCCAGGGCCGATTCGGAAGAACGGTTTCGGAAGGGCGGGACTTTAGTCCCGTCGTAAATGCTGCGATGAACCGGGGGCTTTAGCCCCTGAAGCCGTCTGTGCCTTTCGTCAGGGCGCGGCTTCAGCGCCGCGGAAAAAGTCGCTTCGTAGATTGGCCGTTCACACCGTTTATGAGATGTCTCCGAGGGATCTCCGCATCCCTCAAAAGTAGAACCACCGGCTATACCGTTTTGGTACTTCACCGCCACTCCTATCGAGGGTTGTTCCAAAGCCTTCGCCGATTCAGAATCACCGCGAAAAATACTTCTGGGGAGACTGAACATGAGCGACGCACTGTTAGTAGCAGCAGCCAAACGCGGCGAGCGATCCGCTTTCGATGCTCTTTGCGAGCACTCCGCGCAACGTATTTATCGCACCGCCTTCCGCGTCACCCGCAATCGCGAGGACGCCGAAGACGCCGTGCAGGACACTTTTCTCAAAGCCTTCGTGCACCTCAAGGATTTCGACGGCCGCTCCAGTTTTTCCACCTGGCTCACTCGCATCGCCATTAATTCGTCTCTGATGCTGCTCCGCAAAAAGCGTCTGACCCGCGAAGTCTCTTTCGACAACTACGCCGATCCGAATGAGCCCGGCCTCGTCTTCCAGATTCCGGATGCCGCCCCCGGCCCCGAATCCCGCTTCGCCCAAAAAGAACGCGACCGTCTACTCTGGCAAGCCATCAGCACCTTGCGGCCTTCGGTTCGCAAAGTCGTCGAACTGCAATTGGCCCGCGATTGCGCCATGAAGGAAACCGCCAAAAAAATCGGCATCTCCGTCTGCGCCGCAAAATCGCGCCTGTTCCACGCCAAAGCCGCCATCCGCAAATCGATGACCCGCAAATCCATCGGCGGCGCTCCGATGCTGCGTTCCAATCCGCGTTTCTACGACGGAGCCGCCGCCTATCGCAAAGTCCGCTCCCCCGAATTGCCGTAGGCCTTTTCAGGACGACCCAGTGTCAGTGACAGCGTCTTTATGTAAGGATTAAACCAGCTTCAAAATGCACTCGCTTCTAAAAATTCGACTGAGGAATGAAATCGTGGCGACCAAAAACAATCGGGCAACAATTTTCGGATTTTCAGCATTCCGCCGCAGTCTCGTGTTTCTCGCATCCGCAGCACTGGCGGCCTTTTTTGCCGCCGCCCAACCGGCCGCAGCGCAAGCCGCTCCCGCCGCCCCCGTAAAAAACGTCATCCTCGTTCACGGCGCTTGGGCCGATGGCTCCTGCTGGTCGAAAGTCATTCCCATGCTGCAGGCCAAAGGCCTTCACGTCACCGCCGTTCAGATTCCGCTAACTTCGTTGGCTGACGACGTCGCCACCACTCAGCGCGCCATCGCCCTCGAAGATGGTCCGGTCATTCTGGTCGGTCACTCCTACGGCGGAGTCGTCATCACCGAAGCCGGTAACGATCCGAAAGTGGTCGGCCTGGTCTTCATCGCGGCCTTCGCGCCCGACGCCGGTGAAAACGGCTTGGGTATAACCAAGCCCTATCCACCCGCGCCGCTCGCCGCTGATCTGCGCCCCGACTCCCAGGGCTTCTTGAAGATTACTCCGGAAGGTTTCGCCAACGACTTTGCTCAGGATCTTCCTCCCGCCCAAATTAAAATCCTGACCGCCGCCCAGCACCCCACGAACATCGCCGCGCTGACGGGCAACGTCACCACTGCGTCTTGGAAAACCAAGCCGACTTGGTTCGCCATCTCCGCTAACGACCGCGCTATTCCTACTCAACTTGAGAAGGACGAAGCCGCGCGCATGAAATCCGTTACCGTCACCTTGGCCTCCAGCCATCTTTCCATGCTGGCCAAGCCCGCCGAAGTCTCCGCTCTCATCGTCAAAGCGACGGCGGGTTCCAAGTAATCTTTTCCTGGCGCTGCTCCGTTCGCGCCGGCATCCAACCCTGAAACTCGCAAAAAAGGAGACGCTCATGCCTTATGTAACAGTCGGAAAAGAAAACGGTGCCAACATCGACCTCTACTACAAAGATTGGGGAACCGGCCAACCCGTAGTCTTCAGCCACGGCTGGCCGCTCGATGCCGACGCCTTCGAAGACCAAATGCTTTTCCTCTCCGCCAACGGCTACCGCTGCATCGCGCACGATCGCCGCGGCCACGGCCGCTCCACTCAGACCTGGGAAGGTAACGAGATGAACGCTTACGCTGACGACCTCGCCGCCCTCACCAAAGCTCTCGACCTGAAAGACGCGATCCACGTCGGCCACTCCACCGGCGGCGGCGAAGTCGCCCGTTACATTGGCCGTCACGGCTCGGGCCGCGTCGCCAAAACCGTCTTGATCGGCGCCGTTCCGCCGCTCATGCTCAAAACCGCCGCCAATCCGCTCGGCCTTCCGCTCTCGGCCTTCGATCAACTCCGCACCGCCGTGCAAGCCGACCGCGCCCAGTTTTTCAAAGATCTCAGCGCGCCCTTCTACGGCGCCAACCGCCCCGGCAATACCGTCTCGCAAGGCCTGCGCGATTCCTTCTGGGCCCAGGGCATGCTCTCATCGCTCAAAGCCTCCTACGATTGCATCAAGGCCTTCTCCGAAACCGATTTCACCGAAGACCTGAAGAAATTCGACAAGCCCACCCTAATCATCCACGGCGACGACGATCAAATCGTTCCCATAGTCGCCGGAGGAAATCTTTCCTCCAAGCTCGTGAAGAATTCCATCTACAAAGTCTATCCCGGCGCCCCGCACGGCATGTGCTCCACCCTGAAAGACAAAGTCAACGCCGAACTCCTCGCCTTCTTCAAAGGCGCCACCACCACCTCCACCACCTCGGCTTAACCGACACTTTGGCCGCCGGGGCCTTTCCGGGTGCCGCACTCTTCGCCGCCTCTGCGAAGGGTGCGGGTTTAGAGTTTCCGCAGTCTCGTACGCAAGTCGGCGCAACGTATTCTGCGGCGCCGACGAGGCCAGGGCTGTCTTAGCGGCGCAGTCGATCCGGCTCTGCCGCCAACCAAACGGAAGCCACTCAAACCGCCCTTGGCCGTCATCCAGAGGAGCGCCTGCCGCGACGAAGGACCTCTCTTCGATCCCAGCTCCGGCCAGGGCCCAAACAGGATTTAAAAAAGGAGACACTCTCATGATCATGCGAGAAAGAAAAAACACCACCAGCCCCACGCCCAACGCCACCATGCCAAACACCCGCCGAAATTTCCTAACCGCCGCCACCGGATTTGCCGCCGCGTCCAGCCTCATCGCCCCCACTCATCTCTTCGCCAACGAATCCGTGCCCCCGCAATCCGCCTCCAGCGCCTCCGCCCAGGTCGTTCACTACAAGACCGCCCACATCGACAACCTCGACATTTTCTACCGCGAAGCCGGTCCCCAAGACGCTCCGGTCATCCTCCTCCTCCACGGCTTTCCCACTTCTTCCAACATGTTCCGCAATCTAATCCCGCGCCTCGCCGACAACTACCACGTCATCGCGCCCGATTATCCCGGCTACGGCCAAAGCAGCATGCCCGACCACAAAACCTACGCCTACACCTTCGCGAATTTCGCCAACGTCGTCGACCAGCTCCTCGTCCAGCTGAATCTCTCGAAATATTCCATGTACGTCATGGACTACGGCGCGCCCACCGGTTACCGCCTCGCCCTGAAACATCCCGAACGCGTCCAGGCCCTCATCGTCCAGAACGGCAACGCTTACACCGAAGGCCTTCTCAAATTTTGGGATATGTTCCGCGACTACTGGTCTCACCCCACGCCCGAAAATCGCGAAAAAATGCGCGGCCTTCTCGATCTAAAATCCACGCGCTGGCAATACGAAAACGGTGTCAGCGACGTCACCCTCCTCGATCCCACCGCCTGGCTCGTCGATCAGTACGGCATGGATCGTCCCGGTAACCAGGAAATTCAACTCGACCTCTTCCTCGATTACGGCACCAACGTCCCGCTCTATCCCGATTTCCAAGCGTTCTTTCGCAAATATCAGCCGCCCACGCTCATCGTCTGGGGCAAAAATGATTTCATCTTCCCGCCCGAAGGCGCCGCCCCCTACAACCGCGACCTGAAAAATGTCGAAACGCACCTGCTCGATACCGGTCACTTCGCCCTCGAAACCCACGGCCAAGAAATCTCCGACCGTATGCGCTCCTTCCTGGCCAAGAACAAAATCACACGCTCATGAAGAGTCGATGCCTCAACCGAAAAAAATCTCCGCACCGCTGACTCGACCGCCCATGGTACTTGCGTCTGTAGCGGCCGGCTTCAGCCGGGCAGCCTTGGTCATCCGCACCACCCAATCCTGCGGCTCTGCCGCCAAAGCATGCGCAGCCACCCAAACCGCCCTTGGCCGTCATCCAGAGGAGCGCCTTCCGCGACGAAGGATCTGTCTTCGATGTAATCTTCCGCCACCCCAACAAAATCTGAAACCTCCACCGCCACACCGCAGTCCAATCATCATGTTCGACAACTACGGAAGATGGATACCTAGCAACGAACTCAAGCGCCCGTCCACCAACCTGGCCATCCGCGCTCCGATATTTGTAGTAGTCCTGATTCTCGTCATCGGCCTATACCTATTCGCAGCTCGCGGCTCCGCGCACGCCAAACAAGTGAGGCATTCTCCATGGCCCCAAACGCAAACGGAATCGTCTGCAAAAAAAGCAATCACTCCGTAGACGAAACCGTAGAAAAGCTAAAAGCCATTCTCCAAGCCAAAGGCGTCCAGCTCTTCGCGCTCGTCGATCATTCTGGCGAAGCACAAAAAGCAGGCCTGACCATGCCGCCGACCAAGCTCCTAATCTTCGGCAATCCCAAAGCCGGCACGCCCCTGATGCTCGCCGCGCCCAGCTCCGCCATCGACCTGCCCCTAAAAATTCTCGTCTACCAGGATAAAGACGGCGCCGTCCAGATCTGTTACAACTCCGCCGAATACCTTCAGCAACGCCACAATTTTTCGCCAGATCTGTTGCCCAATATCGCCGTAGTCGAAACCCTGGCCGCCAAAGCCGCCGAATAGCGCGAGACTCCACGTCGAAAGGAAAATAAAAATGAGCGCCACACCAGCACCACAGAGTTCGACAAATTCTCCCGCCGCCAAGTCCGGCACGTTCCAAATCGCCGGCGCTCTCTCCATCTATCGCCTCGGCTACGGCGCCATGCGCATCACCGGCAAGGGTATCTGGGGCGAACCGAAAGATCGCCCCGAAGCAATCAGAGTTCTCCGCCGCGCCGTCGCCCTCGGCATCAACTTCATCGACACCGCCGATTCCTACGGCCCCGGCGTCAGCGAGGAAATCATCGCTGAAGCTCTCTACCCCTATCCCAAAGATTTAGTCATCGCCACCAAAGCCGGATTCGATCGCACCGGCCCCGACAAATGGGTTATGAACGGCGATCCCAAACATCTCCGCGAAGCCTGCGAGGCCAGCCTCAAGCGCCTCCGCCTCGATCGCATCGATCTCTTCCAACTCCATCGCATCGATTCCAAATTTCCCGCCGCCGATCAACTCGGCACCCTGAAAGACTTGCAGCAGCAGGGAATAATCAAACACATCGGCCTCAGCGAAGTCAGCACCACCCAAATAACCGACTCCCGCAAAATCGTCGACATCTCCACCGTCCAAAATCGCTACAGCGTAGTCGACCGCGCCGCCGAAGACGTCCTCGACTACTGCCAGCGCGAAAATATCGGCTTCATCCCTTGGTTCCCCCTGGCCGCCGGAGACCTCTCCGCCGCCGGCAACAAACTAGAACACATCGCCGCGCGCCTCCAGGTAAGCCCGTCGCAATTAGCCCTGGCCTGGCTCCTCCAGCGCTCCCCAGTAATGCTTCCCATTCCCGGCACCTCCCAAGTAGCCCACCTGGAAGAAAATGTAGCCGCCGCCACCCTAACCCTCGACGACCAAACCATCCAAGAACTCAACAACCTCCCCAAAAAATAACCACTTCCGCGATTCGCCTTTGCGGGTGGCCCATCCTTCCCGTCTCTGGAAGGGTGGGGCCTTTGCCTCTAAGCTTTTGACCTAAGCCCTCGCCGTAACCCAAAAAAGTTTTCGCGCCACACACTCGACCGCCAAAATGTCTTTGCGTCTGTAGCGGCCAGCTTCAGCTGGGCAGCCCTTGTTTCGCCGTAAACTGCCTTGAAGTCCCCACTTTCGCGGTCTATAGTCGTAGCGTGCTCCACGTTCCCCAACCACGCTGTTGTTGTCGCCCCCTCATCAATTAGCGAGCGGTCTGCTCGTTTCAGAAAAAGTTCTCGCAGTTCATCGCACCACCAAATCTGGTTTACATAGTCCCTTGAAAAATCCGAATCGCACTTCGTCCCACTTTCGTTAAAATATGGATTCACCCAAAAGGAGCATCAAAAAATGTCCACCACCGATGAAATCCTGAAATCCAACGAAAAGTTCGCTACTAAGTTCGATCAATCCAACCTCGCCATTCCACCCGCCAAAAAACTAGCCGTCCTCGCCTGCATGGACGCCCGTCTCAACGTCCAGGAAATCCTCGGCCTCCAAACCGGTGACGCCCACATCATCCGCAACGCCGGAGGCATCGCCACCGAAGACGCCCTCCGCTCCCTGATCATTTCGCACCATCTCCTCGGCACTCAGGAATTCATCGTCATCAATCACACCGATTGCGGCATGCTCACCTTCGACGACCGCGACCTCCTCCACAAACTCGAAGAAAAAACCGGCGCCTCCGCCGTCGCCCCCGTCCATTTCCATACCTTTAAAAATCTCGAAGCCAACGTCCGCCAGCAGATTGCTCGCATCAAGCACCATCCCTACGTCCAAAACGTCCCCGTCCGCGGCTTCGTCTACGACGTAAAAACCGGAAAGCTTAACGAAGTGAAAGAAACCGGCAACCGCGCCGCGCACAAGAACGCCTAGCCAGTTCTGTTTCTCGTCGTCACGCAAATGCAAGAGGCCTGTCCTCCCGAATCCCGCATCGCGGGTGAGGAATCTGCTTTTTACGCGGGCAAGGCAACCACCGATCGCCAAGATAATCTTCACAACGAAACTTTTCGTCAGGGCACGGCTTCAGCCGTGCCTAAAGAGTCGCCCGCAGCGAGCGGCTTTAGCCGCTGAGGGAAGGCCCGTCCTCGCCCGATTCACATTGCGCCCGCCGCCCAGCTGTGCAATAAACTCGCCCCAGTGCCATTCACTCTCCTCGATTGGTCCGCGATCCTCGTCTACCTCGCCATCACCCTTCTGCTCGGCCTCTATTTCCGCCGCCGCGCCACCAAAAATTCCGAGGAATATTTCGTCTCTGGACGCACCGCCGCCTGGTGGCTCGCCGGAACCTCCATGGTTGCCACCACCTTCGCCGCCGATACTCCTCTTCTCGTTGCTGGCTTGGTCTACACCCAGGGCATAGCAGGGAACTGGATCTGGTGGGCTTTTCTTCCGTCCGGCATGATGACCGTTTTTCTTTTCGCCCGGCTCTGGCGCCGTTCCGGCCTCATGACCGACGTGCAATTCGCGGAGATGCGCTACTCCGGCGCGCCCGCCGCACTCCTCCGCGGCTTCCGCGCCATCTATCTCGGCCTGCTAATAAATTGCCTGATCCTCGGCTGGGTCACCAAAGCCATGATCAACATCGTCGGCACCACGCTAGGTCCCACGATGCAAACCTGGCCCTTCCTCGCCAGCTTTTCAAATTTCCTCACCAAAATATTCGGACTAGCTTTCTCCGGCGTAGACGGCTACGCCCTAATCGTCTGCATCTTCTTCCTAATCCCGTTCACCGGAATTTACGTTTCCCTCGGCGGCCTCTCCGGCGTCCTCTGGACCGATCTCTTCCAATTCGTCTTAAAAATGAGCATCGTCATCACCATCGCCGTTTACGCCGTAAAAGCCGCCGGCGGCATGAACCACCTGATGTCGCAGATCAGCCAGCTCCGAGCCACCAACGGCGGTTCCGACCCCCTCGCCTTCCTCCCCGATTTTTCCAAAGGTTTCGCCAGCGAAACTCTTTGGACTCTTCCGGTCATCACCTTCGCTGTTTATCTCGGCGTCCAGTGGTGGGCCTTCTGGTATCCCGGCTCCGAACCCGGAGGCGGCGGCTACGTCGCCCAAAGAATTTTCAGCGCGCGCGACGAACGCCAGGGTCTGCTCTCCGTCCTCTGGTTCAACATCGCCCACTTCGCGCTGCGTCCCTGGCCTTGGATCCTCACCGCTCTCGCCGCCATCATTCTGTATCCCGGCCTCGACCATCCCGAATCCAGCTACATGCTCATGGTCAACGACCACGTCCCCCACGCCCTGCGCGGCATCATCATGGCCGGCTTCCTCGCCGCCTTCATGTCCACCATCGCCACCCAACTCAACTGGGGCACCTCATATATTGTTGAGGATTTTTACCGCCGCTTCCTCGTTCGCGGCTCCAGCGAACGCCACTACGTTCGCGTCTCCCAGATCGTCACCATCCTGCTCGTCTTCGCCACCGGATACGTTTCCGCCCAGCTCGCCTCCATCCGCTCCGGCTGGCAAGTCGTCCTCCAGGTCGGCGCCGGCACCGGCAGCGTCTACATGCTTCGCTGGTATTGGTGGCGGATCAACGCCTGGAGCGAAATCTCCGCCATGCTCACCGCCCTAGCAGCCACTCTCGCCTTCCACTGGGAATCTCTCGCCCTCGCCATCGTCCACCGCCCCACGCTGTTTACCGGTTCCGACACCGTCATCTTCGCCAAAAATGTCCTCACCACCACCGCCCTAACCACCGCCGTCTGGGTCGCCGTCACGTTCCTAACCGCCAAAGAACCCGACGCCATCCTCCTCTCCTTCTACCGCAAAGTAATGCCCGACGTAACCGGCTGGAAGCCCATCGCCGCCCAAGCCCCCGAAATCCCCCCAACTCATGACCTAGCCCGCAACCTCTACTGCTGGGCCCTCGGCACCGTAATGGTCTACTGCGCCCTCTTCGGCGTAGGCAAACTCCTCTTCCACGTCTACGCCCTAGGCGCCACCCTGGTCACTATCGCCATCCTCTGCGCCATCGCCATGCACCACGAACTAAAACAATCCTCGCTCTCGTGATGCCGCGCGCACCGACCCGCATTCCGCATCCGAATTTGTGTTGTCGACCCTCCGCTGTATCATTGATAACGTCGGCGCTTCGTACTCAGCCATCTGCGAATGACTCCAACTCAATCCACGCCAAACGCCGCCAACACACCCGCTCGCCGCTCCTTTTCCGCCAAAGCCTGGGCCGTGCTCAAACTCATCCTCATAAACTTCCTGGTCTTCGCCGTTCTCGCCGAACTCGCCTCGCTCGTCGCCGTCAATTTTAAAAAATGGCCCTCCAGCAAACCCAGCTACCAGGTGAATTACAATTCCTTCTGGGCCGATATCAATCCCGACTTCGGCGTCTGGCATCGCTCCAACGGCGTATTCATCCACAAAGAAGGCTGCTTCACCGTCGAGTACGACACCAATAGCTACGGCGCCCGCGATTCCGAGCGCACTCTCCACTCCTCCGCGCCGCGCACCATCGTCCTCGGCGATTCCTTCATCGAAGGCCTCGGCGTTCCCGCTCAAGATCGTCTTTCAAATGTTTTGGAAAAAGATACCGGCAGGGAACATCTCAATTTCGGCGCCGGAGGCAACTTCGGCCCCCTGCAATACGCGCTGCTCTACAAATCCATGGCCGCGAAATTCGATCACAACCTCGTCATCGTCGGCGTCCTGCCCGACAACGATTTCCACGACATGTCGCTCGACTACTGGAAAAAAATCGGCTATGGCAATCGCTATCGTCCTTACTACGCCGATGATTTTTCAGTTTTCTACACCGGCCATTTCGAACCCAACGCCGGCGAAGGTTTCTGGGATCACGTCGAAGCCGTCCTGCGCGCCTATCTCGCTTCCTACCACGTCGGCCAGTTCCTGATTTCCCAGTTTTACTGGCACGATCGCAATCCTTACTCCGGCTACAACGATTACAACGCCGTCGATCTCGCCCGCCTGCAGCACGCCCTCGAAGACATCAAATCCACTGCCGACGCCCACCACGCCCGCGTCGCCGTATTTCTAATTCCCCGCGCCAACGATTTTCAGCGCCTGCACGCCGCCGGAACCAATCGCCTCGGCCCTGCGATGGAAGCCTGGGGCCAGCAGGTTGGCATCCCGGTAAAGGATCTTCTCCCCGATATGGACGCCCGCGATAAAGCCGGCTTCATGTCCTACTTCCTGAAATGTGACGGCCACTGGTCCGCCCACGGCGACTCCGTCGCCGCCCAAATCCTCGAACCCTGGCTCGCCGAAAAATAACCCGTCCCCGCCTCAAATCTATTTCCGCGCCGCCTCCGCAATACTCCGCCACAGAAATTCCGTCTCCATCTGCGAAATGTAATACGCCACCGCCATCACACTCGCCGTCGCCAAAAAAACTCCAGCCGCCACTCCCGCCGCTGCTCGAATTTCCGAGCCCCGCCCGTCGCCCAACTTAGCCTCAACCTTGTCATCCAACTCCAATTCAATGGCTCGACCTTCCCGCTTCCGGCTCTCCGGCGGTGCCACCGCCACCCAGTTGTCCTCGATTTTCATGCCGAACTCCTTCCACGACCCGCGCCTAGCCTAATCGGTCGCTGCTCGGACTAGAAAACACCGAAACGGTCCTCACGTCAAAGCAACTCCCCCTGAAGCCTTCCTTAACAGCTAAAGTGCCTACCCTCAATGCCGTACGGGTCCTTCTTAACTCTCCGGCCTGGCTCCTCTCTATGGTAGACTTCGCGTCATCCCCGGCCCGTGTCCCGATAGATGAATTCGAGCCCTAATCGTAGTCCCTCTTACCGTTTTGGTCTTTTCGAGGCGAACCCAGCCACCGGGGAACTCCTCAAAAAGGGCGTGCGCGTCAAGCTCCAGGAACAGCCCTTCCGTCTCCTCTGCCTGCTCCTCGAAAATCAAGGTGGAATTGTTTCCCGCGAAAATGTCCGGGAACGCCTCTGGCCCGCCAACACCTTCGTCGAATTCGACGCCTCGCTTAGCGTCGCCGTTGGCAAACTTCGCGACGCCCTAACCGACGACGCCGAAAATCCTCGTTTCATCGAAACTGTCCCGCGCCGCGGTTACCGCTTCATCGCACCCGTCGAAACGATCAACCCACCTGCTCCTCCGCTCTCGGCCTCTTCAGACGCCGCTCCACAAATTCTGTTCCAGTCGCCGCCCGTCGCTGCTGCCGCATCACCAGGATCCAAATCGAATTTGAAAACCATCGCCGCCGTCCTTCTTTTTCTGGCCGCCGCCACCGCGTTCGCGTTTTACAAAATCCCGCGCCTCCGCCGCGCCTCCGCGCCTTCTCAAACCACCTCACCGACCAACCTCGCGCCAGTTCCGCTGCGCCGCTCCGTCGCCGTCCTCGGCTTCCGCAATCTCCCCGGCCGCCCCGAAGAAGACTGGCTCTCCACCGCCTTCACCGAAATGTTAAACACCGAACTCGCCGCCGGCGGCACTCTCCGCATGGTTTCCGGCGAAGACGTCGCTCGCGCCAGCAGGGAATTGCCGCTCACCGGCGAAGACACCCTCGCCAAGCCCACTCTTGCCAAACTCCGCACCAATCCCGGCGCCGACATCGTCATCCTCGGTTCCTACACCACCCTGCCCGGCAAAAGTCCGCACCGCATCCGCCTCGATCTCCGCGCGCAAGACACCGCCGCCGGTGAAACCATCGCCGAAGAATCCGTTTCCGGCTCCGAAGAAAATCTTTTCGAACTCGCCTCCCAGGCCGGAGCCCGCCTCCGCCAGACTCTCGGCGTCACTTCGGCGACTCCCGAAATCACCACCGAAGCTCGCGCCGCTTTGCCCGCCAATCAGCAAGCCCTGCAGTTTTATTCCGAAGGCCGCGCCAAACTCTGGCAGTTCGATTATCTCGGCGCCCGCACCGACCTCGAAAAAGCAGTCGCCGCCGATCCCAACTATCCTTTAGCTCACTCCGCGCTCTCCGAAGCTCTCTGGCACGGCGGCTACCTGGTCAAATCGCGCGCCGAAGCCCAGCGCGCCGTCGAACTTTCCGCGCATCTTCCCGAAGAAGATCGTCTCCTCGTCCAGGGCCAGTACGAACGCACCGTCGGCGACCATCCCAAAATGGTTGATGCCTATCGTTCTCTTTACCAAATGTTTCCGGATCGTCTCGATTACGGTTTGCTCCTCGCCGGTGCGCAAAGTCACCTCAGCGTCGATGATGCCGCCCGCACCCTCGCCGAACTCCGCCGCCTTCCGCCGCCTTACGGCGACGACCCGCGCATCGACCTCACCGAGAGCACCGTCTGGATCGATCATGACTTCAACAAATCCGATGCCGCCGCCCATCGCGCCCTGGATAAAGGCAACGCCGCCGGTTCGCCCACCGTCGTCGGTTGGGCCTACGGTCTGCTTTGCCAGTTGAGCGCTGTGACTTCTAAATCCACCGCTGATTCCATCGCGGTCTGCGAGCGGGCCCTGCAATCGTCCAGATCCGTCAAAGATCTCAACGGCGAAGCCATGATGCTCACCAATCTCGGCGGCATTCGTTTTCAGCAGGGCGAAATCACCGAGGCCGAATCGCTGTTCACCCAGGCGCTCCGCCAATTTCGTCAGATCGGCAACCTCGCCGGCGTCGCCACCACGCTAAGCAACCTCGGGGCCGCCAACACCGTGCAAGGCAACATCGCCGAAGCCCGCAAGCTGCTTCTCCAGTGCATCGTCGCCCATCAAACTGTCGGAGATTCCGTCGGCGTGGCCGTCGGTCTCAACAATCTCGGAGATCTATCGCGTCAGGCTGGTCAACTTGCCGTCGCCGAATCCTATTATCGTCAGGCGAAAACGGAAGCCGCGAAAACCGGCGACAAGGACGCGCTCGCTTACATCGCTTCGGGGCTAGGCGATGTGCTTTCCGACCGCGGCGATCTCCCCGCCGCCCGCAAATCCTACGAAGAAGCTCTCGCTCTGCGCAATCAATCCGCCGAGACCGCGCTCGCCCTCGAAACCCGCGTCTCGCTCGCCCAGCTCGCCATCGAAGAAGGCCATCCCGCCGATGCCGAAACCGCCGCCCGCGCCTGCCAAAAACAATTTCACGATCTCCAGCAACCTGACGACGAAATGGCCGCCAGCCTCGTTGTCATCAACGCGCTACTCGCGCAGGGCCAAGACGCCGACGCCAAAAATGAATTGGCCGCAGCCCAGCCCCTCGCCGCCAAAAATCAGAACGCGCTTCCGCGCCTTCAGTTCGATCTCGCTTCCGCCCAAATCCAGCTGGCCTCCGATCATCCCGACGCCGCCCGCCCCCAGCTCGAAAAAACTCTGCAAGCCGCCCGCCAGCACGGCTTCCTCGGCTTGGAATTTCAAACGCGCTTAGCCCTGGCCCAGCTCGATAAAAAAAGCGGCCGCAACGCCGCCGCCGAATCCCAATTCGCCAACCTCGAAGCCTCCGCCACCTCCAAAGGCTTCGGCCACATCGCCCGCCAAGCCTCCGCCGCAGCCACCGCCAATCCGCCCACCACCGCCAACGCCGCCTCCCGCCTCTAGCTCTTGCCTTTCCGGGTGGCCCATCCTTCCCGCCTCTGGAAGGGTGGGGCTTTGCCTTTCCGGGTGCCGCACTCTTTGCGTTTTTCTTTTCAGCAAAGAGTGCGGGTTTAGTGCAGTCCGCGCCCCTAAACCCGCCCACATCGCAGCTGAATTTTCTGTTGAATTTGACCTTGAGGGTGGCCCATCCTTCCCGCCTCTGGAAGGGTGGGGCCTTTCGCCGCCGACATCCAAATCCCAAACGCCTCAAGCCGCGAAGCGCGCCGCCCACTCCACCCACCAATCGCGAAGCGTCCACGACCCTCCGAACTCCCAGCCCACCTTGGAGTGCGGCGGCTCGCCGCCGCCTTCGACACGCCAGCAGAACGCGAACCTCTCCAGCGCGAAGCGCATCGCAAACCCCGGCCCTCGACGCAGTCGCATCTAACTCTCGCTTTAGTTTTCGTTGTCATCCCGACCGAGGCGCGGCGCAGTCTGCCGCGCCGACGAGGGATCTCGCTTCGATTTCCACCACGCGCCCCATCCGCCCACAAAAAAAAGGGCAGCCCTCACGGGCTGCCCTCGGGGGCACATCGCGTACAAACGTTACAAGTTAGAAAATCAACTTGCCCGTGATCTGCGCGATTCTCTGGTCCGTCGCCGCCGCGGCAAACGCGCCGTAGGGAGACGTCGGCGGGGTCTGCGTGATCACCGACTGGCCAAAGATGCTCGCATTGTTGTTCGGATACGGCGCTCCATAGTTCGCGTGGTTCAGGAAGTTATACGCATTCAATCCCAGCTGGAAGCCCACTCGCTCCGTCAGCTTGAAGTTCTTGCGTATGCTCATGTCCCCGCCCAGAAAGCCCGGTGCACGGAAAGCGTTGCGTCCGACCACGTCTCCCGTGAAATCCGTGCTCGTCTGGAAATCCGCCGGCGTCACGCAAGCTGCCGTCACGCAGCTGCGTACGTTCGAGAAGTTCCGCTGCGTGAAGCCTGGCACGGGCTGCAGCAGAATCACTGAGCCGGCCAGGTTGTTTCCCGCCAATCCACCGGAGGTTCCGCCGTCGATAAAGCTGAACGGGAATCCGGTGCGATAGAACATCGTTCCCGAAAGCTGCCATCCGCCGATCGCCGCGTTCAACATCCGGTTTTCACTCTTGAACGGGAATTCGTAGATGTAGCTTGCCGAAATCTGATGCCGCGCGTCGTTGTCGCCCGATGCGTAGTTCGACTTCAGGTTGAACGGGTTGATCTGGCTCGCAATCGTCGTGATCACGCTGAACGGCAGCACGCCGCCGTTCGACAGGTCATCGAGCTCGTGCGAGTACGTGTAGTTGATCCGCGCTGTCACCCCGTGCCAGTTGTTTTCTTGCGCGGACAGCGTCAGTCCGTTGTAGTTCGAAACGCCGCCGTTCTCCAGGTAGTTCACCTGACCGACCCGCGGGTCCGGCGCCGTCGTTGGCAGTGCACCGAATCCGAAGCCGTTCTGATCGTTGTTGAAGATCAGCCCGTCGTATCCGTGATTTCCCACGTAGTTCGCGGAGACGACCGCATGCGATCCGAACGTCCGTTGAACTTCCAGGTTCCATTCAACGTATTTCGGATTCTTCAAGTTCCGCGAGACGTCGCTGATCGTCGGCACCGAAAGATTGCCCAGCGCATCAAGACATCCGCCGATCGGTGCCGCTGCGCCTTGATAGCCGCCGCCGCTCGATCCGCCCGTGGTCAAGCTCCCGCCCGTCGCGTAGTTCGTGGCGAACGCCGTGTTGCACTGCGTCACCAGGTTTACTCCGCTCGTGGGGAACGCCGTCGATCCGGGCGCCAGACCATCGAACGCCACCGTCCCGATCGGCACATTGAACTTATTCACCTGCGGGAAGTTTGTGTCATACGCGCTCAAAATCGTTCCAGGGTAAAGGTCCGGGAACAACCCGACTCCGCCGCGAATAACCGTGTTCTGCCCCACCGGAGTCCAGGCGAATCCGATTCTCGGTTCGAATACCACCTTCTCGATTCCCGGAATGATCGTGTGTGAGCCCGTCAGGAATGACTCGTTGTAAGGGATGGTCTCGCCGTGCGGCAATACGTTGAACGGTTCCGCTGGCAAGCCGGCGCAATTCGACTGGCACGCGCCGCCCGAGTTACGGTCCGCCCGCATGGTCAAGGTCAGTTTCAGTTTCGAATTGACCCGGTATTCATCCTGGAAGTAGAAGCCCACGCTGTAGATCGCTACCGGGTCTTCATGGCTGTTAGCGAAGTTGTATACCGCGCTGCCGCATGTTCCAGCTGCCGCGCATCCGGCCGGAGCGATCTGGTCGTTCGCGAAGCCGAACAACGTCACGTTCAGTGCCGGGTACAACGTCTGCGACGCAGCCGCCAGGTCCGTGATGTCGTCGCGTCGGAAGTTCACACCCATCTTGAACGTGTGATCCCCCTTGACCACCGACAGGTCGTCGACCAATTGCCACTGGTCCACGCGCCGGCCTTGCGGATACAGGAAGCCTTGGGCGAATCCGCCCGGGTTTCCTGAACCGGTTCCCAACGCCGTCAGCGATCCGTCGATCGGGAACGCCAGGTTTCCAGGGAATAGCGCCAGCGACGGCCCGGGGTTCGTGCTCCCGAAGATCGCTGAGTACCACAGGTTCGAGAAAATGAAGTTGTTGACCACGTTCGGCGTAAAGATGTGCGTGTAGTTCAACTGCCCTTCGTTCTGCGGCTGAATGCTGCTGTCGTTGAAGACCGGGTTAATCGAGTCCGTATAGGTTGGCTGCGTTCCGCGATCGAACTTCACCCGCCCAAACAGTTTGTTATTTTCGTCAAAGTTGTAGTCCACTCGTCCGGTCAGCAGCCATTCCTTGTTTCCGCTCGATACCGATTGCGTCCAACTCTCCGTGCACGCTCCGTTCGTAGTGCCCGGGTTCGTCGCAAAGCCCGTGCAGCTATTCGCATTCGGAGTCGCCGTCGAAATTCCCGGCGCCGCGTTGTACAGCGCGAAAGCATTCTGGTAGAACGCTTGCGTCGCCGCGTCCTGCGGCACGTTTCCGAGTACATAGGATTCGAACGCCGGTGTCGGCGCGCTCGGCGTATGAATCGATCCGAAGATGTAGCGGATCCCTTCCGTGTTCACGAAGAAATACGCCTTATCTTTCTTGATCGGCCCGCCAATCGATGCCGCCCACTGGTTGTTGTTCTCAAACGGCCGAGTTCCGCCGAATGCCTTGTTCACCGGATCGTTCGCCGTCAATTCGCGTCCCGTCCAGTTGTACACCGCGTCGCCATGGAACGAATTTCCGCCCGACTTCGTGGTGTAGTCCACCTGCGCGCCCGCTTGCCGTCCGTACTGGCCCGTGTAACCGTTGCTCACCACCGCCACTTCCTGCAGCTCGTTTCCGCCCAGCAGCAGGTTGCTCGCTCCGGAGTTGTTCAGGTTCAGGAACGCGTCGTTATAGTCGTTGCCGTTCACCGTGAACAGGTTCGCCGTTCCCGGCAATCCGAACGCGCTGAAGTTTCCGTAGCCGCCGCCCGTCGAATTGTTCATCGTCACGCCCGGCGCGGTCTGCGCAATATAAGTGATATCGCCGCCCGGATTCGGCACTTCCTGAATCACCTTCGTGTCGAAGTTCGAAGCGATGTTCGCGTCTTCCGTCTGCAGCAACGCGCCCTGCTCCGTCACCGTCACCGTTTCTGTCGCTGCGCCCACTTCCATCTTGATGTTCGCCTGCGCGGTTTGTCCCAGCAAAACCGTCGTCGGCTGCACCACTTGTTTGAATCCGGTCTTGCTCACCGACACCGTGTAGGTCCCCGGCTTCAGCAAAGTGAAATCGTATGTTCCCGATGATCCGGTCGTCGAACTTAATACCGAACCGTTATCGGTGTTGGTCAGTGTCACCGTCGCTCCGGCGATCACTGCGCCCGAAGCGTCGGTCACCACGCCTCCTACCGCTCCCGTCACGATGCTTTGCGCCGCGGCATTCCCCGGCACCAGCATCATGAGAACCGCAAGTACCGCTGCGATTATCAGACTGTGCTTCAATTTCATCTGTTTCTCCTTCTGCAGTTTGAATAAGAGAAAATTTCCGTGGGTTTTTCAGGTCCCGTTACCTGCGTAGACCATTCTCGCCCGCGCACACTAATGCACGGCGTTCGCCACATTCTGGAACGTCGGAACTCCCTCAATTGTAGGGTCTTAGTTCAATCGCGCGGAAGGCGCCGCTACCAGTTCTGGTAGCCGGCCTGCATCCTCATATCCGAATTTCAGAAACTTGCCAGCCTACAATTTTTCACCTTTCCTACATCTGCGCGTATCCGGATTTTGGAATAATCAAGTGCTCAAAATCGCAACTCGCTTTCTATTGTCCGCATCTGAACATTTGCGACACTGTTCCGCCCCGCACGCTTAGCCTTTCGTCACAAACTCCTCATTCCAATCAAAATATTTTCATTTCGCATAAAACAAAAATCGCCTTCCATGCGTCTAACTCTGTGACAGGGGGTTTGTGCCATGCGCGAAGAAATTCGAAAGGAATTGGAACTATTCGGATTTGGTCCTTCCGTTTTACAGGCCGCTCTGCGTCAGCTCCCCAAAAAAATGTGGTGCTACCAGCCCCGTTCCGATCGCTGGAGCATTCACGATATCGTCATTCATCTCGCTGACGCCGAGGCCAACGCCTACATTCGCTGCCGTGGATTTATCGCCGAGCCGGGCAACGCCGTTCCGGAATTTGACAGCGGACGCTGGCGCCAATCGCTCGGCTACTTCAACCAAAGTGTCCGCGAAGCGCTCGACATCATCATTCATCTTCGCAAGGCCACTCATAAATTGTTGTGCGCGCTCCCCGATCACACTTGGGAAAATAACGTCACGCATCCGCGCCTCGGCACCATCACGCTCAAGCGCTGGATGACCATCCAGGAACGCCACATCCCGCACCACATCGAGCACATGCGCGAAAACTACAACAGTTGGAGCAAACTTCACCCGGCCCGCAAACCGGCCACCATAGCGACGCCCTATTCGAGCAGCGAATCTAGCGCCGCTATCGCCCTGGCCATCGAGTAACCGCGTGGCCGCGCTCCGGCCTGCATCGCGGGCCGGAGCTCCAGCAGGACTAGGTGTCGGAGCGTCTTAGCCGTTATCCGCCGCCGCGTCTCAGCGATCCGGCTCTGCCGCCCACTTCACCTCAGCGCAAATCCGCACTTGGCCGTCATCCAGAGGAGCGCCTTCCGCGACGAAGGATCTCTCTTCGATTCAAACTTCTTGCCCGTCGCTCAAACCACCTTGTTCTCTGCGCACTTCCATAATTTCAATGCAACACATCGCCTTTTCCGTCCGGACCACTCCCCACCCCGGTGCTATCATTATCAAAGCATCACCCCCATACGCCGTTACGCGGCGATCCGCACCACCAGGAGTGATCCACCCATGAACACCACCGCCCTAAAATCCTATCTCTTCGTCAGCGATTTCGACCAAACCCTGACCTTCAACGACTCCGGCTACGTCCTCTCCGAAATCGTCGGCATCCCCACCGAAGAATTCGAACGCAAAGCGAAAGGCATGACCAAGCTCAACCTGGTCCAGCAAGGCGCTGAACTTGCCTACTTGCTCTTGCACGATCCCGACCTCCGTTCCCGCGTCCGCAAAGAACATTTAATCCAGGTCGGCAAACAGATCCGCCTGAAATCCAATATCGGCCTGCTCAATCAAATCCTCGACCACGGCATCGAAGGCTTTCATTTCGATTTTTACGTCCTCTCCGCCGCTCCCGTCGAAGTCGTCCGCAGCGCTCTCGAAGGTTTGCTCCCCGCCGATCACATTCACGGCACCGAATTCACCTACAAGCCCAGCGGCGAAATCGATACCATCGTCCGCGCCACCGCCGGTTACGGCAAAGTCGCCTTCCTCGATGAACTCCAGGCCAGCAAAGAAATCGGCCCCGATCATGTCGTTTACGCCGGCGACGGCAGCTCCGACATTCACGTCATGCTTCACGTCAACGCCCGCGACGGTTTCACCATCGCCGTTTCCGAAACCGAACACGTTACCCAAATCGCCCAGCGTACGGTGCTCAGCCCCAACGCCCTCGGCGTCCTCGTTCCAATTCTCGAAAAAATTGTGGGCATGCATCGCACCCAAATCCGAAAATTCATCGAGTCTCACGGCTTCCTAATTCAGGAATGGGACAAAGTCCGCACCGACTGGATCACCCTGCGCGCCGTAAAATCCGAAACCACCGAAGAACCCGTCGAAGAAGGGAAGTTGCGATGAAGGAGCAGCGATGACCCAATACATCGGCTGGATCGCCACCGCCGTCTTCGCCTTTTCATATTTTTGCCGCACGCCAAAATCCCTGCGCCTCGTCCAAGCCGTAGCCGCGTTGATGTGGGTCACCTACGGCATCCTCATCCACGCCCTGCCCGTAGTAGTAGCCAACGTAATCGTCGCCCTAGCCGCGGTGTACTCCTCGCTAGTCCCAACCCGTAAAATTCCCGCCACCGGATAATCCCTCCCGCGAAACGATTGCGATCTCGGACCGATCCTACTTCTGCCAATCCAGCCCCACCGTCATTCTTCTATGAAAACAGGCGCACTTGTCCAGGGCCTTTGCTTTTGCGATGCGACAAGCTTCTATTCGTGCTCGAGGCACATAAGGATTGTCCGGATATTCCGCCGCCCCATCTGAGGATGGTCCTCGAGGGACAA
>DASWVE010000077.1:0-15158 GCA_036401315.1 Candidatus Acidiferrales bacterium
GGGGACGTTTTTAATGCGGGCGACGAAATCGAGATAGGACTCGATGGTCATGTCCGGGTAGACCGGCGGAGTCTCGGGTAAGTAGCCGATGTGGCGGCGAACATCCATGGAATTGGTGGCGACGTCGAAGCCCGCGACACGGGCCACGCCGGAAGTGGCCGGCATGAATCCGGTCAGGATGCGCATGGTGGTGGTTTTGCCAGCGCCATTGGGGCCAAGGAAGCCGAGGATTTCGCCTTTGTTCACGGTGAAGGAGACGTGATCGACGGCGGTTTTATCGCCGTAGGTCTTGGTGAGGTTTTCCACTTCTATCAATGCATTCCTCCGGTACGTTGCAAAACCAACCCGCCAAACCAGCGCGTGCGAAACAGTCTTTATACTAAAAATTGGGAGAAATTGAAAACGGGCGGCTCAGATCATTATTTCGGGCGACATATCTTTCTTCGGGAAGTTAGACGCGCATCCGCGGAAAAAGCGGTAACACGAATTTGATGCGGGCGCTCTAGGCAGAGTTGGCCCTAGAAATTGAGACGAGCGCCGACTTGCGCGGCGAACGGAATTCCTACCGTGGTGCCGGGGCCGAAGAAATCGCCGAGGGCTCCGGCGGCGAAACGCAATTGTTTGGGGCTGGTGACCGGGACCATGCTGGAGCATTGCGGGTCGGTGCAGATGGAGGTGACGTTGTCCGGATTGTTTACGGGGTTGGGTAGGGCGGCGACGTTGGTGACGTAATTCGCTCCGGGATTGTTGCGGTTGAACAAATTGAAAAATTCGAAGAAGGGCGTGGCGGTGAAACGTTCGCCAATGCGGATGGGACGGCTGACGCGCATGTCGACCTGCACGTACGGTTTGCCACGCAGGCCGTCGAGCGAGGTTTTCACGCCATCGACGACGACGCGGTCGGAGCCGTCGGTATTAGTGATGGTGAAGGGCCGCGCGCTTTCGGCTTGGGTCAATGTGGTGATTTCGAAGCCACCCGGAAGACGGAAGAGGCCGGCGAGAACGAAACGATGGCGGGCGTCTTCACCGGAAGGACCGTAGTCGCCGGGACCGAAAGGATTGGAAGGATCGCAGACGCCGTTCACGTAATCGAAAAGTTCGCCGAGGACGCAGCCCCAGGTCTGGGCTTTGGACAACGTGTAATTCGCGATGAGATTGAAATGGCGCGAGACATTCCCTTGCAGGTGGATCGAAAGCGCGTTGTAGCTGGAACGATTGTCGCTGCGAAAGACGGAGACGTCGGGAACGAAGGGCTGCAACGCGGGATCGGGCGCGATGAGCGGGGCGGTCCCGGCAGCGTAATCGTAGCGGCGGTAGCCGTGATTGCCCTGCTCATGGGTGTAGTCGGCGCTGATCAACCACTTTTCGTTGAAAGCGTGCTCGAATCCGGCGGTGGCGTGAATGGCGTAGGGCGTGCGATAGCGCGAGTCGATGACCGAGCCGGAGGTGACGCAGCCGCTGTTCGTGGGGTCGGGAGGATTTTGCGGGTCGATACAAGGGCCGGGCAAAGTATTGACGGCTTGCAGCGCTTCGACCCAGCCGTTTTGGGCGAGGTCGTTGTAGTAGAGACCGAAGCCGGCGCGGAAAACGGTTTTGGAGCCCGGCGAGTAGGCGATGCCGAGGCGAGGAGCGAAGGCTTTGCGGTAGTTGTGCGGCGCGCCCTGAGCGAATGGCGTGGTGGAAATACCGAGGGCGTCGAGAGTCTGAAAAACGGGATTGATGAGCTGGCTGTTTCCGGAGGCAGTGAAGAGGCCGAAGGTGGTGTCGTAACGCAGGCCGTAATTGACGGTGAGGCGCTGGGTGACACGCCAGGAATCCTCGACGTAGAGGCCGAGGCGCTGGACATTCTGGACGAAGCTGCCATTCGAGGCGGGAGTGGCCGTGCAATTCACTCCGGCGGGTTGGGGAGTGGCACAGGTTAGGTCGGAATAAAACTGCGAAGGATTGGTGACGTAAAAATCAGGATTGTTGGGAAACTGGATGAGGGTTTCGGCGTTTCCGGAAAGTGCGCCGCTGAGGACCGGTTCGTGAATAAAGTTGATGCCGAAGCGCGGGGCGTGGCGGCCGGTGGTGTGGCTGACGTCGTAGCGGAACTGATATTTTTCCTGGTTGCGCAAAACGGGGAAGGCGGTGATTGGCGTGACGAATTGATTGTCGCCGAAGGTTTCGAATCCGGAGATGGTGCTGGCCGTGGAGCTGAAGGGAAAAGCGAGCGCGAAGCCGAGATCGGTGTTGCGGTTTTCGGTGTGATGCAGCGCGCTGGCTTCGACGGTGAAGGAGCCGAGCCAGGTGGGGCTGAAGGAGAAGTGCTGATTTAAAAGCAGGTTCAGATAGTTGGCGCGGGAGGTTGCGCCGGTGGAAGGCAGCGTGGCTTGCTGCACGAGGTCGTTATCGGTGGTGTAGCGGTCGACGGCTGCGCGCAGGAACCACTGGGAACGCTCGGACTGGGCCCAATCGAAACGGGTGGTGGCGAGGTAATCGTCGAACGGAACTGGGGCATTGTTGGGAACGGCGATTGAATTTACTTCTGGGACCAGGCCGTCGGCAGCGAGTTGAGCCAGCGATTGAAACTGGCTGATGCTGGCGGGACTGTAGGCGATGCTGGCATCTTCGTGCACGTATTCGAGCGAAGAGAAAAACCAGATTTTGTCGCGGCGGATTGGACCGCCTACGGTGCCGATGTAATTCTGGCGGGAGAAAGGCTGCTTGGGTTCGGGCGAAGGATTGTCGATGGGCAGGCGGGCGTTGAGGGCGGCGGCGCGTTCGTAGAAGGCGGCATCACCGTGCCAGTCGTTGGTGCCGCGCTTGGTATCGATGACGACGGAGCCGCCGGTGGTGCGGCCGGTATCGGCATCTTCCTGGGCGGTGCGGACGACGAATTCCTGGATGGCGTCGGGCGAATAATTCTGGAGGAAGCCGCCGATGTAATCGTCGGAGTTGTCGCCGCCGTCGACGGAGAGTTCGACGTTGAGGCCGGAGCTCCCGCCGAAAGATACTGCGGTGATGCGCGCCTTGGTGGGATCGGAAGGCTCGACCGGTTCGGTGCCGGGAACGAGAAAGGCGATGTTGGCAAAGCTGCGATGGGCCAGGGGCAGGGTTTCGAGATCCTGCGAGGAGACGGCGCCTTGATGGACCGCGCTGGCGAGATCGATGGCCTGGGTGGTGATCGAGGAGGATTGCGCGGCGACCGTAACCTGATGGGTGACACCGGCGGGCTGGAGGACGACGGCGAGGTCGCGCACTTCGCTGACGACGACTTTGGCGTCGGAGGCGGCTGGAGCGAAACCCGGTTTGCTGGCGACGATGTGGTAGCCGCCGGGAGGCAGGTCTTCGACGCGGAATTCGCCGCGGTCGTCGGAGGTTATGGCGCGGGTAAGACCCGAGCTATCGGATTGGACGGCGATGCTGGCGCCAGGGACGCGAGCGCCGCTGGCGTCTTCGACCGTGCCGCGCAGGGTACCGCGCGGATTCTGGGCGCGGGCGAATTGAAAAGGAAAGAGCAGCGCACCGAGAACGATTAGGAGCGGGAGGCAGCGCAGCGTCGTATAGCGGGCGGGCAACGGGTATTCTCTCCTCTGCATCCACATGGCTGGGTGAATCGCGGCATTATTCCAGTTTCAGATGGTGCGGTAAAGCGGGTTGTGCGCAGGCTGGATTCCGCCGGTTCCACTTTTGCCGGGGGAGATGTGCGTTGACAGGCCGCAAGTGTTTTGTTATTCAAATAGTTTCGTTTAATGGCCAAGGCTTCGACGTGGGGTTGATTCCCTCCGGATCGGGCGGATCCAAAAAGAAATCATCAAGGTGATATGAGACTAATGAAGGTGTATGCCCGAATGAAGAATTGTCCGTTGATCCCAGGTCAAAACGATCGAGGTTGGAGCGGCAAGCTGGACGGCTGGCGAGCGCCGGCGTTCGCGCTGTGCGCGATTTTACTCCTGGTGGCGCTTTCCGGCTGCGGCGGCGGCAGCAACATGATTACCCTGCAGGTTTCGCCGAGCGGAACGATTTCGATGGATGAGGGACAGACCCAGGTATTTGTAGCGACTCTGGGGCTGGATACGGCAAACAAGGGCGTGACCTGGACGCTGACCGGCACCGGATGCGCGGGAACGGGCTGCGGGATGATTTCGAGCACGACTGCCTCGCAGATTACCTACACGTCGCCAACCGGTCTGACGACGGCGCTGACCGTGCAACTGAAGGCGGTGGCGAACGACAACGCCGGCGCGACAGTGACCGTAAACATTACGGTGAACCTGGCGCCGATGTTCACCACGACGGTTTTGCCGAATGGAACGAATGGCGTCGGTTACAGCCAGCAGGTGGTGGCGGAAGACGGCGTCACGCCATACAAGTTTGCGGTGGCGTGCACGCCGGCCGGATCGAACTGCCTGCCTCCGGGTCTCACGGTTAATCCCAACACGGGAAGCGTGGTGGGGACGCCAACGAAAGCGGGAACCTATACATTTGCGGTGAGCTTGACGGACAACGCGTTCGCGCCGCTGACGGCGACGTCCGATGTGTTTACGGTGGTGATCAACCCGGCGACGGCACTGACGATTACGTCGACGGTGCTGCCGAACGCCACGGTGGGTAGCCTGTATGGAGCTGCGATTCAGGCCTCGGGAGGAACTCCGCCGTATTCGTGGAGCGTGCCGGCGAATACGCTGCCGCCCGGATTGAATCTGAACATGACGAACGGGCAGATTTTCGGGACGCCGACAACCGGCGGGGTTTTCAGTTTTTTCCCGACGGTCACGGATTCGACGATTCCGCCGCAAACGTTTACTTCCCCGCAGAGCAAGCCGGTAACGATCACGGTGACCGGAGCGGCGCCACTGAAAGCGGTGACGCCGACGCTGCCAAGCGGCGCGGTGGCGACAGCATACTCCGGAGCGCTGGTGGCGAGCGGCGGCGTGCCGCCCTACACCTGGAGCATCACGGCGGGACAATTGCCGTCGGGGTTACGGTTCGATCCGGCGAGCGGCGCGATTTCCGGCGTGCCCATACTGGTGACGACTTCGAATTTCACGGTGAAGGTGACGGATTCGATCGGGTCGACGCCGGCGTCGCAGAATTTGAGCATTACGATCAACACTGGCGCGGTGGCAACGAACAAGCTGCTGACCGGTTCCTACAGCTTTCTGTTTAACGGTTTTGATTCGGCGGGAAATGTGGTGGAGGCGGGCAACTTCAGCGCGAACGGCAGCGGAGTGATTTCGAGCGGGCAATTCGACAGCAACCGGGTGTCGGGCGTTTTCACGGCTTCGACGCTGACCGGAACCTATACCATCGGCAACGACGGGCGCGGCACGATGCAACTGATCGGGGTCAACTCCAAAGGCGCGATGCTGACCACGAATTATCTGCTGGCGGAGCAGTCGAACGGAAACTTCCAAATCGTCGAAAACGACACGGTGGGCACGCCGCAGACGCATGGCGCGGGAATCATGAAGCCCGATTCTTCGAGCACGCTGACCGCGGGAAACTTCAGTGGAAATTACGCGTTCGAATTTATCGGGCAGGATGTGGCGCTGGCTCCGGCGGTGATCGCGGGAGTGGTACACGCCAACGGGCTTCAGAACTTTTCGCCGGGAACGATCGACGTGAACGACGCTGGAACTTACAGCCCGGCGCTGGCGTTGAGCGGAAATTACATGGGGAGTGGAAGCAACAACAAGGGACTGGCGGTATTCACGTATCGACTGCCTTCGTCGGCGCAGGTGCAGGCGGAATACACGTTCTACTTTGTGTCGCCGTCGGATCTTTTCCTGGTGGCGGTGGATACGACCGATACGACGCATCCGCGGCTGGCCGGCGAAATGATTCTGCAAGACAGCTCGGTAGTGTTTAATTCAGGCGCGTTGCAGGGACCCAGCGTCGCAACCGGAAGCGGATTGAACGGAAAGAATGCGGACGTCTACGCGGGACTGCTGACTGGCGACGGCAACTCCGTGGCAGATTTTACGTTCGATGAAAATAGCGGCGGCACGGTGAGCAACGGAGTGGGATCGAACGGGACGTTTGTGGCCGACCCCAACGCGAATGGCCGAATTCAGTTCACGGGCGTGGGGGCGGAGTCGACCGGGCAGAAAATTGCAGCGGCGTACTTGACCGGGAAGAACACGGGATTCACGATCGGCTCGAATCCGGAAGTTTCTTTTGGCTTGATCGAAGCACAGACCAGCGTGGCGCCGTTCAGCGCGTCGTCACTGCAAGGCGGCTACACCTTGGGCGCGCCTTCGACCGAAGATACGCTGGCGCTGAATGTGTTGGGCCAATTGAATTCGCCGGGGCAGGGTTCCCTGCTGGGCGTGATCGATGAGGTCGATAACGACGGGACAATTCATTCGCCGCAGAATTTTGTGGGTAATTATAATGTGGGAACCACGGGGCGCGGGACGATGAGCACGAATTCGCCGATTGGAATTCCGGCGAATGTAATTTTCTACATTGTTTCGCAGTCGAGCTTCCGGGGGATTTCGGGAGATTCGAATCCAAATAACGGGCATCCGCTGGTTCTTTATTTCAACCACTAGAAGCTGACGCAAGTGAAGTTTTTTGGCAGGCGTGTTTCAGGCGCCTGCCTTTTTTTGTGCCAACGAAATTTTGGCGAGCCGGTGCCGTTTGGGGATTGCGGGTGCGGCGCGGAATCGTCGGCTATACTGGAGACTGAGATAAGGCACGGTTGAAGGTTGGCTGTGGAGGCGATTTGGACGACGTATTTATTTGCGATGCGGTGCGGACTCCGTTCGGGCGGTATGGAGGAGCGCTGGCTACGGTGCGGACGGATGATCTGGCGGCGCTGCCGATTCGAGCTTTGATGGCGCGGAATCCGTCGGTTGATTGGGGCGCGGTGGACGATGTGCTGTACGGGTGCGCGAACCAATCCGGCGAAGACAATCGCAACGTGGCGCGTATGGCGCTGCTGCTGGCGGGATTGCCCAAAGAAGTGCCGGGCGCGACGATCAACCGGCTGTGCGGTTCGAGCCTGGACGCGGCAGGGATTGCGGCGCGAGCGATTAAATCCAGCGAGACAGAACTGATGATTGCAGGCGGAGTGGAGAGCATGACGCGCGCGCCGTTTGTGATGGGCAAGGCAGACAGCGCGTTCAGCCGCAACGCGGAGATTTTTGATACCACGCTGGGATGGCGGTTCGTGAATCCGGCGATGAAAGAAAAATATGGGGTCGATTCGATGCCCGAGACGGCGGAGAACGTGGCGGAGGAATATGGCGTGAGCCGCGCGGATCAGGATGGGTTTTCCTACCGGACCCAGCAGCGCTGGGCGCGGGCGAACGCAGCGGGATTTTTTAAGAATGAAATTGTGGCGGTGGCGATTCCGCAGAAGAAAAGCGAGCCGAGGAATTTCGATACGGACGAGCATCCGCGTCCGGAGACGACGCTAGAGGCGCTGGCAAAATTGAAACCGGTGGTGAAACCTAACGGCACAGTTACGGCGGGCAACGCTTCGGGGATTAATGACGGATCTTGCGCGCTGTTGCTGGCTTCGGAGCGCGCCGCGGCGAAATTCAAATTGACGCCCAAGGCACGCGTGGTTGGAACGGCGGTGGCGGGCGTGGCTCCGCGAGTGATGGGATTTGCGCCGTCGCCGGCGACGAAAAAGTTGTTGGTGCGAACCGGGCTGAAAATTTCGCAGATGGATGTGATCGAATTGAATGAAGCGTTCGCAGCGCAGGCGCTGGCAGTGACGCGCGATTTGGGCTTGGCGGACGATGCGGCGAACGTGAATCCGAATGGCGGCGCGATCGCGATTGGACATCCGTTGGGCGCGAGCGGTGCGCGATTGGTGACTACCGCTATGTATCAACTGCACGCGACGAAATCGCGGTACGCGTTGTGCACCATGTGCATCGGCGTGGGCCAAGGCATCGCGATGATCATCGAGCGCTGCTGAAGACCAATGAATTCCGCTCCCGGTTCGGCCCCCCGCAAAGCAGCAAGCGAAATTCCCTCCGTCGTCAGCTTGGATAATGTGGTCAAGGAATACCGCAGCGAAGGTTTGCCGGTGCGCGCAGTGGACGGCGTGTCGCTCGAGATTGCGGCGGGATCGTTTGTGGCGCTGGTGGGGCGCAGCGGATGCGGGAAATCGACGCTGCTGAATCTAGCTGGCGCGATGGATTTTCCTACTTCGGGCGAGGTGCGTCTGGATGGAGTGGCGACGACGTCGCTGGACGACGCCGGATTGACGCGCATGCGGCGCGAGAAGGTCGGCTTCATTTTTCAGTCGTTTCAATTGTTGCCGACGCTGAGCGTGGTCGAAAACGTGGAGCTGCCACTGCTGCTCGCAGGAAAAAATAATGCGCGCGTGGCCGCGCACGAACGGCTGGCTTGGGTGGAACTGGAATCGTTGGGGAACCGCATGCCGCATCAATTGTCCGGCGGGCAGATGCAGCGCGTGGCGATTGCGCGGGCGCTGGTGCACGACCCGAAATTGCTGCTGGCTGACGAGCCCACGGGAAACTTGGACAGCACGACCGGTGATTTGATTCTGACGCTGCTGCGGCGAATTGTGACGGAACAAAAAACGTCGATGCTGATGGCCACGCACAGCACGGAAGCGGCGGCATTGAGCGACGTGCTGGTGAAAATGCGCGATGGACGCGTCGCCGAAGTGATCCGGCGGTAAGTCATGTCGCGGGCGCTTCTATTTTATCGATTGATTGTGCGGCCGCTCTTTCGCGAACCGCTGCGCACGGCGCTGACCGTGCTCGCCGTGGCGCTCGGCGTAGCCGTCGTGCTGGCCATCGACCTCGCCGGGAATGCGGCGGCGGGTTCGTTTCGTTCCTCCGTGGAAACCTTGATGGGCGATTCCGATCTGGAAGTGACCTCCACTGGTGGTGTGCCGGATGCAGTGGTAGGAACGCTGGCGACGCTGCCCTATTCGATTCGCGTGCGGCCACGGATTCAGGATTTTGTGACGGTGGTCGATAGCGGACAAACCGTGCCGCTGATTGGAATCGATCTGATCGGCGAAGCGGCTGACTCGCAGGTGGTCAGCGTTTCGAACGGCGACGAGACGCTGAAAAATCCCGGCGATTTGGAAGGCGTGTGGGTGGGTTCCAGTTTGCGCGCGAAGCCGGGCGCGACGATCCGCCTGCTGATGAACGATCACACGCGCGATTATCGCGTGCGCGGCGTTTTCGACGATACCGCTGAAGGCGGCGGCGTGGTGGTGATGGATATGGCGGCGGCGCAGCGGGAGCTGGGGCGCGTAGGACGAGTGGACAGCGTGCTGCTGAAAGTGCCGGACGATCCGCCGCTGGCCGAATGGCAAAAACGATTGGGTGACGCGTTGCCCGCGGGCATCGTGACGCGCGCGATCGGCAGCCGCACGAGCGAGAACCAGCGGATGCTGGCGGCGTTTCGCTGGAATTTGCGGGTGCTGAGTTACATCGCGCTGCTGGTCGGTGCGTTTTTAATTTACAACACCGTTTCGGTTTCGGTGGTGCGACGGCGGGCGGAAATCGGGATCGTGCGGGCACTGGGGGCGAGTCGTGGCGCGGTGCTGGCGGCGTTCTTGGGCGAGGCGGCGTGTTTTGGAATTGCCGGGGCCGTGCTCGGCTGCGCGCTCGGTCGCGTGCTGGCCACCGGCGCCTTGAAATTGCTTTCGGCCACGGTGCAGGCGCTGTACGTGAGCAGCCGGCCGGGCGCAATCGAACTGACTTTTACGTCGCTGGCTGCGGCGATGCTGATTGGAATTGGAATGTCGATTGTCGCGGCGCTTTCTCCGGCCAGCGAGGCGGCGCGCGTTTCGCCGATGGAAGCGATGGCGCGCGGGCAGCGTGAGTATACGGCGCGGATGAACAAAGGCCGCGATATGTTGATCGCGTTGGGGCTCGCGGTGGGCGGCGTGATGTGTACGGTGCCGCACGCGATCGCGGGCAAACCGCTTTTCGGATATTTTTCCGCGATTCTGCTGATTGGAGCATCGGCGCTGGCGATTCCGGGGATTGCTGATTACCTGCTGCAGGCTTTTTCGAAACTGCTGCAAAGAATAATGGGAGTCGAGGGCTTGCTCGCTTCGCGGAGTTTGATCGGATCGCTGCGGCGAACTTCGGTACTGGTCGGCGCGCTTTCGACCGCGGTTGCGATGATGACGTCGGTGGGAAGTATGGTGGGCAGCTTCCGGCAAACGGTGACTTCGTGGATGGACAACCAGCTGCAGGCAGATTTGTATTTGCGTCCGGCGGGGACGGTGGCTTCGGACCAGCATCCGACGATTCCGAATGCGCTGGCGGATACGCTGGCGCGTTTGCCGGGTGTGGCGGGGCTCGATCGTTTCCGCGCTTACGACATCAGCTATGAAGGATTTCCGGCGACGTTGGGAGCAGCGGATTTTCACGCGGTGCAGCCCTTCAAGAAATCGGCGTTTTTGTCGGGACGCAGCGCATCGGATGTATACGACGACTTGCAGAATCACGACGCGGTGGTGGTGAGCGAGCCCTTCGCCAACAAGCATCACTTGAAGCGGGGCGATTTCATCACGCTGCCGATGGGCGAGCGGCAGGTGCGTTTTCATATTGTGGATGTGTCGTACGACTACGCGAGCGAAGCGGGCTACATCGTGATGGATCGGGCTACGCTGCTACGCTACTTGCCGGATCCCGACCCTTCGAATCTGGCGATTTACATCGCGTCGGGGGCGGATTTGGAGACGGTGCGCGCCGAGGTCGAGAAGGCCATCGCCGGGCACGACATTCTGATTTTTTCGAACCGGACGTTGCGCAGCGAGGCGATTCAGATTTTTGACCGCACGTTTGCGATTACGTATGCGCTGGAAGTGATTTCGATCATCGTGGCGGTGATGGGCATTGCCGGGGCTTTGCTGGCGCTGGTGGTGGACCGGCGGCGGGAATTTGGGCTGCTGCGATTTTTGGGGGCGGCCACATCACAAATCCGCAAATTGATTCTGGTGGAAGCGGGTTTGATCGGGTTGCTGGCGAATCTGGTGGGTTTCACTCTGGGCGTGGCCCTTTCGTTCGTGCTGATTTACGTGATTAACAAGCAATCGTTCGGTTGGACGATTCAATTCCACTGGCCCACGGCGGTGTTGGCGGGATCGTTGCTGGGAGTTTTTATTTCGACGATTCTGGCGGGGCTGTATCCCGCACAGATTGCGGTGGGGCTGAATCCGATCGAGGTTGTGCATGAGGAGTAAATTTATCGGGGTGATGGCGTTGCTGCTATTTATAAATCCGCTTTTAGCGCAGTATCGCGAGGCAGTGCCAGGCTACCGATATGAATTTCCGCGGGACAATTTCAACCATCCGGAATTTCAGACGGAGTGGTGGTATTACACCGGGAACCTGAAGGACGCGGGCGGGCACGAGTTTGGATTTGAACTGACGTTTTTTCGGGAGGCGCTGAGCCGCGAGCAGCAAATGAAATCAGACTGGAGCGCGCCGGATGTTTATATGGCGCATCTGGCGCTGAGCGACATCAGCGGCGGCAAATTTTACCATCGGGAACGGCTGAATCGCGCAGGACCCGGCGTAGCGGGTGTGGACGCCGAAACGGGACGGATCTGGAACGGCAACTGGCAGATTTTGTGGAAAGGCGATACGCAAAACTTGCAGGCGGTCAGTGATCCGTTCGCGCTGCGATTGACGTTGGAATCAAAAAAACCGCCGGTGATTCATGGGATTGATGGCGTCAGCCAGAAATCGGCGGGAGCGGGACATGCGTCGCATTACATTTCGTTGACGCGGCTGGCGACTTCAGGCGAGATCGAGCTGGGCGGGGAAAAATTCGAAGTGACGGGCGCGGCTTGGATGGATCACGAGTTTTTCACGCAGCAACTGAGCGCGGAGCAGGTTGGATGGGACTGGTTCAGCCTGCAGCTCGATGACAACACGGAGTTGATGCTATTTCGGCTGCGGCTGAAGGACGGGTCGATCGATCCGTTTTCTTCGGGGACGTACATCGACGCGACAGGCAAGTCGACTCACCTGACTCAAAAAGACTTCAGTCTGCAGCCCGAAGGCGAGACGTGGAAGAGTGAATCGAACGCCGCGGTGTATCCGGTGCGCTGGCGGATTTCGGTGCCGTCGCTGAAATTGGATATCGAAGCGACGACTCCGCTGAAGCAGCAGGAACTGGCCGGAAAAACGGCGGTGTCGCCGAGCTATTGGGAAGGCGCGATCCGGCTGGCGGGGACGCGCGATGGTTCTCCCGCGACGGGCGCCGGCTATTTGGAAATGACCGGGTATGACCGGCCGGTGCAGCTGGGCAAGCCGGTTACGGACGCGCTTTCGAAATCATCCTCACGATAGAATTCTATTCCCGGCAATTCTGGTTTTCTTCCCCGTACTTCTTGCCCCCAATTCCCTACAGCGAAACAGATTTTCGAGCTTTCCGGCACCTATGCAAAGATTGGGACGCTATTTCAACGTAAGGAGCCGTACACATGTTGGTCTCAAAACTTTGGCGTTTGACGCTTCTGTTCGTTCTTTTTTCCGCGCCGGTGCTGGCGCAAAACCCCCTGCTCCCGGCCGCGCAGGAAAAAGCTGAACCTGCTGCGCCGGTCGATCCGCTGGGCCGGACGAATCCGCGCGGGACGGTGCTGGGATTCCTGCAGGCGGCGCAATCCGCGCATCCGGATTCCGCGGCGCAATATTTTCAGGCGGCGCGCGCGCGGCGTCCGGCGGACGACCAAAGAATCGTGCACGAATTGAAAGCGCTGATGGACCGCGCTTATGTGGGCAACATTAACCGGATCACGGATCAGGCGGAAGGCACGCCGCAGGAAGGATTGCCGTCCGATCAGGAACGCGTGGGCAAAGTGCAGGTGAACGACGATAGCGTCGATTTGATTCTGACGCGCGTGACCGATCCGGTGTACGGAGCGATCTGGGTTTTCTCCAATGAAACCATCGCAGGGTTGCAGGAATTGCACGGGCAGGTGGAAGCGCAGCAGGTGGAGTCGAAACTGCCGCAGGTGTTGGTGCGAAACATTTTTCTGGGACTGCCGCTATGGCAGTGGATGGCCATGCTGCTGCTGATTCCGGTGGCGATGGGAGTGGCGTGGCTGCTGATTCAACTATTTCACGCCGGCCGAGCGGTGCTCAGTTCGATTCGGCATCGCAAACTCGACTATAAGTTTCGCAGCGCGGCCTTCGGTCCGACGCTTTTGATTTTTGCGACGCTGCTGCATGCCACGGGAATGCGGTTCATCGGGTTGCCGCTGCTGGCCCGCCACTATTACGGGCAGGTGGTGGTTGTGCTGCTGCTGACTGGAGCGACCTGGCTGGCAGTGCGCATCGTGGAGTGGCTCGGGGAGCGGCTGCGATTCCGGGCGATCAGCGCGGGGCGAGCGGGCGTGGGTTCGTTGATGTTGCTGGGGCAAAGACTGCTGAAAGTCGTGCTGATTTTTGCCGGCGCGATTTTCATGCTGGATGCGGTGGGATTCAATCTAACCACGGTGCTGGCCGGCGTTGGAATCGGCGGCATCGCCATCGCTTTCGCGGCGCAGAAAACGCTGGAGAATTTGTTTGGCGGAGTTTCGGTGCTGGGAGACGAAGCGATTCGGGTGGGCGACATTTGCCGGTTCGGGACGATTGTGGGAACCATCGAGGACATCGGACTGCGCTCGACGCGAGTGCGGACGACGGAACGGGTGGAGCTTTCCATTCCCAATGGAGCGCTGGCGACGATGAACATCGAAAACCTTTCGAAGCGCGACAAGTTTCTGTTCAACAACACGATCGGGCTGCGGGGAGATTCGACCCGCGACCAGCTTTTGTTCTGTCTGGCGGAGATTCGGAAACTGCTGTATGCGCATCCGAAGATCGAAGCGGAGAGCGCGCGAATCCGGCTGGTGGCGTTTGGAGCCAGTTCGTTCGATATGGAAATTTTCTGCTACGTCAAAACGACGGATACGCCGACGTTCATCGCCATTCGCGAAGATTTGCTGCTGCGGATCATGGGCATCGTGGAATCGTCGGGGACGAGTCTGGCGAATCCATCGCAGACGCTCTATTTGACGCGCGATCCGGGGATGGACGAAAAGAACACCGAGGTGGCGACGCGTACGGTGGAGGAATGGCGCGACAAGAAAGTTTTCCCCTTCCCCGATTTTCTGCCGGCGGAGATTTCGAAGCTGCGCGGAACGATTCCGTATCCCCCGGCAGATTCGGTTTTGGCTACAGATGAAAATGCGGCGCCGCATTTGGGAGCGAACCTGCGGCCGAGGTAGCAGATCGCGGCGGGCGAAGGAGCCGCGAAATGCGGCGGAAAGTTGCGCCCGGCATGGCAAAAACCATTAGAATGCTCGCGGCCATCACCGCCAAAGGGAGAAACGCTCAGGTGCCTAACGAAAATTTGGGTTCGAGTGGATCCGCCGGCAGTTCCTCGCACGACGCCGAGAGTACGACGTTCGTCTACGTCGCGGCGGCATTCGCCGCGCTGGGAGGACTGCTGTTTGGCTATGACACCGGAGTGATTTCCGGGGCGCTGATTTTTATTCAGAAGAGTTTCTCGCTGTCGGTTTTCCATCAAGGACTGGTGGTGAGCGTGGTGCTGGTGGGCGCAGCGATCGGGGCGCTGGGCGGCGGGAAGCTTTCAGACGGGATTGGGCGGCGGATGACACTGCTACTGACCTCACTGATATTTATTGCCGGAGCGATTTTGTGCGCGGTGGCGTCTTCGGAAAACATGCTGGTAGTGGGGCGCGCAATCGTCGGGCTGGGCATCGGACTTTCGAGTACGACGGTGCCGGTGTACATCTCCGAAGTTTCGCCGGCCAAGGCGCGGGGTTGGCAGGTCTCGTTATTTCAGCTGGCGATCACGGTGGGAATTCTGGTGGCGTATCTGGTGGATTACGCGTTCGCGGCGTCGGAGCAGTGGCGCTGGATGTTGGGCCTGGCAGTAATTCCGGGCGCGATGCTGGGGCTGGGAATGTTGTATATGCCGGAGACCCCGCGGTGGTTGGCGAAGACCGGCAAAATGGATGCGGCGCGAAAAGTCCTGCAGCGAGTTCGCGGAACGGAAAATGTCACGGGCGAAATGAAGGAGATCGAGGCGACGCTGGCGCAGTCGGACAGCAAAGCCAGCTGGGTCGATTTGCTGAAGCCCAACGTGCGGGCGGGGATGATTATCGGAATCGGGCTGGCATTTTTTCAGCAGGTGACCGGAAT
>DASWVE010000078.1:0-6370 GCA_036401315.1 Candidatus Acidiferrales bacterium
AACCGACCTGGCTCCCTATTCGCAAGCGCAGCTCGACCAGGTCGCGCTGCGCTTGAATCAACGTCCGAGAAAAACTCTAGGCTTTGAAACTCCAGCGAGTAAACTGCAAGCAAGTGTTGCGTCGACCGCCTGAGCCGACAGTGTTTATCAGGAGTTAACGGCTCACCTAGTTGGCCCCATGCAGCGGTGGTGCATCTTCAAGGCTTCGCCGATCATCCAACGCGCGATACATTTAATTCAGCAAGGAGGGCAGTCCATGAATAAGATCTGGCGTGTTCCGGTGATTCATCTTGTGGTGCTCGGGGCGTTGCTCCTCGTCGCTGATTCGCGGGCCCAGGAGCGTCCCCCAATTCTCGAGAAAATCGCCAAGGCCTACGGCGTGGATTCCTGGGGGCAAATTGAGGTGATCCGGTACACCTTCAATGCCAGTTTTGGGCCCGTCACAATTTCTCATTCCTGGCAGTGGGAGCCCAAGACCGGCAAGGTCACCTACGGGGGGAAAGATCATGACGGCAAGCCGGTCAAGGTTACGTACCTGCGTTCCCAGCTCAGCACGCAACCCGATAGTGTAAAGAACGAAACTGATCCAGCTTTCATGAACGACAATTATTGGCTGATCTTCCCCTTCCACGCTACCTGGGACGCCAGCGCCGATGTGAAAGATGAGGGCAAGCAAAAACTGCCGCTGGGGAAGGGCACCGCTGATAAGGTCGTGGTGAAGTATCCAGCCGATGTTGGCTACACGCCGGGTGACACTTGGACGCTCTTTGTCGGCCCTGACTGTCGCGTCCAGGAATTTACGTACCATCGTGGTGGACCGAAGAAGCCGACGGACGTCATTACGACCTGGGCAGCCTACAAAAAGGCTGGTCCGCTGCTTGTCGCGACTGACCACCGCGGAACGGCTGACGGCAAGCCGGTCCGAATCTTTTTTACGGATGTAGCCGTTAAGCTGACGGGATCAGACATCTGGCTAAACGCGCAATAAACGAGCGCCGGCTTGTCGGGTAACTGCGAATGGAGACGAGGGCATGCCTCGGTTCGCCGAATACTTCAACGAATCTCCTTTGCGGTTGCGCGATCCGGATCGTTATTCGCTGGCGACCCCGCCTCTGGGGGAGTGTGCGTGGTGACCGGCTGTGCCGCTCGCTGAAGCAATACGAGAGCAGCCGCTATGACGACGGATCCAAACTCCAGTGCCAAGATCCAATTGGGGACGTACCACTCATATCCTCGCGACCGCAAATACCAAACGAGGTAGGTTGGCAAAATACTGATCGACCAAACGATGAGCGGCACGGTCGACAGTGAACGCAGGAACGGCAATAACCAGAGCAGGTACCACGGATATACCACCGGCGCGCATACGAGCGAGGCCGCCATGGGCCACGCCCATTCGTCCCCGGCGCTCGACCGCGGTTTTCTTCGAAACCAAGCGGCGGTAGCGAGCCCCACAGCCAACGCTATTGCGGCCACCGTCTGCGGGCTCGCTAGATGCTGGAGAGTGCCGAACACCGGGCCATTGAACCGGAACCGCTGGACAAAGGTTCCGATCGACCCGACCGGAAGATGCCGGCCGTTAAGGTACGGCAGGTACAAACCTACGAATACGAGTGCCGCGACGCAAGCATCACGAATGCGCACGCGCCGCCAGTAGAGCGGCGCGAGGACGACTGGAAGAAATTTCACCGCAACCGCCATACCAAACGTGGTCGCCGCGATCATGCGCCACCGGCGGGTGAGGGCTTTTGCGGAGACCAACAGAAGCAACACGCCCAGAATATCGACGTGGCCACTGCCGGCGACGTTGATGGCGAGAAGCGGGTGCCAAGCGTAGGCGAGGACCCAATGTTCTGCTTCGCCGTTACGACGCAAGATGTTGAACAGTAAAAGTACGATCGCTAAGTCGCAGGCGAGGAATGCGATCTTAAACGAAAAGATCGATTCGTGAATCGAGGTGACACCTCGGAAGAAAAGCTGGGCGCCGGCGGGATAAGGGCTCGACACTTCCGGGTTATTCAGGCCGCGAGTTTCAGGCGTGTGTAGCCCCGCCAGTGCGGGATCCGCGGGGATTACATCGTAAGGGTTATATCCAAGCCGCTGCACGCGACCGTCCCATAAATAGCGATGAATATCGTCATCAGCGCCGGGCGGAGCCATCAGGAACGGAACTCGCCACAGAGCAGCAAGTGCGAGGCAGACAAAGATGACGCGGCGTGGATAGTGTTGCGTGTGAAGAAACTCGCGGATGGCGACGAGGAATGCGCCGCCGGCGACGAGCAGAGCAACGAGGAACGAAGGGCTTCCGGTTCCGCCCGGGCTGCGGGAACAAACAACCAGCGCTACAAACATGATCGCCCCGAGCCCGTAGAGTCGGCGCGCTGAAGTGAGCGTCATCTTTAGCCGCCGTTCTTCATCGTGCAAGGCATCGCACTCTTCCAGGTCCTCAGCCAATTCGCCGTTCTCGGTGCTTTCCCGGGAGTGATCTCCAGTTCGGCGGCCAGCCGTTCGAGATCGGCGGGTTCATCAACGTCATAGAACGGATCGGTGAGTTGCACGGAAAGCTTCATGGTGCGAGCGCGGGCCATGAGCGAGTCCAGAGCGTTCGTGGTTCCCATTACGTCTTTGTGAAAGAGCCCCGGATGGGAAGTCGTGGCACCGACAAGATAATATCCGCCATCGCGCGTCGGTCCGATCACGACATCGCAGGCGGCGAGCGCGCGGAAAGCTTTTTGCAGCACGGACCCAGGCAGGTGCGGGGTGTCGCTGTTGAACGCCACGATACGGCGACCGTGAAGGGCGAAGTGAGCGAACACGGAGTTAAGACCGGCCTCCAGGCCGCTTCCGGTTTGCGGCACAACCGGCACAGTGTTATCCGTCGCACGAACCAGTTCTTCGACGTCAGCCTCGGGACACATCAGGGTGACGTCGATTTCGTTGAGGGTTCGGGCAAGTTTTATGGTGTCGTCGAGAAGGCAGCGGTACAGCTCGGTGACTGCAGGCACCGGAAATTTTTTGGCCAACCGGGTCTTCACCACACCTGGGCGCGGAGCCTTGGCCATGATCACGAGCATGCCATGTTCATTGGGTGGCGCATTGCCGGTCTCACGAGAGAATTGCATTTCAATAGGTGCGCGGAGTGTTACGCCGATTGCGCCGCCACAGCTTGCCGGCGACGGAATGAATATCGCACGATCAGGCTGAGAATGAACCATGCCGCGCCAACCGTGCCGCGGAAAGTACCACTGATTTTGGATTTTCCGATGCGTGGATAATAGCTGACGGGTACTTCGACGATGCGAAAACCTTGAATCGCTCCTTTCAGAATCATTTCAACGGCCCAGCCGTAGGTGGTTTGCTCCAGGCCGAGGGATTGCAGGACTTCGAATCGACCAGCGCGAAAAGGGCCGAGATCGGTGATGCGGACGCCGTAAAGAATTTCGATCATTTTAGCCGCGAGCCAATTGCCGAATGCCTGGTGCCTTGGCAGCGCACCCGGCGGGCGAGGACCTGCGAGGCGAGAGCCCAAGGTGATATCGGCGCGACCGTCGAGAATCGGCGCGAGCAAAATTCCGAGTTCGCTGGGACGATCGCTGTAATCGCCATCGAGAAAGACAACAATATCGGGATCGGTGGCATTCGCGAGTCCGGTCAGGCAGGCGCGGCCGTATCCGCGGCGAGATTCGGAGATGACGCGCGCGCCGGCAGCGGCTGCGATTGCAGGCGTGCCGTCGGATGAATCGGCGTCGACCACGATGACTTCGGTGGCCAAGTCGGGGGGCAGATCAGCGAGCACTCGCAGGATCGACTGACACTCGTTGCGAGTGGGGATCACAATGGAGACGCGCACCGCTCGCTTTGGTTCTGGCGGCATCTACCACCAAAGCGAAGAGGGATGACGCCGGGCGAGAAACGCGTCGATGCCCCAAGTCCGGCCGGCGCGGCCGACGAGAATCGCGAGAGCCGCCATGGTGGGAACCAGCAGTTCCCAGATCCATGCGGTGCCCCATTCCGAAATCCAGAGGCTGGCGAGCAAAGCGAATGCGATGAATGCTACTGGACGGGTGCAAAGACCCAGCACGAGCAGAACGCCGAGCGATATTTCGGTCAATCCTTGCATCGGCGCGGCCATCGAAGCGTGACTGGCCGCCAGGCCCATCACGGCTTTCCAGATTGCCGGGGCATGATCATGCTGGATGTAATAGTTGATGAGCCCCGCGTAGCCGGACCCGGTATAAAGCCCTTTTCCCAGATTTTCGAAAAAGACCCCTACAAACATGGCGCCGATCGTCACCCGTGCAATCGCCAGTCCGTACCGTGCCGTGGGCTGCGGCGGAAGGCCGGTCAGATTGTTCACTAATTCAGTCGAATTGGTCATGACGCCTCGCTCAGTATTCTAGATTCTAGGATGATCTATAGTTCGTTCACGGGCTTATTCATCGCGTGCAATCACGATTGTGGTGCACGCACTTTCTCGTTTGGGCAACTCGCGCTCGGGAGCCATGCGAATTTTGAGCGTCTCCAATTCTCCGCGCACGATCGGACAATAAAAATCAGGTCGATCCAGGGCGTTTTGAATCCGCCGGCGCCCGGCACAGCCCCCGTAGCAGGATTCGAGAAACACGCAAGAACGGCAAGCTTCCGGAACGGTGCGCGCCGCGACGAAGGGAGCGCTCGTGACGATTTCCGATCCAAGCGACAACAAAACCGACAATGGCTCGCCCGGGCCCGGCCAATAGACGCACGGCTGAGTCGTGGCCCGCGGAGTCACTCGTATAGTGCTGGCGCCGCAGCCGCCCACGCGCGGCGGCAGCCCAGCCATGGCGCGGACTAGCGGCTCGCCAATGGAAATCACATCGGTCTCAGCAAACAGCGCGTGGAATCCGCGCCAGTATTCCTCGTAACTCAACGCATAAACGTCCGAGCGGACGGATTGATACACATTAATCCGCAGGGGTGCGCCGTATTGCTTGGCGACACGAGCGACCGCAGCAAGTCCAAGGTAATTCGCTTTCATCATCACCGACACGACGGTAACCGGTACGCCCAACTTTCTACAGCGCTCAGCTTGCCGGTGAATCAGCGCCCAGTTCCCGGCACCGCGCTGCGCGTCCTGCTTCTCCTCGGTGGCGTAATCGAGAGAGAATTCGACGTCGTGGAAGGCGCGGAGCTCGTCGTCGGTTAGAACTGCGGCACTATGTCCGTTAGAAGTGATGGTCAATTTGATCGGAACACTGCGCAGGAACGATAAAATCTCGCGAAAGTCCGGGTGCATTCCGTTTTCGCCCGTGCCCAGATTGACGGAACGAACGGGGAGGCTGGCCATCGCGGCCTTAACCTGGGCGAGATCCAAGCGGTCAACGCGCGTGGGGTCGCGATAGCAGAACGAACAGGAGAGGTTACATTCGTTGGTCAGGCCGAGGCCAATCGAGAAACCGCCGGACACTGTGGGTCGGGTCAGAGCGGGGAGCGGGGTGGCTGGCGGGAGCGGTTGGCCCATCGTCATATCCCCGGGGTCGCAGGTGCGCCGGAACGTCGAATTATCAGCTGCGAGTAGCGCGCAATGGCGGCAAATTGCGGCCGCGCTCCGAGCGTAAATTCCAATTCCAGAAGCCGCCGGTAATTTTCGTCGTCGAGATCCTTTGACTCCACGTAGTCCGAAAACACGCGAACTCCATATTCGGCGGCCAAGCCGAGACCTGCTTGAGTCAGCACGCGCACCAAGTCCGTGCGATCAAATACGCGCACGGGCTCGCCAAAGAGAGAATCCACCACCGTCTCCGCTGAAAGATTCGCTTTTGCCAGTCCCCAGTCACCCGATTTGATGGCAGCTCGTAACACCTCACCCGCACGATTGCGCACCAGCACAGACACGACGGCCCCTTTCTTGGCGATTCGAGCGATGCTGCGAAGAATCGCACCGGGGTCCTCGATATATTCCAGCAGATTATGGCAAACGATGAAGTCGAAAAAATCGGCGTCGAAAAGGTTATCTAACTGGTCCGCGTCGGTATGGCAAAGGTTAATCCTGGCCGCGACGCCGTTCGCTTCTGCGTCCTTCTGCGCCATCCGCAGCATTTCTCGAGAGCTGTCAAGTAGCACGACTTCAAAACACATCCCTGCCAATCGCAGACTTACAACGCCAGTTCCACCACCCAAATCCAAGGCCCGAAGTCCGGTAGAGTCGAGCGGCAGAAACCCTCGCAAGTTTTCCCACGCCAGGTCAGAACGGAGCCTTCCTGCAAAGCTGTTCAAATAGGACGCGTATTTGTCCGCGTCTCGAAATCGCGCGGCGTCCAGTGCAGGCATCTCGAACCTCTATGGAACGGCGGGAGATCTTAGTAATTGATCTCGGACTCAATGAAAGCCG
>DASWVE010000079.1:0-72660 GCA_036401315.1 Candidatus Acidiferrales bacterium
AACCGACCTGGCTCCCTATTCGCAAGCGCAGCTCGACCAGGTCGCGCTGCGCTTGAATCAACGTCCGAGAAAAACTCTAGGCTTTGAAACTCCAGCGAGTAAACTGCAAGCAAGTGTTGCGTCGACCGCCTGAGCCGACAGCGTTTATCAGGAGTTGGCCAGCCGTATCTAAACACTGACCGCTGGAAAAAGCTCACAAATGAATCCTACGATGAAGTTGTGCTACTTTCTTCTTGCAACGAAATGGGGGCAATTGTGGACGCAGAAGAACTAGCAATTGCGTACCTGCATTATTTTGAAACGAAGCGGAAGGAGGACCGATGGGCTTGGGCCGAAGTGGACGACTTGGTGCGCCGCGACCCCCAAAATGGTTGGGAAGTAACTCGAATACTGGTCAATAGGTCCACCTCCGAAGAAGCCCTTGGGTTTGTCGCCGCTGGTCCGCTTGAGGACTTGCTCAAGAAGCACGGTTCAGCACTTATTGACCGTATCGAAGACGAGTGTCGAGAAAACGACCGACTGCGGGTGGCCCTGAGTGGTGTTTCGATTGGGGCCGATAAGCCCGTCTTTGAGCGTTGGTATGCACTCATGTGGAAATACGGATTTGCTGAAGGAAAGCGAACGGGACTCTGATGCTTGGAGCGAACGCCTCTCGATGGCAAGATTTCTCAATGCGAAGTGGGGCGAGTATGTGGCTGCGCTTTATGCTGTTGCTGGGATTGCTTCTTCTCGAACTGGGCCTCGTGATCGCGTTTCTTGTTCTGCCTCTACTCCACGGACAGATATACGCCCCGCCGAATGGCCATTGGGGAATGGAGACGGGCACGGCGAACAGCTTTGGACTGCATCTTGGGTTGATTGCTTTCGCGGGACTCTTCGCGCTGGGAAATGTCGAACTCATCCTGTTGATTTGGCGAGCATTTGGAAATCTCAAGTCCCGATAAGTCGGATTATCGGAAGTTAGGCGATAGTGTCAGATAAGCGCGTTTATCGGGACTTAGGCCGCGATGCGGGATTAAGCCGTGGGTCTTCCGCCACACCGTGCCATCCGTCCGACACGTTTCTGTAAATGCGACCGGCGCAACCTCCGCATTTTCTATGCCTCGGTTGCGGTTGCATGCGTGCATTGTAAAGAGCCGTGACGGGAAACACTAAAATCGAGACTTGGGTACGTGATTGGGAGTGGGTGTGTGCGATGTCGGTCCTGGTCCTGCTTGCAGCCGTTATACACTCTCCCGTTGTCGATGCGCAAACAGCGACAAGCAACGCACCACCCATTAATGCACCGACTGGGAAAGCCTCGACAAAAGCGGACACTATCACTTATGAAAACGTTCCGTACGGCGTTTCCTTCCGTTATCCCAAAAATTTCAGAGTCCGGACAGGCACACAAAACCTGGAAGTCTATTGGTGGCTCGCTGGCGAAGACGATGGCTATCGCGCACAACCAGACAGAGTGTCGCTGGTTACAGTAGATATGCCCTCCGACGCCTACCCTGGAACTGGTTTCGGCGGTGCTTTTATTAATGTCAGCGTGAATGAAAGCCTCGACCGCAATGCTTGCTTCGCGCTGTTGCCTCCAACGGATAAACCTGTAGCGGAAACCGTCATCAACGGCGTGCATTATGTGTGGACATCGGACGGTGGCGTCCTAAATCGCGGAACTGAGAACAGCGAGGATGACTATGTCGCTTACGAAAATGGAATCTGCTACGAGGTCACTCTCGGAACGTACGATATGTTCAGCAATGCAGCAGATAACGCGCCTGTGCTTCTGCCACTGGACCATGGCGACATCAGGCGCCGTCTCAATGCAGTACTCTGGAGCCTGAAAATTCGTCCTAGTTCCGCTAACTCCTGATAAGTCGGATTATCGGAAGTTAGATCGTAACTTCCGATAAGCGCGTTTATCAGGCCTGGCGCTGCCAAAAGGGTCAACGTGTTCGCCGCGACTCAAGCAGCAAGCTCGCGACAACGCCGAAGGCGCCAGCCTCTGCAATGACAATCGGCACGAACCACAAGGCCGGAAACGGCTGGACGGAATTTAGAACTCGGACAAAAACCGCGCAGTGAACAATCAGGAAGCCCGTACCTATTGCCCAGAAAGCTGGCCTCTTCCAATAGCGAGTGTTCGTTTTGACCATCGAATAAATCAGCACGCCCGTAAAGGTCGCTAGCATCCACCACCGAACAGGAATGATTGTGCGGGTTCGTGCGCTAACTACGACAGCTAGGAAAATGACCGTAAGAGCGCCAAGGGCAAGGCCGATATAGAGTAGCCCGCGCAAAACTACAACCTTGAGAGTGAACTTTTCAGGCATAAAACTGAGTGGAACTTATCACAAGCGCCCTCAGTCCCGCCTAAGTCCTGATAAGTCGGATTACCGGAAGTTAGGTCGTGATTTCCGTATAGCGCGTTTATCAGGAGTGGCGCTAATCAGCGCTCTCACCGGACCTGAGCTGGGTTGGCTTACAGACGGTGCAGATTCGTTGACTTAACGCGGACACGCCCAAAGCTGACCGCGACAAACGCATAATCCTCAGCCACTTCAATCGCTGGCCTTCGCGTCCCACTGGAATACCTCTCCCAGTGGAACCTTAAACACCTGGGCGATACGGAATGCCGCCTCTAATGAAGGCGAGTATTTTCCCGACTCGATTGCCGCAATCGTCTGCCGCGTTACGCCGATGCGCTGACCCAGCATGGCCTGCGACATCTCGCCGTTGTGGAACCGAAGGATGCGGATCCGATTAGAGATCGATCCTTCCATCATGACTGCCTGCGATAACTCACCACGACTACGCCGTAGTGCACGACTTCCGCTGTAACGATCATCAAAAGCGCAGCATTGATGATCTTCCATCCGCTGGAGTTAAAGGGCATGACGCAACCCACCAAAATCATGCCGGAGATAAGAACATAATAGGCGGAACGGATCGAGCGGCCCATGATGGCACGATCCCGCTCATCCGGTGGCGTGCGCGCGTCCTCGGGGGATTCGTGACGGAGATAAAGCTGGCCTACGATCTGGATGACCATCTGCACAATCATTGCCACGGCAAACAGACCCAGCTCGCGTAGGTTAGGCAAAGTCTCTGCGGGGCGGGAACCCACAATCGCAAAGTACGGCCCCAACGTAACGACAATTGCGATCAGCGATAGCCAAGCCGTTTTCTCTCTGTACGACATTTTGCCTCCTCAATTCAACGACCCAACTGTAAAACATACAATACAATATGTCAATAATATTATACATAATGTAAGAAATATCTTACCTATGCGCTTTCTTCGGCTAGGTTTGGTTCGCCTCGGACGGCCATCCGGTAAAGGCTGCATCCGTCAGGAGTAGTGCGACGAAGTCCCGTCGCCGGTCAAACAGAGGCGCGAGAACTCCGACTGACTCTTACTGGAATGGTGAATGAAAATTCGGTTGCTAGGTGCCCGTGGCGGCATCAACGAGAAGCGACCGTATCGATAGATATATAACGCCTGATAAGTCGGATTATCGGAAGTCAGGTCGCAGTTTCCGATAAGCGTGATTCCGTTGAAGTCTAAGTCTAGGACGGCTTGGTTATATCGTCGCCTGTCAGCGCGGCGTAGACGTTGTTATGCTCGTAGGGGACCGAATTGAAGGAAGCTGCCCATGGTAGTCACTAATCTTAGTCACTCGCAAGAACCGAAGTTGTCTTCTTTGTGCACCACTACCCGGGCCACAATCCGCACAAAACCGGTATAGAGGATTAATGTATGAGACTCTCTCGGTGGCTTTCACCAGGAATTACGGAGACTGGACATGAAAACGGCGGTCATTAATGTATTTCTCGGCCTGGCGGCTGTGATCCTTGCGGCGTGTGGAACCCCGGAAAAGACCACAGACCCTGGCACGAGCGCCAGCGTTACCAACCAAGGTGCAGTAGCCGTGACCGCTGACGACCTGCTCGCACTCGATAATCAGGCCAATGCAGCCTACCTCCGGAGTGATTCGAAGTTTTTCGAGGAAACGTTAAGCGACAAATTCGTGATGCGCGAAGGCGGCCGGCAGATGGACAAAGCCGCGATTGTGAAATTGATCGCCGGTAATAAGTGCAACGTCAAACGCTGGAAACTCGAAGACCCGCAGATGGCCAGGATTGATGCGGACATCTACGTGCTTAGTTACCGCGGAACGTTTGACGGAAGCTGCAGCGGTCCTGACGGTGAATTGAAGATCCCGAGTCCGATTCGCGCCGCGACAGTTTGGATTCGAGCCGGTGGCACGTGGCGAGCCGCGTTCCACGGCCAAGATCCGATTTTCGACGCACAGAGTCCGCCTCTGCCCGCAAAGGCCAACGGCCAAAAAGGGACGAGGAAGGACGACAAGGCTGCGCCAAGCGCGAATATCGCCGCCGATCCGAGCTCCGCAGCCATGATGGCAGTCGAAAAGAGCGTTTGGGAAGCCTGGAAAGCAAAGGACGCCAAGAAGCTCGACGAACTGACCACGGCAGACCTTTCGTTCCAAAACATATTCGGCGTCTATTTTGCAAACAAGGCGGACACACTGAAAAATTGGACCTCGGCATATTGCGACATCAAGAGGGTCAGCGTGGCCGACGGCGCGGGCACCATGCTCTCTCCGAATGTTGGCATCCTCAACCGTACAGGAACCGCCGAGGGAAGTTGTAATGGTCAGAATTTCCCGCTGGTGCCGATCTATGGCACGTCCGTGTATGTGAAAGAAGGCGACTCGTGGAAACTGGCATTCAGCTTGAACCGTCTCGATTAGATAACGCTGCCCCGTGCTACGAATTTTTAGACACCGAACTAAAACGAATGGTGCCGCTGACCGCGTTGCCTGTTCGTAAGAGCAAACTCGCCCGGCCTCGGTCAGTGTCTGGTTAGACGGATTATCGAAAGTTACACGATTGTTTCCGCCCAGGGCGTTTATCGGGCGCTTGCCTGGAATGGCGCGCACCTGTCCTTCGCCAGCTATATCAACCCCCCGCCTGCCTACCCTTCTAAGTAGTGGAGTACCGCAATCGAGCGGCCCAGGAGGCTGAAATGGACCCCAGATATTCGAATTTCATCATCACCTACAAAGTAGTGCCCGGCGAACCGCTGTACGCCTGTGCGTTGCGAGATTGCCGGATTAAAGGCGAGCACGAAGTTGGAATCAACAACGCCGACCAGTGGGAGCACGTCCCCGCAGCTTGTTCCAAAGCGAACTAGCTCGAATCGGAACCTGGTTGCAGTTGTGGGCCGGCCGTCCGGGGCGATTCAGCGCTTCTCGTACGGATGGAAAATGTAGTCCTTCGACTTCACCGCCGAATGGCAGGTGTTCCCGCAATCCGCGGGGCTGGGATCGGCCGTGAACTTGTTCGTCGCCGGATCGTAGTTGAACAGCGCGTATCCCCAGCCGCCGGTCTTTGGAAATCTCTTGCTGTCTTTTTCCATCACGAAGGCCTGACTAAAAGTGTCCGGCACCTCCACTGCGAATTGGGCTTCGGTGCTTTTCTTCGGCTTCCACTGCAGCTTCACAATTTTCGAGCCGTCCGGGAAAATCTGCCCGTTGCCCGGCACTCCCGCCTTGTACGCCGCGATCATGGCCGGATTAGCCACAATCACCTTGAGCACTTCCTCCTGCCTCGCGGATGAAGCCGCCGTCCAATCCTCGTATCCTCGGAAATCCGCGAACGCGATTCCACTCGTGGTTATCAGCGAATATTTGTCCTGCGTGGACTTCTCTTGCGCGTAAACGGCCATCGCGCCAATCACCGCCGCAGCGGCCACCATCGTCAGCTTGATTTTGCGATTCATGCCTGCTCCCTCCTAACTGGAACGTCGATTTGTTAGTGCGCCGCTACCGCCGAAGCCTCACCACTCTGATGAATTTCCCGCCAATAAGGGTTTGTTTTTCCTAGCGAGGTGGCGTCGCGGCCTGCGGCAAGAAGCTCCCGCAGATTTCGCCAAAGCCATCATCGACGTGGACCATTTCTGATTGGCGCAAAAGCCCCACCCTTCCAGAAACGGGAAGGATGGGCCACCTGCAAATTCAACGGCAACGCCGATCACGAATTTGAATTTGAACTTGCGGGTGGCCCATTCTTCGCGCACTTTGCGAAGGGTGGGGCTTTTGCTTTTCGCTTCGAATCGTTACGCGGCGTTACAGCGGCAGGCCGAGCTTCTGCAGCAGCGCGGCCCAGCGCGGGTCGGAGTGCAGCGAGTCGAAGGCGGGAAAGCGCGCCACGTCCATTAGCTCATCGTCGTGTTCCGCGAGTGCCTGGTTGAGCAGTTCGAAGGCTCGGTCTCGATCTCCGGCGAGCGCATTCGCGACGGCGGCATTGGCTGGTAACGTCGTGCTCACTGCATCGAAATACCGGGCGTAGCCCTGCGCGCTGGCCGGCCACGCCCGGCCCGAGAAAATGGCATCATCCGGCGCGCTTTTCTTCAGCGCGGCGATCGCCTCCGCCCAGTGGCCCTGCGTGGCCTCAAAATGCGAGAGATAAAAGAACGCCGGTTTGAATTTAGGATCGTATTCGAAAACTTTATCGAACTCCTGGCGCGCTTCGGGATATTTGCGAGCGTCCATCAGCAGTAACGCGTAATTGGTTCTGATGATCGAGGCTAGCGGGTCCAGACTCAGCGCCAGACGAAACTGCTCCTGCGCTTCGTCGAATTTCTTCATCGGCATCAGGTAATTGAAAGCGTAAAAGTAGTGGGCGTTAGCGTTGTTCGGGTTGAGCTCGATGGCGCGGCGAAATTCCGGCTCGGCTTCGCTCAACTTCCAGGCGGTGGACAGCGCATTGCCACGCGCCTCGTGCGCCTCCGAGCTTGCTCCATCCAAAGCCACCGCTTTCTGCGCAGCTTCATCGGCGAGGGTAATGGCCTGCACGGGCGGGATCAGCCGGCCGTATCCTGCCGCGACGGTGTAACTGGTCGAAAGACCGGCCCAGGCCAGCGCGTAATTGGGATCGGCGGCCACCGCCTGCCGAAATAAATCCACGCTCTTCAAAATTCCCGTGGCGGTGCGACCGTAGAGCTGTTGCTGCCCTTCGAGATAAAGACGATAAGCGTCCGGGTTGGTAGTGCCGGCGCTGCCTATCTTTCCCCGCGCGTCGCTGCTGGCATGAATCTGCAGCTTGTCGGCGACGTCGCGGGTGATGTCGCTCTGCACCTGGGTCACGTCCGCCATTTTGCGTTCATAGTGCGAGCCCCACAATTCCGAGCCGTCCGTCGCATTCACCAAGTCCGCCTGGACCACTACGCTGTCGCCATGCTGCGTCACGCGGCCCATCAGCAACGAACCGACGTTCAGCGCTTTGCCGATTTGCTGCGGGTCGTCTTCTTTTCCTTTGAATTTGAATACCGTGCTGCGGGCCATCACTTTTACATCCGGCAATTGCGAAAGCGTGCCGATCAGGCTTTCGGTGAGGCCGTCGCTCAGATATTCGTTGCCCGGATCGGAAGTGGCGTTGACGAACGGTAGCACGGCGATGGAAGTGATTTTCTTTTCCGGCGCGCGGCCGCGCAGGAAGTAGTAGCCCGCGCCGGCCAGCGCAACCAGCACGAGAACCGCGGCGCCGATCCATAGTGTCTTCGACTCGCCTGATGCTGGCGCGGCAACGGCGCCGGAGGCGCCGGCGGAAACATTCGCCGAAGACGCCGAGCCGGCGACGGCTGTCGCCGTGGAAGACGCCGCGCTGAGTGGAACAGACGAAGCCGGACCCGACTCAAGAACCACCGAGCCGGATACAGCAGCTTGCGAACTCGCGTCCATCACGCGCCCCGAACGCCCCGAATCCAGTTCACGTTTCAGCCGCGCCAGGTCGGTGCGAATGTCCGCAGCGGATTGATAACGCAACGAGCGGTCGGTTTCGAGCGCCTTATCAATGATGCGCTCGAGCCCCGCGGGCGTTTCGGGATTCAGCCGGATGGCTGGAACCACCGTGCCGTCGAGAATCGATTTAAAAATCACCGCGGAAGTCTCGCCGCGAAACGGCAGCCCGCCGGTAGCCATCTCGTAGATCACTGACCCAAACGAAAAAAGATCGGAGCGCCCGTCGAGCTCTTTGCCGCGCACCTGTTCGGGCGACATGTACGCGACCGTGCCCATCGTGCTGCCCGGGCTGGTCAGATGTTCCGCCGCTTGCGTAGCCTGCGTCACATCGGCTTCCGGGCGCGAAGCGGACGAGCCGCCATCCGTAAACGTAACTTTCGCCAGGCCGAAATCGAGAATCTTCGCGCGCCCGCGCTTGGTGACAAAAATATTCGCGGGCTTGATGTCGCGGTGGACGATTCCTTCGGAGTGCGCCGCTTCCAGCGCGTCGGCGATTTCGATCGCCAGCGTCAGCAGGTCTTCCATCTCCACCGGCCGCCCGCCGATGCGATGCTTCAGCGTCTGCCCGTCCAGAAATTCCATGGCGATAAACGCCTGGCCGTCCTGCTCGCCAATGTCGTATATGGTGCAGATGTTCGGATGGTTCAACGCGGAGGCGGCTTGCGCTTCGCGCTGAAAACGCGCCAAAGCCTGCGGGTCGCGCGCCACATCTTGCGGCAGAAATTTCAGCGCCACGAAACGCCGCAGCCGCGTGTCCTCCGCCTTGTACACCACACCCATTCCGCCACCGCCGAGCCTCTCGACGATCCGGTAATGAGAAACAGTCTGGCCAGCAGGCAATCCCGCGTCGGGCATGTCCGGTGAAGTTTAGAGGCTGCAGCGCCGTGCGTCAATTCGCGCGATGCATCGCACCTTGAAACAGGAAACGGCGGCGCCGCCGGCAGCGAACCGGCGAGCGCAGCAGCGGGCCTTTGATCGTTTTCGGCGGGAGTACAACCAAGAGCGTCCGCACGAAGCGCTGGCGATGGAAACACCCGCGGCGGTGTATGCGCCGTCGCGGCGGCCCTATCCGGCGCGCGTGCCGGAGCCGGAGTACGGTAGCGCTTTACTGGTGCGGCGGGTCGGGAAGCGCGGCGTATTTTCCTGGAAGCATCAGCACGTATTTCTGAGCGAGACGCTGATCGGCGAAGCGATTGGGTTGCAACCGGTGGACGAACGATATTATACCGTGTACTTCACGACGGTTCCGATCGCGCGCTTCGACAGCCGGAGGTTGGTGGCGGGGCCCGCGCCGCAGGCCACGGATTTCACCGGGGCTGAGGCAGGAGAAGGGGAAGTCTCCCCTTCCCCTGCACCCCATCCCCACCAAGCCACCGCAGAAAAAGTGTCAGGGATGTGCCCGGTCTGAAATGTCAGGCATGTCCCCGGCCGCACATCCGGCGCGAAGCGCCGCACCTCGAAGTGGCAGGAATCGCGTCCGCTGTTGACGCCGTTCGCGCCTGCCTTTGACTCTTCCTTTGCCTTACCCCGATCAGCAGCAAGCGATGCGCCTCGGTCGGCGACGCTGCCGCCATTCGCGCGTAACCGCCTCCTCGACCACGAAACGCCGCCCCTGGCCTCGGTTGACTCCCATCGCAGCGCCACCTAACATGTCGAAACGATGCCGGACGCTTCGCCGCTCGACGGACAAACCATCTCGCACTATCGCGTCGTTGAAAAGCTGGGCGGCGGCGGAATGGGCGTGGTTTACAAAGCCGAAGACGCCCGCCTGCACCGTTTCGTCGCGTTGAAATTTCTGCCTCCGGAACTTGCGCGCGATCCGGTCGCGCTCACCCGTTTCCAACGCGAAGCGCAGGCCGCCTCCGCGCTCAATCACCCGAACATCTGCACGATTTATGATATCGGCGAGCAAGACGGCCGCGCCTTCATCGCCATGGAATTTCTCGACGGCCTCACGCTGAAGCATTTGATCGACGGCCGTCCCCTCGAACTCGACAAACTCCTCGGTCTGGCCATCGGCATCGCCGACGCGCTCGATGCGGCGCACGCTGAAGGCATCGTCCATCGCGACATCAAGCCCGCGAATATTTTCGTCACCAAACGCGGCAACGCAAAAATTCTCGACTTCGGCCTGGCCACCTCCACTGCTAAAGCCGGCCGCAGCGCCGTCACCACCGCCGCCAACGAAGGACTCACCGCCGGCGTCAGCGCCGAACATCTCACCAGCCCCGGCTCCACCCTCGGCACCGTCGCCTACATGTCGCCCGAGCAGGTGCGCGCCAAGGAACTCGACGCCCGCAGCGATCTTTTTTCTTTCGGCGCGGTGCTGTATGAAATGGCCACCGGCGCGGTCCCGTTCCGCGGCGAATCGACCGGAATCATTTTCGAAGCGATCATGAATCGTGCGCCGGTCGCGCCAGTGCGCTTGAATCCCGATACTCCGCCGGAACTCGAGCGCATCATCAATCGCGCGCTCGAAAAAGACCGCGACCTGCGTTACCAGGGCGCCGCGGAGATGCGGTCGGAGTTGAAGCGCCTGCTGCGTGATGTATCTTCGGGCCGCAGCGTCGCCGCCATCAGTGGCGCACAACAATCCTCCGCCCAAGAAAGCGCCGCGTCGCCGGCCGCGCAAACGACGAACGCAAATTCGTCAGCCGCGGTACCCGCCGCTTCCTCATCGACGAACGTCGCATCATCGGGCACCGTGAGCGTTCCGCCGCGCCCGCTCTGGAAAATTCTCGCACCCATCGCTGCGCTGATCGTTCTCGCGGCTGGCGCAGCGCTGTGGTGGCACTCCACCAAAAACGCCGCAGCACCCCTGGGCGAAGTTCACGTCGTCCCGCTCACCGCCAATCCCGGCGACGAACGCGATCCTTCCTTCTCTCCCGACGGCAGCCAGGTCGCCTTCGCCTGGGGACCCGAAGGCGCGCTTCCCGATATTTTCGTTCGCCTCATCGGTCCCGGCGAACCGATTCGCCTTACCAACACTCCTTACGACGAGCGCATGCCGCAGTGGTCGCCCGACGGCCGGTGGATCGCCTTCCCGCGGTCGGGGGGCGCCGATGGCGCCGACGGCGTGTACGCCGTTCCCGCGCTGGGTGGACCTGAACGAAAAATCGCCGATGGCGCGGTGACGCGCTACATTTCCTGGAGCGCCGACAGTCAGTGGCTAACCTACTGTCCGCGAGCGGCAGCAAACTCGTTGTATCTGGTTCCGTTCAACGGCGGCGAAAAAAAACTGATCCTCGGTCCGTTGGAAGGAAAGTACGGGGTCGTCGCCGGAATCCTGTCGCCGGATTCGCGCAAGCTCGCACTGCTTTACGATCGCCCGGGACTTTACGTGGTCTCGCTCGATGCGAATTTCAAACCGGAGGGCGAGCCGAAACCGCTGGTCACCGGCTGGACCATCAGCAGCCCGGCCTGGACTGCCGACGGCAAAGATATCGTTTTCATCAACGCCGAGGGCGACGCCAACGCCGGAGCGGACACCGCGATGTACCGCGTCAGCGCCGACGGCGGCACGCCGCGCCGCATGGACTTCGCCGGCGACAATCCCTGGTTCCTGGCGATCGCCCACCGCGGCGACCGCATGGCCTTCACCCGCCTGCACCGCGATACGAATATCTATCGTCTCGCGCTCGACCCGTCCGCCATGGACCACGCAGGCCCGGCGCACGCCGAAAAAACCGACGCCGCCACTCCGCTCATTTCTTCTTCACGCCGCGACGACACCGCGTTTTATTCTCCCGACGGTTCGCGCATCGCCTTCCTTTCCAGCCGCACCGGGCCGCTCCAGATCTGGACCGCGCAAGCCGACGGCACCAATCCCGTTCAACTGACCAACGCCACCGAACTCTCCGAGATTAACGATCTGCAGTGGTCGCCCGACGGCCGCCAGATCGCCTACAGCGCGCGCCCGTCAGCCGAAACGCCCACCAGTATTTTTGTGATTCCGGTGTCGGGCGGTGGGGCCAAACAATTGACCAACGACGCGTTCGCGGATTACCGGCCCACCTGGTCGCACGACGGCAGCTCGATTTATTTTTCGTCCACTCGCGGCGGCCCGGCTTCCCAGATCTGGAAGATGCCCGCGGCCGGCGGTACGGCCACTCAGGTGACGCACGGCGGCGGCTATTTCGCGCTGGAATCGCCCGACGGAAAATGGCTCTACTTCTACTCCAATCAACGCGACGGAGCGCTGCGGCGCATGCCCCTCGCCGGTGGCGAAGAAACGGATTTCGTGAAGGACTTCTCCGGCCAGAGCATCGGGCGCACCATCCCGCCCTTCGCCGTCGCCGAAAAAGGCGTCTACTACATCGCGCCGAATAGCGACCCGAAAGTACGCGGCGCCGCGATCCATTTCCTCAGCCACGACGGCGCCACCTCGAAAATTCTCGCCACCGTCCCCCGCAAACCCGCCGCCGGCCTCAGCATCTCCCCCGACGGCCGCTTCCTCCTCTACTCCCTCTTCGACCAATCCGCCGCCGAAATTCTCCTAGTCGACAATTTCCGCTAAGTAGACGGCAGCCATGACCAGTTCTTGATTTCTTCGTCGTATCGGCGGAGCTAAGGAGCCGCTAAGTCGCCTAGACCAAAAGGCTCCGGCCGCGCCGCCAAGATTTTTACGATCCCGGCCCGGCGACGGGCTTCGCGGCGCTTCCGCGTTCGTCGCCGGCGACCTCAAGTCCCGCCTTGCGTAATCCATCCATCAAATGCTCGACCAGTTCCGGATCCCACGTCTTTCGCAGCTCCGCCCGCGGAGCCGCCGCGAACTCCGGCTTCAGCGTGAGCAACTGCCGCAGCGACGCGCCCGCCGCAGCGTGCTCCCCCAGTTGCCCATAGACCGCCGCGAGCGCCAGATGCGCCCGCCAGAATCGCGGCATATTAATTTTCAGCGCGGCGTCCAGAGCTTCACGATATTCGCGCTGACGATACGCATTGAAAACCGAAGGAAACCAATACCATCCCGGATGATGCGGATTCAGTTTCCGCGCCCGCTCCGCCAGCGCGCAGCCGCGCTCCCAGTCTCCGCCATACGCCGTCAGAAATCCCTGATACGCGGCCGTGTATCCATCCATCGGATTCAGCGCGACGGCGCGTTCCGCCGCATTGCGAAACGCCTGCCGCTCGCCGCGGTAATAGAGGACCGTGGCCAGCGCGTGAAACGCCAGATGATCCGACGGCGCAGCCTCAGTTGCGCGACGCGCGGTCACCAGCGCCCGGTCCAGCGGATCGGGCCGATCAGGCCTGGGATTGAACCCGTGAATGTATTCCTCCGCGTAAACGATGGTCAGCATCGCCAAACACGCGGCATGATTCGGCGCCTGCTGCACGGCGCGCTCCAGATTCTCGCGCGTCACCAGATGCTCCTCCGCCGAGACCCGCTCGAAATATCCAAAACTGTGCAGCAACGCCTCGTACGGGCTTAGCTCCCCGGAGCCTTTCATGCGCACCGCTTCGCTCATGCTGTGCGGCAGCACGCCATGCGAATCCGCGACGGTCGAAACCATGCGCGAGACCACGTCATCCTGCAATTCAAAAATAGTTTCCGCGGTGCACACTCGATCGTAAGTCTCCGCCCACAAATGCGCGCCGGAATTGGCGTCGACCAATTGCACCGCGATGCGCACTTTCGCTCCGGCCTGGCGCAGGCTCCCTTCGATCACGTAACGCGCGCCCAGCGCCTTGCCCGCGGAGCGCACGTCGACCAATTCATTGGCATACCGCGAACTGGAACTGCGCGCGATCACCCGCGGATAGGAAAAACGCGAAAGACCGGTGACGATGTCTTCCGATAATCCTTCCGCCAGCGCGCTCAGCTCCGTATTTCCGCCGCCGTATTTGAACGGCAGCACCGCCACCCAGAACCCCTCATCGGCGCGCGCCGTTCCCGACGCGCTGCGCGCGCCCGACGACCGCACCGGTTCCAGCAACGTGGTCAAAGGTTCGCGCGCCAGCTCTCGTAAATCGGTGCCTACTTCGCTCGCCGTCTGCACCCGCAATTGCGGATCTTTTTCCAGGCAGCGCCGGATCACCCGCGCCAAATTCCCCGGCAGATCTGTGCGCGCTTCCGTTACCAGCGGCGGAGTGTCGCGCAAAATCGCCGAAATCAATTCCGCCGAAGAAGTACCGGTGAACGGCCGCTGACCGGTAGCCATTTCATGCAGCATGACGCCCAGCGAAAAAATATCGGTGCGATGATCCAGCGCGCGCCCGGAAATCTGTTCCGGGGACATGTACGCCGGCGTGCCCATCACCACGCCTTCTTCGGTATGCACGCTGCGCGTCCGCGAATCCTTCGCGTCATCGGCATCCTTCGGCCGCGTCTCCTTCGCCAGCCCGAAATCCAGGACCTTCAAGCGGCCTTCCTTGGTCACCATCACGTTGGCCGGTTTTAAATCGCGATGCACAATTCCCTTTTCGTGCGCAGCGGTCAAGGCCTCGGCCAGCGCACCGCCAATCTCCACGATGCGCTCCACCGGCAGCCCGCCTTCGGGGATCAGCCGGTCGAGCGAATGCCCCTCGACCAGCTCCATCGTCAGAAAATGCACCTCGTCGGCTTGCTCCACCGAAAATATGGTCACGATGTGCGGGTGATTCAGCGCGGCCACGGCGCGTGCTTCGCGCTGGAAACGCATCAGCCGCTGCGCATCGCCGGCCATCGCGGCGGGCAACACCTTCAGCGCCACTTCGCGCCCCAACTTCGTATCCGCCGCGCGATACACCTCGCCCATCCCGCCGGCCCCAATCGCCGCCGTGATCTGGTAATGGGAGAGCTTGCGGCCAACTAACTCGAGACTCAGGTCCAGCCTCCCTCACGCGGGCGAACGCGATCGATCTTCTCAGCCGCAAGCACGGGAAATGTTTAGCCCCGAATGTCGGCGGACAACGGACTTAATTCGGAAGTCATCGCGGCTTCAGCATAGCAAAAAAGCATGCGCCGAAATCACCGCGCCGCGGCGGCCCCGCAATTCTTGCCGATTGTCCGCATCTAACGTACCCCGGTCGCGCATCCAATCCTGCGGCTGGCCAGCCTTTCCAGCGTTCCAACTGCCCGGTTTAGAATCGGAGGATGCATGACGCAAGTTTGGTTGGTCACTGGTAGCTCGCGCGGCCTCGGTCGGGCGATTGTCGAAGCCGGTCTCGCCGCTGGAAATAAAATTCTGGCGACGGCCCGGAACCTTGGTTCGTTGAGCGACTTGCCGCAGCGCTACGGCGCGAGCGTGAAACTCTTTGCGCTGGACGTGACCGACGAAGCCGCGGCAGCCAATGCGATAAAAACCGCCGTCGACACCTTTGGCTCGCTCGATGTGGTCATCAATAACGCGGGGTATGGCAATCTCTCTTCCGTCGAAGACACGCCCATTTCCGATTTCCGCGCGCAAATCGAAACCAACCTTTTCGGCACCATCATTGTCACCAAGGCCGCTCTGCCCTACTTTCGCGAAAAGCGGGCCGGCCGTTTCATTCAGTTTTCATCGGTGGGCGGCAGGATCGGACCTCCGGGGCGCGCGCCATATTCGGCGGCGAAGTGGGGCGTGGAAGGTTTCTCGGAAGTGTTGTCGCGCGAAGTTTTGCCGCTCGGCATCCAGGTGACGATCGTGGAACCCGGCGGCTTCCGCACGGATTTCGCCGGCAGCTCCACGCAATTGAGCGAAGGGCGTCCCGAATACGATTCGACCGTGGGTAAAACCGCCAGGTTTCAGCGCGATTACAACGGCAAGCAACCTGGCGATCCCCAGAAAGCGGCTCAGGCGATACTGAAACTGGCCCGCGAACCGAAACCGCCGTTGCGACTGTTGCTGGGCAGCGATGCCTACAACGCCGTCGAGAAAAACGACCAAGCGCGATTAGAAGAAGCGAAAACGTGGAAAGAAGTCAGCCACTCGACCGATTTCGAGCGGAAGTAACCGGTTGGGTGGAAGATTGACTAGAATGTGCCGGGAGCTCAAATTTCTATGACGCAGAATTTCGCCGCAATTATTCTGGGCGGCACCGGGCAAGTCGGCGGCGCGGCCGTTGGGGAGTTGCTCGCCATTCCGGAATGCCGCGAAGTGGTGATGGTCACCCGCAAGCCGATCGCGGCGCGGGCGCGGGTGCGCAACGTGGTGCTGGATACCGCGGCTGCCGATTTACCCGCGCGCACGGCTGCGCTGGCGCGCGAGGTTTTAAGTGTGGGTCCGGCGAGCGCGGTGAGCTGCGTGGGGGTGGGTTCTGGATCGGCGCGCTGGAGCGAAGAAGAATTGCGACGACTGGAAGTTGGCGTAGTCGGCGCGTTTGCGCGAGGCTGCCGTGGCGGGGGAATCGCGCAGTTTTGCCTGCTCACCGCGGTCGGCAGCACCACGCGCAGCCGGATTCGCTACGCGCGCATCATGGGGATGAAGGAAGACACCCTGCGCAGCATCGGTTTCACGCGCCTCGCGATTTTTCGCCCCGGAATCATCGTCGGCAACGCGCATACGCCGGGCTGGGTGGCCTGGCTGGGCCAGCTCGTCCCGGGCTCCTGGGGCAATATCGATCAGCGAATCCTCGGCCGTTCCATCGCCGCCGAGATCGCGCTGCACCGTCAAGACCTCGGCGAAGTCATCCGCGAAAATGCCGCGATGAAAGCGCTCGCCGCGCAGTTGGTTCGCACCGACACGCAGAAATAGCCGCCCGTACCTTCGTAATCACATTCGCGCTCCGCCTCGAAACCGGAAGCGCACCGAGCCCGTCTAAGGGTTATATTCGGTTACGAGGCTAACTGTGAAAACGCTCCTGCTGCTGTTCGTGCTCTTTGTCGCACTGGCAATTCCCTCGCTGGCCCACGCTCAAGATCAAGCTGCTCTGACGGCCGCCGGATGCGGCGCCAAAGATATTCAGTTTGAAGTAAAGACCGACAAGAAAAGCCACCCCAAAGGCCAGCCGGAGCCCGGCAAAGCCCTGGTGTATGTTTTCAATACCATCACCGGCATCTCTCCCGGCTATCCTAACAGCCGCGTCGGCGTGGACGGCACCTGGGTCGGCGCGAACCATAAAAAATCCTATTTTTACTTTTCGGTCGCGCCGGGCACCCACAATCTTTGCACCGACCGGCAATTGGTCACCACTTTTACCGCTGAGCCCGGGCAGGCTTATTATTTTGTGATTCAGTTTCACCGCGACGGATCCATCCGCCTCGATACCATCAGTCCCGCCGAAGCCGAGCTGCAAATAGGCAAGCTGGCTTTCAGCACCTTTACGCAGAAACCAGCTAAATAGCCCAGCCGAATATCCGAAATCCTGATCGCGGGCCAGATCCTGGGGTAGAATTCGCGGCGAACGCACTCCCGCTGCAAAAGGAATGCCGGTGAATTACGCCCACGTTGCCCTCGCCTTTCTCGGCGCCACCGTCGCTTACTTCGCCGTCGGGTTCGCCCTGTTCGCCGCGCTGCCCGGGATGAAGCGCGAATTTCAGAAGTACCCCGGCGTGTTCCGCACTGAAGACGGCATGAAGAAACTCATGCCCTTCGCCATGATCTCCATCTTCATCAGCATCGCGATCGTCGCCGTGCTCTTCGCCACAATTTATCCGGCGGGCGGCGGAGTCGTCTCCGGCGTTTACCTCGGCGCGCTGCTGGGAATTTTCGCGGTATGCGTTTTCGTGATTCACAACTACGTGTATCTGAACATCGGCGTAACGCTCGCGATGTATGAGGGCGTCACGTACTTCATTCAGTGGATCATCGTCGGCGCAGTCATCGCGCTGATCTACAAGCCCTAGTAGAAGTGGCCTCGATTGCATCCGAGGGCTTGCCATGGCCACTTGCGCCAACTGCTCGCGCTCCTTCGACGACGACCAATGCCCGTACTACATCCCCATGCTGGGCGCCGGCGTGCCGTCGGACCATTTTTCCACGCCGACCAGGAACACGACCAGCGGAGGAAAATTCTTCAGCTGCGGATACGCGTCCGGGGCCATCGACCAGAAGTTAACGCCCATCATCGGCGAATTTTCCACGTTGGCGCCCCACGCGACTGGTTCCTTCACGGCATCGTAGAACATCAGGTGCGGCATATTGTGGCCGCCCTGATCGGTAAGATACGACGCCTTGCCCATCATGTAGCAGACGGTTCCCGGCTCCAGCGCCGGAAATTCTTTCTTCTCGAGCGCGGTCGCCATGGCGGCGACTATCTCCGCCTTGGATCGCCCAGCCAACACCAATTCCGTGCGTTTGGTATCCAGCGGCAGCACTGACCGCGCCGCCGGTGGATTCAGGCAGCCCGCCGCGCGAACTTTCGGATTCCAAAATTCGGGATTGTCGAACATGCCGCCCCACGCGCGGTCGACCAGGCACACCCAACCGTTCTTGCCTGCGACGGCGGTTTCGTACCCGCGCCGGGTGAGCACCAGAATCGTGGCGTCGTGCGCGATGGCGTCCGGCGCAGCGCTGCGCGCCAGCGCGATTTCCGCGTCGCGCTCCATCAGATATTGTTCGAGCGGCGCCATCGTGGGGTAGGGCTGTTTGGCGTCTTTGCTCTCCTGGGTGGGAGTGGCAGTCTGGGCAGCTACGGGCCGCGGCGCGATCACGGCGGCAAGCGCGAGGGCGCTGAGTAGAGTCATGCGCAGATTCTTTCGTTTCATCGGTTTTCTCCTGTCCGGCTGCTGAGGCGGTTTTGCCTTCACTCTAGCGTCGAACGGCGGGACCGAAATTCGACAAATCGTCGAAGAAATTACGCGCCCTAAGAGATAATCCGCCTTTATGACTTCCCAGCCCAACGACGAAGCGTCAAAAGCGGCGCAGGAATTCGAGCGCGGCCGCTCTGAAATGGAGCGCGGCTGGCAGCTCCGCCAGCAAAACGTGCTGCCCTTGGCTACGGCCTGGAATCGTCTCGTTCCCCGTATACCTGATCTCTATGCTGGTCGGAGTACGAATTTGCTGGGTGGCACTCCAGCGCAATCAGCCGGCGGAAAAACAGGATGAGTCTTTCGGCAGCAGTAACGAATGAAACGAGGAATCGAATGAAGGATTTCGCATGAAAAATATGTTTGAACCGGCCAGGGTGGCAGAAGTGCAGGAGCGTTTGGCGCAACTGCGGCCGGACAGCACGCGGCAATGGGGCAAGATGAATGCCGCACAAGCACTGGCGCACTGTTCGATGGCGATGGAGTGGGCCGTCGGAGACACCGTCGCGCCGCGCATGTTCGTGGGGCGCATCATCGGCGGGTGGATCAAGCCCAGGATGCTGGGCGACGACCAACCCATGCGGCGGAATTCGCCGACGGCTCCCACCTTGGTGGTCGCGGATGAACGGAACCTGGAAGCGGAACGGAAGCGCCTGTCAGCCTTGATCGACCGGTTCGCCGCGGCGGGGCCGACGGGCTGCACCACGAATCCGCATAGCTTTTTCGGCCGCATGACCGGCGAAGAGTGGGCGATCTTAACGTACAAACATCTGGATCATCATCTGCGGCAGTTCGGCGTCTAGCGCCGGACGAAATCACCATCGGTCGCCCATCGGCAAATGACCGAACACAAAAACGCCAGAATTGAGCGCGAACTCCGATTCCTGCCGCGGGCTCTTCCATCCGACGTCACAATCGTTGGAGTTCATGACGTGCGAGTTGGCTTCGGCGTTGAGCCTTGCGCGTCCGGACCATCGACTGGCAATCGAGCAGATACAGCTATAATACTTGACTAGACATACAGCCGTTTGTAGACTCACGCCTCGTCCTCTTTTCAAACAGGCTACTCCTTGAAGGAACAGCAGAAATGACCATTGAGCAGATGTGTGGGCGTAGCGGTTACGCGCAATTCGTTTGGGCCGGTGCGCTGCTCGCGTTGTTGACTTTCATACCCGCGGTCCAGGCCCAGCAATCGTATCGCACGCAAAAGAGTTCTCAGCCGGCGCCGGTTGCGTCAGCGGCGAACAGAGCGACGAACGCGCCTGTAGCGAAGCCTCGGGTGCCGCACGCCGGGCGTTTTCTGGGATGGCGGACGGCGGAGCAAGACGGGCCGAAGGCTGTTCGCTATTTCGAGAGCCTCGAACAGCAATCGAAACGACTTCCCGGCGCTCATGTGGCCTTGCGAACCGGGCTCCATGGTGCGGACTCCTTGCCCGCGGCGAAGCGCAATCCAGCCGCGGCGAGTGTGACTCCGGCAGCTCTGCCCGGAATAATGTTGCGCGCTTCCCTTCCCGCGGGAGCGCTGCCTTCGGGCGTGGCTACCGGCGATTTCAATGGCGACGGCAAGCTCGACTGGGTGGTTTCAAACTCGGGGGACAATTCGCTCGATCTATATCTCGGCAAGGGCGACGGGACGGCACAACTGCCGGTCATCATCCAGCTTCTGGGGCAGACGCCGGTGGCGGTGGCGGCGGCCGATATAAACGGCGACGCCAAGCTGGACCTGGTGGTGGCCGAATCCGATAGCGGGACCATTGGAGTGCTGCTTGGAAATGGCGACGGAACGTTTCAGACGGAAACCGAAATTTCGCTGCCGGTTCCTCCGCTGGCGGTGGCGATCGCCGACCTGAACGGCGACCATCATCCCGATTTGTTGGTGGGAATCGCGGCGACTGACGCGCACCTCAATTTTTTCGCGGCGCTGTTGAACAACGGCTCCGGACAGTTCGGCGCGCCGATCTACGCGCCCATTCCCACGCCCAACGAATTTGTAGACGGAGACGAGTTTTCGGTCGCCGATGTGAATGGAGACAGTATTCCTGACGTGTTGGTGACGGGAACCAATCCCGAGGGCACGGTCGTGCAGTTGTTCCTGGGCAAAGGCGATGGCACGTTCACTCCTGGCGAACAGGTGGATAACTCGAGCGGTCCGGTGCGCGACGTGACCAATGCCGTGTTGGTTGATGTGAATGGGGACGGCTGCGCGGACGTGGTGGATGTGGACACGATCGCGACGGTTCACATTTTTCCAGGCGATTGCAAAGGCAATTTTGATAATCAGACTAGCTTTCAAGTCTATGGAATAGGCGACGTGGGCTACGGGTTAGCGGTAGCAGATGTTAACGGAGACGGACATCTGGACATTATTACGGGCGGAATCCCGGGAGGTCCTGGCGGAGGCTACGGTACCGAAACCGGAGACACGGTGACGGTAAGGTTCGGCAACGGAAAAGGGGGGTTCGGTGCGGCGCAGGTTTATCGCGGCGATCCGGGGATGTTCGCCCTAGCCGTCGCCGACTTGAAGGGGAACGGCCGCCCGGACGTGATCACCGCGAACCAGGATGCGAATACGACGACGGTGTACGTCAACAACGGATCGGGAAATTTCGGGGCACCGCAGGGAGGTTACGATGGATTTGAAGAAGGCACTCCCACTTCACCGGTCAACGCCGCGGACTCGCGCTTTGTAGTTGCGGACATCAACGGCGACGGCAAGCCCGATCTCGCAGTGATTGAATACGGCAACGGTTTTGACGTCGACAAGAACATCGCCGTGATGCTGAACCAAGGCAACGGCCAGTTCTCCTCGCCGATCGTCTCTCCCGTAATTGGCTCCAATCCAGTGCTGGACGTGGGCGACTTTGTGTTTGCCGATTTTCGTAAGACCGGCCAGCCGGATTTTCTGGCCGAGGTCTTGGATGGCACGGAAGCCAGCCCGGCGCAATTGGTCTACGCGCAGAACATGGGGAACGGACAATTCGGTGCACCCGTGGCGATCCCGTTGACGACTCAAGGGGAGTTTGCGATTGGCGCACTTGGCGTTGGCGATTTCAACAAAGACGGGAATCTCGATTTCGTCGTCGCGACTTCCACCGGGCCGGCTGGAAATCCGGATCAGTTAACGGTGTATCTGGGACATGGCGACGGCACTTTCACGCAATCCTATCAGGTTAACTTCGGGTCCCAGGTGGCGGTCGCTTCCCCCTGGCCGCAAGGCGTGTGGGTGGGAGACGCGAACGGCGACGGAAAACAAGACATCTACGTCTGGCTTTACTACAACGAATTCGGACCCGGCGCGCCCCCAGGGCGCGATTTGTTCCAATTCCTCGGAAATGGCGATGGCACGTTTCAGACCGCCAAAGATCTTCTGCAAAATCTAAGTGCGATGACCATGGCGGATTTGAATCACGACGGGCGGCTGGATGTGCTGGACATCGAGAGCGCCAGCACAGCTCTCGCTGAGGGCGAGCCCGGCACGGCCCCACCGCAAGTGAACGTTTATCTCGGCCAAGCCAACGGGAGCTTTGGCGCGGCCACCAGCTACATGCCCTATGGCGGAACTTTTAACACTTTTACCGGGAACAATGTAACGGTCACGGGTGGCTTTGAAACCTACTTCGGCGATTTCAATGGCGATGGCAATCTGGACGTCGCGCTGTTTCAAACCGATTCGCTTAGCGGCGGCCCGGGTTACGTGCAATTTCTGATGGGTAAGGCCGATGGCACGTTTACCCCGACCTACGACGTGTTCAACCTTGGAATCCAGGAGGCTCCGGACCTCACCGCGCTGAACCTCCTGGGAGATGGGCGCGCGGCATTTTTGCAGACGCCGAATTACACCGCGTCGTACCAGGTGATCGCCGCCACGAATGCGCCGCCGTTTCAGATTCAACCGGCGGAAACGCCGGTGCTGGGCGGCGCCGATTCGCTCGCCATCGCTCTCGATTTGCCCTCAGCTTCCGATACGGTCGTGGCACTCTCGGCGAGCGACCCCGGAATTAAAATTGCGCCCTCGGCTACCGTCCCGGCCGGACAGCTTTCGGTAGAAGTTCCCTTCACTCTCGGATCCGGCGTGGTGCAGAATCGTTGGTTTTCCTTGACGGCGAGTGCCGGCGGAGCAACGCAGGTCGCCTACGATTTTCCCGGCAGCGCGATCGATTCGTTCACGCAGGTGATCTTTCCGGGCGGAACAGTCCAGCCGGGAGACATTTCGGAAGGTTGGAGCGCGGGCGTTCAATCCAACGGCGACGCGTCGGGCACTTTCCAAACTTCCTGCCAGGGATTGCCGGCGGGATTGACCTGTCAGTTTCAATTCGGCTTGCAGACTTTCACGGTCCCGGGCGGCGGTTTTCAAAACGTGCTGTTTCAGATTCCCACCAGCTCGACGACTCCTGGAGGGAAATACAAATTCAACATTGTTAGTACCGACGGCCAAACCGTACTGACCACGCCGGAGACCCTTCAGGTCACGGCGCCGCCTCCGCCTATGCCGGCCGTGTCGTTCAATCCAGTGGCAGTTGTCTTTCAACCAGCAATCGTCGGTTCGACCCAGACGCAAACGGTGATGCTGAGCAATACCGGCGCGGCGACCCTGACTATTTCGGGAATCACCGTTCCGTCCGGGGCCAGCGGCTTTACCCAATCCAACACTTGCGGCGCAAGTTTGGCCGCGAACAACACGTGCATGATCACCATTACGTTGGCTACGAAAAACACGGCTTCGCCCACCGGCTCGTTAGCCGTGGCCGACAACGCGCCGGGCTCGCCGCAGACGGTGGCGCTTTCGGCTTCGGTAGGCGATATGACGCTCCAGCCGGCAACCGGCGCGCCAACCTCGATCACCGTTAAGGCTGGAACTCCGGCGGTGTTTTCCTTGCAGTTGGCGCCGACCAATTACATGGGTGCCGTTCCGCTCACCTGCTCCGGAGCGATATCGATGGGAACTTGCACGATTCAACCTACGCCGCTATCGGTTAACTTCGGAGTTGCGCCAGAAGCTTTTCAAGTGACGGTCACCAGTATGGCTCCGATCGCCGGCGGGTCCAGCCCTTCAGGGTTTCCTCGCGGCCGGCTGCCGCTCGTGCTTTTGCTGGGATTGCTTTTGGTCTTCGCGGTGGCAGCGTCCACCTTTGCCGGAAGCGCCAGAGGTCCGGTGATCGCGCGATCGGGCCAAGTGGCGGCACTGCTGCTCACCGGGGCCTTGCTGCTGGCGAGTTGCGGTGGTGGCGGAGGCGGTGGCAGCGGACCTTCGGGTCCGGGAATTCCCGGCACGCCCGCGGGATCTTATCCCTTCACCATATCGGCGTCCGCTGGCGGCGCCACGCGCACTCTTCCGATTACGGTGGTCATTCAATAAATTTTCGCTGCGGGTCAAAAAATGGTGGGCTTTATTTTGCCCAGGACGAACGGAAGCCGGGGCACCCCATCGTTTGAAAGTCCCGGGGGCCGATGCACTTCGAGCTGGGCTCCTCCTGCCAGATGGCGACCATGGCACCCAACACCATTCGGCCCAGCTGCGCCGTCTGACTGTTGCCGTGCAGCAGTTCGTTCCACATGGCGTCGATATTTTGTTGGGCCATAAACTGGCGGAGTTCCTCCGCTTTGGCCGGGTTCTTCGGCGTGCCGTCTCCGTTCGCATACATTTGCATCAGTTCGGTCTCGCCCAGGCGGTTGCCGAGTTTGGCGGATTCCCTGGCCCAGAAAATCGCCTTGGTAAAATCCTGCTTGGTGCCGATGCCATCGTGCAGCATGACGGCGACGGCGGCTTCGCCCTTGGCGTCGCCCTCGTTCGCGGCCACCAGCATCCAGCAGAGCGCCAGCGGAAAGTTTTGGTCACGATAAGCAACGGTGCCGCGCAAGCCGGCGAACTTGGCCCAGACCTTGGAGGAGTTGTCCTCATCGCAGGGCGCGTCGTTGGGCCGGGGCAGCGAGACGCGAATTAGCGCGCACTTCGCCAGAACAGCTTCGTTCCTGGCTGGCGGAATACGGCATAGAAATAAATTCAAAGTGAGCCGGGCGCAGAAGTTGCTGCGTTTTCCAGATAAATTCTAAGTCCGCGTTTGACGTGAGCCCAGGAAAATTTATTGCTGGGCGCCCTCGGCATTCGACGCGCTGGTCTTCCCTGCCGCATCAGGCGTCGCAGCATTGGGAGCCGCTGCATTCGGTGCCTGATAACGCATCAGGAATGGGTGGAACGGGGTCACCTCAAACGGCATTTTTTCGCGGGCCGAACTCAGTGCGACCGGCTTGGCTCGCAAGAGTTCCACTTTATCGTCCCAGGGATTCACCTTCACGCGTGCGCCCAACGGCAATGCTGCTACCTGGTCGAGCTTGCCGGTTTGCAGCGCCGGTCCCAGACTTTGCAGCTCAGCACTCAACGCCACGCCATTGCCGAGTCGCGCATCGATCAGCGACGGGAGCGCGGCCGAACCGGCCGAGAGTTGCTTCAGAAACAGCGAGGCGTTTCCGAGTTTTTCTTTGTACGGCGAATTCTTCAGCATTTCCACGGCTTTCTTGTTGGAGAGGTCGACGTCCGCGGGCGTGGCCTTGAACGAAAAGCGCGACAGCGCTTCGCCGGCCGTCACCAGCGTGGTGTCGCTGAAGCCCCACTGATCGGTCGAAGGCTTGGTGATCATGATGGACGCGAGTTCCTTGGCTAGCACCGCCGCCAGGCTGGCTTCGTCCGGCAGCACGTCGAGCAAGCCGCGGCTGATGACGATGGTATGTCCTATCGAAAAAGTCTCGAGCGTACTGGTCAACATCACCCGGCAGCGAACGTCGAGGTCCAGATTGTTGGTCACTTGCAAATTGTTGACGACCGTCTCCAAAGTCTTGTCCACTTCGCCGCGAGGCGCCAGCAAGCCAATGCGTTGCAGGCGATCGATCACGCCGCCTTCCGCCCGCTCCTGCCACTCGCGCTCCGCCTGCACCGGAGAAAGATCTTCCGAACCGTGGCTGTTTTCCAATCCCGCGCTAGCATTGAAATCCACCGGCCGGTTCAGGCTGGTCAGGTTGTAACCCCACAAGCGCGTCTGCGCTTTGAAACGAATCGAAGACGCCGACGAGCTTTTCAGTTCCGATTCCTGGCTGTAGACGAACGCCGGCAGCCAGAGATTCGGCTGCAGGTTCATGCGCCAGCTATCGAAATGCAAATTGTTCCCGGTCCCTTCACTGCCGGATGAAGTGAGCATGCCGTTGAAGCGGACAATCGCGAACGTTTGATCTTCCGCCCAGATGCGTCCGTAGAAACTATCCTTGCCGGCCTTCGGCAGCGGGACGACGTCGAAGATTGCGCAGCGCACTTCGCCCAGAAATTCCCGGCCGACGTAGGTGAATTGATAATGCTGGCGATCGAAGCGATCCTGGTCGACGTAAATCATCTGTAGAAAGCCGTGCGGCACGGCGGTGGAAGATCCTTCCAGATGCGCGAACGGATTAAACCCCGCGACTTTGCCCTTCTTCTTATCCAGCAACGAATCGTCGTTGACTCCGTTCGACAGCTGAGCCTGCCCCAGGAAATAATGATCTTTGGCCGGCACGATGCCCAGCTCGGCGTCGGGTTTCATGTCCTGAATATAGGTTTCGACGATCGGGTTGTACTGGCGGATCACGGAGATTTCGTCGTGTTCGCGCGCAATAATGCGATCGATGGCCTGGTCCGCCGTGGTGACCGCGCCAGTCTGTGACGGCGCGCGATTGGCTGCAGAATTTTGTGACTGTGTTTGGGTCTGGGCCGCAGCGGCGCTGGCGAAAAGTCCCGCCGAGACGACCGCCAGAGCAAATCGGTTCAGTAGGTGCATGGGCTCCCTCCGAATAACCGGTTCCGCTTACGTGGACGTAACTTGGTTAATAAATAAGGATAGCAAGGAGGCGAGGCGCGGGAGGCGAAGGCAAGCCGCGGTGTGACGTATCAACCGCCTGTCCTAATGGCCAGTCCTTCGGCGATCGTGAGGCACTGGCAACCCCGCGAATGAATCCGCGTGGCCCAGTTCAATTCTGCCGCAGCGCCTCCAGCGGATCGAGGCGCGATGCCCGCCACGCCGGCAGCAGGCAGGCGAGCGCAGCCACGACCAGCAACAAAATCGCGACGGCGGCGAAGACGGTGCCGTCCAGCGGTTGCACCTCGTAGAGCAAACTGCGGATGACACTTGAGGCCGCCACGCCTCCCGCGAGTCCGAGCAGCAAGCCAATGCCGACGGGGCGCAAGCCATCCACCAGCACCAGGCGCAGCACTTCCCCGCGTTGGGCGCCGACCGCGACGCGCACGCCAATTTCCGTCGTGCGTTGCGCCACCATATAAGAAAGCACACCAAACAGCCCGACAGCGGCCAGCAGCAGCGACAGCGCGGCGAAAGCCAGGAGCAGCGTGGCATCGAAGCTGGCGTCCACCGTGGATTTTCCGATGATCTGGTCCATCGTCAGCACATCGGAAACGGGCAGCCCCGCGTCCAGCTGCTGCACGATTTCCTGAATGGGCAACGCCAGCGCGTTCACCTCGCGCGTGGAACGAACCACCAGCGTCCCGCCATTTTCGGTGCCGGCATAAAATGGGAAGTACATCATCGGCGCGGGAGCTTCGGCCATTTCCCAGCGCGTGTCGCCGACAATCCCCACAATCATGTAAGGGCGCTCGCCGAGCGTGGTCAGATGCTTGCCCAGGGGATCTTCCTCGCCAAAATATTGCCGGGCAAACGATTTGCTGATGATGACCTGGTTCGATTGGTCCAGGCGCTGGTTGGAATCGAAAGTCCGGCCGCGCAGAAAAGGAATTCCCAGCGCCTCGAAATATAAAGGATCGACCCAGCGGTCCATCGCGTACTGCGCTTGGCCCGGAGGGAGCGGCGGATGTTCCTGGACAGCGAAACCGCTATCGCCGCCGTAATCCTCGTCGGGAGCCGTGGTGGTCAGTCCGGCGAACTCGACACCAGGCAGGCCGCGCACGCGAGCCAGCAAGGTTTCAAAGAAGTTCACGCGCTGCGCGGGCTGGCCGTATTTCGCGTCGGGCAGGAATACGTGCATGGTCAGCACATTTTGAGTGACGCAACCGAGATCGGCGGAGCGCAGCCGCTCATAACTTTTCAGCAACAGGCCGGCTCCGATGAGCAAGACGACCGTGACCGCGACTTCCATGGTCAGCAGCCACTTGCGCATTCTAATCTGCGCATGCCCAACGCTGTGCGAGCGCGAAGCCCCCTGCAAGGCCGAAAGCGCACGATTGTTGTTGATGGAGAACGAGGACAGAATTCCCGCGAAAAGTGCGAACAAGAAAACCAGCCCCACCGCGAAACCCACCACGACCGGGTCCAGGTGAATGGCTTCGACGCGGCTCACGTCCTGGCGCGTGGCAACAAACCAGCGAATTGCGGCGGACGCGAGTGCGAGACCCGCCGCTCCGCCGGCCAGAGACAAAAGCAGAATCTCGCTGAGATGCTCGCCCAGCAAGCGCCAACGGCTGGCGCCGAGCGCGGCGCGAACCGCGAGTTCTTTGCGGCGCGCCGAACCGCGGGCGACCAGCAGACTGGCGACGTTCAGACCACCGATCAGCAGCAAACAACACGTAGCGGCGAGCAGAACGTAGAGCGGCGTTTTCAAATCTCCGACGATGGCTTCGAGCAGCGGACGGCTATCGGCACCGACGCTGACGAAGGGATGATCGAGATGCGCGTCATGCAGGCGGCGCGTGATGAGAGATAGCTCGGCGGTCGCCGCGGCCTGCGTCACTCCGGGCTTGAGACGCCCGACCACGTGGAACCGGTGGTTATCGATTTCTTGCAGCCGAGCGGACGTTTGCTGGTGACCAACGGGCGTCCAAACCTGAACATTCGATTCCGGGTAGGCGAACCAGGGCGGCATGACTCCGATGACGGTGTAACTTTTGGCGTCGAGATGAATGGATTGGTTGAGAATCGCGGGATCGCCGCCGAAGCGGCGCTGCCACAGGCCCCAACTGAGAATGACGGTAGCGCCGGCGGAAGATTGATCGTCAGCAGCCGTGAACGCGCGGCCGAGCGCTGGAGCCACGCCCAGCGTCGAGAAAAGATCCCAGGAACATTCGGCGGCGTGGATTTTTTCGGGAAGCTGGCCGCCGGCGCCGGCCAGACCATAGTCGAGGACGTGCGAAACGATGCTCAGGTCCGAAAAGCTGGTGCTTTGTTTTTTCCATTCGGCGACGACGCCGGCCGCGGAACTGTTGTACGGGAATTTGCCATCGGCGCTTTGTTCATACAAACGCAGCAGGCGGCCGGGATCTTTGAACGGGAGCGGCTGGAGCAGCACGGAACGAACCACGGTGAAAAGCGCGGTGGTGGCTCCGATGCCCAGAGCGATGACCAGAATGGCCACCACGGCGAAACCGGGAGTTCGCGCGAACGCTCGAACCGAGTGACGAAGATCGCGCAGAAAGTTTTCGAGCCAGGTCCAGCCCCAGGTCTCGCGGGTTTCTTCTTTCAAAACTGTCGGATTGCCGAAGACGCGCATCGCGGCGTGGCCAGCTTCTTCGCTGCTCATACCGGCGGCGATGTTTTCCGCGACTTGCTGCTCGAGATGGAATTGCAGCTCGTCCTGCAAATGCGCAGCCGTCCGGCCGCGCCGGAAGATCGTTTGCAAACGCAGCAAAAATTGCTGAAAGAATTGCTGGACCCACCGCATCGCGCTCAACTCCTAGGGAGTTTCCACCACCAGATTGATCGCGGCCGAAAGCCGGCTCCAATTCGCCGCTTCTTTTCCCAACTGCGCCCGGCCCGCGGCGGTCAGCGAATAAAACTTAGCCTTCCGCCCGGTCCCGGATTCCGCCCACTTCGCCTTGATCCAAGCCTTCTGTTCCAGCCGGTGCAACGCCGGATACAACGAGCCCTGCTGCACCTGCAGCACCTCACCCGAAATTTGCTGAATCCGCTTAGCAATGGCCCACCCATGCTTCGGCTCAAGCGAGACCGTCTTGAGGATCAAAAGGTCGAGAGTTCCCTGCACCAGATCAATCGACTTCGTCATACTATGATTATCTACAATAGCGATTGTAGATTGTCAAGGTATTGCGGTTGGCGGAGGATGAGCGGGCAGAGGCGTTCGCAGGACGCTCGGACTGATCGAAGCGTGGTCAATTCGTGGTGAACAGGTCCAGCCATAGATCAAGCGTCAGATCTTCACGAGTGGGCCTGCCCAAATTGACGCGCAATTCCTGGTAGCGCTCTCGTAACGTGGCGGCGTCCAACTGGAGACTCTTAAACAGGTAATCGGCATCGTCACGATCCTTGGGGCCGGCCCGCTCCAGCTTCGACAGAATCAAATCGTAAGGGTCGGGTGCCAGCAGTCGAAGATTTTTGAACTCTCCGGCAAGCATTTCGCGAAGGCGTTCGTCATAATTCTCGGGCATTTGATTGATGGTGACGCGTTCGAAGTACACCTTGTGCTTCCTAGCTAAAGCAGAACCCTTTCCGGCGAGGCTATCGATATCCACATCGTTGGGGATTTGGACGATGTAATCGATGTCGCCGGTATTGCGAGGCGAGCCATACACAAAAGTCAGAACGAATCCGCCGATGCAATGCAGTACAACGGGTTTAGGTAAAGCCGCGTCGACGGCGGCGAGAAATGCAGCCCAAGGTTCAGGAAGCATACGAGGGCAGATGCTCCGGTTTTAAGTCGGTGACTAGATTCCAATGTTCGGCTTCAGCCGAACGATTCTGGAGCATCCAGCGCCTTTCAGAAGCGGTTCGCGCTGGAGCCAGGAAAAAATCTTCCTTGGCCAGCTTACTCTCGGTTAGCGCGCTCTCCAGCTCTGCCAGTTTCTGGTTCCGCAAAGGATTATCGGTTCTTTCAGCCAAACGCCGCGCCAAGCTAACCACAAAACCCAAACGATTTTGCAGATTCGCCTGCTTCGCCTGATCCAAAAGCCACGTAAAATCCATGTTCCAGTATTGCAAAATCAGCCAGGGCAGCGCCTCGACCAGCCGCGCCTCCAGTTTGTGGTGCCTCAGGGCGGCAAGTAGAACGGCTGCGGGGTTTCGTTTCGCGGTATGGCTCCTGAGATACGCGTAACCCGGATAGCCCAACGCCTTCAAACTTTCGGCGAGCCGCTGCGCATTCATCGGACGCGGATCGACGTCTGGCGCTAAAAACGCCGGAGAGTATCGACAGGCCCGCACCAGCTTTCGAGCCAGCTCGGGCGTGAGGGTCCTCTTCCCTTTCTCCAGCATCACCACATAGGGCTGAGACACCCCCAGCTTTTGCGCCAGGATAGATTGACTCCATCCCCGGCTGATCCTTTCCGCACGTAGATCCCACAAAGCCATACCAAAATAATATAACACTTTTTGTTATAATGTAAAGATGCCTCGATTTGTATGCTCTGTTTTTGAAAGATATTTATAGGTCAAGCGCGTTGATCACGAGTTACTTTGGAAAGAGCGTGGGCGGCGGAAGCGGAGTCGACGGCGCGTCTTCGTCGGAGAGCTGCGGATATGCCTTCTTTCGCGCCTTTCGTCCGGAATCAGAACCAACGGAAACCATGACCAACATTATCAAGTATCCCGGTGGCCGCATTTCGAGACTGCTGAAGAAAAACACCCAAAATCCGAGTAGGTAGAATGGCGCAGCAGCCGCTAAAAAAGTCCATTGAGGCGACCACAGACGGGTCCGGGACCACTGACCAATCACCGTAGACCAGAGAAATGCTACGCCATACGACGCAACCACGAGACCGAGGAGCGATAAGGTGCGGCCGAATCGCTGCGACGCTGTCCGGTATTCGACGACCAGCCAGGTAAGCGCCAGAAACGAGCCCGAAGCGCCCACGACCAACGCGCCCTTGTTGAGAACTGATTTCTCCATGTCCCCGTCAATCCTGTCCTGATCAGGTCGCGGCGGCGGCCTACTGCATCACCGCTATGACTGTCGAGGCTGCGGCATTCGCAGTTATTTCCCCGGTTGCGCTGCAGGCGCGTCGGCCGGCTTTTCGCCCTTCAGGTATAAATCGAACCAGGCGATGGTGCGGCGGATCGAGTCGATTTGGTTTTCCCGTTTGGCGAAGCCGTGACCTTCGTTGGCGTAATAGTGCACGTCGACGATGCGGCCTTCTTTTTTCAGGATGTCGACCACCTGCTGGGCCTCTTCCTGGGGCACGCGCGGATCGTTAGCGCCTTGCAACACCAGCAGCGGCGCCTTGGCCTGGTGAATGAAGGTGATCGGCGAATCGTCGACGTAGACTTTTTCGTTCGTGGCCGGATCGCCCAGCAGCGCTTTTATATATTCATTCAGTGAAGGATCGGAGCTTTTCAACATGGTGTGCCAGTCGATGATGCCGTAAAGCTCGACGGCCGCGGCCCAAATGTCCGGCGTTTTGCCGATGGCCATCAGCGTCATGTAGCCGCCGTAGGAGCCGCCGGTAATTCCGATTTTTTTGGAGTCCACGTAGCCGGTAGCTTTCAGGAAATCCACGGCGCCGATTTCGTCTTTCAAATCACCGCCGCCCAAATCCTGAAAATTCGCTTTTTGGAAATCGATTCCGTAGCCGGTGGAACCGCGCGGGTTGGGCGCGATGCAAATGTACCCGCGCGAAACCAGAGCGGCCACGTCGGTGTTCCAGTAATCGACGGTCTGGCCGGTGGGCCCGCCGTGGGGCAGCAGCACGCCGGGATTGCTGCCGTCGCGCTTCAGATTGAAGGGCATCCACAGCAGCGCGGAGATGATTTTTCCGTCGAAGCTTTTGTAGTGAATGATTTGGGAAGGCGGCAGCGGCGTGGTCTTCAGGCTGGCGATGGCGGAAAAGGTAAGCTGCTCCGCGCGGCGCGCCGCAAGGTCGTAAACGTACAAATCGCCGGGCTGGTTGGAGGCCTCGTGCGAGACGATCACGCGCTTCCCGTCCGGCGAAAATTCGCTGGGATTGCCGCTGAAGAAATTCAAGCCGTGCGGCAGGTTCACTTTTTCGCCGCGGCCGCTGGCGGTCTCGGCCAGATAAGCGTCAGTGACGCCATCCTCGTTGACGGTATAAGTGAAAGTCTGGCCGTCCGGCGAAAAACTTCCCGCGGAGACCTCCCACTTCGAATCGGTGATGAATTTCACTTTTTTGCTGGCGAGGTCGAGCAGCGCGACGTTGATGTAGCCGCCGTTCGCGTCGGAAGCCAGCAGGACGGTGCGGCCGTCGGGCGCTAGTGACGAGCCGAGGTTGCGGATCGTGCCCTTATGCTCCGTCAGGTTTTCCATTTTCCCGCTGGCGACGTCAATGCGGTAAACGTCGGCGTCCGTGTAGAGCGGGTTGACCCGATTCGCATAGATCGTCCGGTTGTCTCCACTCCAGGCGAAGGCCTGCACGATATATCCCGGCTGCGCTTCGTTGGTCAGCTTGCGGACTTTCCGCGTGGCCCAATCGAGCAGCGCCACGTCGTAGGTGGTGCCATCCTTCGTTTTGTAATCGAACAAGATGGTTTTGCCATCGGGCGACCAGCGCGGATTTTGTTCGCGGATGGCGGGCGTGTTGGTCAGGTTGATGGGCTCGCCGCCAGCGCTGGGAATCGCATACAAATCCCAAAGCTCGTCACCCTGATGATCCTGCTGGTAGACGATCCATTTGCCGTCCGGCGACCACGCCGCGCCGTACTGGCGCTCGTCCGATTGGGTCAACTGAATGGGCCAGCCGCCGGAGGAGGCAACCTTCCAAAGATTCGCGCGGCCCGCGATATCGCTGGTAAAAACGATTTCCTTGCCGTCCGGCGACCAGGCCGCGCCGGAAACCGTACGCGTGTAATAAAGGTCGTCGATGGGCACGGGCCGCGCGTTGGGATTCGCGGCGGAGGTGATGGACTTGGGATCGGTGATCGGCCGCTCGTCGGGCCCCGATCCGGCGGATAAGGTCGCAGCCATGCCGAAAGTGACGAAGAAGAAAGCTCCCAGGAAAAAGACGCCGTGCGTTGATCGCATTTGAATCTCCTTACGTTTCTGCGCTGAACCCGAACCAGTAGGCAGGTCCGCGACCTCTCGCACCGTTTCGGAGAATAGCGCGCGCCGCAGTCTGGCACGCCTGATATATCACGAATCGATTGTCAAGGTATCTAGCCCGGTCGTTCTCCGCCACTCGAATCATGTAGAATCCGGCCACCATGAAAGTTTGCGTGGGCATGCTCTTGCTTGGCTGGGCGATGCTATCGAGTCCGCCGACGGCTCGCTCCGCCGACGGCGCCGCAAACAGCAACCGGCGCGTTGAAGTTTGGATTATTTCGCCTGAGGGATCGGGGCCGAACGACATCGCCCAAGGGGAAGATCTCCCGTCTCGGGTGGAGGCTTTGCGCTTGTCCCTGGCCCAGACCGGCGTGCAGTTGCTGAACGTGGAAGATCCGCTCGCGGCGAAGACCCGCAGCTGGAATCCCGAATCAACGGTTCCGAATTTCCAGGTGGTGGCCAACCAGCGCAAGACTTTCGCGGCGCTGGCGCGCTTTGCAAAACAGAACGATGCCACCGTGGTGCTGCGGCTGATCACCTGGGGCGAAGCTTTCGACCTGCTGCGCGCCGCGCGCACTACGGGACCCGATGCGTTACCGGATGTGATGGAAGTCGGCAGCACGTGGACCGGTTATCTCGCGGCGAACGGCAGAATTCGATCCCGGCCCGGCTGGCAAAACTCCAAAGGAAATTGGCGCGACGTACTCGGGGTTCCGGCGTGCGCGCTTCCGTATATCACCGATGTCCGCCTGCTTTTTTATTGGAAGCGTTTGCCATCGGCTGCTGCCGATTCCCCTGCGCTGACTCTGAACGGCGAGAGTTGGCCGGCGCTCCTCGAATCTTTCGGCGCCGGGACGTCTGCCGGCGACACCATCGCGTTCCCCACCGGCATGGCGCTGAGTCTGCTTTACGATTATGTGTCGCTGGTCAAAGCGGGCGAGAGCGGTCCGATAATCGAGGATGGGCTGTTCGGCCACCACGTAGCTTTTTCCGGCGACAAACAGCTCGCAATTCCGCTTTATCTCACGCAACGTTCGCGGACTCCTCTCGGCAAGGGCGAAGTTCGCGAGTTGGCCAGCTTTCCGGAGGCGGTCCACGAAGAAGTAACTCGCGCATTCGTGAATGGCGGATACCGTGCGACGTTGGAGCCGGCCAGCTTCATCGGTCGATGGGCTGACGATTTTTACCAGCGGCGGCGAAAAGAGGGGAACGCTCAACGCTTTTGGGATTACGCGGCGGCGGTCGTACCACCAGTCGGTTTTAAAGGCGGCGGCGAACTGGTGGTTTTGAACAAAACGCCGAATGCCGATTTGGCTTTTAAGCTCGCGGATTTTTTAGCGACCGACCCGGAGTATACCGATATGCTCGCCGAAGCCGGCTTCCTGCCTCCCGGGAAACCTGGCTACGGATTGGACGCGTTGGTGGCATCACTGACGCATGATCAGCGAGATGCTGCGGACGCGCGCGCCTTCGGAGCGTCGGTCCAGCAGGTAATCGATCGAGGATATCGCTATCCGGATTTTGAAAACTGGGCGGTGGTGCTCGAAAATCAGGACACGCTGGAAAAATTCCAGCGGGTCTGGCGCCGGATGGCCGAGGGTGACGTCGCCGGCGTGCGCCGCGCGGCCAAAGATCTCGACTGGGCCATCAACTCCCAGATCTACATGCCGTCGCGCGCCTTGAACGCGGTGGTGCAGTCGTGGAAATTGTTCGCGCTGGTTTTTTCCATGGGCGCTATTTTACTGGCGCTCGCCGGACTTCACCGGCAGCGCCTGCGCCAAGTGGAGGAGCAATTCAACATGCGCCTGGAAGAGCGCGTCAACGAGCGGACCCGCATCGCGCGCGAACTGCACGATACGCTATTACAGAGCCTGCACGGCTTGATGTTTCAATATCAGGCGGCGCGCAATATGCTTCCGGGCCAGACCGAAAATGCGATGCAAGCCCTCGATGAAGCCATCTCCGGCACGGAGCAAGCGATCGGCGAAAGCCGTGACGCCATTCACGACATCCGGCAGCAGGCGATGGTTCGGGGCGATTTGGAGCAACTGTTAGAAGACGCAGCTGAAGAACTCGCGGCGGTACACAACGGACCTCGCGCGCGACCGAAATTCCAATTGATTGTCGAGGGCGAACCGCGGAGTTTAGCGCCAGCGGTTCAGCCCGAGGTCTACGGCATCGCGCGTGAACTTCTGCGCAATGCCTTTAACCATGCCGAGGCGCAGCAGATTGAAGTGGACAGCCGTTACGATGAGAATCAACTGCGCGTGCGTGTGCGTGACAACGGAAAAGGTATCAATCCCCAAGTGTTGCAGGAACGCGGGCGCTCCGGGCATTGGGGTTTGCCGGGGATACGCGAACGCGCGCAGCGCATCGGGGCGCACTTGGATTTTTGGAGCGAAAGCGGGGCTGGAACAGAGGTGGAGTTGACGGTTCCAGCTACTGCGGCCTATAAAACAAACGCAACTGTTTCCCCCCTTAATGTATTTCGACCAGGCAGGAAAACTTGACCAGCACTTCCAGTCCGATCCGAATTCTAACCGTGGACGACCATCCCCTGATTCTCAAGGGGATCGCCTCGCTGGTAAATGCTGAATCGGATATGAAGCTGATTGCCGAAGCGTCCAGCGGACCGGAAGCCATCGAAAAATTCCGGTTGCACCGCCCGGATGTGACCCTGATGGATCTGCAGATGCCGGGCATCACCGGCACGGAAACGATTACGCAAATTCGAGACGAATTCCCCGAGGCCCGCATCGTGGTGCTGACGACTTACACGGGTGATGCGCAGGTCCTGGCAGCACTCAAGGCCGGCGCGCGGGGTTACGTTTTAAAAGGACACGTGCACCGCGAACTATTGGAGATCATTCGCGCGGTCCACGCCGGACAGAAACGGATTCCGCCCGACATCGCCGCGCAACTCGCCGAACACGCGGCCGATGATGCGCTGAGCCCGCGCGAACTCGATGTCTTGCGGCTGATTGCCGCTGGCAATTCCAATAAGCTGATTGCCGATCGGCTGGCGATCGGCGAAGCCACGGTCAAGAGTCACGTGACGAATCTAATGTCCAAGCTCGGAGCCAACGACCGCACCCACGCGGTGACCCTGGCGCTGAAGCGCGGAATTGTCGACCTGTAGCTACCCTATCCCTCTTTCGTCGGATCAGCCCGTCCCTCTTTTGCCTGTTCTTGCTTCTATTCCCATCAGCCTATGCTGCACACGAACTTGCGCGTACACCGAGGCGCCTCTGCAAAGATTATTTTCCACGTTCGCGAATGGTTGGCCCGGCGCAGGAATCCTGCTGCTCCGGGTGGCGACTGCCATTGTGTTATTTTTTTCCGCTGCTGCGCCGGCCAAGGCGCTGCTGCACCTTGAACAGTGCCCTACCGCGGCCGCACCAATCATTGGAGCTCTCGCCGGACTTTTTATTCTGGTCGGGCTCTGGACTCCACTGGCCGGAATTCTGGTTGCGGGCGTTGAGCTGTGGATTAGTTTTTCAATTGCTGGCGGCCCTGCCACGTCGCTTCTTCTCGCTGCCCTGGGAGCCAGCCTCGCGATGATTGGTCCCGGCGCGTGGTCGGTTGACGCCCGCCTCTTCGGCCGGAAACGCATCGAAACTTCTCTTCGGTAACGTGTCGAACTTCGTTCCGGTAGGTTTTTTCTATCCCTCAAAAGACGGAAGCGTGACCTCCACGAATTATTGACCGCGGGAGCCGACCATTTGGGGTTCTGCGCGAAATCGAATTCGCTGACACTGCCTCAGCTGGCACGTCGCACAAGCCAGCGCGAGAAAAGAATCTAAAGGAGCTAGAAAATGAAAAGCATCTTTGCCCTCACCACACTTTTTCTTGGAGCCGTATCCTTCGGGGCCGGACCCGCAATCGCCCAAACGCTGGACGCCGAAACGGATCCGCGCATCGACCCGCAGGTGCGGGCGTTTCTGGCGGTCGTCGACCAGGACACCACTCCTTTCTGGGAGTTGCCGCAACCCCAGCCGCAGGACATTCTCACCGCGCTGCAGAACAAAACGCCGGTCGACATGTCCGGAGTCACCACGGCCGAGAAAACCATCACGCAGGACGGACGCACGGTGAAGCTCTACATCATGACGCCGGAGAACATTACCGGTAAACCGGGCGTCTTGTTATTCATTCACGGTGGAGTATGGCTGGTCGGTAATTTCCAGAACCACCAGCGATTGTTGCGCGACCTGGTAGTGGGCTCGGGCCAGATCGGCGTGTTTGTCGAATATACCTCGCTGCCCGAGGCCCGCTACCCGACGCAGATGGACCAGAATTACGCGGCGCTGACCTGGGTGGCCGCGCATGCCGGCGAATTCGGTGCCGATGGAACCCGCATCGCGGTCGCGGGAAATTCCGTGGGAGGAGACATGAGCGCCGCGCTGACGCTGATGGCCAAGGACCGGAATGGTCCGAAGATCTTTTACCAGGTGCTGCTGATCCCCGCAACGGATGCCAGCGTCGACACCGCTTCGTATCTTGAATTCGGCTACGGACGGTTCCTGACCCGCGCGTTCATGAAGTACGGTTGGGATCTGTACGCGCCCGACGAGAAAACGCGGAACCTTCCGTATGTATCTCCGCTGCGGGCCAGCGTTGAGCAACTCAGAGGCTTGCCGCCAGCGCTCGTCATCACCGCCGAAAATGATCCGCTGCGCGACGAAGGCGAAGCCTACGCGAGTAAACTCCAGAACGCGGGTGTGCCGGTGACCGCGACTCGCTACAACGGAATGATCCACGACTTCGTGACTCTCAACGCCATCCACAATGTTCCAGGCGTGCAAGCCGCGCTGCAACAGGCCAGCCAAGGCATCCGCAGAGCGTTGCAGCCCTAGATTAAAGCGAGGCTCGTCCGGTGGCTCGCCAGTCTGATTGATCGGACTGGCGAGTTTATCGGGACTTGAGAATTCGGTTCCGGTGAGTGCCGTCTCGAGTTATCCCCGGCGACTTCGCGGAATGTGTTGGTTGCGGGTTGAAGAGAGCCTGCCGTCCCTCCGAGTAGACCTTGTATCTTGTCGAACTGTTGATCCCACGCAATCCGGGACAGTATCTTTATGAGCAGTGGGATCCCTACCTCCGTAACGGTGACCTTCGTCTTTCCGCTCGACTCACTGAACTCCGTAATGACCGTGACCGCATCCGGCCAACGGCCCGGGACTGGTGCCTTCGAGCCAGGAAGGGCTTTACCGCTCTCATCGGCAAACGACAGGGTGGAGACGATCCTTCGGTTCGGGACCACTTCCCTATAAACCCCGGTGTTCCAGGACATTTCTCCTTTGGGTGACTTCATTCCCCAGAGATACGTCCCGCCCACTCGAAGGTCATTTCTGATAAATGGGGCGCTGTAGCCGGTCGGTCCCCACCACTGTTTGATCGAATCCGTATCGTTCCACATGCGCCAAACTTGGTCGTTGGAAGCATTGAACGTTCGTTCATAGGTTCCAGTTGTACGAACTTCGAGGGCAACCAGAACCAGCACAACCAGCGCTAAAACGATCCCGCCCACAATCTTGTAGATCATTTAAAGCTCCTCATCGACTTCGTGCCAGAGAGTTTGCCTGCCCAAAACCTTACCGGGTGCATTCTGACCCACTACTTAGCTTCTAATGAGTCTGCCCGTCGGAAACTCGATCGTGTTTTCGGGTATGCGCGTTGGCCGGTGCTTTCGATGCGCGCCGCGCGGCTACTCTGAGCGCAAGGCTTGGATGACGTCGACGCGCGACGCGCGGGCGGCTGGCAGGATCGAAGCTACGACTGCGGCGGTCAGCAGCACGACTGCCGAGACGACCACCGGCAACGCGCCGGGCATTTTCAGGTCGCCGAAGTAGGCGCCAGCAAAACGCGCGATCACCAGGCCAAAGGCGGCGCCGGCGACTACGCCCGCCGTGGCCATGATTGCGCCTTCGCGGACTACGTTCTTCAAAATGCTTTCGGGCTGCGAGCCAAGCGCCAACCGAATGCCGAATTCGCGCGTGCGCGAGCTGACCGAAAACGCCAGCACGCCCGCGACGCCGACTACCGCGATGGCCAGCGCGACGCCGGCGAAAACTCCAAACACCAGCGAATTCAAACGGTCAGGCGCCAGAACTTTAGCGCGGATGTCTTCGAGCGTGGCCGCAGCTTCGACCGGCTGGTCGGCGGACAGGCTGCGAATAATCTGGGTGACCGGCGTAACCAGCGCGTACGGATTTCCGGTCGTGTGAATGAAGATGTGGCCGCCGAAGAGGCCCGACTGGTCGGCGAAGGTGTCATAGATGGTGGGCGTCGGCTCCGGCACGATATGCAAATCGTCGACATCGGCGACGACGCCGATGATGCGGCGCGGCGACGTGATGCGCGCTTTTTCGGCATCGGTCCCGGGGAAATAAGCCAACACGGGATCGGTCCAGTAGACGTGGCGGCCGATCGCATCCTCGCCGGGGAACATGCGCTGCGCCAGAGTTTGACTGACGATCACGACCGGGTCCTTGGTGCCATCGTCGAGCGCATTGAAATCTCGCCCGCTGAGCAGCGGTACGCCCACCGCGGAAAAGAAGCCGGGAGAAATGGTGCGCGACATCGCGCGCGGGTCATTGTCGGAGTGGGCGTGACCGTCCGCAGCGTATTGCATGCCGATGCCGAAAATCGCGGTATCGCGCCAGGGAGCGGTGACCGAGAAAGCGGTGCTGGTCACGCCTGGCAGCTCATTGATGCGGCGCATGGATTCCTTGTAGAAGTCGACGACCTGCTGCTCAGTTTTTCCGTAGGACATCGCCGGAACGTCCAGAGTCAGCACGCGGCGAGTATCCACACCGGTCCGCACCGCTTGCAACGCGAGCAGCGTGGCGACCAAAGCGCTGGCGCCCGCGAGCAGCACGAACGACGCGGCAATTTGCGTGATGGCGAAAATTCGCTGGCGGCGGGTGCCGCTGCTGGTGACGCGCGTGCCGCTGCTGGCGATATTCAGGCCGTTGCCGGCGTCGGCCGAAGGCAGGCGCGGAACAAACGCCAGAATTACCGCGGAGATAATCGCGAGCACCGCTCCAACCCAGAGCACGGTGGAATCGACGGTGAGATCCAGCGCGCGAACCGAAAAACGCGAAGCGTAGTGCGCGAGGACGGTTACCAGCGGCTGCGCGATTAGCACGCCCAGCGCGGCGCCGGCACAACACAGCAGCAAACTTTCCGCCAGCAACATGCGGCGCAGCGCGCCGCTACTGGCTCCGAGTGCCGCCCGCAGCGCGAGTTCGCCTTCGCGGCGAACGGTCCGCGCCAGAATCAAATTGGCTACGTTGGAGCAGGCGATGATGAAGACCAGCGCGGAGGCGGCGAGCAGCACCAGCAGAATGGTTCGCGCGCCGGAGGTGATCTCGTCGCGGAGCATGCGGGCTTCGATGCTGAACTGGCTGTCGGCCGGATAGGCGTCGGGATGGTCTTTCTTCATGGTGGCGTATTCGGTGACCAACTCCGCGCGAGCCTGCTCCAGCGTAGCGCCGGGCGCCAGCCGGCCGAAAAGTTCAGTCATGCGATGGACGCGGCCAGTGACCATGCTGGCGGAAAGATGGTGCGGGCTCATCACCAGGTTGGTGAAAATTTCGGTTTCCTGCGGATACGGGACGCTGGGCTCGAGCACGCCAATCACCGTGCCGGTGCGGTCGCCCAGGCTGCCCAGGCGAACGGTTTTGCCGATGACACTAGGATCTTTTCCAAGCGAGGTCGCCCAGAAGCGATAGGTCAGCACGATCACGCCGTCGGCTTTTTCGCCGTCGTCGTGCGGACCGACCAGCCGGCCGAGAACCGGACGCAAGCCCATCACGTCGAAGTAGGTGCCACCCACCACGCCGCCGATAACCGTGCGCGGCGCGCCGAGACCGATCATGGTGAAGGGGATGCTGGAGAAGTCGCCGAACTCTTCAAACGATCGCGCGCCATTTTCGAGGTCGCTGATTTCCGGGACGGAGAAGGTGACGTTGTCGTCGCGCAGGCCAGGCGCGCTCTGGCGAATATAGACGAGCCGATCCTCGCCGCGATTAACCAGCGGCTTCAGCAGCACGCCGCGCACCAGCGTGAAGATGGCCGCGTTCGCGCCGATGCCGAGCGCCAGCGTCAGGATGACAATCGCCGCCAGCCCCTTGGTCCGCGCCAGCGAATGAAACGCCACGCCCAAATCACGAAAGAACGACATGCGCGACCTCCCTATCCTTTATATAAACACGAGATTGAAACTGAGAATAGCATGGCGGCTGCCAATGCCAGCCAATGCTAAGTCCCCCGCCCTGCGTCACTTAGTGCGCGAAGTGCCGCCCAGCCTGCTCGTTTTCAGCCTGCCGTTTCGCGAATTCGGACACCGCCGCCGGCGACCTGGAAAAAACCGCGCCAACGCACGCCGCCGTCTTCAGGCGGGCAGCTTCCCCGCCTTCACTATAACGACGAACAGCGCAACAGTAGTTCGACACCTGCTTGCAGAAGTCGGACTAACCCGGAGAAAAAGCTCTACGAACGATATGGCGTGGCCACCTCCATCTCCGCTATTCTGGTTCTTGGCGCAATGGTCGGTCGACGGGTTGCTCTCCTGGTCCCGCAAAGCTGCCACGTGAACAATTGTAAGTACCAGCGATCGTAGCAGCGCACGAATGCCAAACTCCGCGATTTTCACGCGTACCTTCCGGGCCTTTCGCTACCGGGACTTCCGATTGATGTGGATGGGAGCTTGCGCTTCCACCATCGGCACTTTCGTCCAACAGTTTGCGCAGAGCTGGCTGGTGTACGACCTCACCAAAGACCCGTTCTATTTGGGTTTGGACCTTTTCCTGGGCCAACTCCCCATCATCCTGTTTTCGTTATTTGGCGGAGTGTTTGCCGACCGCTGGGACCGGCGGAAGATGCTGCTCGGCTCGCAGTACATCCAAATGGCCTGCGCGTTTCTGTTGGCTTTCCTGTTCGCGGTCCACGTCGTCAAGGTCTGGCACATTCTGGCGCTTTCCTTCGTGGTTGGCTCGGGGCAATCGTTTGGCGGGCCGGCCTATTCCTCGCTGCTTCCTACCTTGGTGGACCCGGAAGATCTGACCAACGCGATCGCCATGAATTCCATTCAGTTCAATCTCGCGCGCGTTCTGGGCCCGGCGATCGGCGGCGTGGCCTACGCGACGCTCGGGGCGAAATGGTGCTTCACCCTGAACGGCATTTCCTATCTGGCGGTGATCGCTTCGCTCTTTATGATCAGGGTCAAATTCGTTCCGGTGAAAACCGCCGTCTCGGTTCTCACCAGCATGAAGGAAGGCATCCACTTCATCCGGCATCGCAATGGGATGAGCGCCCTGGTGGCTCTGGCTTTTTGTACGACGCTGTTCGGTTTTTCACTGAATGGTTTTCTGCCGGTCTTCGTTCGCGATGTGTTTCACAAAGGGCCGGAAACGTTCACCCTATTTCTGGTCTGTTCGGGGCTGGGCTCGATCTGCGGCGCGCTCATTGTGGCGAGCTTGGAAAAAACGAGAGGTCAGGGGCGTCTGACGCTGATCATCCTCGCGCTATTGGGCCTCGCTACCTGCGGTTTCGCTCTATCGAAATGGCTCCCGCTTTCCTGCACGATGATATTTCTGGCCGGGGCCGCCATCATGGCCTCGGCCTCTTTGATGCTTTCACTCGCGCAACTCATCACCACGAATGCCATGCGCGGTCGCGTAATGAGCGTCTATAACCTGGCCTTCCGCGCCGGAATTCCCCTGGGCGCGCTCGCTCTAGGCAAGCTGATCCCGGTCTTCGGAGCGTCGCGAGCGTTGGCCGGTTCGGGCGTGGTGCTTACGTTAGTCTCGCTCGCGTTCATCGTGTCTCGCAGAGACTCGACCTTTCAACCCGAGTGATGTGAATGGGCAACGGGTGCCTTTACATGTCGGTTTCAAATCCTGATAAGTCGAATAACCGAAGACTATGCGGACCAGTCGGCCTTCTTCTCGATTTGCTTCAGCCTTTCGGTCAGCAATTCCTGCTCGCGCAGGTTTTGCGTCATGCTGATGGCGCGTTGGATTTCTTCGCGGGCTTCGGCGAAGCGGCCTAGCTTCATCAGCAGGTCGCCGCGAACGCTGGGGAGCAGATGGTAGGCGGCCAGGGTCGAGCCGGAGTTGGAGTTTGCACTGGCGCTAGAACCAGAGCCCGCGCCAGAACCAGAATTGGCGCCGGGTTTGTCGATCGCGTCGAGCGCCGCGAGTCCCGAGGCTGGGCCTTGCGCCATGCCAATCGCGACCGCGCGATTCAGGGCCACGATGTCCGAAGGCCTGATCTGCATCAGCGCGTCGTAGAGCAGCACGATGCGCTCCCAATCCGTTTCGGCGGCGGTGCGGACGCGGGCGTGACAGGCGGCGATCGCGGCCTGCAACGTATAATTCCCTGCTCCACCGCCCAATTTTTGCGCGTGTTCCAGCGCGGACATGCCGCGCCGAATCTGCGCGTAATCCCACAACGAGCGATCCTGATCCGGCAGCAAAACGGCTTCGCCGTTTCGCCCGCGCCGCGCAGCCGTGCGCGACGCCTGCAATTCCATCAGCGCCAGCAGGCCGTAAACTTCCGATTCGCCGGGAAGAAGCTGCGCGAGCATGCGTCCCAGCCGCAGCGCATCGTCGCACAGCGCGGCGCGCATCCATTCGCCGCCCGCGGTCGCGGTGTAGCCCTCATTGAAAATTAGGTAGACCACCGCCAGCACCGACTGCACTCTGCTGCGCAATTCTTCCCCGCGCGGCGTCTCAAACGGAACATGCGCTTCGGCCAGAGTTTTCTTGGCGCGAAAAATTCGCTGGCCTACCGTTTTTTCCGGCACCAGAAAAGCGCGGGCGATCTCCGGCGTGGTGAGGCCGCCGATCAGCCGCAGGGTGAGTGCGATGCGTCCTTCCACTGGAAGGACGGGATGGCAAGCGGTGAAGACCAGGCGCAGCACGTCATCGTCGATCACCTGATCGAGCGATTCATCCAGCGCCGCGCCGAGCCGCTGCTGCTGATACTCCAGCTCGCGCGCAACTTCCCCGTGCTTTATTTCCAGCATCTGACCTCGGCGCAAATGGTCAATGGCGCGGCGCTTGGCCGCAGTCATCAGCCAAGCCCCAGGATTATCGGGGATGCCTTGTTCGGGCCACACTTCGAGCGCGGTGACGAGCGCGTCCTGAGCGAGTTCCTCGGCGATGCCAACGTCGCGCGTGACGCGGGCAATGCCGGCGATGAGCCGCGTGGATTCGATCTTCCACACGGCTTCAATCGTCCTGTGAATATCGGTCATCCCTTCGCGGCGGCAGAGCTGGCGGTGGCGGGAGGCTTAAAACCTTCGGCGGCCTTCTGTGCATCTTCTGGAAAATCGCTCATCTCGTGAATCTGCCGGACTTCGATGATCTCGTTGTTGGCCATCGGCGCGCGCTTGGCCCATTCGATCGCTTCTTCGCGCGAACGCACTTGAATGATCCAGTAGCCGCCGATCACTTCTTTGGCTTCCGTGAACGGCCCGTCCGTAGCGAGCGCTTTGCCGTCCGTGAATGAAATTCTTGCGCCGGCGGAAGGCGGCAACAGTCCATCGAGCGCCAGCAGCACGCCAGCGTGCTGCAAACTTTTGTTGTACTCCATCATTTTGGCCACGGCTTCGGCGCTGGGCATCGCGTCCGGCGCCGCCGATTCGTATCCTTTAGGTATGACGATCATCATGAAACGCATTTTAATTGCTCCTTATGATTTATTTCGGCCCTGCGAATTTTACAACTTGCAAGCAGAACGCGCCGCGCCCTCGACGCCGCGCCAATGTTTACATGTCCCCGGTTTGCACCGCACCGTCCCGCTCATAATTAATGATAATCACGCCCTTCGGGTTGACGGAGCTTTCGGTGACTTTGAAACCCACAGGAATGGTGCCCTCGGCAAACAGTTTTTTCCCCTTGCCTAAAACCACTGGAAATATTTTCAGCCACAGCGCGTCCACCAGATCGTGCTTCAAAAGCGTCTGCACCAGATTGGCGCTGCCCCACACATGCAGGTCCGGCCCGGCCCCGCCCTTCAGCGTTTTGATTTTCCCGGCGATGTCTCCGTTCAGAAACACGTTGGGTTTCCATTCAGAGGAGCTAATGGTATTCGACGCGACGTACTTGGTCGCGGTCTGCGCGCCCGGCCAAATGTCGCCATGCTTCGGCCAGAAGTTCTCGAAAATCTGAAAAGTTTTTCGTCCCAGCAACAGGTCCGCCGGCACGCTCATCTGTTTTTTCATGGCGGCGCCCTCCGCCGCGTCGCCGTGCGGCGTGCTCCACCCGCCATACTCGAAGCCGCCGCTGGGATCTTCCTTGCGGCCCCCGGGAGCCTGGACCACGCCATCCAAAGACATAAATTCCAGCACATTCAGTTTTCTCATCGCTCATCTCCTTGGACTTGACCGCCGCTGCGTCCCTGCTACATCCCCGTCACATCTCTGCCTCGTTCGCGTTCACGCCGGCCCCGCCAGAAACTCCCGCACCTCGACCGGCGCGCGACACGCGACCACCGCCTTGCGTCCCCACGCCAGCGCCTGGGCCATATCCGCGCATTCCAGAATCCAGAAGCCGCCCACATGCTCCTTGGCCTCCAGGTACGGCCCGTCGGTCGTAAGCAACGTGCCATCAGGCTGCGCCCGCACCGATCTCGCCTTGCTCGCCGAGGACAGCCCGCCGGCAAAAAGCCGGACGCCGTCGGCCATCATCTCCTTGTTCAGCGCGTGAATATCGTCCATCATCCCCTCATCCGACTGGGCCGGATTGAAATTGTCGGGCAAGTGAATCGCCACCAAAAATTGCGCCATGTGTCTCCTATGTGGGCCAGTCAGGGCCCGGTAATGATCTTCTAGCAGGCCATTTGCCCGCCTTCACTTATATCGACGAACGGCGGAAGCGAAATTCTACACGCCATCGAAGAAATTTGGGGTCTTCCGGCAGTTTAGTTAATTCGTGGAGAGGATAAGTCGGCCGCCCGGCATTAACAAGCCGGCCGGGTCGCGATCGGTTCAGCGTGAGGCAGCAATCGCGTTCATCAAGTTGTGTCGCCAGAGAATTCGCAGGTTTATTGCCGGGCCGTTCGACGCGTAAGGCGCGTGCGGTCTCAATGCAGCCAAGTAGGGTCGCCGGTTTTATGCTCGACAATTTGAAAATGTAAGAAACAATGAATCGCGTCGAGCGCGGCCTTGTCGTCAGATAAAATCACCACCCGCCCGCCGTTCGGGGACTCCTCAAAACTGTACCGAATGTTATTTTGCAACTTCTTCATCTCCGGAACACCCGGCGGAACAGTGCCGTGCACGAACGTGGGGATGTCGAAATCTCCCGCTTGAAACATTTCCGCGATGTGTTGGAGGTGCATGCGTATCGCGGTCCGGCTGGAGGTGTCGGCTGGGTCGTTCACTTCCACTTGAACGATGCCGCCTCTCGCGTTCATCAGGAAGTGGTGGGTGGTCGTGGTTTGAGAAAAGCCCATGCCCTGCTCACCCCTTTGGTTCATCTTCGAGTGGTCCATCGGCGTTTGGGCGAGGGCAGCGGTACCGGCGAAAAAGCAGAGCCCGATCGCGAGAATTGTCTTCATAAAACCTCCCGCCTGGTAGACGCAGTGTAGCAAGGAAAGGTGAGCCAACTTCTGGCCAGTCGGACTATAGGAGTGACCGGCAGAGGTGATACCACTTCAAAAGACTTGTCGCTCGGTGTTTGCGGCGTAATGCTCTTAGGAAGAAGCCTTAAACCCATATCGAATCGCCGCTTCAAGCGTATCAACTTTTATATCTTTTACAGTTTTGAACCTGATGCAATACCCGGTCACACTCGCCTTGCCTAGTTTTTTTCCATACGCGCGGGCTAAGTATTTCTTGTCTTTGATCCCCAGGATATAAACCGAAATTCCGGTTTTGTTCGCGCTCAGGCCAATTTGAAAAAACTCTTTCGTCGTTCCGTCGGCATATTTTATGGTGTGAAATCCATATCCTATATTGGGGTTACTAACCGTTTTACCTTCGCTGTTCTTACCATCGGAAAACCATAATTTACTCGCCGGCGAAGCCCGCAGCGCGAGCCGGTGCAACTCTTGCAGGTCACTACGCTTTGGTTCAGGTTGACTGGCAATGTACTTTTTAATTTGCTCTTTTACGGTCATATATAAAGATAAACCTTCTCCCGTTGATTCTCCGCCCGCGGTCGCCGTGGGCTCTGAATTGTGAGTGTACCGCACAGCCGTCCTGGTTGAGGTGGCTGCAGGGCGGGCTGTTTGCCAGCCTTCACTATAACGACGAACGGCGGAAGCGGAAATCGACACATCTCAAAAGAAATCTTGGCCAGTCCCGCGCCTTTCCGTGCCCGGCGTAATTTCGAGGACCATCCCCGAAGTAGCTCACTTTTCCATACAGCCAACACAGCAGCTTTTGGGTAGATTCTTACTCCAGGATGCCCAGGAGCCGCTCATGATCGCAGAGTTTCCAACTCATGATGCACAAGTATGGAGAGCAGGTGCCGCAAACGCTCGCCCCTTTCAATCATCACCACGTCGTACGCAGCGATAAGATCCAATCGTTGGAAGGCGAACCGCCCGAGCGCGTGGTGGTCATCGTGTTCGGTAGCGTAGCGAAAGCACGCGAATGGTACGACTCTCCCGCCTGCCGGGCCATCGAGCCAATTCAGCAACGCGCGGCCAAGAGCCAAATATTTAGCGTCGAAGGTCTCGCCCCGCAGTGACGTTCTCATTGAGCAGCAAGCTGTAAAAATGTAAGTCCTGGCACACCGCTGCTATCGCGTCGGCGTTTCGCTGTGCCGCGCAGCCATAATCTCTCGCAGGCGTTCGACCAGCTCTGGGCTGATCGGGGGCCGGCGACTCGCCGAATCGCCGCGCGCGCCGTGCGCAAACGTCCCGAAAAGGCTGGAGTGGAACTGGAAGGCACCGGACTGGCCGGTGCAGCCCGCCAGCACCGCCCATCCTCCGGTAAACTGGCTCGCGTCGGAGCTTACCGTCCCGAAGAAGGACACCACGTTGGTTCCGTCGGTCGCGTTAAATGTGGTGAAGCCGCCGATCGAAACGCCCAGGCTGTCGGCCGAGGTTGTCAGCGATGAAAAGCAATCATTGCCCTGCACCGTAATTGTCGCGGACTCGTTGAAGTCCGCATCTTCCGACAACATCGCCGCCACCGTCGCCGGCGGCGCGCCCACCACGGCCCCATTGGTCAGCGTCCCGGCATATTCTCCGGTTACGGCGCTCACGAAGTTCGCCTGGAACGTGCCGCTCTCTCCGTTCAGGCACCCTCCGCTGCTCGAGGTGAAAGTTCCGGTAACGCTCTGGCCGCCCGGCGCCACCGTCCCCACCAGCGTGATGCTCGCGCTGCCGTAGGAAAAAATCAGGTTGAACGCGCCATCCTTCACCGTTCCGGTCGAGCCCGCCGTCGCCGCGTTCAAATCGCAGCCGAGAACGCTGAGGGCGGAGCTGTCGGCGCCCGACGAAATGGTGTCGCCGTTCTGCGTGAAATTCATTCCCAGCTCGGAGATCGGTGTTTGAAACGTGCTGCCCAGTAGCAGCACCGCCCACTTCGCATTGGAAAAACCTCCGCCTATGCTGCCGCCGCCACCGGAACCGGAACAACTACCAAGCAGCGCCGCAAGCGCCAGCCAAAGTATAGCCACACCAGAACGACGCACGGAGCCTCCGCATACGGAAACCTGCACCACGCCAAAGATAGTAACCGACAGTTGCTTCGCGTCTTAAGGTATCACTGTGTCAACATCGCGGAAACGGCATTCGCGGATACTCTGGGTAGGGCATAGCCGCTTATCTCCCGTGCGCGCCTTCAGGCTCCGGTACTTCGCGCGATGAATCCCGGCACTCCAGTCTTCACCACTTGATTCAGCCTCTGCCGAATCTCAATCCGATCGATCTCCTCCAGCGCCTCCGCCGGCAGCGCTGAAATATTAAAACTCTCCTGCGCCCGCGCCGCGGTCTTCGGCGTAGTCAGCACCGCCGTCCCGCGCTGTATCGCCCAAGCCAGCAAAACCTGCGCCGGTGTTTTCGAAACCCGCGCGGCCACCGCCAAAACCGCCGGATCCTCCAGCGGCCCCGGACGAATCCCATGACCCAATGGCGCAAAGGCTAAAAACACAATTCCCTTCTCTCGGCAAAAATCGAGCAGCTCCGTTTCCGGCAGATACGGATGCGCTTCCACCTGCACCACCGCCGGCTTGATTCGCGCCGCCTCATAAATCGATCGCACATGCTCCAGACTAACGTCCGAAAGCCCAATCGCGCGGCACTGGCCGCCCTCCACCAGATTTTCCATCGCCTTCCAGGTGTCGAGCAAACTCACCTCGCGATCGTAAATCACATTCCCGTTCGCATCCCGCGGGTCCTGCTCGTCCCCTGCCTGAAACGCGAACGGCGTGTGAATCAAATAAAGGTCCAGATAATCGAGCTGCAATTTTTCCAAACTTCCCGCCAACGCCGGCGCCACCCGCTCCGGCCGGTGATTCGAGTTCCACAATTTCGTCGTAACAAAAATGTCCGCGCGTGCGATCCCGCCAGCCACCAAGCCCGCCTGCAACGCCGCCCCCACCTCCCGCTCATTCCGATAACGTTCCGCGCAATCGAAATGCCGAAACCCTGCCGCCAGCGCATCCCGCGTCGCCGTCGACGTCACCGCCGCATCCGGAATCAAAGTCCCAAACCCCAGCGCCGGCATCCGCCCGCCGCCATGGCTCAGCGGAATTTTCGAAAATCGCAACTCACCAGAATCACCCATGCTCGCTCCTCCAAACGATTTTCCGCGCAACGTAACGCAACGCGCCGCGCCAACAATCCAACCGTTGGATGCCGCCCGCCACATTCTCGGCGCTTTCTTTTCGTCCATCGCACCCGGCAGCTTCATTGACTTGCCTTCGTGGCAACGATTAAAAGGTGCGCCGCATGGCCGATCCCCAGCCGTTTGTTGGCCGCACCGTTTCACACTACCGCATCGTCGAAAAACTCGGCGGCGGTGGGATGGGCGTCGTTTACAAAGCCCAGGATACGAGCCTCGACCGTTTCGTCGCTCTAAAATTCCTTCCCGACGATTTATCGCGCGATCCCCAGGCCCTCGAACGCTTCCGCCGCGAAGCCAAAGCCGCTTCCGCGCTGAATCACCCCAACATCTGCACGATCCACGAAATCGGCGACGACGCTGGCCTCACTTTCATCGCCATGGAGTTCCTCGAAGGCGCCACGCTCAAGCACCGCATCACCGGCAAACAGTTGGACCTGGATCTGCTGCTCGATTTGAGCATCGAGATCGCCGACGCGCTCGACGCCGCGCATTCCAAGGGCATCATTCATCGCGACATCAAACCCGCGAATCTTTTCGTCACCGCCCGCGGCCACGCCAAGGTGCTCGATTTCGGCCTCGCCAAGCAAATCGGCCTCGCCAACGACGCCACACGCGTCCGCGATGAAACGGCGTCCACCGAAGACGGTCCTTCGGTCCGCGAAGCCGACCTCACCAGCCCCGGTACCACCGTCGGCACCGTGGCGTACATGTCTCCCGAGCAAGTGCGCGGCCGGGTGCTCGATCCACGCACCGATCTTTTCAGCTTCGGCATCGTGCTCTATGAAGCCGCCGCCGGCGTGCTGCCCTTCCGCGGCGAAACCAGTGGCGTGATCACCGAAGCGATCATGAATCGCACGCCGCCGCCCGTGGTGCGCATGAATCCCGACGTGCCGCCGAAGCTCGACGACATTCTCGCCAAAGCGCTCGAAAAGGATCCCAAGCTGCGCTACCAGCACGCCTCGGAAATGCGCGCGGACTTGCAGCGGCTGAAGCGCGATTCCAGCGCCAGCGGCCGCCGCATTGATGTCGCCACCGAGCCCGACGACCTCGCCGCCAGCGCCAGCACCGGCATCACCGCCGCGCGCGTGCCGCCGAGTTCGGGCCTAAGCGCCGCGAAGCCCGGCTCCGGCAAACAACTGTCTCAAACCGAAGTAGCGGCTGCGCAGTCGCCGTCAAGTTTGTCCGAACCAGCGACGAGCAAAGGCAAGTGGATCGCAGCCGCTGTGGCAGCCGTCGCGCTACTTAGCGCGGGCGGTTATTTTTATTCGCACCGCACGCCCAGGCTCACCGAAAAAGACGTGATCGTCCTCGGCGATTTCGTCAACACCACCGGCGACGCCGTTTTCGACGGCACCTTGCGCCAGGGACTCGCCGTCCAACTCGAGCAGTCGCCGTTCCTATCGCTGATGGACGACGACAACGTGCAGAAGACCCTCAAGATGATGCAGCAGCCAGTCGACACGCCGCTCACCGCCTCGCTCGCGCGCGAAGTTTGCCAACGAGCTAACGCCTCGGCCACCATCGACGGCTCGATCGCCCAGATTGGCAACGAATTCACGCTGATCGTGAAAGCCGTGAATTGCAATGCGGGCGACACGCTCGCGAGCGCCCAGGCGACCGCCGCCGACAAAAGCCACGTGCTCGATGCGCTTAGCAAAGTGGCCGCCGACCTCCGTGGAAAGCTCGGCGAATCGCTGGCGACGGTGAAGAAGTTCGATACCCCGGTGGACCAGGCATCCACGTCGTCCCTCGAAGCGCTGCAGGCCTACAGCCGGGGCCGGAAACTGATTGACTCGAATGACAATCCGGGCGCCGCCGTTCAGATGAAACGCGCTATCGAACTCGACCCGAATTTCGCTATGGCGTACGCCGGCCTGGCGGCTGCCTATCGCAGCCTGGAAGAAACGGGGGCGGGGGCAGACGCGGCCCAAAAGGCTTACGAACTGCGCGACCGAGTGAGCGAGCGGGAACGCCTTTATATCGAAGCGCACTACGCGAATGACGTGACGGGCGACCTGGAAAAATCAACCCAGATTTATGAAGCATGGGCGCAGAGCTATCCGCGCGATGATGTGCCGCCCACGAATCTCGGCGTCATTTACGGAGTGCTCGGAGAGTATCCGAAGGCCCTTGACGTCGCGCAGGCTTCCTTCCAGTTGGATCCCGGCGCACTCGGTTACACCAATCTGATCGGCTCTTACGTGTCCCTCGAGAAGTTTGATGAAGCTGAGGCTCTGATCCATCAGGCCGCGGCCAACAAAATAGATTCTGTCGACCTGCGAGTATTGATATACGACCTGGCGTTTCTGAAGAAAGACGTTCCCGGAATGAAGGCTCAGGTGGACTGGAGTAAGGACCAGCCCGGAATCACAGATTTGTTCCTGTCGTTAGAAGCGGACACCGCCGCGTACGGCGGCCGCCTGCGCCATGCTTCGGAACTCACCGAGCAGGCCGCGGCATCCGCGGAGCACGCCGACCAAAAAGAAACCGGAGCCATGTACTATTCGATGGCCGCGATTCGCGAAGGCATTTTTGGAGACGCCCCCGCTGCACGACGGTTCGCCGAGCAGGCCCTTGCGTGGTCCAGCGGACGCGACGTGCAGGCGATGGCGGCCACAGCCTTCGCGTTTGCGGGTGACGCCGCGAAGGCCGAATCACTCGCCGCCGATTTGAGCAAACGCCATCCCCAGGACACGATCGTGAATACAGCATGGCTGCCTGTGATTCGCGCGCAGCTTGCGTTGAACCACGGCGATTTCGAAAAGGCGCTTACCATTCTCGCTGCGGATCACACCGATGACCTGGGAGCGCTGACGCCAGGCGCGGTCTCGCCGGCGATGTTTCCGGTCTATGTGCGCGGCAACGCGTATTTGGCGGCCAAGCGCGGCCAGGAAGCCGCGGCGGAATTTGAAAAATTTCCATCGCACCGTGGCCTGGTGGTGAACCAGCCCAATGCTGCCGCGGCCGGGCTGGGCCTCGCGCGCGCCTACGCCCTACAGGGCGACGCCGCCAAAGCCCGCGTCGCCTACCAGAATTTCTTCGCCCTCTGGAAAGACGCCGACCCCGACGTCCCCCTCCTAGTACAAGCCAAAGCCGAATACGCAAAGCTGCAGTAGCACCAAACGCAGACGTGATGCAGTTCGTTAGCTCCCGATCTGCCGGATTATCGGAAGTTAGATCGTAGCTTCCGATAAGCGCGTTAACCGTGACTTAGCTCTTTCGATGACAGCCGATCACTGTAACTTCCAGAGTTGCCGACAAACCGGGAGTAAAGTCCCGAGAAAAGCGCTCTGCAGGACTAACGGACCGGTGCAATGATGGAAGAAGCCAGCCACCTTGGCGTGCTGCGCCTTGTAGGTGGGAGTATTAGTAATTTGGAAGGTATGTATGAATGCCGTTGAAGGAAAGAAGATCGCCATCGTGGGCGGGGGACCAGGCGGGCTGATGCTGGCCCGACTGTTGCAGCAAGGCGGTGCGCAGGTCTCAGTGTATGAGCGTGACCAGAGCCGCCGTGCGCGGGTCCAGGGCAGCGCGTTGGATCTCCACGAAGATTCTGGACTGGCCGCGCTGCAATCTGCCGGCTTGATCGATGCCTTCTGGGTCAACCATCGGCCTGACCTTGATCGTCTTCGTCTTACCGATGCTCATGGAACGATTCTTCACGATCATCCTCGTCGGATGTCCGGTGCCGGAAAGCGGCCGGAGATCGAGCGCGGACCGTTGCGCGATCTTCTGCTCGACTCGCTTCAGCCCGGCACGGTGGAATGGGATTGCAAACTCGAGTCGGCAGAGATGCCGGGCGAGCAGGTGCTGTTACGTTTAGCGGGCGGAAAGACGGCACTAGCCGACATCGCCATCGGCAGCGACGGCGCGAACTCTCGGTTGCGTGAGCTGGTCACTCCAATCCGGCCGGCGTATGTCGGGGTGTCGCTCGTTGAGGGGCTCGTTCCTGCGGCAAAGCAGACCATACCGGAGTTGTGGGATCTTCTCGGCGGGTCAGCGTTAATTGCTCTCGGAGGCGAAAGAACGATCGGCATGGGGACCAAGCCTGAGGGCAGCGTGCTGATTTATGCGGGATTGAAGACGCCTGACGGCACCGCGAGGGAGGGCCTCGAAGAAGCGAGCGGCCCGGACCAGCGAGTGGCCTGGTTCCACGCCAACTTTGAGGGATGGAGTGAGCTGTGGGACCCGCTCTTCCGGGAGGCCGTATCGATGGTCTGGCGCCCGCTACTTGTTTGCCCGCCGAATCAGCATTGGGAGCCGAAGCCCAATGTCACGTTGATCGGCGATGCCGCCCATGTGATGCCGCCGTACGCCGGCGAAGGTGTGAACATGGCAATGCTCGACGCCCTGATGCTGTCTAAGCTTCTGCTCAGCGAAAAATCGTCCTCTGGCGCGATTGCGACCTATGAGACGGAAATGTTTGCCCGCATGCAGCCCATGACGGCGGACACAATGGCAAACACCGAAATGTTCTATGCGCCCGATGCCTCCGCCCGTGTTGTGGCTTTGTTTCGCAGCTTCGGTGGAGCCGTGGCGGTCCCGCCCGCCTCGAAGGCTTAACCCAAGCTGTTCGACTCACGAACGTGAGATCTGTCACCTCGTGTTAGGTCCCTATAAGTCGGCATGGCGGAAGCGATCTGCGAATCCGCGCTTAGCAGCTCCTCCCGGATCACGGGGCTAACCCCAAGTAATCCGTTGGCGAACTACTTCAAGTCCTGATTAGTCGGATTATCGCAAGGTCGATCCGAAGGGGTCACCTGCTCCCACCCCACCACAATCCAGCGCCGTAGGCGCGGCACAAGTTAGCCGGGCCCGTAAGGGCCGGGTAAAATCGGCGCCAGCGCAGGGCAAACCTTTGTGGGTCGTGGCTTCAGCCACGACAAAAGCCCGGCGCGCAGCGCCTTCCTCTAAGTCGCGCGAATCGCGTCCACCTCTGACGCCGTTCGCGCACGCCTTTGCCTTTGCCTTTGCCTTTGCCTTTGCCTTTGCGGTTGTGGCTGCCTTTGCCTTTGTCGGCTGCATCAGCACACCGCCGCTTCCGTGTAGCGGAATCGTGCCTATGCCAAATCCGAGCCAAACCGTCACGCGAGCGAAGCGATGCGGCCACTCACGCCACATCACCGTAATCCAGCGCCGTAGGCGCGGCACAAGTTAGCCCGGCCCGTAAGGGCCGGGTAAAATTGGCGCGCAGCGCTCACCTCTAAGTCGCGCGAATCGCGTCCGCCTTTGACGCCGTTCGCGCACGCCTTCGACTTTGCTTTTGACTTTGTTTTTGCCTTGCTTCTGACTTTGCCGTTGCTGCTGTCTTTTGCCTTCCCCCCAACTCCCCACATCCGCCCTCAGATCTCATTGACAACGAATTTCCCAGCGTGATACCTAACCCTCGGTTCGCTTGCAACTTACCTCGCATTCCCGCTAGCGCTCCTCTTCCGGAGCGAGTAATCTTTGCAATCGAAACCGCTTCAGATCGCCATTCGTCTGAGCTTCCAAATGTTGCAGCAAGACCGGACAAGTCTGCGGAGGTGTGATGTCTCAGATTGACGTCCCTCTTTCCCCATCAGGTTTCGGCCAAACGCGACGCGCCGACAACTGGTGGGTCCAACCACTCTTCGTCTTTCTCGGCCTATCTTCTTTTATCGTCTACGCCACCTGGGCCGCGCTGCAAGGCGCGCACTACCGCTTCGGCCCCTACATCTCCCCATTTTATTCTCCGGAATTATTCGGACCTTCCGGCCAAGCCTGGTTCGGCGCCAGACCAACCTGGCTGCCCGCTTACGTCACCGCCGCGATGCTCATCCTCTGGGCGCCCGGCGGCTTTCGCGTCACCTGTTATTACTACCGCGGCGCATATTACAAAGCCTTCTGGGCCGATCCTCCATCGTGCGCCGTCGGCGAACCGCGCAAGTCTTACTGGGGCGAACGCTCCTTCCCGCTGCTCATCCAGAATATCCACCGCTATTTTTTATATCTCGCGCTGATTTTTCTGCTGCTCCTCGCGCATGACGTTTGGCAAGCCTGCTGGTTCGACGGTCACTTCGGCATCGGCGTCGGCACTCTCGTTCTTCTCGCCAACGTCACGCTGCTCAGTTGCTACACGCTGGGCTGCCATTCCCTGCGCCACCTGATCGGCGGCTTTCGCGATCGCCTGGCCGGCGCGCCCGCCCGAAAAAAAGCCTACGACTGCGTCAGCTGCCTCAACCGCAGCCACCAGCTCTTCGCCTGGTGCAGCCTGTTCATGGTCATGTTCAGCGATTTGTACGTGCGCCTATGCTCGATGGGTATCTGGACCGATTTCAGAATTTTCTAGTGAACGATCAAAAAGTTTGCCCGTGAACGTCTGGAGGATTTTCTAGTGCCGGATTACCAAACCCACGATCACGACGTGCTCATCATCGGCGCCGGAGGCGCGGGCCTGCGCGCCGCCGTGGCCGCCTCCGCCGCCGGCGCAAAAGTTGCCGTGATTTCGAAATCGCTCCTCGGCAAAGCCCACACCGTCATGGCCGAAGGCGGCATTGCCGCCGCCATGGGCAATGTCGATGACCGCGACAGTTGGCGCGTCCATTTCGCCGACACCATGCGCGGCGGCCAGTATCTAAATAATTGGCGGATGGCCGAACTCCACGCCAAAGAAGCTCCCGCCTGCGTGCACGAACTCGAAGAATGGGGCGCCGTTTTCGACCGCACCAAAGACGGCCGCATCCTCCAACGCAATTTCGGCGGCCATCGTTACCCGCGCCTCGCGCACGTCGGCGATCGCACCGGCCTCGAAATGATCCGCACCCTGCAGGATCACGGCATTCATCTCGGCCTCGACGTGTTCATGGAACACACCATCGTCACCCTGCTGAAAGATGGCGACCGCATCGCCGGAGCTTTCGGCTACGACCGCGAGCGCGGCCGCTTCCATCTTTTCCGCGCTAAAGCCGTCGTCCTCGCCACCGGAGGCATCGGCCGCGCCTATTCCATCACCAGCAACAGCTGGGAATATACCGGCGACGGCCACTCGCTCGCCTATCACGCCGGCGCGACTTTAATGGACATGGAATTCGTGCAATTTCATCCCACCGGAATGATTTGGCCGCCCAGCGTGCGCGGCATTCTGGTCACCGAAGGCGTGCGCGGCGAAGGCGGCGTGCTCCGCAACAAAAACGGCGAACGTTTCATGTTCAAAGACATTCCGCCGGCCTACGTAAATCAAACCGCGGACTCCGAAGAAGAAGGCTGGCGTTACACGCAAGGTGATAAAGACGCGCGCCGCCCGCCCGAACTTCTCACCCGCGATCACGTCGCCCGCGGCATTCGCCGCGAAGTCCAGGAAGGCCGCGGCAGCCCCCATGGCGGCGTCTTCCTCGACATCGCCTGGATCAAAGAACGAATTCCCAACGCTGCCGAGCACATCAAGAAAAAACTCCCCAGCATGTACCATCAGTTTAAACAGCTCGCCGATATCGACATCACCCAGGTTCCGATGGAAGTCGGCCCCACCACCCACTACATGATGGGCGGCGTAAAAGTCGACGCCGATTCCCAAATGTCCGACGTGCCCGGCCTTTTCGCCGCCGGCGAATGTGCCGCGGGCCTCCACGGAGCGAACCGCCTCGGCGGCAATTCGCTTTCCGACCTGCTGGTCTTCGGCAAACGCGCCGGCGAATACGCCGCCGAATACGCCAGGAAAAATCCGCAAGGCGCGGTGAATACTGACGAACTCGCGTCCATGGAAAAATGGTCGCTGGAGCCTTTCGGCCGCGAAGGCGCCGACAATCCCTACGCCGTGCAACATTCCTTGCAGGGCATGATGCAGGACCTCGTCGGCATCGTGCGCCAGGAAAGTGAAATGTTGCAGGCCCTCGAAAACATCAAACAGCTCGCCGCCAAAGCCGAACGCGTCGGCGTCGGCGGGCACCGCGAATACAATTCCGGCTGGCACACCGCGCTCGACCTCAACAATTTGCTCACCGTTTCCGAAATCGTGACTCGCGCGGCGATCGAACGCAAAGAAAGCCGCGGCGCGCATTTCCGCGACGACTTCCCCAACAAGAGCGAAGAATTCGCCACCTTTAATATCGTCGTAAAAAAAGCCCCCGGCGGAGAACCTCAGATCGCCCGCGAAATCATTCCCCCAATGCGCGACGACCTCAAGCAAATCATTCAGGAGATGAAGTGATGGCGACCGCCACGTTTCGCATCTTCCGCGGTGAAAAAGGTCAGGGAAAATTTCAGGATTACCCCACCGAAGTTTCCGAAGGCATGGTGGTCCTCGACGCCGTGCACCAGATCCAAGCCGAACAGGCCGGCGACATGGCCGTGCGCTGGAATTGCAAAGCCGGAAAATGCGGCTCGTGTTCCGCCGAAATCAACGGCATGCCCAAACTCATGTGCATGACGCGTCTGAATACGCTGCCGCTCGACAAGCCCATCACCGTCGAACCCATGCACGCCTTCCCGCATCTCAAGGATCTGGTCACCGACGTTTCCTGGAATTACACGGTGAAGCAGCGCATTCCGAAATTTAAGCCGCGCAAACCCGACGCGCCCGACGGCAGTTGGCGCATGGCCCAGGAAGATGTCGACCGCGTCCAGGAATTTCGCAAATGCATTGAATGTTTTTTGTGTCAGGACGTTTGCCACGTCTTGCGCGACCACCACATGCATGACCAATTCATCGGCCCGCGCTTTCTGGTCTACGCCGCCGCGCTCGAAATGCATCCGCTCGATACCGCCGATCGCGTGCCGCAACTCAAAAACGATTTCGGCATCGGCCTCTGCAACATCACCAAGTGCTGCACCAAGGTCTGCCCCGAAAACATCACTATCACCGACAACGCCATCATTCCGCTCAAAGAGCGCGTCGTCGACCGCTTCTTCGATCCCGTAACCCGATTTTTCCGGATGTTCGCTACAAAAGAAGCCGTCCAGAAAGAAGCCTAGGAGATTTTCATGCACTTCGAACTGAAGTCCATCTCGGCCCAAAGCATTCCCGAGGCGCTCGCCAAAGTCGAACGCTACCGCCTGCTGAATGAGCCGCATCTCGCCGAAAGCATTTGTCTCGATATTCTGGCCGTCGTCCCCGACCATCAACAGGCCCTGATCGCGCTGCTCCTGGCCCGCACCGATCAATTCCCATCGCAGGTGAACGCCAAAACCGCGCAAGAAGTTCTGGCGAAAATAAAGGGTCAATACGAACACGAATATTATTCCGGCATCATCTGGGAACGCATGGGCCACGCCCGCATCCACCACCACGGCGCCGAAGCCGGCGGCGCGGCCGCCTATCACGCGCTGCGCACCGCCATGACCCACTTCGAATCCGCCGCCAAACTCAGCCCCCCAGGCAACGACTCCGCCATCCTCAGATGGAACACCTGCGCCCGCACCATAATGCACAACCCAAAAATCCGCCCCTCCCCCGACGAGCAACCGTCCGACCGGTGGGACCGCGACCAAGCCAGCTCCCGCATCGCCGACGCCTAAATTCCGCGCCGTCGGTGCTACCTACTTCACCATCACAGATAGCGTGACCGTTGGAACCGGTGTAGCCGCGGTCCCGTTGAAGGTGATCAGCACGGACGAAACGCCCGTCGGAGTTCCCGGATTCGTTACGCCGCCTCCAGCCTCAACGTAGCGGCCAGCTTCAGCTGGGCAGCCTTTGCCGTTGAGCGTGTTTTGCGGTCGTGGCTTCAGCAACGAAAAAAAAACCGGCGCGACGCGCCGCAACTCTAAGCCGCGCGAATCGCATCCGCCTTTGACGCCGTTCGCGGACGCCCAATCCCGCCGCTGCCAAACGGTGTTACTATCGCCCCGAAAATCTCTCGTTGGCCAACTCTCCGCGGAGGACAACCATGATTCGAGAGCGCGCGCTTCAAATCATCTTGGTTTTGTCGGGGCTTCTTTGCGTGACCGGTCTTTACCCCCTCATCGGAGCGTTGCGGGACGGCGTGGCCTCGGGGATTGCCCGCCAGGACCAGATGATCCTCGGCATCTACATCGCTCTAGGCGTCTTTCTGCTGCTGGCCGCGCTCAAACCGCGCGAAAATCGTAGCCTCATCCTCTTCGCCGGCTGGTCCACCCTGGCGCACGACGCCGTGATGATCGTCCAAGGAGTTCAGTACCGCGATTTGCGCAGCGACGCCGTCGGCTACGCCATCGCCGCCGTCATCGGCGTGGCCTTGATTGCCTTGGCGCCTCCGAAGCAGACTCAAGCCTCGGCGGTCGCCGCGTGATCGATTGAGGTTGGTCGGCTGGAACGAACCAGCGGATCTTCGCTCGCCTTCGCCCGTTAATCGCGCGTCAACGCCGAAAAAGCCAGCGCGCCTAAAAAATCCTCAAATCCCGTGTCGATTCCCGCCCGCCCCGTTCGACGCGTAAGTGAGCCTCCACCGCACCAGCCGACTCGCAAGATTCCAAGCCCGGCGCGGTCCCAGCTCCTATATAAATGTAGCGGCCCTGCTATGGCGTCCGCTCGACCCTAAGGAGAAAACCATGCGTTTCATGATGATCACGCTTCCTAAAGACTACGTAACTGCCAAGCCCGGCTGGGTGCCCGACGTTGCCAACATGGAAGAAATGCGGAAGTACAACGAGGAACTTTCGAAAGCCGGCGTGCTGCTCGCGCTCGACGGCCTGACCCCGCCCGCGACCATGAGCGCGCGCGTCACCTTCAAGGACGGAAAATCCAAAGTGACCGACGGCCCGTTCCCCGAAGCCAAGGAAGTCGTCGGCGGCTACTGGGTCATCGACGTGAAGTCGCGCGAAGAAGCGCTCCAATGGGCCTCGCGCATTCCGGGGCGCGACACCGACCTGATCGAAGTGCGCCGCTTCTTCGATCTATCCGACTTCGGCGCCGACGCCCAGAAAAATATCGAGGAAATGGAGAAGCGGCACAACGACGCCGGCATCAACGTGCCCGGGCAGTAGGCCCAACCCGCGCGCAAGTTTCCGCCGCCCGGATTTTCTGCGCGACCTCCGCGTCGATTGCCAGGCCCGGCGAAAAATGTTGTGATGAGTGCCAGACATGTCCTCTGGCGCTCATCCCACCGATTCGCAGGGCAATCCAAAACGCGACGTGCACGCCGCCATCGACGCGGTGTGGCGCATGGAATCGCCGCGGCTGATCGCCGGCCTCACCCGCATCACCCACGATATCGCCGCCGCTGAAGATCTCGCGCATGACGCTTTGGTCGCCGCCCTCGAACAATGGCCGCGCGAAGGCGTTCCCTCCAATCCCGGCGCGTGGCTGATGGCCGCGGCGAAACACCGCGCCATCGATCTGGTGCGCCGCTGCTCGCTGCTCGATCGCAAACACGGCGAGCTGGGCCGCGAACTCGAAGAGCAGCAGGAAAAATCCGTGCCCGACTACGTCTCCGCGCTCGACGACGACATCGGCGACGACCTACTCGGCCTGATTTTCACTTCGTGCCATCCGGTGCTTTCCACCGACGCGCAACTCGCGCTCACCTTGCGCTTGATCGGCGGCCTCACCACTCCCGAAATCGCGCGCGCCTTTCTCGTCCCCGAGCCGGCGATCGCGCAGCGCATCGTCCGCGCCAAACGCACCCTCGCCGAAGCGCGCGTGCCCTTCGAAGTTCCCCGCGGCGCCGAACTTTCCGCGCGCCTCGCGAACGTGCTGCAAGTCATCTACCTGATTTTTAACGAAGGCTACTCGGCCACCGCCGGCGACGACTGGCAACGCCCCGCGCTGTGCGAAGACGCGCTGCGCCTCGGCCGCATCCTCGCGGAACTTGCTCCGCAGGAACCGGAAGTCCACGGCCTCGTCGCGCTGATGGAGATTCAGGCGTCGCGCACCCGCGCGCGGGTGAATGCGAATGGCGAGCCGATTGTGATGCTCGAGCAGGATCGCTCGTTGTGGGACCGGCTGCTGATTCATCGCGGCCTCGCGGCGCTCGCGCGCGCCGAAGGATTAAGCGGCGCGGTGGGCGACTTCGGCACCTACACACTGCAGGCCGCGATCTCAGCGTGCCACGCTCGCGCGCTCACCGCCGACGCGACCGACTGGCCGCGCATCGCCGCGCTCTACGCGGCGCTCGCCCACGTCGCCCCGTCGCCGATCGTCGAGCTGAATCGCGCCGTCGCCGTGGGCCTGGCCGAAAGCCCCGCCGCCGGCCTAGCGATTCTCGACGCCGTCGCCGCCGATCCCGCGTTGAAGAATTACCATCTCCTCCCCAGCGTCCGCGCCGACTTGCTGCGCAAGCTCGGCCGCCTCGACGAAGCCCGCGCCGAATTCCACCGCGCCGCCGCGCTAACCCAAAATTCCCGCGAGCGCACCTTCCTCCTCTCCCGCGCCGCCTCCTGCGCCCCAGAATCGCGCTAACTTGACCCCGCGGTAGTCCGACCTTTTCCGTGGCCGTATGGTTCGCGGTGCCACGTCGTCACGCGAGCGCAGCGACGCGCATGCGTCCCGCAGAAGTGTCACGCGAGCGAAGCGACGCGGCCGACCACGCCCGCCCCACCACGATCCAGCGCCGTAGGCGCGGCATAAGTTAGCCCGGCCCGTAAGGGCCGGGTAAACGACGGCGCGCAGCGCCCACCTCTAAGTCGCGCGAATCGCGTCGCCTTCCAGACGCCGTTCGCGCACGCCGTTGCCTTTGCCGTTGCTGTTGCTGTTGACTTTGCTTTTGTCGTGAACTCCTAACCGCGATGCCCGCGCCGCTCGACCGCACACTCGCTCGACGAACGTTTACCGCTACGGCGCTGTGCGTTGCCACGTGCCCTGGCATCTCGCCGCCGGCATGGCCACTCTTGTGCAGGACGACGTGTAAGTCGACGTGTAAGCGACGTGTAGAATTTTTCACCTCGAAAGAAACTGCACATGACATCGTCGGACATCGTGCGATCGTTTCTTGCGGTTTTTTGAAGGTGAACTCAGGCTTGCCAGATGATCAGCCTGCGTTCTTGACCATTCTGACGACGGGAAGCGCTTCCCCATTGGGCAGCGGGACCGCGATGCGTTCCACTTCGACGTAGCCTTTAAGCCGATAGAGCGCGACGCCGGTGAGCGTCGACCCCATTTCAAATCGCGTGAAACCCGCGGCGCGTGCGGCGGCTTCGACCGTAGCCAGAATCAACGAACCCAAGCCGCGCCGCGCAAATGCCGGATGCACGAAGATGGCGCGAACTTTCGCGGCCTCGGCCGCCGGATCAAGGAGCTCCGGTTCGCGCCCGGGACGGCGATCCGCGCCGAAAAGAGTTTTGCGTTTGGACCATCCTCCGCAGCCAGCCACGCGCGTCTGCGGCGACGCATCGGGCTCGAACGTCTCAGCGACAAAGTAGGTTTGGTCCACGATGAGTTGCGTGTCGACCCCGAGCACGGTCCCCAGCGCGCCTTCGATCTGCGCCGCGGTGTAGTCCCCAGCCTGCAACCCGCGCACCGAAGCCTCGATCAGCGCGTGCAGCACAGGAATGTCCGCGTCGGCTGCCAGCCGAAGCGTAAATGCCGAAGAAGTTTGCATCATTGAATCAGTCGTCGAATCAGCAGCCGAACCAGCAGTCAAATCAGGAGATGCGCCAGTCCCGCCGGTGCCACTCACGCCTGCGCCCTACCACCCCCCGACGCCTCACAACGTGATTATTTTACCGAATCAATCAAGTTGCGCTCGCGCCATCGTGAAAGCGTGCGGTACGCCAATCGGCGAGGCCAGCGCGTCGGTCAGGGGTTGTCGAGTTTACTGTTTTTCGATTCGCTGGGCAGGAATAAGAAAACGCGCTTTTGCTATCATCGAGCATCGCTGTGGCTCGAAGGATGATACGGGATGAAATTCATAGCAGGTCTCGCACTGTGTTTTGGCCTCTTGATAATGACCGGTTGTTTCAGCCGCGATGAAGTCCAGCGGTCAACGTCGCCAGACGGGAATGTCGATGCGATTCTCTCTGAGTCGAATTGTGGCGCTCCTTGCTCGTTCACCTACGAAATTCGCTTGGCACCGAAGGGAGCGCGAAGTGGCGAGAGAGTGGCCATTCTCGACGCAGCAACCCGAAGCGCAGTTGCCTGGGGAGTCAATGTAAAGTGGTTGGATTCCACTAGTCTATCAATCGAATATCTTCGGGCAGAATCGTCAACGCTGGAAAAGCAAACGGTAGAGATTGCAGGTCGCGACGTCAAAATCCTTCTTCGCAGTGGAGTTAACGACCCAAAAGCGCCAGCCGGAGGAATGCTTTACAACCTTCGAGGCCGCCCGTGAGATAGAGTTTCCTTTCTTAGTGTTCAATAAGTCGGACCATCCAAAACGATCCAGCGCTGTAGGCCCGGTATAAGTTTTCCCGGCGCGGAAGCGCCGGACAAATCTTTGTGAGTCGTGGCTTCAGCCACGACAAAAGACCGGCGCGCAGCGCCCACCTCTAAGTCGCGCGAATCGCGTCGCCTTCCAGACGCCGTTCGCGCACGCCGTTGCCCTCGCCTTTGACCTTGCTTTTGTCGTGAACTCCCAAATGCAAACTCGCTCGACGCACGGTCACCGCTACGCCGCTGACTCATCAAACAATCCCACGTTTTAATTTGTGCGTGCCGGCTTCGCCAGCGGCAATGAAGCTTGGCCGAATACGTAGCGCCAGCCGGTTGGCGTGCGGACGTAGGTGTCGCTATACCAAAGCGTCCAGTCGAAGGGTTTTCCGCCGTCGCGGCCCTTACCCCACAGCTTGGCGGTGACCACGGCCGTATCGCCCCAGACGCGGACGGTCTGGGCGGTACCGTCTTGATGTTCGTAAATGATGCGGCCGCTTTTGGCCTCCTCCAGCAAATCAGCTTTGGTGCTGCTTTGGCCGTCGCCTTCCACCAGGACGAAATCGTCGGCCAGGATTCGATCCATGGTCGCGGCATCATTTATTTTTACGGCAGCCTGATACTGAGTGTCTAACGCGGCCACGGCTTTTTGGTCGTCGACCGGAGTCGCCGGCGAAGAACGGACTGCGGCCGTTACAAAAATTGGAACCACACAGGCAATCCACCGATACAGTTTCATCGACGCCTCCTGCTTGGGGCGAGTCTACGCTTCACGTCGCGTGATTCTCAAATGTTAACTTCGTCAGGGGATATCGATGACGGTCCCAAGCCCGGCGTAAAGATACCGATCACCAAAGGTTTTTTGCAGCGCGGCAAAAGTCGGTTCTCCGGTGCAGTGACCGACCGCGATGTAGTCCAGCTTCCATTGATCGTGCAATGCAGCCGATATTCTCTGAACCTCGGCATCCGGCGCGCCCACTAGATGAATCCCTCCGAACAGGACGCGGACATGCGGATCGATTTTGGCCGCCGCTTCGAGAACTTTTTCCACGCCCGCGTGCGAACACCCCGCCACAACGATCAGTCCCTGCGGCCCGCGAATCGCCATCGAAATTTCGCGGAGTTCGAGCGTCCCGGGAACTTGCGAGATGGTCGGCACCAGAAAAATCCCCGGAGCAATCTCCGTCGTTGAATCGATCCGCACAAAATTCGCCTGCGGCCACGGCGTGCTGGCCGTAACCATATCGGGCAAATTCCCATCGAAGTAGCGCATGTTCGCGGGCAGCGACTCATCCTGGCGATACATGCTCTTCGGCGCGCTCCATCCGAATGGCCCCCAAGGGTCCGCCGCCGTGTAGATCTTCACCTTCGGATTGACGCGCAACAAATAATTGACGCCGCTGATGTGATCGCTGTGCCGGTGCGACAAAACCACGAAGTCCAGCTTGGTCAGATCCACGCCCAGCGCCTTGACGTTATGTTCGAAAATGTCAGCGTCGCCGCCGGTATCGAAGAGGATGCGCTTGCCGCCATATTCCACCAGCGCCGAAAATCCCCAAGCCTTCTTCATCGCCAGCGCCTTACCAAACGCGTCATACAAAATCGTCACGCGATTGCCCGCGGTCTGCGCGGCACCAGGATGAGGCCACAGAAAAAGAAAAACCAAAAAACCAAAAAAGATGCGGGATCGCATGTTATCCCCCTCGAATCTCCGCCACGGGATGGCGGATGGCCGGATTATAGGCCCGCAGGTCACGGCTCGCGGCGCAATTTTTGTAAGGATTCAATTCGAGGCGGGCGGGCGGCTGATAGTTGCTGGTGCTGCTTCTGCGGGAAAGCGGTTTGTACCGTCGAACGTAAGGACCATCAGTAGCATCTCGGTCAGGTCGTGTTCGCCACGAACAGTGGCCTTGAAATTTGCTGGGTAAGACCCTCTGTCGTCGGTGAATGAAACTACTAACTCCTGTTGTTTCGTGTAAACCATCGTCACATGCTTTCCGTTTATCTCTTGTTGTTCTCGCCACAAAATTCGATCTTTCTCCATCGTGATGGCTTCGGCGGCATAGCAGCAACCGACCGATGCCCCCATTGTCAGCCCCCCTTCCTTCCAGATTCGAGCGACGGTAGCTCCCTCGACACCCGCGCCAAGATGACTTCTGTACCCGGGCAGTAGCAGGACGGGTGAGAGCAGCATGCTGTCTCGCTTATGTGTGCCGACCTCCTGTGAACCCGACGTCTGCGGAATGAAGAACGCAAGAAGTAAAACCACGGACAAATAATCTTCGTCATTTGTAAGCTTCTTCACCGAGTTAGCAACAAAGTTCGCTTTGACGAAATCCTTGACGCATCAGCTGGCATGATCGCGGACCCGCTTAAAAGTCATAACGCCGTGACACATCTGATGATGTGGCTCCGTCAAAGCTGGGCGCTGTATCGCGAGTTGAATTCGATGCGTCGCAGAATCAGTCTTTTTTTCTGAGCGCTCGTAGCAATCTCCGCGCTCGCGCGTGGCCCAGGCGCGCGGCCTTTTGCAGCCATGATCGCGCGATTTTCTTGCTTCTTTCTACGCCCTCACCGTTGAGTACTGCCGCGCGAGATTGTATTGGGCTTTTGAGTCGCCTTGACCTGCGGCGCGTCGCATCCAATGCACGCCCTGGGGCATGTTGCGCTTGGTACCCAAGCCATCCAAATACGCCACCGCCAAATCGCATTGCGCTTCTTTGTCGCCTAACTTCGCTGCTCCCTGACACCGGGCGAACTCTCGGCGACACCGGGGTCGACTCGGACTCGCACGAACGGACGGTTCCGCCGCCCACCGCTGTGCGTTCGTGCGAGTTTGTCGTGCGATCGCAACGCGCACAGTTTCAGATGAATGCGTCCACCGGGAGCCTGGCAAATTCAACGGTGACGCTACTTATCACGGCACTCAGGCGCGATGTCCTTCTTCCACCCGCCGTGCCGGTAGAAAACGTCGTCCGTAAAGTGATAATCGAGGAACTCCTCAACAGCGCTGGCGTACCTTGCCACGCCCACCCAATACTTAATTTCTCCGCCCTGCGCGCCCGGCACGCTCCACACCGCAACCGAATATCTTGGATAGTAGAGGCTATGCTTTGAGGCCTCTTTATTGAATGACGCGATGGTTTTCAGCTCGGTGGAAATCGATTCCGGGTTTGACGTTTCGTAATATGCGGCGCGGGCCCAAGATTTGCGATCCCCAACCGTTCCGGCCTGCGCGATGGTGCAGACTTCTTGGGTCAGTTCGTCCCGATGAACGATTCTGGTCAACGGCGGAACTCTTGCATCCGCCCGGATGGATTCGAACAGTCTCGCGACGATATCTTCCTGGCCTTTATCGCGCATGCCGATCGCGGTGGCACTGCTCCCGCGAATGTAGGCGAATGAGCCTAGCAGTACGACCGAAGTGGCCATGCAGACAAGTCTCGTAAAGCTGTCGAGCATCGGGGAAAAAGTATCATGGCGGAGTGATGCGTTCGCTGGAATTTGCTCGCAAGTCGGACCAACGGACAGCCCGCGACTCAGCGGGATAGCTCTTAATCACGAGCTCCCAGACTTTGACCGAGACATTTCGACAATCGTCTTCTACGCGACGCCACACACGGGAGCGGGCTGGCCCCAGGAATTCGATTTTCACTTTGACGGTGAATCTAAATCGCAATGTAGGCTCGAAGTCTCATAACTCCAGCTGGTCCTCTGTTCGCTCAGCGAGAGTGAAGCTAAATGGCGTACAACGCGCGGAAATTGCGTGGCCGCACATGCCGATGGCCCCTGCAGAAGTGGAATTACAGAGCACTAACAAGGTCGAAATCGAAATCGACGGGCCCAGGTTTGGCAGCCTCGAATTGACGGTTCGACGATTTCTCAACCCCTGATAAGTCGGATTCTCGGAAACGATCCAACGCCGTAGGCGCGGCACAATCCACCCACCGCGGAAGCGCTGAACAAATCTTTGTGGGTCGTGGCTTCAGCCACGACAAAAAAAGACCGGAGCGCAGCGCCCACCGTTATCTCGCAACGAGTCGCGTCGCTTTTCAGCCGCCGTTAGCGACGCCGCCTAGCGAATCGCGTCGCCACCAAACCAGCGCCGGATGCGCGGCAGAAGTTTACCCCGCCCGTAAGGGCGGGGTAAACGACGGCGCGCAGCGCCGGACAAATCTTTGTGGGTCGTGGCTTCAGCCACGACCAAAAAGACCGGCGCGCAGCGCGCCTACCTCTAAGTCGCGCGAATCGCGTCGCCTTCCAGCCGCCGTTCGTTCGCGACGCCGCCGCGCGAATCGCGTCGCCACCAAGCCAGCGCAGGAGGCGCGGCAGAAGTTAGCCCCGCCCGTAAGGGCGGGGTAAAATCCGGCGCGCAGCGCCGGACAAATCTTTGTGAGTCGTGGCTTCAGCCGCGACAAAAAAGACCGGCGCGCTGCGCCGACCGTTATCTCGCAACGAGTCGCGTCGCTTCCCAGACGCCGTTCGCGCACGCCGTTGCCTTTGTTTTTTCTTGTAATTTTGCCGGCGCGCGCTGGGACAATTCCAGAGCCCGCCGCGCGTTCGCCCGCCACCAAACCAGCGCCGTAGGCGCGGCAGAAGTTAGCCCGGTCCGTAAGGGCCGGGTAAACGACGGCGGCGCGCAGCGCCTACCTCTAAGTCGCGCGAATCGCGTCGCCTTACAGACGCCGTTCGCGCACGCCGTTGCCGTTTTTTTTTCTTGTAATTTTGCCGGCGCGCGCTGTGACAATTCCAGAGCCCGCCGCGCGTTCGCGCCGCGACAAAACCAGCGCCGGATGCGCGGCAGAAGTTAGCCCCGCCCGTAAGGGCGGGGTAAACGACGGCGCGCGGCGCCGGACAAATCTTGTGAGTCGTGGCTTCAGCCACGACAAAAAAAACCGGCGCGCAGCGCCCACCGCTAAGTCGCGCGAATCGCGCCGCCACAAAGCCAGCGCCGTAGGCGCGGCAGAATTTAGCCCAGCCCGTAAGGGCTGGACTAAATCCGGCGCGAGGCGCCGGACAAATCTTGTGAGTCGTGGCTTCCAGCCACGACCAAAAAGATCGGCGCGCAGCGCCTACCTCTAAGTCGCGCGAATCGCGTCGCCTTTCAGACGCCGTTCGCGCACGCCGTTGCCGTTGACTTTGTTTTTCGATTTAAGTCTTTGATCTAGCTTTCATCTTGAATAACTTTGCCGCCCTGCGCGACCGTCAATCCCCCGCGCACTCCTCGCCCCGCACATTTTCCCCTTGGCGAACAAAAAGCGAAGATGCTACACTCCTCCCATGGAACTCAAAGCCTGCAAAGTTTCGCTCTACGATCAGGAAGGCATCGAGCACTCCGTGCACGTCACCGCCGCCACCCTCTACGAAGCCATCGCCATGGCCCTGAAAATCCTCGGCCGCACCGAGTGGGTCGGCGAATTCGCCCCGCACGTCGGCGACGTCCAAGTCGAGGTGAAAAGCGTGCCCATCTCCCACACCGTCAAGCTCGCCGTCTTCAACAAGTGGCTGTCCCAGCGCGGCACCTCCCCCGCGGAGATGACCCGCCGCCAGCGCGTCCGCGCCATTCTCGAAATCGCCGCCCCCGGCGAATTCCACTCCTTCCCCGCGCCCAACGTCTCCCGCCGCTGAGATTGCCTTTGCTGTTGCTGTTGCTGTTGCTGTTGCTGTTGCTTTCGTAGCGGCCACCTTAAGGTGGGCCAGTTGCCTTGGCGGCGCGCCGCCGCATGCAAGTTTTTGTAGGGGCGGGTCTCAGACCCGCCCGCCTTGTGGGTCGTGGCTTCAGCCACGACAAAAAGTCCGGCGCGCAGCGTCATACCTCGAAGTGACGCGAATCGCGTTCGCCCCCGACGCCGTCTTGCCCCGACGCAAGAAGGGTCGCGTCTGCCGTTGCCTTGGCCGTTGACGTCACCGTCGCGCGTCGTCCGCACGCCTAAACCCTCCCGACCCTCCCGCATTCGCTAAAAATCGCGGCGAGAAATAGCAAGGCAGACGAATCGCTGGGCCCGATTCGTGCTCCGAGTTCCCTCCCATAATGTTCACGTATTAGTACATATATAACGACATTCAGAAGTCTACGCTTGGTTCGCCACAGAGTGGTATACACTCGACTGGCACCAGACAACGTTCCATGCTGACTCCGACCGTTAGCGCCAATCTATGACGGCCCGACCAAATCGCAAAAGACCTCGCCCCAAAACCATCTCGGCTCAAGGCATTACTGGACAAAAAGGAATAAACGTAATCGAGCGTGTGGTTCTGGATATGGGCAGTCAATGGACACCGAGCGGACCGAACGAAGTCGGCATCGATGGCTATATCGAACTCTTCGACCCTACGTCCCACAAGCCGCTTGGCATCACCGTTGCGGCCCAAAGCAAAGTGGTTACGTCGCTCGTCGGCAACACCGACAATTTGTTCGACTTTTGGTGTGACCCTTCCGACGTAGAATATTGGCTCAACGGAAATACCCCCGTTATTTTGGTTGTATCAGCAGGCAAGGTAGATCAGGCCTACTGGATTTCTGTAAAGAGCTACTTCAAGGACTGGAAGCCCGGTGCTTCCACAACAGTGGCCTTCGACAAAGCGAAGAATCGGTTTAGCGAGGCCAGTTTTTTCGATCTCGTCAATATCGCCGCGCCGAAACTGGGCCTGTATGTGGCGCCCTTGCGGCGTAACGAAGTGCTTTACACGAACCTACTGCATCTACAGGCTTGTCCGGCGACCATTTTCGTTGCGCAAACTGATTGCCGAAATCAACATGAGGTGTGGAGCGCGCTCAAGACCGCGCCAGGCGAATCGGATGCGGGCTGGATATTTTGGGAAAAGAAGATCTTTAGTTTCCACAATCTCGCCGCCGCACCCTGGTCCTCTATTTGCGAACTCGGAACATTGGAGGAGTTTGGCGCTGTCGAATGGTCTGAGTCGAAGGAGTTACAGCAAAAGAATATCTTCGTGCAGCTCTTAAATCGAACGCTCCGAACGCAAATTCCTGATGTTAGATTCTGGCCTCAAGAAGATTGCTATGCCTTAATGGGTAAGCCGCGCAAGATTTCCTACCAGTCGATAAAACGCCCAAGCAAGTTGACCGTGATCAGTCAGTTTTCGTCTACGAGTGCCACCACTGGAAGAAAGTTTGTTTGGCTCAGACATCTAGCTTTCCAAGGACAATTTCGCTCATTTTCGGGGGAATGGTATCTAGAAATAACCCCGACGTATCGATTTACGAGCGACGGCTACACGCTGGAACGGTTTCACGAGGATCGTTTGAGCGGAATCAAGAGGCTCGAAGGCAATCGAGCGGTTCTCAGCTCAGTTTTATTCTGGGCAGACTACCTTCGGCCCAGGGCCGGACTATTCAAGAGCGATCCGCTTCCGCTTAAATTCGGGGATCTGTTGTCTTTTGATGCGACCATCGGAATCGACGATCGCATATGGAGATCAGAAGATGCGAGTCTCCCCGCCGAAGCGTCCCTCTTCGGCGGGGAAAACACGGGCGAAGGCGAGGCAATCGACCTGTGAAACTTTCAATTTTTCAGGAGCCTGAACTCGAGTTCGGCAACGGCGGAACGCATGTTGATATTCGCTACGGCACAATTCGATACGGCCCTCTCGATTTGGGCGAAGCATCCGCACCGACGCAGCTTAGGGTCGGCCTAATCGGCACTGACGAGACGATCAGCGAAGTACGTGAGTGGTTCGAAAGATGCCGTAACGGAGTTGCGGCCAAGCCTAGCAGGCTAAAGAATCTCTTTCCCGAATTCCCAGGATTTTCGGACGCTTCGCCGTTTTATTCTTCTCTAATTTTTCACGATCGCTGGTGCGCCGCAATCCGTCAGCGCGAGTTTGACGATGCAATGGCACGCGATGAAGGCCGCCAAGCCGTGCGGCAAGCCGCAGCGGTGTTCATAGACCACGCGGCGGCGCTGATCGAACAGGGGGGGCCGATGGTTCTGGTCTGCGCCCCGCCGAGAGAACTGCTAGCGGCACTAGATGACCCTCGCAGGAGAAGGACCGACCAGCTTGACCAAGAACTCGATGAAGGGTCAGAGAAGCCCGAAGCACGCTCAACATTAGCTTTTCATGACGTCCTAAAGGCAGAAGGATTGCGGCTCATGATCCCGATCCAGATGATTAGACCGTCGACTTATACAGACGAGGGTAAACCACGGAAGAGCGGAACCAAGCAGACGGGCGCAAGGCCGCTTCAAGACGAAGCAACACGCGC
>DASWVE010000080.1:0-51311 GCA_036401315.1 Candidatus Acidiferrales bacterium
GCGGCGCCGGCGATTTGCGCAGAGCAATCGAGCAGGCCGCCGCGCAGTCGGGAAGCAAAGACGTAAAAATCAGCGGAGTATCCTGCCTGGGCCGCTGCGATCACGCGCCGGCTGTGGCCATCAACGAAAAGATACTCACCGCCGTTTCCGCGAGCGAGTTGACCTCAATGGTCGGCAATTTGCTCGCCGATGTTCCACTGCCGCCCGTTTCGCATCCGCATCATCGCGCGGCCTGCGCCATCGATCCTTACCAGACAGAAGAACCGTACCAAGCGATCCGAAATTTCACAAAATCTGGCGACGCCAATGCCGCGCTCGCGGTGTTGAAAGCTTCCGGCCTGCGCGGTCTGGGTGGCGCCGGATTCCCCACCGAATCGAAGTGGCAACTGGTTCGCCAGGCACCGTCCCCCACCAAATTTATCGTGTGCAATGCCGACGAGAGCGAGCCCGGAACCTTCAAGGACCGCTACATTCTTTCGCATCTGCCGCACATGGTGATCGAAGGAATGATCCTGGCCGGGCTGATCACCGGCGCGCAAAAAGGCATCCTTTATATCCGCCACGAATACGAAGAGCAGGAACGGATCTTGCACGAGGAGATTCGGCATTGCGAGAAGCACGGCCTGCTCGGCCCCAGCATTCTCAGCTCCGCTTCCGCCTTTGAACTGGAAATTTTCGTCAGTCCCGGCGGCTACATTTGCGGCGAAGAAACCGCGCTGCTCGAAGCTATCGAAGGCCGGCGCGCCGAGCCGCGCAACAAGCCGCCCTTCCCCGTGGTCGAAGGTCTTTGGAATATGCCCACGGTCATCAACAACGTGGAAACGTTCGCGAATGTTCCGGCGATCTTGCTGCGCGGCGCGGATTGGCACAAGGCGCAAGGCCTGAACGGCACCGCTGGCCTGAAATTTATCGGCGTCAGCGGCGACGTGGTCCGCCCCGGCGTCTACGAAGTTCCCATGGGTACGCCGGTTTCCGATCTGATTTTCAAATATGGCGGCGGCATTCCCGACGGCAAAAAACTGAAAGGGTTTGCGCCATCCGGCCCTTCGTCAGGTTATTTGCCTGCGGCAATGGCTGACGTGCGTCTCGATTTCAAATCTCTCGCCGATGCTGGATCGATGCTCGGCTCCGGCGCGCTGGTAGTCTGCGCCGAAGATCGCTGCATGCTCGATATGGCGCTGAACGCTACTCAATTCTTCCGCAACGAGTCTTGCGGCAAATGCGTTCCTTGCCGCGTCGGCTCGCAAAAATTGGTCGCGATGTTGACCTCCTGGACTCACGGAAAAGGATCCGCGGCGGATTTGGCGCTGCTCGACGAGCTTTCGAATACCTTGCGCCTGACTTCCATCTGCGGCCTGGGCCAGGTCGTGCCGGCACCGATTGCTTCGGTTGTGAAACATTTCCATGAAGAAGTTGAATCCCACCTGCTGCATTCGTGCTGCCCCGCGGGCGTTTGCCCGTGCGCAGGCAACCGAAGCCCACGAATAGAATCCGTTCTCCAAGCGAGGCGGTCATGAGCGCGGGGCCGATGATCGACCTGACCGTCGACGGCAAGAAAGTTTCGGTGCCCGCCGGCACCAGCGTCTTTGACGCCGCGCGCCTGCACGACATCGAAATTCCTACGCTGTGCCACCAGCAAAACGAAAAACCCGTCGGCGTTTGCCGATTGTGCGTGGTCGACGTCGGCGCCCGCGTGCTCACTGCTTCCTGCGTGCGACCGGCCGAACCGGGCATGGTGGTGCAGACGAATTCCGCGCCGGTGCAACAAGCGCGCAAAACGCTGGTCGAACTTTTGATGACCGACCACGCCACTCCCTGCGCCCGTGAACGCCAATCCGGCGATTGCGAACTGGAGAGTCTCGCAAAGCGATACAGCGTCACTCAGTCGCGCTTCGTTCCATCAGCTACACGTCGCGGCGTCGACGAATCTTCCATGAGCATCGGCGTCGATTTCGACGCCTGCATCCTGTGCGACCGCTGCATTCGCGGCTGCGACGAGATACGCGAGAATTTCGTTTTAGGCCGCATGGGCAAAGGCGAAACCACCCGCATCGCCTTCGACAACAACCTGCCGATGGGCGAATCCTCCTGCGTTTCCTGCGGCGAATGCATGGTTTCCTGTCCCACCGGCGCGCTGACCAATAAAATCGTGAATCAAACCGCGATCGCGGTAACTCCCGATTCGCAGCCGGTCAGTTTGCAGGAACTCAGCGATCTTCCCTTCTTCGAAGGCGTCTCCGGAACGTTCCTAAGCTTGAACCGCAACGCGGTCGTGCGCCGGCACTTCAAACGCGGCGAAGTGATTTGCCGCGAAGGCGACTACGGTTCGACCGCCTTTTATATTCTGGAAGGCGAAGCCCGAGTTTCGATCGCCAGCCCCATCGCCCACGTAAAAACCAAAGGCGCGGTGAAACGCTTCCTCGGCAAGCTTTCCAGCAAGCTGACCCAACGTCAAAACGACGCGCGAGACGAAGAAACCGGCCAGCACTGGATTCACATCGACGCCCCGCTCGACCTGAGCTACGAAAATCCCGTCGCCATCCTGAAAGCCGGTGACCTCTTCGGCGAAATGACCTGCATGAGCCTGTATCCGCGCTCGGCCACGGTGCGCGCCGAAACCGACTGCACCATGTTGGAGATTCTGCGCAACGTGCTCGACATCATGCAGCGCAACAAAAACTTCCGCGCCCAACTGGATCGTTCCTACCGCGAACGCGCGCTCGATAGCCACTTGCGCGCCGTCCCCATCTTCGCGGAGCTGACCGACGATTTCATCGAAGGCCTTCGTGACAAAGTCGAATTGCTGCGCTTCTCGCCGGGCCAGGTGATTTGCCGCCAAGGAGACCCCGCCGACAGTTTTTACTTGGTCCGCATCGGGTTTGTGAAGGTTTCGCAAAACCATCCCGGCGGAGAAATGGTTCTGGCTTATCTTTCGCGCGGCGACTATTTCGGCGAGACCGGATTGCTGAACAACGATGTGCGCACCGCGACCTGTTCGGCCCTGGATCACGTCGAGGTCGTGCGCATCAGCGCCGAAGACTTCGCCAACATGAACCGCCAGTTCCCCGAAGTCCGCCACCAGCTCGAAATCGTGGAACACGAGCGCACGCAAATGAATCGCGAGCGCCTGACCATGCTTTCCAGCACGCCGCTCGATAGTTTCCTGAAACAGGGCCTGATGGAAGCGCAGAGCCTGCTGCTGCTCGACCTCGATAGCTGCACGCGCTGCGACGCCTGCGTCCGCGCCTGCGCTGATGCGCATGATGGAGTGACCCGCTTGGTTCGCGAAGGCCTGCGCTTCGATCACTACCTGGTCGCGACCTCCTGCCGCCAGTGCCTGGATCCGCTGTGCATGGTCGGCTGCCCGGTCGGCTCCATCCGCCGCCGAAATTCGCTGGAAGTGATTATCGAGGACTGGTGCATCGGCTGCGGCCTGTGCGCCGACAATTGCCCGTACGGAAACATCAACATGCATCCGTTCAATGTTTTCGCGGATGTTCCGGGCGAGCCCGGCAAAAAGAAAGCGATGGTCAAGCAGAAGGCCACCTCCTGCGATCTCTGCTCGGAGTTCGCGGAGCCCAGCTGCGTCTATGCGTGTCCGCACGACGCCGCGCATCGCGTGGACCCGCGGCAATTTTTCGCCAGCCTGTTGCAGCAGTCGGCGGACAAGTCTCCAAAGGATTAGTTTTTCCGGCCAGGGAGGTACCGAAGCGAACGCATATGCGCATTGATGCCACACACCGCAAATGGCTAATCGCTTCGGCAATCATTTTCGGCGCGGCGCTTTTCGTCTACATCGCTTACGCGGCCAGCTCCCCGGCGGGGCCGAGCGGCGGCAGCGCGATCGGCCTGACCTTCGGAGTCATCGGTTTCGCGTTCATGATTTTCGCCGGCCTGCTGGCCGCCCGAAAAAAAGTAGCGGTGTGGCGTCTGGGACGGGCCCAAACCTGGATGCGCGGCCATCTGTGGCTGGGCCTGCTCAGCCTGCCCATGATTTTTTTCCACGCTGGATTTCAGTTCGGCGGCGTGCTGACCAAAGTGCTGATGATTCTGCTGATCACCGTCGTCGCCAGTGGGCTGCTGGGCGCGGCTTTACAGCATTACATGCCCAGAATGATGACGTCGGACGTTCCCATGGAAACGATCTTCGAGCAGATCGATCACGTCCGCGACCAACTCGTCGTCGAAGCCGACTCGCTGGTGCACCGCGTCTGCGGCTCCCCGCAAACCGAAAACGTCGCGCTTTCCGGCGGAGGTTCCGTCGCGGTCGCCACCGCCGCCCCGGCCGCCGTCGTGCCGCTGCGCGACTTCTACACCCGGCAGTTGCGCCCGTTCTTGAAGCACCGGCACTTACGAAATCAACCGCTCGCCAGGAGCGACGTTTCCGCCCGGATTTTCGACGGCCTACGCACCGTGCTGCCCGAAACCGCGCATGACGCCACCCGCAAGCTCGAAGAAATTTGCGAAGAAGAGCGCCAGTTGCGCCGCCAAGTGCGCATGCATCATTGGCTGCACGGCTGGCTGATGCTGCACATTCCATTGTCGCTGGCGCTGCTGCTGCTCGGATGCATTCACGCCATCATGGCGTTGCGGTACTGAAAGCGGCACCGAAACTGAAATAGAAGCGGGAAACTGTGGCTCGAGCCAAGCTCTCAACCAAAAAACTCGCGCAGCGCATCGACCTCAGCTACTTCAAGCGCCCGCATCCCTTCCGGCGCTGGCGTTTCATTTTGTCCGTGGCTGCGCCGCTGGCGGCGATTCTGTGGCTCGGCTGGTTCGCGTTCGCGCGCGACAATCATGTGTATAGCGGCGGAAGAGTTTCCACCGCGCACGCAATTCTTTCGACTCAATGCAATGCGTGTCATGTCAAGCAAGCCGGCGTCTTCAGCGCCAAAGCCAGTAATCAAGGCTGCGAATCGTGTCACGACGGACCTATCCACCACACGAATCAGGTTTTCACGCCGACTTGCGCCTCCTGCCACGAAGAACATCGCGGCCATCTGCGCCTAGCCGCGGTTTCGCAAGTCAGTTGCACGCAGTGCCACGCCAATCTGCACACTACGGGCGGCAACACTCCGCATTTTGCGCATGCCATCACGCGCTTCGACGGCGACCATCCGGAATTTGCCGCGGTGCAGTTTGGCAGCAGCGATCCCGGCACCATCAAGTTCAACCACTTCGTGCATCTAAAACACAATCTTCGCGGACCCGTCGGCCTGGTCGATCTGGATTGCCAGGATTGCCACCGGCCCGCAGCCACAACCGATGCGCAATGGAAATATGGAATCGTCGGTGGCGCCGAGACTTCCCCTTCGACCGCCTCCGCGCATCAGGTCGCCATTGCCGAAAAGTCGCTTCCGCCGTCGATGGACTATCGGCGCGCGTACATGTCGCCCATCGCCTACGCCAAACACTGCGCCGGCTGTCACGGCCTGCAATTCGATCAGCGTTTTCAGGAGGGCGTGCCGCACGATACGCCGGAAGTGATCCACGCGTTTCTGGTGCAGAAATTTCAGGCCTACATTCCGTCGCATCCATCCGAGCTCCGCGTCGCCGCTCCGATTCCGGAACGCGACCTGCCGCAGCGGCCGCTTCCGGCCGCCTTCCGCATCCTCAGCCAGCAGCGATGGGTGGATTTGAAAGTCGCCGAATCCGAGCAACTGCTCTGGCGCAAGACCTGCGCGCAATGCCATGCGTTAAGCTTTCCAAAACAAGCGCCACTGCCGGTCGTGGCGAATTCGAATATCAAAGCGCGCTGGTTCCAGCACGCCGTCTTCGATCACGACACGCACAAGTTGCTGAAATGCGCCGAATGCCACACCCAGGCCGCAACCAGCCGGGAAACGAGCGACGTGCTCATCCCCGGGATTAAGACCTGCCAAACTTGCCATCACGAAGGAAAGAATTCAGCCGAGTCGCGCTGCTTTGAATGCCACGTGTACCACGACTGGGAAAAAGCGAAAGAAGTTCGGGGCTCGTTTGAATTATCGCGGCTGGGCCGGGGAAATTAGTTCGTAAGCCATAACCGGCGGCTACTTGGTTTTCATCACGTAGACGCCATCCCATTCGCCTTCCGGCGCATTCTCGGAAAACTCGACGGCGCGCTCCAGAAACACCTGCGTCGGCCCGTCATCCGGAAAACTGGAAAGCACCTCGGCGAATAGCTCCGCCGCCCGGCCCCAATTTTGCTTGCGATATTCCTGCATCGCGCCGTCGAACCCGTCGAGCAAAGACTGATGCAGCGCGCGGTTTTTCGCCACGTCCATTAGTTCGTAAATATTTACCGGCAGCGTCTTCCCTTTCACCCGAATCTTGTCCAGTTCGCGGCAAACAAATTGGCTCGACACCTGGCGGTAGGTCGCTTCGCTGATGATCAGCTGCACGTGATATTCCTTGGTGATTCCTTCGAGGCGCGACGCCAGATTCACGTTGTCGCCCATCACGGTCCAGGAAAGCCGCCGCGCCGAGCCCATGTTCCCGACGTTGACCGCCCCGGTGTTCAAGCCGATGCCGATGCCAATCGGCGGCCGCCCGGCCGCTCGCAATTTTTCATTCAGTTTGGCCAACCCGCTGACCATTTGCAATGCGCAGGAACAACTGCGGAACGCGTGATCTTCCTGCGGATACGGCGATCCCCAGAACGCCATGATCGCGTCGCCGATGTATTTGTCCAGCGTGCCGTTCGTATCGAAAACGATCTCGGTCATCTGCCCGAAGTATTCGTTCAGCAGTTGCACCAACTCGTCCGGTGTCAATTTCTCGGAAATGGTGGTAAACCCGCGAATGTCGCTGAACAGAATCGTCAGCTCTTTCATCTCGCCGCCGGTGCGAATGTATTTCTCCGGATCTTTTTCGATCAGCTCAATCACGCCGGGCGACAAGTATTGCGAGAATGTCTTGCGAATCTTCCGCTTCTCGCTTTCTTCGCGCACCATGCGCACGCTGGTGATTCCCGCGTAGTTCGCCGCCAGAGTCGCGGCCGGAATCACGAAACTGAGCCACTGCCCTTTGCTCGCAAAAATGTAATAAACGAACCAGCCGAATCCAAACAGCGTGACGATCACCAGAATCGTGGAATACAGCGGCGTGATCCGGCTGAACAGAAATCCGAATGCCACTCCAAACAGCAGGATGAAACCGATGTCGATCATTTCTTCGCGCGCGCCACGCTGCAGGAATCCGCGCCCTTTTTCCTGGCTGTGCAGCAGGTTGTCGATGATATTCGCGTGAACTTCCACCCCCATATATGGAGTGCCGGCGCTCTGGAACGGTGTAGTTCGAATATCGCCGATGCCCACCGCGGTGCCGCCGACCAGCACGATCTTGTCGCGAAAAGTTTCCGGCCCAAGCGCGCCGCTCATCACATCCCACATCGAATATTGCTTATACGTCCGGTACGGCCCGGTGTAATTGATCAGCGCGCTGCCGTCTCGCGGGCGCTTCACCACGTGCGATCCCAATTCGAGGTGATCCAGACCATTAGGCGAAATATAGGCGACGACTCTTTGATCCGGAATTTTCTCGTAGAGCCGCACCACTTCGACGGCCAGCGAGGGATAAAAATCCTGGTCCTTGTAGCGCACGACCAGCAATCCGTGGCGCAGCGTATCGTCGGAATCGGGATGAATGTCGATGAAGCCGTAGGACGCCGCCGCATCCGCGAGCTTCGCGATGTTCGCTTCCACGCCCTGCGCCGCCGTTCCGCCATTCCTAGTCCACGCTTCGTCGCGCTCGCGCGAAATTTGCGTGACGGACCCGGCCTCCCCGGGAGCTCCTTTTTTGAATCCAACCGTAACGACCTGCGGAAAGGCGTGCGCCCAAATAATGTTGAGGTAATCTTCCGCAGCTTTGGCGTTCGCCGCCTGCGCCCGCTGCTGATCCAGAAAAATATGCCCCAACACCACGTTCCCGCCGTTCTTCATCGCCGAGGCAAACAGCGCATCCTGATCGCTGGCCGCTTCGAGTTCATTGATTTGGGCGAGCACGGCCGGCGGCGCCTCCGAAGCCACGTCGCTACGCAATTTATTCAGAGCTTCGACCGCGGAGTTGCTTTCCGGCACCGGAAAGGTCGCGTCAAAAGCAATGACCCGCGCGCCGCCGCGGTTCAATTCATTCACCAGCTTGGCGTAGGCTTTCCTGGGGAGGGGAAACGAACCGATTTGCTGCAAGGTTTTTTCGTCGATCCCAACGATCACAATGCGATCGTCATGCGGTCGCACGCCGCGTGTTTCAAAACGGAGGTCGAGCGAACTCTCTTCAATGCTTTGTAGAAAAACGAAACCGGATTGCGCGCTGCTCTCCAGACCCGAAAATGCAAACAGCGCCAGTCCCGCGAGGGTGACCAGCGCTGCTACTCCCAGATCCAGATGCCGAAGCGCGAAGCGTCCCAGCCCTTCCATCCGGCGGGACGCTCGCGGTTGTGACGGTTTCATGTTCGATACGAGCGGTGCGGCAAGCCGAGCCGGTTCGTCTTAGTTCCCCGGATTGGTTACAACTTTTCGGCCACCGCCGCCGCTTTGCGATAGTCCGAGCCCCAGGCCCAGTCCGACGGCCACCGCCGTGCCCACCAGCACCCAGCGCAAAGTATGTCCATGCTTCGCGACTTCAGTGGGGTTGCTGCCGCCGCCCGCATTCACGTTGATATCCGTGGCGGTCAGGCTAGCCTGCAACACATCCGGAGGGGTGGTCGAAGATTGAAAACCCGCCGGCGGAATTTCCGAGGTGATTACCACCATTTGTCCGGGGTCTAGGGTCACCGAATTTGGCGAGGACGTGGTCTGCCCGGCGGTATTGGTCACCGTCGCATTTCCCGTCGGCGTTACCGAAACCCGGCCCTTGTAACAAATAACCGTGGTCCGGTTGGCTTCGTATCCCACGTAAAAATCGGTGCCGATCACGCCAATCACCGCGTTCGGCGTCTTGGTTTCGAATTTCCCGCCGGGACGAGTGATCTTCACCACCTGACTGCGCACTTTGCCGTAATCCATTTCCAGCGAAGTCTGCTGCGCCGTGGCGTCGTGCTGCACGATGCGCAGTTGGCTGTCCGAGCCCAGGCTCAGGATCGATCCATCCGTCAGACCAGCGCGCACGCGCCCAGAGTGTTCGGTTTGCAGCAGATCGTTCCAGTTCAGGCCTTCCTGCGTTTTTGCCTCTTTCGAATTCAACGTGGCCGAGGGAATCATGGCCGTAATCTGGCCGGCGGACTGGCTGCCGCCCGCTTGCGGCTCAGACATGGCCGGCAAGGTAACGAGCAGTGAACACAATACGACCGCAATCGAGCGCTGGAGAATCATCATGCGGAACTCCTTTGATTTTTAAGCGTGGGATGCTGTAAGGCAATTTTGACAGAGGGGGTAGAAGTGTCAATTGCGCCGGCGTTGAGCGCACCAATCTGGTTACTAGCGGACTTTCGTGGACTTTAATTCTGGAACGGCAACGGGCAGGAATGGAGCCGAAGGTGGGAGTTGAACCCACGACCTGTCGATTACGAATCGACTGCTCTACCACTGAGCTACTTCGGCGCCTAACAGACTGTAACATCGCAGCGAAAAACGTGTCAAACCAGCGCTGGACGGGCGTTGCGCGACTTGCGAACAGCGCCGTTATTTTTCGGTCAGGACGATCAATTCGATTCCCGGAGGCGGCAAAGCATTCGAAATTTTCAGTTCCCCGCCCTTACTTTCCGTAGCCGCTAACGGCGTCAGATCTTCCGTATTGGTCAGCCGGTAGCGCTGCACGGTGAAGGCCTTCTTGCCCCAGGGTAGATTCCGGACGGTCAGGTCGTATCCGGAATTATTTTTGTAAACAATCTGGCGGCTCACCGGCTTTTTCACCTTCGAAAAATCGGGCAGCGTCGCTTTTTCCAGGAATTCCGCCGGCGGCACCATGATGTTCGGTTGGTAGTTCGCCGGAATTTCATAGTTGCTAATCAGGACGCGCACGTTTTTCTGGTCGGTTGAGCGCCCCGCCAGAACCGCAAAACCATCCCCGTCCCCGCCCGTCGCCGGAACGCGCTCCGGCGATTTTTGCATTTCGCCCACCGCGCGAATCGCAAACGCGGGCTTGAACGGGTTCTTCTGTAGATCGAAAAGTCCCATCCACGACGCGTCGCCGCGGTAGAAAATCGCGCGCTCGACCGCCGCATCATTCTCCAGATAAATCAGCGCGGTGGCGACAAATGCCGCGTTGTCGGCGCTGCGCAGCTCTGCCTTCATGGGCTCCGTGAAATCGGCGCTGCGGTTGAATTCGCTCAGGATGCTCGGCGTTTTGTCGAATCCGTGTTCGTCCAGCACTCGCCGAATTTCGCGCGCAAACCGGACCGGCGCGAACGGATCGGCGGTGTCATCCTCGTAGGTGTGCCAGGAATAGAAATCGAGCGGCACATTGTGCGTCCGGCAATAGTCGAGGAAGCCTTCGCGATACACCTGCGGGGCAAACGGAATGGCAATCGCCACTCCGCCCACTTGCAACGCTGGGTCGCTGCCCTTCAAGGCCCGCGCCGTTTTTTCGTACAACAAATAAAACTGTTCGGGCTTGCCCGACCAGAAGGTCTCCGGCTCGTTCCAAAACTCCCAGTAGCGGATGTGATCGTGAAAGCCGTTGGCCCAGCCCTGGTTGTAATGCATGGCTACGTGCTTCACCACGTTGGCGAATTTATCGAAGTCCGGCGGCGGCTCCGGGCTCGCGCCCCAGCTGCGGCCGATGCGGTAGTACACTTCGGCGCCGGACGCAACGATGGCGTTCACCGCGATATCGGTGGGTCCGAAACGATAGCTCCCGGGATCTTCGGGATCCTTGCTCCAATCCGGAAAAATCGTGGCGGCATTTCCGGCTGCGACCATCGCGTGGCGCTCAGCGGCATCGGGAACCAGCCAGGCCAGCGTCGCGCCATCGGGCGTGAAACGCGCGTCGATATCCGTGGGGCCCATGTAATCGTGGGTGCGTACGATATTGATGTTCGCCGCGCGGTATTGCTCCACCAGATTCGGCAATTCCGCCGTCTGCGGCGCGGGACCGCCGTTCACACCTTCCAGCGGCTTGATCACTCCGGCCACTTTTCCGGCGTCAACGATGACCGCACGGTTTTGCGCGACGGCGGCAGGAGCGAACATCGCCACCAACATCAATGCCGCAACAAATGTTTTCATCGAATCGGCCCCTTAACGGCTGAACGGGTACATCGCCCAGGCAATGCCCACGCCAATTAAAATAAATAACGCGAACGACCAAATCGCGTAACGCAAACGCTGGAATCCGCTGCGCTGCCCCAGCGCCGCCATCGCCATGGCCACGAGCAACGCGAAAAGACACATGGCCGCAAAATGATGGATGGGCATTAGCGTCGCCGCCCCGCCGCAATTTCGTAAGCGTCGAAAGCGCTCAGCAGATTTACGATTCCCGCGGCGGCGACGAAACGCGTGCCGTCATCCCCCAGCGCGCGCGAAACGTCCGGCCCAGCCTTCTCAAAAAATCGCGAAAGATAGTAAAAGATTCCCGTCCCCGCGTCGGCGAAGAAGCCGAGTCTTCCAAATGCGTCCGTCGCATGTTCCGGAAAAACATTCCCGCGCATCAGGTAGCCGCCAATCGCCAGCCCGCCGACGCTAACGAAGAACGTCAGCGCGCGCCGCCAGCGGCCCAGCACCAGATGGCCCAGCCCGGGCAACGCCCACGCCAGAATCGCCACGCCCAGCCCAGCGAAGCTGAAACTTGCCCGCAGCATCCGCGGGCGCGGCTTTGCCGCGACAGTTTCAGTGGGAACGGGAACGATAATCGTTTCGGGCGCCGGGGATTCGTTCAAATTGACCTAGGCCAGCAGCGGAATAATTTCATCCTGAATCGCACCGGTGACGCGCGCTTCTTTTTCGTCGACGTACATATTGATCTCGGTGCGGATGCCGAATTCCGGCAAATAAATTCCCGGCTCTACCGAAAAGCAGGTGTTCGGCACGATTTTGCGATCGTCGCGCGTTTCCAGGCCGTCCATGTTCGCGCCGTTGCCGTGTAGCTCCTGGCCGATGCTGTGCCCGGTGCGATGCACGAAAAATTTGCCGTAACCGGCCTTGCGAATCGATTCGCGCGCAACCTTGTCGACTTCCCAGCCCCGAATCGTGCGCTTCTTGGCCACGGATTCCTGCACGAACTGAATCGCGGCGTTGCGACCATTGCGCGCGATACGGAAAATTTTCGCGTAGGCGTCCGGCACGCGTTCGCCAAGGTACCCGACCCAGGTGATGTCGTAGTACACGCTGCCGGGGCGATTCAATTTCGCCCAGATGTCGAGCAGCAGCAAATCTCCGGCGCGGATCGGTCGCGACGATTCCGCCTTGGGCTCGTAGTGCGGATTTCCGTTATTGGGCTGCACCGCTACGATCGGCGGGTCGACGTTTACCAAGCCGTTCGCGCGAAACTGTTCCACGATCCATTGCTGCAACTCGAATTCGCCGATGGGCTTGCCTTCGCGCACATATTTTGCGGCGCGTTGAAATGCTTCGCGCGTAATGCGATCGACCAGCTTTCCCGCCTCAAGATGCCCCGCCAGTTGCTCCGGCGTCCAACTGGCCTCGAATTTCTGCACCAGGTCGGCGGAAGTGGCAATTTTCTTTTTCATCTTGCGAATTAATTCGATGGTTCCGGCATCGACCAGCCCGATGTACGGAATGTTGTTTTCCGGCGAATACTGCATGGCGATGGTCTTCGCGCCGGAAAGCAGTTTTGGCAGAGCCTTGTGCAATTCCTCCCAGCCCGCGTACAAGAAAGTCTTCCCTGGCAGCGAATCCAGCGTGCCCTGCTCGATTTTATGCACCAGCTTCCGCGGCTCGCCCTTCGCCGGAATGAAATAAAACCAGCGCCGCGTGACCATCGCGTCGCTTTTCAATCCCAGAATGCGCCCGGCGATCGGATCGCGGTGGTGATGGTCGAAGAACAGCCACCCATCGAGCTTGTAGGCTTTCAGTTCGTGCTGAATCGCTTGAATATCCGGCATTGCGTCGGTCCTTTTCGTGCGCACAGCGCCCACGATTCTAGCAGCCGAGATGCGTAGCTTCAAACGTGACACAAGATGGCCAAACTGCCCGCGTTCATGTTTTCACCCGCCGGCGACTCCAGCCGAATCATCGCCTGCGATTTTCGCCGGGCGCGCGCCGAACAGCGCGGTGCCGGGTCGGATTTCCGTAGCACCCTCTTCGATTGCCACCTCAAAATCATGGCTCATGCCCATGGACAGCACGTGCAGCGGTTTGGCGATACGCCGCGACACTTTCTCGCGAATTTCGGCGAGTCTGCGGAAAAACGGACGAACGTCTTCGGGATTGTCGAGGAACGGTGGAATGGTCATCAGGCCATGCAGTTGAAGATTCGGAAATGTGGCAACGCTTTCAGCCAGCTCCGGCAGCTCGGCCTCAGAAACGCCACTCTTCGTCGTTTCGTCACTCAGGTGAACTTCGATCAGCACGCCAAGTTTTTTATTTTCGGCAGCTGCGGCAGCATCGAGCCGCTGCGCCAGCGTCAAGCTGTCGACTGAATCGATGCGATTGAACAACCGCGCCGCCCGCGCCGATTTGTTGCTTTGCAAGTGACCGATCAAATGCCAGGTAGCCTCGAGCTTCGCGAGTGACGGAACCTTGCCCTCGAATTCCTGTACGCGATTCTCACCGAAGTGCCTCAACCCAGCCTCGTAAGCCGCCAGAATCGTTTCAGCCGGATGAGTCTTGGTGACCGCGACAATCGTGATTTCCTCGGCACGTCGCCCGGCGCGCTGCGCGGCGCGGGCCACGCGCTCCTTAATCTGTGCAAGATTCGCGGCAAGCATCGAAAGCGCTTCGCCCATGGCGCGATTCTAGCACGCCGTCGCGGCGAGACTCCGCGCTTGGCCGCAGCAGCCCGATCTGCAACCGTGTGATAAACTTGCCCCAATCCATGCCGACTCGCGGGAAATTCATCGTCATCGAAGGCATCGACGGCTCCGGCAAACGCACGCAGATCGACCTGCTCGAGGCCGCGCTCAAATCCAAAGGCGTCGCCGCCGCCAAAATTGCCTTCCCCAATTACGAAGGCTTCTTCGGCAAGCTGGTCGGCCAATTTCTGAACGGCGACTTCGGTGCGCTCGATACTGTCGATCCGCACTTTTCCGCAATGCTTTACGCCGGAGATCGCATGCAAACCGCACCGGCCATACGCAGAGATCTCGATGCCGGGAAAATTGTCGTGGCCGACCGCTACGTCGCCTCAAATCTGGCGCATCAAGGCTCGCGTGTCCCGCGCGAAAAGCGCGGCGAATTCCTGGCCTGGCTGAACCAGCTCGAATACGAAATCTACGCGCTGCCCCAGGAAGACCTTGTCGTCTATTTGCGCGTCACCCCCGCCGAAGCGCACCGCCTCGTCGGAGAAAAAGCCAAACGCGATTACACCCGCCTGCGCCGCGACATTCAGGAAGCGGATCTCGCCCACCTAACCACAGCCTCAGAGGTGTACGACCAATTGGCCCGGCAATCAAACTGGGTCACGATCGAATGCCATGGCAACGCGAACGCCAACAATCTGCGCTCGCCCGAAGACATTCACCGCGAAGTTCTAGCCTCCGTCACTTCGCGCATCTTCGCGGCCGAACGGGCGGGAAACTAAACCATGGGCTTCGGCGAATTCCTCGGCAACGAACGCATCGTCACCGCGCTGCGCGGCATGTTGCTCCGCGGCCGCGCGCCCAGCGCGCTGCTCTTCACCGGCCCGCAGGGCATCGGAAAATACACGCTGGCCCGCATGTTCGCGCAAGCCGCGAACTGCGAGCGCCTCCAGGACGATTCCTGCGGCGAATGCGATTCCTGCCGCCGCATGGCGCCGCTCGCTGACCCCGCGCCGCTGATCAAGGCCGGCCTCACCGAGCGCGGCGAAAGCGCCGACGCGGCCGCCGTCGAACGCATGCCGCTGATCATCGAGCCGCATCCCGACGTCTGGCTGCTCGTCCCCGACCCGGTCCGCCGCCTCAGTCCCGTTGCCCGGCCGCTGATTCGCGTCGGCCAACTCCGCGCCGTCCAGCGCGCCGCCTACTTCAAACCGCAGGGCCGCCGCCGCATCTTCATCATCGAAGGCGCCGACACCATGCGCTGGAATGACGCCGACCTGTTCCTGAAAATCCTGGAAGAACCGCCCGAATCCGCCACGCTGATTCTGCTGGCCCCGACGCCCGATTCCCTGCTGCAGACCATCCGCTCGCGCTGCCTGCAATTCCACCTGGCGCCGGTCGCGGAAGAACAGATCGAAGAATTCCTCAAGAAGCACACCGACAAAAAGCCCGCCGAACGCAAACTCGCCGCCCAACTGGCTTGCGGCAGCCCGGGCGCCGCCCTGAACCTGAACCTCGAAGAATCCACCCGCCTGCGCCGCAGCATCCTGCGCCTCGTCGAGCAAGCCATCCACGGCGGAAAATCTTCGGAACTTTTTGCGGCGACCGCGCAATTATCTAAACAAGAGAAGGAATCGTTTGAAACTATACTGACGCTGCTCTATAGTCTTCTTACAGACCTTCTCGAACTTTCCCAGGGTCCGCGGAACAGTTTCACTCGAAATCCCGATCTGCAGCCTGAACTGCAAGCTTTGAGCCGTCAGATCGATTTCGGATGGGTTCTGCAGGCCACCCAAGGGCTGGATCAGCTGGAATCCCGGCTGCGGCGCAACATTAGCCGCCAGCTGGGGTTGGATTCGCTGCTCGTTTCGTACAGCCATCGCTAGTCCGGTTCGCCCGAATTGCCCAATTGGAATGATTTGAATTTTCTTTTCAATTTACTGCAACCCAATCACTACTCGGACAGTCTTAACACTTATAAGCACAGCACCCGAGGGAGCCTTTATGGTAAATCGTAAGCTTTTCCGGCCTACTCTGACCGATGTCAAGGAGCAGCAGTTTCCGGCGCGCGCGGCCGCGCCTGCTCCGCAAGCCGTACCGCAAAGAAAAAAGCCCGCGCCACCCGAACAGACCCACGCGGAAAATTTTTACTTCGTGAAGCAGATGCAAAGCCGCACTTCCGTAGCAGTAGTCCTAACCGACGGCGAAATCGTGCATGGCAGCGTCGAATGGTACGACCGCGATTGCATCAAGCTGACCCGCGTCGGCAGCCCCAACCTGCTCCTCTACAAGCACGTCATCAAATACATATATAAGGATGGCGAGGACGCGGCGCAGGGCGGCAGCAGTGGTCTGAATGGCGCCCACGGATCGAATGGCTCAAACGGTTCGAACGGCCACGGGCACCACGACGAGGATTAATCGAGAAGCAGCAGTTTGTGCCGGCGTGACGGGTTCAAATTGCTGTTATGTTTGTTCTGGCTGAATTTTGTTTTTACTTGATTGCCCGCGTGGCAAACGGCCCCACGAAGAAGGTCATCAACGCTTTCGCCACCAATCGATTCGCATCGTCAGTAACATCGCAATCGACCACCGATAAGTGCCGGCCAATGCGCACCACCTGCGCGTCCGCCGTCAAGCGGCCGCGCTCGACCCCCTCCAGATAATTGATCTTCATTTCCACGGTGGCGACGCGCGTCCCCAGCGGGCACGCCATGTAACTGGCCAAGCCTCCGGCGGTATCAGCCAGCGCCGCGAGCACGCCGCCATGAACCACTCCATGCACCTGCAAATGCCGCGCGTCGATTTTCATACCCAACAGCACTCGGCCGCGCGTGGCTTTCACCAGCGTGAATCCCATCTGCCGCGCCGTGCTGTTGTGTTTTAAGCGGTCCCGCAGTTGCCGGGCGGCGAGCGCCTCCTGGCTCTTCTTCAGCGCTCCGGTGGGTAGTTTCGGTGTTCGCATTAGTAAGCCGTTAATCCGCCGTCGAGCGGGAACGAAGCGCCGGTAACCCACGACGATTCGTCCGACGCGAGATACACCGCCATCATGGCGACGTCCTCGGGGGTGCCCAGCCGCGCCGCGGGAATCTCGCCGATCCTTCGTGCACGTTCGGCTTGAGCATCCGGCGTTGCCGCCATGGTCATCCTTCCCAGCTCGGTCTCCACGATCGACGGGCAGATGCAATTCACTCGGATTTTATCCCCGGCGTGGTCCAGCGCCATCGCGCGCGTCAAACCGCCGATCCCAGCTTTGGCCGCGCAGTAAGCCGCCCGGTCCTTCCGCGCCACCATCCCCAGAATCGAACCAATGTTCAAAATCGTTCCGCCACCCGCCCGACGCAGCACGGGAAGCGCCGCCCGCGAAATGTAAAACGTCCCGGTCAGGTTCGCCGCCAGTACCCGGTCCCAATCCTGGTCCGACGTATTTTCCGCCGTGGCTACCACCACCGCTCCCGCATTATTCACGAATACGTCGACCTTCTGAAATCGCTTTTCAGCACCAGCGATAGCCGCTCCGACGCTGGCCTTGTAGGTCACGTCGCACTCGAACGCCACCGCTTCACCGCCCGCCGCCTCGATTTCGCCGACCACCGCCTTCAGCGGCTCCGGCCGTCGGCCCACAATGGCCACTTTGGCGCCTTCGCAGGCGAAAGCCAGTGCGCACGCCCGGCCGATGCCGGTGCCGCCGCCGGTAATGAACGCCACTTTGCCTGAAAGTCGTCGCATCGGGAACTGGTGTTGCCTCGTCTAAGTAAAGACTTGGCCGCGCGCCGGGGCAAAACGTATCACCCGCGAACCGCAGGGTGCAAGCAGGGCTCGCATCTTGGCGTTTCCAACGAGCGGCTGTTAGAGTTTCGAGGCCACGAGGTCCCATGAAAATCGGAATCACCTGCTACCCGACCTACGGCGGGTCGGGAGTTGTCGCCACCGAACTCGGCATCGAGCTGGCCGCCCGCGGCCACGAGATTCATTTCATCAGCTACGCTATGCCCATCCGCCTGACCTCGCACCTCGAACGAATCTATTTTCATGAAGTCGAAGTCACCGCCTACCCGCTGTTCGATCATCCGCCCTACACCCTGGCGCTCGCGACCAAAATGATCGAAGTCGCCGTGGCCGAACAGCTCGACCTGCTGCACGTGCATTACGCCATCCCGCACTCGGTCAGCGCGCTGCTGGCGCGCATGATGGCCGCGCCCAAGAAACTGCCGTTCATCACCACCCTGCACGGCACCGACATCACCGTGGTCGGCAACGACCGAAGTTACCTGCCCATCACGCGTTTCTCCATCGAGCAGAGCGACGGAGTGACCTCCATCTCCGAATATCTGCGCGCGCAAACCTACCGCGAATTTGAAATCAAGCGCGCTATCGAAGTCATCCCCAACTTCGTGAATTGCGATCTCTACAAACGCAGCGACGATCAGGCCGCGCGCCGCAAATGGGCCAAGAACGACGAGCCCATCCTGATGCACCTTTCTAATTTTCGTCCAGTGAAGCGCGTGACCGATGTAGTCGAGATTTTCGCTAAGGTCCGCGAAAAAATTCCCGCCAAGCTGGTCATGATGGGCGATGGCCCCGACCGCGGGGCCGCCGAATACATCGTGCGCAAGAAAAACCTTTCCAAAGATGTTTTCTTCATGGGCAAACAGGATCGCGTGCAGGAAAAGCTGGGCCTTGCGGATTTGTTCCTGCTGCCCAGCGAAGTGGAATCGTTCGGTCTCGCCGCGCTGGAAGCGATGGCTTCCGAAGTTCCGGTTATCGCTTCCAACGTCGGCGGCCTGCCCGAAGTGGTAACCAACGGCGTCGACGGCTACCTGATCCCCGTCCGCGACGTCGAAGCCGGCGCGAAATACGCCCTCGAAATCCTCACTCGCCCCGACCGCGGCCGCGCCATGGGCAAACTCGCACGCGTCAACGCCAAGGCCCGCTACTGCGCCAACGACGTGATCCCCATGTACGAGGCGTACTACCGGAAGGTTTTAGCTGAATCAAACGCAAGCGGCCCCCACCTCTAAATTCTCTTCGAGAATAAATCAAGACAAGAATTGAAGGTGAATAAGAAGAGCGGAACCTCAGTACCGTCATAACGCCTGGCAAAAAAGAGATCCCGGCCTGCCGTAATTAAGCAGAACACCAAAGCCAACCTTGGCCAGGAATCGATCCGGAAGGGCGGCACTTTAGTGCCGTCATAAAGCTCGCCAAAAAACGGGCTTTAGCCCCTGAAGCCGCGCACTAGCGGTCTGCGAATGGCACCGGCTGCACCGTCTGCAAAATCTTATCGACGTCATCCTGCGTAATTTTCCCCGTCGCGCCCGGAGCTGTGGAAAGCATGAACCGGAACTGGTGCCCGCGATCATCGAACGCCCGCAGCGCCACCGGAGCGCCTTTCGCCGGATCCCCAAACTGAAACCCACGAATCGTGTTCCAGTCGAACGAATAAAATCCGCTCTCTGGCGACAGGTCCGGCCCGAACGAAAGCTTCCACAGCAGCAAAACATTCAGCCGCATCGCGTCGCGCGCGTCCATGAACGGCGAAAGCTGCGCGGGCGAAGCGCTATACACCTCGCGATACAGCGCATAATTCGAATCGATGGGTTTATCCGCGAACACATTCGAAAATTTCTGATATTCGAGCGGGTTCGAATTTTGAATCGAGCGCAAAGTATCCAGTTGCGCTTCCGGATCGAAGAAAACCAAAACCTGCCCGGTATCGTAATGAAAGGCCACGCTGGTTTCCGTCGGCACCGCTTTCGGATTCCCCGGCCACGGCGCAACCACTTCGAAATCGTACGCCTTAATCTGCGGCGTCTTCGCCGTCAGCACCGGCGCAGCCGCGGGAGCCGGCAACGTCTGCGGCACCACCTTCAACCACGACGTCTGCGCCGCCCACATTTTTCCTTCCACCCAGGTCAGCGTCTGCAAACCAAACTTTACGGTGAACAACGCGACCACGATCGCCAGCGCCGCCAGAGCGATCGCTCCGATCGGGCTGCTCTTCTCATCGTCGTCGGTCATGACTCGGATTGCGCTCATAGGTTTTCGCTGGTGATTCTACGACATTCTTGGCCGCAGCGGCCGGAACCGATGCCGCAACGGCTGTGTGATGCGGGGATGGCTTGCGGGGTTGATTACCTGCTTCCGCGGGAAATGAAGAAAAACCTTTGGGCCGAGGGGGCTATCCGGGCAGCAGCTTTTTCACCCGCCCGCGTAGCTTAATCAAACCGCGCGCGGCGGTCGGCGGCAAATGCTGAAATTCCTGGAACAGCGTATCCATGCCGGCGATGAATTCGAGCATTTCGTTGATGCGCTGGCGCGCATAAGCTTCCGACGGCCCCGCCTTCCCTGCTTCGGCGATACACTCGCCCAGCACGCGAATCGTGGGGTCGATCTCGCGCTTCTTGCGCTCATCCAGAATCACCCGAAACATCTCCCAGATGTCCTTCATCGATTCGAAATGCTGGCGGCGGTCGCCCAGAATCGGCGCCACCCGCACGATGCGCCAGCCCTGCAGTTCGCGCAGGCTGGTGCTGACGTTCGACCGCGCCACGGACAGCGTGTCGGCAATCTCGTCCGCCGGCATCGGCCGCTGCGAGAGATATAGCAAAGCATGGATCTGCGCTACGGTGCGGTTCACACCCCAGCGCGTCCCCATTTCGCCCCAATGCAGGATGAATTTTTGGGCGACGGGAGAAAGAGCGGATTTGGTAGCTTCGGGAGTTTCGCGAACTTCTAGTGTTTCAGTCATAACTGAAGATACTGTAGTCCGGGGCCCAGTGTCTAGTCCCTACTAAACCTCTTCGTTTCATTTATTTAGCGCAAAGACCGAACTATGCAGCCTAAGGAGGGATACCACTTCACTCGATTTCGCCAAGGTCGTGCTCTCCGACACCTTGCGTGCTCCGTCCGGCATCAGCGCTCCAAACGATCTCCGGCACGTCCGTCGCATCGCGCCTAATCTTGAATGATGCGTATGGCAAAACAATCGCGGCCGGAAGGATGGAACTCAAGAGCGCCGCGCCTGCCTCATTAGCCGAATGAATTACGCACAAAGTCGGCGGTTCCTCGGCTAGCAGCTGAGCCACGCCAAGGCTATTGTCGAGGCCTAGATCGAAATCCAAAAACACCGTTTCCGGTCGATCCTGTCTAATCGCGGCTATCGCATCAGCCGGATTCAAGACGACGCGCGCATGTGGCAGATTTTCCCGGAACCAAACAATTCTGGTTTCCGAATCCTCGACAACCAATATCGACCCAGTGAGTCGCTCTTTCATCCCGCGTCCGCGCTCAGCATGACTCCAGACTACGGCGAACCATGACGGTCGGGAGAGCCGGCGCGACCGACTTGCCACAAGCGTTAACTGGCCAGCCGTTTTCGCACACGGCTCGAAATCTTTCCATTTCTATCGATTTCTCAGGGAAACGTAGCCAGCGGCTCCGCCGTGGCTACTTCGGGTATCTCGATGTGGATCTGCGTTCCCTCGCCTTCCCTGCTGCGAATATCCATTTTGAATTGGTCGCCATAAAGCAGCCGCAGCCGCTCATGCACGTTGCTGATCCCGATTCCTCCGCCGTACACCTCGGCCAGCCGCTCCGGAGTAATCCCCATGCCGTTGTCTTCGATTTCAATCAGCAAACGCCCGTCGCGATTCTTCGCGCGCAGATGAATCTGCCCGCCTTCGAGCCGCGGAGCCAGCCCGTGCTTGATCGAATTTTCCACCATGGGCTGCAGCAGCATGCTGGGCACAAACGTTTCCAGCGAATCCTCGTCGATCTCCTTGAAAATTTGCAGTTTGTCGCGGCCGAAGCGAATCACTTCGATATCCAGATAATCGTCGATGAACGCCAGCTCTTCGCGCAGCGGGACAAACGTCTCGTGCTTGCGCAGCAATCGCCGCAGAATATTGGAAAGCTTCAGCACCACGCCGCGCGCCATGTCCGGATCGAAACGAATCAGCGACGAAACTGTATTCAGCGTATTGAAAAGAAAATGTGGATTGATCTGGCTGGTCAGCGCGTCCATGCGCGCTTTCAACAGCAATTGCTGGTTCTGCGCCAGATTCATTTCGATACGCGTGTTGTTCCAAATTTTGATCGCCGTGGCCACGCACATCAGCGACGACATCACCACCAACAGCGCGTAGCCCCAGTTGCTCGGATGCCAACTGAAAAGCCAGTGCGCCGGAACCATGTCGGCCAGTTCGATCTGCGCCACGGTCAACGCCACGCACGTGAACAACGGCAGCATCGCCCAGTTGCCTTTGCGAAAACGAATCAACCGCCAGAGCCATTGCGGAATATTCACCCACAGGAATGGCCCAAAATGCCAGACATCTTCCTTCTCCGGCATCACTTCGCGCACCGTACCGGCAATCAATCCCACTAGGGCCGCCAGCGGGCTCGCGAGCCATTCATGAAACCCGAAGGCCGGCAGACTGATCAGCGAGCCGCCCAGTAGCCCCACGATGCGGCCACCGATCAGCCCCATTAGGAATGAACCTTCCAGCGTCAGATCGAAAAAGCGGTAGCCGCCGACCAAACGCAGAAATACGCCAATCGCCAGCGGAGGCGTCAGGAAAAGCAGCAACATCACTTTCTGATCGGAATCGCGGATTTCAGTGAAAAGTAGATTGCGGAACGACCGGAACCGGACCAGCAGCGCCGCGAGCGCCGACGCGAAGCCGACCTTCAAAATCATCGCGAACAGCAGGTCTTTGCCGGAGAAAAATGGTTGCATGTCGCTCGAGCGGCCGACGAAATGAAAACGAAAGGCCGCTGCGAGCTACGTTAGCCAAACGCGCCAGCGAAGTCCAGCCACCGCCCGTGCCCCGCAAGCACTATTTTGGCGAGTAGAAAAGATAATCCGCCGAATACGCCACACGAACTTCTTGTCCCGCGTGCGCCGCATCGCAACCGGTCGCCGGGGCCTTGCCGCCTTTGGTATTCAAGCGCTGAATCGTCGTCGCGCGTGACAAAACGCCGGTGCCCTCATGGCTGACGATATTGACCAGCAGCCACGGAATCGAATCGGCGTTGGGCGACGGCACATTCGCCACGGCTTTGCCCATCACCTTGCTGCCATCCATGGCTTGCCAAGACGGCCCGGCAAAGTGTTTCCCGAAAAGTTCGTCATCCTTATCGTAAAGCTGTGCGTCCGGCGCCTTCAGTGTCCACGCTGGCGGTGCTGCATCGGTCCGGCACACATAAACCTGATCGCCTCTTCCCTGCACTTTCAGAAATAATTTTTCTCCCGCAGGCGGCTGCAGCTGCGCCGGAACGTCCTGCGCGCCCGCCGGCCCACAGTACACCGCGGCCGAAGCCACTAACACGAACAAGAACGCGAATCTTCGTATCGGGTTTCGCATCAAATTAGTTCTCCTGAGAAGTGAGTCTACGCTGCGGGCATCGCGAGCGAACCGCCACCATGATAAGCCAGAAACCGCGCTCGTCGTTCACTCTACTGGCCTCCAGCAAGTTTGGCGCGCCTGCTATACTCAATCATTCGATGAAGCGAAAATCAAAATCCAAAAAGAACTCGCGTGTTCGAGTCGTGGCTGGAGCCGCTCTGCCGACAACTTTCGGAAATTTCCGCATTTTCGGAATCGAAGGCAAGCCCGGCGAAGAAGCCGTAGCCATTCAGCATGGCAAACTGAACGGCAGCGCCAGCCGCAAAAAAGCGCCGCTCGTTCGCGTTCATTCCCAATGTCTCACCGGAGACGTTTTCACCTCCCAGCGCTGCGACTGCCGCGCCCAACTCGAATTTTCACTGCGTAAAATCGCCAAAGAGCCTTCAGGCGTACTGCTCTACCTGCCGCAGGAAGGCCGTGGCATTGGCCTGATCAACAAATTGAAAGCTTACGAATTGCAGGACGCCGGCCTCGACACCGTCGAAGCCAATCGCCGCCTCGGATTCGCCGACGACGCGCGCGATTACGAATTCGCTGCCGAAGCCCTGAAGGCCCTGGGCCTGCGCTCCCTGCGCCTGCTTTCCAACAATCCTGATAAAGTCGCGCAGCTCGAGCAAAGCGGCATTCGCGTAGTCGAACGCGTCCCCTGCCGCCCGCGCACCAGCCACCATTCCAAATCCTACCTGCGGACTAAACAGCAAAAGATGGGTCACCTGTTGCCCAACCTGTAGTTTTCCTCAGCCCAAAAGAAAAATTTCGCGGTTCGAAATTTTCCACTTGACGGATTTCTCCGTTCGCAGTAATACTAAACCATATGGTTAACTATTCCAGCGGCGCTCTCGATGCCACTTTCGCCGCCCTCTCCGACGCCACCCGCCGCGGCATTCTCGCCCGGCTCGCCGCCGGCGAAGCTTCGGTCAGCGAGCTGGCCGCGCCCTACGAAATGTCTCTGCCCGCCGTCTCCAAACATTTGCGCGTTTTGGAATCCGCCGGCCTGGTCACCCGCAACAGAGAAGGCCGCGTCCAACGCTGCCGCCTGAAAGCCGCGCCAATGAAAAACGCCGCCGACTGGATCGAGCACTACCGCCGCTTCTGGGAAGCTCAATTCGATTCCCTGCACAAATTCTTGGAAGAATCTGCAAGCAAGGAGCAAAAGCCATGGCCGAAGCGAAAAAAATCACGCCACCGGTAGCCCTGCAGCTGAGGCGCACGTTTCCCTTCCCGCGCGAACGCGTCTTCGCCGCCTTCTCGCATCAGGAACAAATGGACCAATGGATGTGCCGCGACGCAAAGCAGCACGTGATTCGCTACGTCAAATTCGACTTCCGCGTCGGCGGCGGGTTCGAGCTGGAAATTCACGTGCCGAACGGCGAAGTCTACGCTATGGACTGCGCCTATCTCGAGATCGTGAAGCCCGAGAAAATCAAATTCAGCTGGAGCTACGAACGCATCGCCGCCAACGGAAAACGCTCGGATGACACGCTGCACGGAACTTTGGTAACTATCGAGTTTCGAGACCGCGATGGCGCAACCGAAGTTGTTTTGACCCACGAGCTGCTACCGAGCGAGCAGCAGCTCAAGGATCATCAACAGGGCTGGACCGGGTGCCTCGACAAACTCGGCGAACTTCTGGCTTCTGCATAACAATTCGTTCTTTATCAGGAGGCGAATCATGAAAATCCCAATCGCGGCGGCCGCAATCCTTCTGGCCCTTCTTGCGGTTCCCGCACAGTCACAGGCGCCCGCGACATCACCAGAAAGCGGCTTCGACCGCCTGAAATCCCTCGTTGGCGAATGGGAATCCACCGACGAAAACGGCAAGGCCTTCACCAGCACCTTCCGCCTGGTTTCCAACAATACGGCCCTCGAAGAAATCTTCCAGACCGCCCAGGACAACCAGATGGTCACGCTCTACGCGCCCGACGGCAACCGCCTAGCGTTGACGCATTACTGTTCGGCCGGCAATCAACCGCGCATGGAAACGCCTGCGTTAACCGCCGGCAGCGATGAATTTGTTTTTTCCTTTACCGGCGCCACGAACTTGGCCACACCCGACGCCTCGCACATGCACCGCCTGGTGCTGCAAATCGACGACGCGGACCACTTCAGCGAGACCTGGACTTTCCGGGAAAAGAAAGGCGACACCAAACGTACGTTCAATTTCGTGCGGAAGAAGTAGCGGAAGACGCGGAACGACGAATCGGCGGTTCTAGCCGCCGCCGACAAAGTGGACAATCTCGAAAGAATCGCTGGCTGCGACGGCCGTCTCGTTCCAATTCGCGCGCGGCAAAATATCGAGATTCCGCTCGATCGCCACGCGCGTCCCGGCCATACCCAAATGCTCCAGCAGCGCGCTGACCGTCAGCCCGTCCGGGATTTCCTGCGCTTCCCCATTGATCTTGATTTTCATTGTGGCTTCGCTTCCGCTGGCTTCTCCCGCGTGCGCATCGAAAACCGGATCTCGTCTTTTCCGGCGTCAGCCTTGGCCTGAATCACCAAAGCCAAATCGCCTTTGCCCAGCGGCGGCAGCGGAAACTGAATTTTCACCCGGCCTTGCTCGTCACTCTGCGCCGAATGCTTTCCATCGCGCAACGCGCCCTCGATCGTCGCGTCCACCTGCGCGCCGGGCTGCGGCTGCTTGTCCGTCTTCCGCGAAACTTCCAATTCCAGAGAAACCCTTCCCGCGCTGAGCCACGAGCCCGGATTCAGCAACTGTATTTGTATTGCCGCAGAACGCGCCGCTTGCGCGCCCAAATCAGCCGCAGCCAATTCCGCATCCAGCGCCCCGCCGCGCACGGATTCGATCACCGCCCGGTGCTGATCCTCTACTTGTTTGCGGATTTCTTCAGCGCTAAAAGGCGGTAACTCGGCCGGTTTCCCATAATTCGATGACTTTCGGTGCAGAATCCGGCCGCTTTGATACACGACGGTATCAATAACCGGGTGATTGGGCCCCCGGTCCTCGGTCTGAACGTGGAAAACGTGCTCGCCGACCTTGATGTCCGTGTTGAATCCGGAACTCATAGCCGCTGGTTTCCTTCTATCATTCGCGCCGAAACGAATATTCCGAATAAATAAAATCTAATCCGCGCGAGAGTTCATTTGACCCGTCGCGCTTGCATCGTTATTATACCAGTGCAAAGAACATGGTTCCCAACTACCTAGACAGTTATGGGCCGTTGTTGCTGATGTTTATACTCGCCTGCGGCATGGCGGGAGCCCTGCTAGTGCTGTCCGCACTGGTGGGCAAACACAAGCGTTCGCGCGAGAAGGACCAGCCCTACGAGTGCGGCATTCGCCCCACGGGCGACGCCCGCGAGCCGGTTCACGTCCAGTTCTACATGGTAGCTTTGTTGTTCATTCTCTTCGACATCGAAGCGATTTTTCTGTATCCCTGGGCCTTGGTTTACAGTGACCTCAAGGTTTTCGGCTTCGTCGAGATGGTGGTATACATCGCCATCCTGCTAGCCGGTTATATTTTTCTGTGGAAGAAGGGCGCGCTCGATTGGAGCGTCTAAGCCGCGCCTTGGAGACCTAACAGCACCGTGGAATCACCGGACATCGATAAAAACCCAGTCGTAAAGAAGTTGCGGGAGTGGGACCCCAAATCCGTCGCCGAAGTCCTCGAATCGCGCGGCGAGACCACCGTCGTTGTCCCCCGCGAATTGCTGCGCCGCGCCGCCGAATATCTCTCCACCGAGCCTTCCCTGCGCTTTTCTTTGCTGGCGGATATCACGCCCACCGACCGCTTTCCGATGGAGCCGCGCTTCGAGATCAATTACCACTTGGTTTCCATGGACCGCCGCGAGCGCATCCGCCTGAAAGTCCGTCTCGCCGGTAACGATACGACTCTGCCTTCCGTCACGCCCGTCTGGCCCACCGCGAATTGGCACGAACGCGAAGCCTGGGACCTTTTCGGCATTCGTTTTGAAGGTCATCCCGACCTGCGCCGCATCCTGATGCCCGACGACTGGGAAGGCCATCCCCTGCGTCGCGACTACCCGACCGAAGGATACCGATGACCACCACCGTCGAGACCGCAATCGGCCCCGCGCAGACCATGGTCCTTAATATGGGCCCGCAGCACCCGTCCACCCACGGCGTGCTCCGCGTCATCCTCGAAATGGATGGCGAAATCGTGGTCAAGGCCGAGCCGGTCATCGGCTACTTGCATACCGGCATCGAGAAATCCTGCGAAGCGAAGACCTACTCGCAGATTGTCACTCTAACCGACCGCATCGATTACCTCGCGCCGCTTTCGAATAACCTCGGCTATTGCCTCGCCGTCGAAAAAATTCTCGGCGTCGAAGTTCCCAAGCGCGCCCAATACATCCGCGTGCTGCTCGCCGAACTAACCCGCTGCGCGTCGCACCTGGTCTGGCTCGGTACCCATGCCATCGACCTCGGCGCAATGACTGTCTTTCTCTACTCCTTCCGCGAACGCGAAGAAATCCTGAAAATTTTCGAATATCTCTCCGGCCAGCGGATGATGACCAGCTACTTCCGCCCGGGCGGCCTGGCTCTCGAGCCGCCCGCCGACTGGCTCGACCGCGTAAAGCGCGTCATTAACAATCTTCCCGGCCACATCGACGAATACGAAGACCTGCTGACCAAGAATAAAATCTGGTTGGGCCGCACTGTCGGCGTCGGACTGCTTAGCGCCACCGACGCGATCGCGCTTGGCTGCACCGGCCCGCTGCTCCGCGCCAGCGGCGTCGCGTACGACGTCCGCAAAGCTTTCCCCTACTCCAGCTACGACGAATTCGATTTCAACGTGCAGACCCAGACCGCCGGCGATTGCTACGCCCGCTATCAGGTCCGCGTCGCCGAAATTCGCGAAAGCATCAAGATCGTCCAGCAAGCCATGGAACGCATCCCGGCCGAAGGGCCCTTCCGTGCCGAGCTGCCCGGCATCATTCCTCCTTCGCGCGAGGAAATGAAAACCTCGATCGAAGGCCTGATCTACCATTTCAAGATTTTTACCGAGGGTTTTACGCCGCCCGCCGGCGAAGTCTACCAGGCGATCGAATCGCCTCGCGGCGAACTCGGTGTTTTCGTCAAAAGCGATGGTTCGGCCAAGCCGGTCCGCGTCAAATTCCGGACGCCATCCTTCGTGAATTTGCAGTCTTTGCCGGCCCTGTGCCAGGGCCGCATGATTGCCGACGTGGTCGCCTGCATCGGCACCACCGACATTGTGTTGGGCGAAGTCGACCGTTAGATATCTTTGAATAATTTCTTCAGCCCGAAAAAGTAAAAAGGGATTTATGCAACTGCCTCCAGCTCTGGAAGAGAAATTTAAAACTCTGATCAGCCGCTACCCGCCGGCGCAGAAGCGCTCAGCGCTGATCCCCATGATGATGTACGCGCAGGATTTTTTCCCCGCGCTCAGCGACGAATTGCTCGAAGACATCGCCGCCCGCCTCGACCTGAACATGACTCAGGTCACCGAAACGCTCTCATACTACTCAATGTTGCGGCGCAAGCCCGTCGGCCGCAATCACGTGCAGGTCTGCACCAACATTTCCTGCATGCTGCGCGGCGGAAACGAACTTTACGCCCACGTCCAGAAACGCCTGGGCATTGGCAATCGCGAAGTTTCGCCCTCCGGCACCTTTTCCCTGGAAGAAGTCGAATGCATCGGCGCCTGCACCGGCGCTCCCGCGATCCAGGTGAATTTCGATTACTTCGAAAATCTCGACAACGACAGAGTCGACGTGATTTTCGAGCAGATTCAGGATGGCAAGAAGCCCAAGCCGGTCCCGGTTATTACCGGCGCGCTGCACGAACGGAATCCCAACGAAGTCGTGGTCGTCAGCAAGAATTTCGGCGTGCCCAATTCACGCTCGATCGACGTCTACCTGCAGCACGATGGCTACAAGGCGCTCGAAAAAGCCCTGAAACAAATGACGCCCGATTCCATCATCGACGAGATGAAAAAATCCGGCCTGCGTGGGCGCGGCGGAGCGGGCTTTCCCACCGGCATGAAGTGGAGCTTTGTTCCCAAAGATAATCCCAAGCCGAAATACGTGCTGTGCAACGCGGACGAGAGCGAACCCGGAACTTCCAAAGATCGTCCGCTGCTGGAAATGGATCCGCACCAGGTCATCGAAGGCTGCATCATCGCCGGACGCGCCATCGGTTCCAATCAGGGCTACGTCTACATCCGCGGCGAATATCGCTACATCATCGACATTATGGAAACCGCAATCGCCGAAGCCTACCAGCGCGGCTACCTGGGCAAAAATATTCTCGGTTCCGGTTTTGATTTCGAGTTGGCCGCGCATACCGGCGCCGGCGCCTACGAATGTGGTGAAGAATCCGCGCTGATGGAATCGCTCGAAGGCAAGCGCGGCTACCCGCGCATCAAGCCACCCTTCCCCGCGGTCGTCGGCCTCTACGGTTGCCCGACCATCATCAACAACGCCGAATCGCTCAGCACCGTCCCGGCCATCATTCGCGGCGGCGGCGATTGGTACGCCAGCTTGGGCACTCCGAAAAATGGCGGCACGCGCCTCTATTCGATTTCTGGTCACGTGAACAAGCCTGGCATTTACGAATTGCCGCTGGGCTTTCCGCTGCGCAAATTAATCGAAGATGTCGCCGGCGGCATACGCAACGGCAAAAAATTGAAAGCCGTCGTTCCCGGCGGCAGCTCCTGCCCGCTGCTTAACGCCGACGAAATCGACGTCAACCTCGATTACGATTCCGTCGCCAAAATCGGCTCCATGCTCGGTTCCGGCGGCACCGTGGTCCTCGACGAAGATACCTGCATGGTCGATTTCGCCCGCCGCATCATGCACTTCTACGCCCACGAATCCTGCGGCTGGTGCATTCCCTGCCGCGAAGGCACCGCCTGGCTGCGCAAAATGCTCGACCGCTTCCACGACGGCGGCGGACGAGCCGAAGACATTCCATTGATCGATGAACTTTCCAAGAATATGCTCGGCCGCACCTTCTGTGCGCTGGGCGACGCCGCGGCGCTGCCGACCATCAGCATCGTGAAAAAATGGCGCAGCGAATTTGAAGACCATCTGCACGGCAAGTGCGCGTACAAATCCGCCGGCGATCTCGTGGGAGCGGACTAAAAAATTATGGCCGACCAGAAACAAATTACCTTCACGTTGAACGGGCAGCCGGTCACCACCGCGCCCGGCTCGCTCGTCATCGAAGCCGCCAAGCAACAGGGCGTCGAAGTTCCTTCGTTCTGCTATTACCCGGGGCTGTCCCTCCAGGCCGCTTGCCGCATGTGCCTGGTCGAAGTGGAAAAAATGCCCAAGCTGCAGACCGCCTGCACCCTGGTCGCAACCGAGGGCATGGTGGTCAAGTCCGACACCGAGCAGGTCCATAAAGCCCGCAAGGACATGATCGAATTCCTGCTTTCGAATCATCCGCTCGATTGCCCGGTTTGCGACAAGGGCGGCGAGTGCGAACTGCAGGACATGACATTCCGCTACGGCCTCGATCACAGCCGCTTCGCCGAAGAAAAACTGCACTGGCCTGAAGAAAAGTGGTCGCCGCTGGTGTATTACGACGCGCCGCGCTGCATCATGTGCTTCCGTTGCGTCCGCGTTTGCGATGAAGGCATGGACGTCAAGGCCCTCGGCGTCGGAGCCCGCGGCGTCAATTCCGTCATTATCCCCAACGAGCCCGGCAACCTGGCCTGCGAAGAATGCGGCATGTGCATCGACATCTGCCCGGTAGGTGCATTAACCAGCGGAACCTACCGCTACCAGACCCGCCCCTGGGAAATGACCTACGTCCCAAACCCTTGCACCCACTGCTCGAACGGCTGCAAAACCACGCTGAGCGTGCGTAACAACGAAATCCTGCGCGCCAACAACCGCGACCACTCCGGCATCAACGGCGAATTCCTGTGCGGCAAAGGCCGTTTCGGCTTTGATTTCACTTCCAATCCCGAACGCGTGCGCCAGCCGATGATTCGCAAAAACGGCAAACTCGAACCGGCCAGCTGGGAAGACGCCCTCGAAGAAGTCGCACGCCGCCTGAAACAGGTCAAGGACAAACACGGCGCGAACGCCATCGGTGTGATCGGCTCGAACCACACCACCAACGAAGAAAATTATCTCCTGAACCGTTTTGCCCGCGCCACCCTGGGCACCAACAATATCGATCACCACCGCACCGCAGATTACGTCGGCCTCGCCGCGGCGCTCGGCCCGAACGCGAAGAATTCACTGGCCACCATGGCCGATGTTTACGACGCGCAAACCGTCCTGCTCATTGGCAACGATGTCACCCAGCAGAATCCGTTGGTCGCCTGGCAGATCCGCACCGGCGTGCGTCACCACAATACGCAGCTCTACGTCATTAACGGCATGGAGAGCAACATTCACCGCAAGGCAGCAGTCGTCGCCGAAGTCGGAAAGAACGGCGAACGTAACGCGGTCGGCTGGCTCGCGACCGGCAAGGGTGATTTCCCCGAACGCGAAGCGCAATCGCTCGCCAAGATTAAAGAAGCCGTCGAAAAAGCTTCCGACGTCGTCATCATTTTCGGCGCCGGCATTCAAGGCGCGGCGATCCGTGACTTGGTAACCTTCGGTTCCAAGCTCGGCGGTAAAACGAAATACATGGCCCTCGGCGATTACGCCAATTCCCGCGGCGCAGCCGATATGGGCATCCTGCCCGATCGCCTGCCCGGCTACGCTTCGCTCGCCGATGCGTCCGAACGCACCCGCTACGGCAAAATCTGGGGCGCGGAAATTTCCGCCACTCCCGGCCTCACTGCTCGCACCATGATGGACGCCGCCGCAACCGGAAAACTGAAAGCCCTCTACGTCGTCGGCGCAAATCCGGTAAAAACTTTCGCCGTCGCGCAGCCCGATCGCCTCGCCGGTCTCGAACTGCTCGTCGTGCAGGATATGTTCCTCACCGAAACCGCCCTGCGCGCCGACGTTTTCCTGCCCGCCGCTTCGACCTACGAAAAAGACGGCACCATGACCAACACCGCGGGCGAAGTGCAAATGACCCACCGTTCCATCGATCCGCAGGGACCGCGCAGCGATTTCGACCTGCTGCGCATTTTGTCGCACCAGCTTGGCATGCTCGGCACCGGAGCGCCCATCAAGCTGCGCACCGCCGAAGCCGCCTTCGAAGAAATTCGCCAGAATGTTCCGGGCTACGAACTTTCCATGGCGGGCCTGATGTCCGGCCGCGCTCAGAATTCCACTGCTAGCTTCAAATCGGCGGAAAACTCTTACGACGTTCCGCTCGAAAATATTTTTTCGTCCAACGATTTTCTCTTTACGAGCGGCACCCTGGGCCGTTACTGTTCCAAGCTCAACTCAACGAAAGAGGCCAAAGACATACCGTGGACTTCATCACCCACCATCCAGTCCTGGTGGTATCGCTAGTCAAGATCGCGCTGCTTTTATTTATTGTTCTCACGGCGCTAGCGTACCTCACCTGGTTTGAACGCAAGCTGATCGCCCACGTCCAATCGCGATGGGGGCCGACGGAAGTTGGCGCGCATGGACTGCTGCAGCCATTGGCTGACGGCTTGAAATTCCTGTTTAAAGAAGACCTGACGCCGCCGGGTGCGGACAAGTTTCTCTACATCCTCGCGCCGTTCATGGCGCTCGCGTTGGGCTTGACCGCTATCGCGCTGATTCCTTTTGGACCGCCGGACGTGCAAGTCCTCGGCCAGTCTGTGTTCTTGGTCGCCAACAGCAGCATCGGCTTGATGTTCGTCTTCGCCATCACTTCCATCGGCGTCTACGGCGTCGCCCTCGCCGGCTGGTCCTCCAACAGCAAATATCCGCTGATGGGCGGCCTGCGCAGCTCGGCGCAAATGATCAGTTACGAAGTCGCCTTGACGCTCTCAGTCGTCGGCGTCATCCTGCTGGCCAATACCCTGAATTTCAACGCCATGATCGAAGGCCAGCGCGGCTACTACCTGCATTTCATCCCGCGCTGGAACATCGTCCCGCAGATCGTCGGCTTCCTGTGCTATTTCACCTCGGCCATCGCCGAAACCAACCGCGTGCCTTTCGATTTGCCTGAGGCCGAAACCGAACTGGTCGCGGGATTCCACACCGAATATTCGAGCTTCAAGTTTGCGATGTTCTTCATGGCCGAATACGCGAACATGATCACCGTTTCATCGCTCGCGACGATTCTCTTCCTCGGCGGCTGGCTCTCACCCTTTCCGGATAGCTGGACGTTCATCAAGTACATCCCCCCTGTAGGCTTGGCGCTGCTCGCGATTTATCTGACCTACGACACGCTCGTCCTGGCCCGCGGCATCGCCAAGATTCAGCTGATTGTTATTACCCTCGGAGCCATGGCCATCGCCGGCGGCTGCTTTCATCCCTTCGTACTTAACGTAATTCAGGGGCCGTTCTGGTTTTGCACCAAAATCGGCGCGATCATGTTTTTCTACGTCTGGATGCGCGCCACGTTGCCGCGCTTCCGTTATGACCAGTTGATGGCCTTCGGCTGGAAGTTCCTGCTGCCCGTCTCGCTCGCGAATCTGGTCGTCACCGCGCTGGTAAAAGTCTGGCCGTTGCTGGTGGGTAAAGGATGAGCCTACCGTTCCTGGTTTTCTTCTTCTGCGCGGCCATCGCCATTGCCGGCGCGCTCACGCTCATTTTGGCCAAAGAGCCGATTCACAGCGCCCTCGCGCTGGTCCTGGTCATGATCGCGCTCGCGGTTTTGTATCTCATGCTCGGCGCGGAATTCATCGCCGCCGTGCAGATCATCGTTTACGCCGGCGCCATCATGGTGCTGTTCGTCTTCGTCATCATGTTGCTCAACGCCGGCTCCGAAGAACGCACCGACTGGAGCACCATCGCCAAATATGCCGGTCTGCCCCTCGGTATTTTCCTGCTACTCGAAATCGCGCACTGGATGTCGCGCTCGGCCATCGGTCGGGAAGTCGCCAATGGCTCGCTGGCCACTTCTTCCTCTGTCGACACCGCGGAAATGTCTAGGATGCTCTTCAACCAATACGTGTTTCCGTTTGAAGCGACCTCCGTATTGATTCTCATCGCCATTCTCGGCGCGCTGGTCCTAGCCAAAAGGGACGACCAATGAACATCGTGCCGGTCTCCTACTATCTGGTTCTTAGCGCGATCCTGTTCGGATTGGGCATCATCGCCTTCGTCTTCAAACGCAACATCATCACGATTTTCATGGCTATTGAATTGATGCTCAACGCCGTCAATCTGGCCTTCGTCGCTTTCGCCCGCGCCCACAATCAATTGGACGGGCTGGTCTTCGTCTTTTTCGTCATCGTCGTTGCCGCCGCTGAGGCGGCCGTCGGCCTTGCGATCGTCATCACCGTCTACCAGAATCGTCAGACCCTGAACATCGACCGCATCAACATGCTCAAATTCTAATGCCCATACTCGACCATCTCTGGATCATCATCGCGCTCCCGCTCCTGGGCGCCGCGATCAATGGTCTGTTGGGAAAAAACTGGTCCAAGCCGGTGGTCAACGCCGTCGGCATCGGCTCCGTCTCGCTCGCCTTCTTCTCGGTGGTCGAGGCCGTCCGCGAATTTTCCCTGCTCTCGCCCGACCAGATTCCCTGGATCCGCAGCTACTTCACCTGGATCACCGCCGGCCAGTTCAAAGTCGATTTCGCGCTGCAGATCGATCAGCTCACCGTGGTCATGCTGCTGGTGGTCACTTTCGTCGGCCTGCTGGTGCACATTTATTCCACCGGCTACATGGCCCACGAAGAGGGCTATTACCGTTTCTTCGCCTATCTCAACCTTTTCGTTTTCTTCATGCTCATCCTGGTTCTCGCCGCGAACGTCGTGCTCATGTTCGTTGGCTGGGAAGGCGTGGGCCTCTGCAGCTACCTGCTGGTCGGCTTCTGGTTCCTGAAGCAATCCGCGATCAGCGCCGGCAAAAAAGCCTTCATCACCACCCGCGTGGGCGACTTGGGCTTCACCATCGGGATCCTGCTCACCTTCTGGACCTTTCACACCGTCGATTTCGTCGCCATCTTCCAGCAGCTCGTCGGCAAGCCGGCTGAAGCTTTCGCCGCCACCGGCGTCCTCACCGCCATCAGCCTGCTGCTCTTCATCGGCGCCATCGGCAAATCCGCGCAGATTCCGCTGTACGTCTGGCTGCCCGACGCGATGGAAGGCCCCACGCCGGTCAGCGCTTTGATTCACGCGGCCACCATGGTCACCGCCGGCGTTTATATGGTAGCGCGCATGAATCCGGTTTTTTCCCGCGCGCCCTTTGCCATGTTCGTGGTCGCGCTCATCGGCGCGCTCACCGCTTTCTTTGCCGCCACCATCGGCTTGGTCCAGACCGACATCAAAAAAGTTTTAGCCTATTCCACCGTTTCGCAGCTCGGCTACATGTTCCTCGGCCTCGGCGTCGGCGCGTACGCCGCGGGCGTGTTCCACCTGATGACCCACGCGTTCTTCAAAGGCCTGCTCTTCCTCGCCGCCGGCAGCGTAATTCACGCCATGAATGGTGACCAGGAAATGGGCCACATGGGCGGCCTGCGCACCAAAATTCCCATAACCTTCTGGTGCATGTTCATCGCGACGCTGGCCATCGCCGGAATTCCCGGCTTCGCCGGCTTTTTCAGCAAGGACGAAATTCTGGACGCCGCCGGTTCCGGCCCGCACGCGAATCTCTGGTTCTACTGGCTCGGCCTGATCGGCGCCGGACTCACTTCGTTTTACATGTTCCGCCTGATCTTCCTCACCTTCTTCGGCCAGCCGCGTTACGACGAACATAAAGTCCACGTCCACGAATCGCCCTACAGCATGACCGTGCCGCTGATCTGCCTCGCGATTCTTTCCACCTGCGGCGGCTGGTTCGCCGCGCCCCATCTCGTCGGCGGTACCGATTACTTTGAGAGGTTCTTGCATCCGGTCTTTGCCGCCTATTCCGTGAATCCAGGAATCGAACAGGGCGTGTCGCTCGCAGGCGCGGCCGGCAGCGCCGGAGAAATCGCCTCCTCGCCCATGACGGAACTGTTTCACGCGCTTACCGGCTGGCCGGTCATCATCGCGCTGCTCGGTTTGCTCGTCGCCTGGTGGTTCTACATCAAGAGCCCCGACACGCCGAAAAAGCTGGCGCAAAGCCTCAGCGGCCCTTACACGCTGCTGCTCCACAAATATTGGATCGATGAGCTGTACCACGCAGTAATCGTCGCGCCGCTGCTCTGGATCTCCACCAACATCCTCTGGCACGTCGTCGACGAAGGCGCGATCGACGGCACGGTCAACGGCGTCGCTCGCGGCCTGCGCGAATCCGGCGGTCGGGTCCGCGAAATTCAATCTGGAAACGCGCGTAGCTACGCCACCTGGGTGGTCGTCGGCGCTGCGGGAGTCACGGTATTAATGCTCGTACTTTGGACCATGGTGCGCTAAGTGGGTACGCAATCACATCTGCTCTCGGTCATCGTCTTTCTGCCGCTGCTGGCGTCGGGCGCGCTTCTGTTCCTGCGCTCCGAAGATCACGTCTGGATCCGCCGAACGGCTCTGACCATTTCGCTCTGCGAATTTGCCATCTCGCTTCGCTTGCTCCTCTCGTTTCAAATGGGCGACGCAACTTATCAGCTTGCCGAATATTCCGACTGGATCGGCACCGCCATCCATTACCACATCGGCATCGACGGCTTGAGCCTGTTCCTGGTTTTGCTCACCACCTTCCTCACGCCGCTCTCGATTCTCTGTTCGTGGAATTCGATCCACGAAAACGTGAAAGGCTTCTTCCTCGCCATCCTGGTCATCGAGACCGCCATGCTCGGTGTCTTCGTCTCGCTCGACCTTTTCCTCTTCTTCCTTTTCTGGGAAATGACGCTCATCCCCATGTATTTCATGATCGGCATCTGGGGCCACGACCGCCGCATCTACGCCGCCGTGAAATTTATTCTGTACACCATGTTCGGCTCCATCCTGATGCTCGTCGCGATTCTCTGGCTCTACAACCTGAGCAAGACCGTCCCGAACGGCGGCACGTTCGACTTGCCACTGCTGCAATCGTACTTACAGCGCGGCGTGATCGCGCTGCCGCCGCAAACCGAATTATGGCTGTTCCTGGCCTTCTTCCTGGCCTTCGCCATCAAGGTTCCGCTGTTCCCGCTCCATACCTGGCTGCCCGACGCGCACACCGAAGCGCCCACCGCCGGCTCGGTGATCCTCGCCGGAGTCATGCTCAAGCTCGGCACCTACGGCATGATGCGTTTCTGCCTGCCGCTCTTCCCCGGAGCCGCGCATCGCGCGGCGGGCGTCATCGGCGTCCTGGCCATCATCGGCATCATTTACGGCGCGCTGGTCGCCACCATCCAGCCCAATTTCAAGCGCCTGATCGCCTACACTTCGGTCAGCCACTTGGGCTTCGTAGTCCTCGCGATTTTTTCGTTCACCACCATTTCGTTTCAAGGCGCCATCTACCAGATGATCAGCCACGGCGTTTCCACCGGCGCGCTCTTCCTCGGCCTCGGCATGATTTACGACCGCCGCCACACTTACGAGATCAAGGAATTCGGCGGCCTGGTCAATCCCATGCCGGTGCTGATGGCGTTCTTCCTGTTCATCGCGCTCTCGTCGCTGGCGCTGCCGCCCTTAAACGGCTTCATCGGAGAATTTCTCATCTTGATCGGCGTCTTCCAGTTCCACCACGCCTGGGCCGCCTTCGCCTCCAGCGGCGCCGTGCTCTCCGCCATTTATTTACTGTGGTCCTACCAGCGTGTCGCCCTCGGCGAAGTCACGGTCGAGAAAAATCGCACGCTGTCCGACGCTTCCGCCCGCGAACGCGTCATCCTCGTTACTGTGGCGCTCGCCATCCTCTTCATGGGCTTGGCTTCGCCGCTTTTCACCCGTCGCATGGAAGCCACCACCGATAATCTGGTCCGCCAAACGCAGATCGAAGGCGCTCCGCAAAATGCGAAGTCGCCCGCGCGCATCGTGCCGCCCGCCGACCCCAGCGCCGGCAACATCGTAGCCGCGCCGCCCAGCAATACGTCTCACGCGCGCTTAGTACCCGTCGCGGAAGCGCAGGTGAATCCGTAATGCACTTCCCTGCCGAGCAGCTCTCCAACCTGTACCGGCTCGCGCCGGAAATCGTCCTCTGCCTTTTCGGGATCGCGGTCATGCTGCTCGATCCGTTCCTCGGCCGCGGTAACCAGCGCGTCCTGGGATGGTTCAGCTTTGCCGGCACGCTGGTCGCGCTTGCCTCCCTGCGCCTGGTCTATATCGATCAGGGCTTCGCCTATAGCGAACTCATCCGCTCCGATCTTTTCAGCATTTTTGCTCACGCCATCATTATCGGCGCGGCCGCGCTCTGCATCCTCGGCGCCATCAATTACCTCGACGACGAAAATCTACAGCGCGGCGAATTCTATGCGCTGGTTCTTTTCGCCACCGCCGGCATGGGCATCCTCGCCGGAGCCAACGAACTCCTCACCGCCTTCGTCGGCCTTGAAATCAGCTCCATCTCCAGTTACATCCTGGCCGGCTTCCGCAAGCGCGCCATCAAATCCAACGAATCGTCGCTGAAATATTTCATCCTCGGCTCGTTCGCCACCGCGTTCTTTCTCTACGGCATCGCCATGGTCTATGGCGCCACCGGCACCACCCGCCTCGATCAGATCCAACCGGCGCTCGATCAGCTCGTCTCGACTACCGGCCATTGGCCCGCGCTTTCGATTCTCGGCCTCGCCCTGATTTTCGTTGGCCTCGGTTTCAAAGTGGTCGCCGCGCCCTTCCACATCTACGGCCCGGACGTTTACGAAGGCGCGCCCACGCCGGTCACCGCGCTGCTTGCCTCCGGCCCCAAAGCCGCCACCTTCGCGCTGATGCTCCGCATTTTCTACGTCTCGTTCCCCAGCGAAGTCCATTTCTGGTTCTGGGCCATCTGGGCTTCGGCCATCCTGACCATGTTCGTCGGCAATCTCGCCGCGCTGGTCCAGACCAACGTCAAGCGCCTGCTGGCCTACTCCTCCATCGCGCACGCGGGATACATCCTGGTCGCCTTCTGCGCCGCCACCGTCTACGGCGTCTCCGCGATTCTTTTCTATCTCGCCGCCTACACGCTGATGAAGGTTGGCGCGTTCCTGGTGGTCACCCACCTCGGCCAGCAGGACGAAAAGCATCTGGAAATTACCGACTACGCCGGGCTCGGCACGCGCCAGCCGGTCCTCGCCGCCTGCTTCGCGCTATTCCTGTTCTCGCTGCTCGGCTTGCCCGCCACCGGCGGCTTCCTCGGCAAATTCTTCGCCTTCCAGGCCGCGCTCGATTCGCATTCCAGTTTCGGCCAGGCCGTCGTCTGGCTCGTGATCATCGCGGCGGTGAACAGCGTCATCGGCGCCTACTATTACCTCCGCGTCATCATCGCCATGTATTTCTGGGAGCCATCCAAAGACTACGCCCCGTCCAAGGTCGCGCCCGCCGTCACCTTCGCCCTCTCCATCGCCGCCCTCGGCACCCTCTACCTCGGCATCCTCCCCCGCCAAGTCCTAAACGCCGCCTTCGCCGCCGCCACCTCCTTGCTGTCCCGCTAAATCTCGTCACCGAAGATCTCAAACGCACCCAGCCGTTTCAATGTGCGCGATCGCCCCAACGCCACCTGTAGCGGCCAGCTTTAGCTGGGCCGCTTTCTTCCACAACACGCACGTCCCCACTACGAAGCAACACTTCACCGCTCCCGCCGCCCCGCACTGCGTGCGAACAATCAGATTAGCGTTTGAATCTCCTGCACTCACACTCCCATCGATGGCCCACGCAAGCTCGATCCGGAAGGGCGGGGCTTCAGCCCCGTCATCCCCAGCCTCCATCCAAGGGGCTTTAGCCCCTGAAGCCGCGAATTATTCTCCGACGCGCCCTAAAATAAAAAAAGGCCCGGAAGCTCGACCATCCGAGCCTCCGGGCCAAAAATCTAAATCCGCTTCTTAGTAACCGACCTTCAGATAAATAATCGCGAAGGTGAACAACACGAGCGTCTCGATAAACACCAATCCAAGAATCATGGCCGTACGGATAGCCGCCGCCGCTCCCGGATTGCGCGCAATTCCCTCGCAAGCAGCTGCAGCAACTCGTCCTTGACCAAGTCCACAAAACGCCGCGGCGATAGCGATCGAAAAACCGGCGGCGATGACAATACCGACCGCAACATGCTCGGGCGGCTTGCCTGCTGCCGCTTCCTGCGCGAACGCCGGCATCGCCGACATTCCCGCCACCATCATCAACGCGAAAAACCCTGCCAGCTTCTTCATCTGTTTCTCCCTTTATAAATGTGCCGCCAGGAGGTGGTTCCCGTCATCCTCGTGCAGCCGGTCTCACACTGGGTCGGCGATAATGCCCGTCACTATAGAAATAGATTCGACTAGTGCTCGTCGGCGGTAGCCATGCCGATATAAAGCGCGGGAAGGATGGTGAATACGAAGGCCTGAACCACCGCCACAAACAGATGCAGCAGGATAAACGCGATCGGTATGATCGCAGGCAAAATGCCAAAGGCGAATGCCCATCCCGGGTGAGCTCGGTGCAGGCTAACGCCCGGCACCATGCATAGTCCCAGGAAAATGACGTAGATTAGCTCGCTAGCAAAAATGTTCGCCCACAAACGAACCGTAAGGGACAGCAATCGAGCGCTGTGACTAATAAGTTCAACCGGGAAAATTAACCAAGAAAGTGCCGGTACTGGCCCCGCAAATTGTTTCGCGTAACCGATCGGGCCGTGTGATTTCAAGCCAGTCCAATTGTAAAAAACGAACGTCAACAAAGCACAGGCAAAAGGTACGCTCGGATGACCGGTCGGAGACAAGAAACCGGGAAAGACGCTGATGATATTTGAAAACAAAATAAACAGGGTGATACTGCCGACCAGCGAGACGTACGTTCGGGCGCCGTGCTCAACATTTTGGTCAAGTAGGTCTCGAATTCCTAGACCTAGCGGGTTCGTCAGCAGAAATTCCATAACTTGCTGGGTGCCGCCGGGACTATCTGCAGAAATGCGCGGTCGAAGCCACAGGAAGAACATGACAGCGAGAAGGACCACCATGATTGTCGCTGCCACAAAATTCGGTATGGGATGACTTGCGTCTGCCGGGGTCAGTTTTAGAACTTTCAGAAGCGCGTTCACCGCGTTTCCAAACCAATTATTCAGCAGAATCGTAAACCAATTAAGCTGCTCGTTCATTCGTGGCTATATCCCCGAAAATACTTCGTATAGACCTTCTACTGCGACCGCTAAACCGAGTGCTAGGAGGCCCAAAATGAGCCAAAAGGCAGGAACCCCAAGAAACGCTACGATACCACATAAAGCTATTCCTATCAACGCGTAACGTCCGCCGAACTTCACATAAGTTGACAGCGGAACGATAGGCTGTGGTCGTCCTTCCTGTACTTTGGAAGCGTCTACAAAACCCTGCAAGCCCTGATCTAGCCAGCGAAAGTTCAGCCACGCGAAAAACGCCCCGATCCCGATTCCATACCCGGCCATTCGCATCTTGGTAATTCCTACAATCAGTGCGGTGGCCCAGCCAAGGACAAGAGTGAGGACTTGCACACGGCGAGAGAATCGTGCGTGGAAGTCGGCGTCCTCAATCGGAGGTTTCATGAAGAGGGAGGAGCGCTTCGATCATTCTTATCAAGCCTTCTAAGCATGTCCCGTATTGCCGCGAAGAATCCTAAAGCCCCCACAATAATCATCAAGAACGGTTTGGTATGTAGCCAGAGATCCAGATAATGACCAATCACGCCCCCAAGCAACGCTCCGCCTGCGATGAGGAATGGAAGTTCCGTAGCGAGAGCGAACTGTCTCATCGCGCCAGAATATTTTTTCGGGGGTGGAGTTGGATCACTCAAGGTCGAAAGCTTCTCACAATCCCAGCGGGCCCAAAACCGAATATCGCGCGAAGTGCAGAAACTGCTCCGGGAAAATTCCCGCCGCAAGGGTCACTGCCACCATGCCCGCCAGCGCAAATTTCTGTGCCACGGTAATCAACGGCGTCGCAGGTTCCTCGCCCGGTTCGCGCACCCACATCGCCGCCACAATCCGGAAATAGTAGTACACCGACGGCAAAATGAAGAGCGCCGCAGCCAGCGCCAGATACGGATGCCCGCTTTCGACCAACGACCACAAAACCAGCAGCTTGGCCACAAACCCCGCCGTCGGCGGAATTCCTCCGAGCGACATCAGGAAAATCAGCATCAAAACCGCCGCCACCGGATTTCGCCGCGCCAGCCCGTTCAAGTCGTCAATCTCGTCGTTGATTTCGCCCCGGCGCTGCAGCAACGTGACCACCGCGAACGCACCGGCGTTGAAAAATACGTAAGTGAAAATATAAAACACCGTGGCCTGCAATCCACGCTCGTGCAGCGACCCGTCGCGGTTCACCGCCGACGCCAAGCCCAGCAAAATGTACCCGCCCTGCGCAATCGAAGAATAGGCGAGCAGCCGCTTGAGGTTGGTCTGCGTCAACGCCGCAAACGTGCCAACGGTCAGCGACAGCACGCCCGCCACCGCCATCAAGGCCGACCAGTCCACATTTACTGGCCAGAAAACCGTCAGGTACAAACGCAAAAGCAGCGCAAACCCTGCCACCTGCGAACCCACGCTGATATAAGCCGAAACCGGCGTCGGAGCGCCTTCATAAGCGTCCGGCGCCCAGAAATGAAACGGCACCGCCGCGATTTTCGCAAACACCCCCGCCGTAATCGTCCCCAGAGCCAGAAACGTCAGTAGGTCCATCCCCGGAAAATCGGCATGCCGCTGCAAAACCGCCCGCTCGATCGCCTGCAAATTCGTCGAACCCGCGATGCCATACAAAATCGAAAATCCATAAGCCAGCACCGCCGAACTGAACGCGCCAGTCAGCATCGACTTCACCGCCGCTTCGTTCGACCGCCGCTCGCTGCGAAAATATCCGGTCAGGATGTAAAAGCTGATCGACATCATTTCCAGCGCGACAAACAGCACCACCAGATCGCTGCCGCTGGCCAGAAACAGCATCCCCGTGGCCGCAAACAGAATCAGCGCGTAGAATTCCGCGCCCTGCCGCCCGGCAACCTGCAGGTAACGCACCGACAGCAGAATCGTGAATGCGGTCGCCGCCAGCAACACGCACCCAAAACAAATAAAAAACGGATCAACTACGATCGAATTCGAAAACGCGGTCACGTACTCCGCCGCCGGCCGCACCAGCACCCACAGCGACGCCCCGCTCAGCGCCACGCCCAACATCGCCGTCAAAGCATTCCAGGATTTTTGCTCTGTGGTCAGCAGGAAATCGGTCAGCAAGGTAGCCAGGCCGAAAAACACCAGCATCGCCTCCGGAAACAAAAACGCCGCGTCTCCGCGCGCAATCTCAAATATCGAATGCCAGTCCATTACTTCGCCTTCTCCGCAGCGGGCGCGTTCGCGCTTGGCGTCGCGGCCCCCGTTACAGAATTGGGCTGCGTGCGATCCATCTTCTGCCCGTCCGATGCGCCACGGGTTGGCTCGACCGCCCGCGCCTTCGGAAAGCACACCAAAAACGCATTCTCGAAAGTGCGCTCGACCGGCCGCTTCAAAGTTCGCAGCAGCGGCCCCGGATAAATTCCGACCCAAAGCGAAACCAGCAAGAGCGCGCCCAGCGGCGCGAGTTCACGCAGATTCAGGTCCGCCAGCCCTGAGCTCGCGGCAATTTCTTCCACCGAATTTTCCGCTGTCGAATCTGCGGCCGCTCCAAACAGCGTTCGCTGAATCATCAACAGCAGCGCACCGGCGACCAGAATAATTCCGAGCACCGCCCAAGCGGCCACGGACCAGCGCAAATCGTATGCTCCGCGCAGTACCGTGAATTCAGCGATGAATCCGCTTAGCAGCGGCAGGCCGGCCGCGGCGAGAGCGGCAACCGTAAAAATCGCCGCGAATCGCGGCCTAAGCTTGGCCCATCCGCCGAAATCCGAAACTGTTTCCGCGCCACGGCGCTCGGATAAAATTCCCGTCGCAATAAGCAAAGCCGCCGTCACCACTCCGTGGCTAACCTGCTGTAGCACGCTGCCATAAAGGCCCAGCGGCGTCAGCGTGAAAATTCCCAGCGTGCAGAATCCCATCTGGCTGATTGAAGCGTAAGCCACCAGACGTTTCAGATCTTTCTGCGCCACGCAAATGAATCCGGCGTAGACAATCGCGATGAGCGAGAGCGCGATCATCAAACCTTGGTATCGCAGCGCGGCCACCGGAAGCATCGGCACGGAAATTCGAAGGAACCCATAAGCCCCCGTGCTCAATAGCGCGCCCGCCAGCATCACCGCCGCCGGAGTCGGCGCTTCGGCCAACGCATCGGCGAACCAGGTGTGAAACGGAAACATCGGGACCCGCACCGCAAATGCCAGAAAAAATCCCCAGAAAAGCCAGAACGAAAGCTTGCCCGCATCCGCCATAAACGGATGAAGCAGAATTTCGCGCAGATCGAATGTGCCGCGCGCGTGAGCCAGCGCCAGAATCGCGAGCAGCGTCACCACCGAACCCGCGATGCCGTAAAGTAAGAACTTCATCGCCGCTTCGCCGCGCTTTGCGCCTCCCCACCCGGCAATCAGCAAATACAGCGGCACCAGCAGCGCTTCCCAGCACACAAAAAACAAAACGAAATCGAGCGACATAAATACGCCCAGCAGTCCCGCCTGCAGCAGAAACATCCACACATAAAATTCCTTCTCGCGCTCCCGCACCGCGGACCATCCCGAAAGTATTGCCACCGCACCTAGCAGCGCGGTAAGCAAAACCATCGTCAGACTGATCCCGTCGAGCCCCAGCCTGAAATGCACGCCCAGCGAAGGAATCCAGTTGCCATCGGTGACGAACTGAAACGGCTCCGGCGCGTCCGCGTGAAATTTCCAAATCAAAGGTAGCGCCACGCCCAGTCCCAGCAGCGCAAACCCATTCGCGACCTTGCGCTGCAGTTCCGCCAGCCCGCGCGGCACGCACCACACCGCCAGCGCGCCAAACAGCGGCGTCAGCAGCACCGTGCACAAGATGTGGTGATCAGAAAAAAAGAACACTCATACCCTCAATCGCGCCATCAATGAATCGCCCGCTGCGCGAGATGCAGGAAATATCCCAGAATCGCCACCAGCCCGATCGCGGCACACAACAAATAATCCTGCACGAAGCCAGTCTGTATCCGCCGCATCGGAAAACTGATCGCTTCAACGATTCCCGCCAGCAGCCGAAACGGACCCCCAATCCCCCAGGTCTCGACTCGCGCCGCAATTTTCGAAAGTCCGCGCACCACCACGCCTGTGCCATCCACCCCGATTCCGTCGATCACCTTGGTATCGAACGACTCGAGCACTCTTCCACACGAAGCAGCCAGCCGAAACACCCGCCGCCCCTGAAAAAATACGAGAGCGATGACGGCCAGCGCCAACAACAGAAACTCCCACCAATCTTTCGCCAGGAAATGCAGTATTGCGCTCATCCGCAGTCGCTCACCATTTCAGCAGGTCCATCTCTTCTAAATCGACCGTCCCGCGGTTGCGAAAAAACGCTACAATAATTCCCAGTCCCACTGCCGCTTCCGCCGCAGCCGTGGCCATCACAAAAATCGCAAAGGCCTGTCCATCCGCCGTTCCATGCAGCCGCGAAAACGCCGCCAAATTAAGATTCACCGCATTCAGTATGAGTAAAATCGACATCAAAACCACCATCACGTTGCGCCGCGCCAAAACTCCCACGACGCCCACTGCAAATAAAACCGCGCTCAGCGCCAAATAATGATCGATCGAAAGCATCACGCCCTCCGGTTCCACATCAACGTCACCCCGATCATCGTGACCAAAAGTAATACCGACGTGATTCCAAACGGCACCACTAGCGAATGAAACAACGCGTTCCCCACCGCTTCCGTATTCTGCGGCGCGATGTTCGCCTGCATCTCCGGCAGCCGCAGCGAAGTCCGCCCCGCCGCGATCGCGAACCACATCTGCCCCGCGACAATGATTCCCAGAATCCCCGCAACTGCCCAGCGCCGTCCGGTTTTCCGCCGTATTTTCCCCGCTTCGAAGTCCAACGAACGAGCCACGAATACAAACAGCGCCATAACCGCGCCGACCAGTAGAAATATCTGCACAATGAACAGAAACTCAGCGCCCAGCTGCAAAAATATTCCCGCGGTCGCCAGCAGCGCACTCGCCATGCACATCGCCGCATGCAGCGGATCTCTCCGCGTGACCATCAAAATCGCGGAACCCACCGCCAGTCCCGCAAAAAAATAAAATACGAGCGCGTTCACTCGCCCTCCGCCGCCTGCATTTCCGCCTCGCTCCCGGCATATTTGGCCAGCCAGACGCCCGCGCCCAGTGTCGCCACGGTCGCCGCAATCGTCGTCAGCCGCATCGGCAGCCCGGTGTCCTGCGTGCCCACCACCGCCATCGCCGTCGTAATCAGATTCACAAATCCCACCGGGATCACAATCCTCCACAACTGCCGCATCAACCGCTCGCGCTCCACCTGCAGCAGCGTAAATCGCACCCAAACAAAACAATAGATGTACCCGCCAACTTTCAACCCAAACCAGAAAGCCCCGTGCACCGCCGCCATCACCGCCGCGCTCACAAATAAAGAAATGCCCAGAGCCAGCCCGACGAATGCGCAGATCCCACTCGCCGTCGCCGCCGCCTTCTTCTGCATTTCCGTTCGATGCGACCGCACCCGCCGGTACCAAAAAAGCGCCAGCCCCAACGCCGCGACCACCGGCACAATATCCAGAATTTCGATCGTCGTGCCCGGTACGCGATCGCGAAAACTCGCCATCGGTCGCAGCCATCCGCCCAAAAACACCGTTGTTGCAATCCCGGCCACCACAATCACACTCACGTAATCCGCCAGCACATAAAAAGGCGCCGGCAACGTCGCGTCCGCCAGGGCGTCCACCGAAAATAAATCCGCGTCAGCCGCCGGCAACTCGGCCGTCGCCCGGTTCATCGCCGCCATCGAACCGACGAAATAAATGAAAAATCCCGCCGGCACATAAAAAATGAACCACTGCCCCTGATCCAGCTGCGCCTGCACGATCTGTCCCATCGCCAGCGAACCCGCCAGCAACACTCCGGACAGCAGCCCCAGCGCCGCCGCAGCCTGGCAGCTCACCACCTGCGCCGCATGATTCACAAAATCCATCGCAATGCGTCCGCCGGCCGACGCTTCGCCGCGCAACAGCACGCCATAAATTCCCAGCGCGCCAAGCCCCAAAATAAAAAGTAGTCCGACATTCGGATCCGCCACCTGAAACGCCGGCCCCACCGGCATTACCGCATAGCCGATCAGCGCGGCGACGAGCGCGATCGCTGGCGCCATCGCAAAAATTCTCCGCCGCAGTTCCGCCTGCCCTTCGTCCTGCCCCAAACCGACGCGCGCAATTCGCGCCACATATCGCAGCAGTCCCAGCGCCCCCGGCGTAACCGGCCGCGCTCGTTCGTCCATCGCTTCCGCAATCCTGCGTTCGATGAACGCGGTATACGCAACCAACAACGGCAACGCCAACACCGCGCCCATCGCCGAAAGCGCGGACGGCACCGCAGCCGGTAACGAAATGAGGCCGAACGAATCCATCGCGCCTGGTCTGTCCTTTTTATTTCAGCAACGCCGCTCGCCTAAACGCGGTCAAATCGCATCGAAAACGCCCTTCTTGTACAACCACGCATAGCCCGCCAGCGGAATCCCGACGAAAATCAGCAGCAAAATCAATCCGTACCCGCCCATTTCCGCGAATTTCACCGCCCAGGCGAATAAAAACACCACCTCTACGCTAAGAATCACAAATAAAGCCGCGATGAACGACGCCATCGTGCCCGGCTTCTCGCGCCCAGCTTCGGTCGTCGAATCCTCCACCCGCGCTTCTTCGGCTGCCTCTATCTTTTCCAAAGTCGCCGGGCCAAATCTCCGCGACCCGACCAAACAAAACACCGGAAAAGCAGCCGCCAGCAGAGCAAAAATCAGGATCGGAATGTACGCGTGTGGCATTTTTGGCGTGTAACAAAAATGCTAGCACAGCGAATACAACCCAACTAGGCGCAACGACCGAGCCTCCGTGTAACTTTCGCTACACGGCGCGGAGACTGTCGCAGCAAGGATCGGCGATGAAAATACAAGGAAGAGAAACTCAGAAAGGCAATGCGCGATAGGAATTTCAGCCGTGATGCGCGCCGTGCAAAACATCAATCGCATGCGGCAGCAATTCCGCAATCGCATCCAGTGAATCGACCGCGCCCGACGGGCTTCCCGGCAGGTTCACGATAATCGTCTTGCAGCGAATCACCGCCACGGCCCGCGACAAAATCGCCCGCGGCGTTTTCTTCAGCCCTGCGGCCCGCATCTGCTCCGCAAATCCCGGAATATTTCGTTCCGCAATCGAAAGCGTCGCCTCGGGAGTCACGTCCCGCGGCCCGACTCCGGTTCCGCCGGTAGTCAAAATCAAATCCACACCACGACCGTCGGCCGCGCCCTTCAGATAGGCCGCAATCTCCTCGCGCTCATCCGCCCGATGTTCGTTGCCAAGAACTTCCCAGCTCAGCGCCACACACCGCGCCTGCACCGCCGGACCGGACTGGTCCGCATATTTTCCACTAGCCACGGAATCGCTGACGGTAAGAATGAGGACTCGCATGAAGTAATCAAAACAAACTAACTGTCAGAAACGGTTGCGTCTTCGCTCTGTCCATCGCGCTGGTCTTCATCGATCAGCCGCAATCCTTCCATCAGCAAGCCGGTCGTCGTGCGCGTAATCGTTTCCCGCGTCGCGCTCTGGTTAAAATCAATTTCGAATTGCCCGTCCGGCCATTTCACCGCCTGGAATACGGCATTCTCGCCTTCGATGTCGCCCATCTTCGCGTCTTTGCACTGCCCCGCGGAGAAAAACATCTCGCCCGTTTCATCGCCGCGGCGAATCGTCAGCCGGCAGCTCTTCTGTCCCATCTCCAGCGACTGCATCAAATCCATGATCGACATTTCTTCCAGCCGCCCTTGAATCACTCCCGGCCGCACCTGCCGGTTCTGCAATTTCTCCAACTGTAAGCGGTCCACCACTTTCTTTGCGCTGCGCACCAGGTCCTTCAGAAAAAAAGGCTTGGGGATAAACTCCTCGACGCCTTCCACGATCGGCCGCAACTTCTCTTCGATGTCGCTGCGGCTGGCCAGAAAAATAAATGGAATCGCCTTGGTTTGCTGCCGGCTGCGAATCTTTTCGTAAAGCTGCCGCCCGTCCAGCCCCGGCATGCGGTAATCGCACACCACCAAATCCGGCGGATCGTCGACAATCTTCAGCAGCGCATCCGCGCCATCGGCCGCCGCGCGCGCGTCACAATGCGGCATCAGCCCTCGCATCAAAAGATCGAGGATCAGCGCATTGTCATCCACAATCAGGACTTTGACGTCCTTCATCGGAGTCATTTCTTACCCGCGTTTCCCTGGCCGCTCGTACGTTCCACTTCGTCCGCCCGATTTCTTCATCACGAAAACTTCCGTAATTTCCATTCCTCGTTCGAGCGCTTTGCACATGTCGTAAATCGTCAGCGCCGCCACCGACGCCGCCACCAGCGCTTCCATTTCTACTCCGGTGGGTCCAGTCGCAGTCGCCGTCGACGTAATCTCAATTCCATTCTGGCACAGCTTGGCCATCACATCTATGTGCGTCAACGCGAGGGGATGACAAAGAGGAATCGGCTCCGAAGTTCGCTTCGCTGCAGTGATTCCAGCGATTCGAGCGATTTCCAGCGGGTTTCCCTTGGGATTTTTGATGCGCCGAATGCTGGCGACCGTGGATTTTTTCATGCGAATAAGTGCATGCGCTTGCGCCGCGCGCGATGTCGCCGGCTTTTCCGTGACATCGACCATCCGCACATGCCCTTTTTTATCGTAGTGTGAAAGTTTCGCCATCGGTTTCCTCGGCTCCTGGCCCGAACGGCTCGTATCGGAAGGGTTTCGCTGCAGCAAAAACAAAAAATCTAAAACAATCCGCGGCGCGGCAAGACGCTAGCCCACTCGCCCGCCGCGTATTTCAATTTCGATTCGTGCACCGCCAGGAAGCAGTTTCCGCGCACCACCGATCCAATGTCGCCGGACCCTTCCCAGTGAATCGCTTCCACCGTGGGCTCGCCACCCGGCCAGCTCAACCGCGCCGGGACAAAGTGCGCCAACGGCGGCTTTTCATCCAGCGGATGCGCTAACTTCGCTTTCAACAGCGTCAATGGGTACGGCGTGAATCCACTCAGCAACTCGATCGCGGGCACCACGAACAATTCAAACGTCACCATGGTCGACACCGGATTCCCCGGTAATCCAAAAACCGGCCGGTTCTTGCAGAATCCAAATACCGCGGGCTTCCCCGGACGAATCGCCACCGCATCAAAATAAAATTCCGCGCCCAGTTCGCGCAGCACCTGCTCCACGTGGTCGTACTTCCCCGCCGAAACTCCGCCAGTCACCACCACGATATCGGCATCGAGTGCTTCTTCCAGTCGCGCGCGCAGCTTGACCAAATCATCCGGCGCATTCCCCAGCATCCAAGGTTCCCCGCCAGCCAACGCCACCTGCGCCGCCAGCGAAATGCTGTTGCTGTTGCGAATCTGAAATTTTTTCACCGGCTGGTCCACCGCCATCACTTCATCGCCGGTAGAAAGAATCGCCACGCGCGGTTTCTTTGCCACCAATACTTGCGAACGCCCCACCTGCGCCGCCATGGCCAGTTCCGCGTAACCGAGGCGTTTGCCTTTATCCACCACGCTCTCGCCGACTCGCGTCTCCTGCCCTTCCAGCACAAAGTGCTCGGCAGCATGCGGAACCTTATCGACGATCACACTGTCGCCTTCGATCCGCGCATACTCCACCATCACGATCGTATTCGCCCCGCGCGGCATCGCCGCCCCGGTCATGATCTGCACGCAAGTTCCCGGCTCAACCGTTCCATCGAACGGCGCGCCCGCGCGGCTCTCCCCAATCAATCGCAATCGCGCCCCGATCTCCGGAGCATCCGCTGCCCGCAGCGCAAAACCATCGCGCGACGCGCGATTGAACGGCGGATAATTCCGATCCGCCCGAATATTTTCGCCAAGTGTGCGGCCCAGCACCCGCGCCGGGTCGGAAGCAAAT
>DASWVE010000081.1:0-29262 GCA_036401315.1 Candidatus Acidiferrales bacterium
GATTGTGACTTCGCTGGTATCGGACATCATCATGCCTCCGATCGGCTTACTGCTGGGCAAGGTTGATTTTTCCAGCCTGTTCATCAACATTTCTGGAAAATCCTACGCGTCTCTGGCCGAAGCCAAGCAGGCCGGCGCAGCGACGATCAATTACGGAATTTTTCTGAATAATGTCGTGGATTTTCTGATCGTGGCGTTTGCGATTTTCATGATTGTAAGCATGATGAGCAAGTGGAACAAGCCGGCGCCGGCGGCAGCACCGACAACCAAGGAATGCCCTTTCTGCGCTTCCACAATTCCGCTGAAAGCGACGCGGTGCCCGAACTGCACGTCAGAATTGCGCGCATAGTTTTCGGAACAGGCCTGGCCAGTTTTGTGGGGAGATTCGAAACGGCGGGTTGAATTTTGCTACAGCTACTTGCCGGGTAATTTCTTGGGGTCTTCGGGCGCATCCAAACGGTGTCCTTGAATTGAATGGACATGCTGCTGGAGGCGCTCGAGGACCGCCGCTTCGTCTCCAGCATCCAGTTCCCGTTCGACTTCACCCAACGCGAAATGCACGATGTCGTGATGGTGAATTTCTTCGCCGGGTAATTTGTCGCTCAATTGCAGCCAGATGCGGTGCAGCAAATCGATTTCGTTCGGCGTCAACCGCGGCGCGTGCGGTCCCAGATAGAAAATCTGCTCTTGTCCGGACGGCGCAAAAATTTCCAGAGTTACGCGCGGCCGCGGCTCCGGCATGCGCTCCCAAGTTAAACCAATCGCGCGAGCTTGCTCGATAACCGGCATCTTGGATGAGCTTCCGGCTACGACGGTACTCGCCTGCAAATTCATTGCGGTGCGCAGAATGCCTTCCCACAAATCATTGGCCGCTGAAACTGCCAGGCGCACCGGCTTGCCTTCCTTTTCCGCCAAGGCCAGGACCTTCGTGAATAAGAGCTGCTCGATCGTGCTGAAAAGCTGATCGGGCGCCAATTCGTATTCGCCAGAAGCCGCGCGCCGCAATAAACGCACGTGCAGCACGACGATCTCCGCTTGTTTCTGACGTACGCGCCGCAGCGCCGCCTCCAAGTGGTACAGAGAATAATACGTACTAACCGGAACAAGAATGCTGCCAGGTGCCACCCCGACGTTGGTGGGTGTCAGTTCCGCTTCCTGGGCCAAATTGAATTGATCGAGTTCGACGTGAGCCGCGCCCGCAGCGCGGACTCGCATACGATGCTCGGAATATTCAAAAATCGAAAACAACAGCACAGTGAACGTAACTCCAGCGATCGTCGCGGAGGGCTTGGTGAACAGGTTGATGACGGCAATCGCGAGGAGCGTCAGCGTGATCAGTCCCAAGCCGATCGGAATCTCCTTGCCGAAAATTACCGGGTTCATGGGGACGCGATACTCGCGGTCCTGCGGATGCGTGTAGCGCAGCACCAGCACCGCCACACCCTTCATGGAAAAACTCCAAATCACACCAAAGGCGTACAGGTTGCCGAGAAAAGTGACGTCGCCGCGGCTGATGATGATGGTTACGATCTGAAACACGACGACCATATTGATCAGCCGGTGGGTCGTGCCGAAGCGCGCGTGCGGATGCCGGAACCAATCTGTAAGGACGCCATCTTCTGAAACGCGGTTCAATACGCCGTTGGAACCGACGATCGCAGTGTTCACGGCTCCGGCCAGAATCAGCGTTCCGACGACTACTACGAACACGTGGAACGCGAGACGTAAGTTATAACCTCCGGCAAGATGCATGGAGAGCCCGCCGATCAAATTCTCCGTGAAATTTCCGCGCACGTCGTCCGGGATGATCATTACGGCGAAGAACGAAACCAATGAGGTAAACACCAGGCTGTAAACGAAAATAACCAAGCCGGCTTTTTTGAGGTTCTTGAGTTTCGGATGCTCGATTTCGCGGTAGACCTGGGCCAGCGATTCTTCGCCGCTCATCGCCAGGACCGAGTGCCCTAGGCCGACAAAAATAATAATCAGCGTTAGGGTGTGCGCCCAGTGGTAACCGTCAAGCCACCCCAACGAGCCTTTATCCAACTTCATGTTGGTGGCGTTGGGAAATGGCGGCAAATGCCACCCGGTGCGCACCCACAGCGTGTAAACGCACCAGCCGATCAGCAGCACGACCATGATGGTCGTCAGCTCCATGATCCGCAGCGCCTTGCCGCTCGACTCCGGCACGCCCTTGATGTTCTCCCACCAGAAATAAATCGTGATCAAAATAGCGACGGCTGCGGCGGTCGCGTTCACGTTCAAGTGGTACGGGAGGTGCGCGAAGGCAAACAGCTCATTGATGACGCCTACAAGATATTGGCCCGCGGAAACGCCGCTGATCGGTCCGGTCAGGACGTAGTCGAACATCAAAGCCGATACGGAGAACTTGGCCAGCGTGCCGCCGAGGGCTTCTTTGACGACGCGATACACGCCGCCGCGCACGAACATGCTGCAGCTTTCCACGTACACCGCGCGCACCGCGTACGAAAACAGCATGATGCCCAGGATGAACCACGGGGCAGTCTTGCCGATGAACTGCTCGGCCTCGCCACCGGCGTAATACGCCGAAGACGCCAGGTCGTTCAGGACGATCGCTGCGGCGCGCCAGAAGGAAATGAAGGCCAGCATCGCCGTGGTCGCGACCAATACTTTGGCGACGGGGCGGACGCGGCCTGGCGTGAATGTGGGACCTGTCGAGTTCGATGCCATAGACCAGTTAGGTGCGGATAGGAACTATACGTTGAAACCGCGGCAGAATGGAAGCTTCGCGAAGAAAACCAAAATGGGTGCGCCGCGGCAACTGGTTTGAATTATCCAGCTTTTTCGGCCGCAACCGCTCGAAATTCCTGAGCGCACGCGGCGCACGGGCAGATTTCCCGCAAGTGGTTGAAACTAAAGATGCCGGTGGCGTGGCTATCTGAAAATTGAATCTGGATGGCGTAGTTTCCTACCGGAGTCGCGGCTTTGGCCGTGACTCGCGGCTTGAACATCGGCAACACCGCAGATGGCGGCGGGCTAGGGCCCGCTTTGGCCTTCTGCTCGCGCTCGTCATTGCACATTGCGAACGGACAGCTGTCTCGCAAATACGGAAAATCGTAATGGCTCTGATGGCCGTCCGCCCACACGATATCCACGCCGGCTCCCGTGGAAAGATGGACTTTCAGGCTGGCCGGTTTTTTTCGGGTGTCGAGTGGAATCGGCATTTCGTGCGATCGCGAAGCAGAAGCGCTTAATTATTGTCCCACATTCCGGGGCTTTACGTCTTCGAGCCTGGCGCTGGAGCCGAGCCGGCCGGCGAAACTTTAGTAACCAAGCGCCCGTGGGAGAAATCGATGCGCCGGTCGGCCAACGCTCCAATCGACGACGCGTGCGTCACCATTAATATCGTACGGCCCTCGGCATGTAATTCGCGCAGCAGGTCGAGGACAATTTTTTCATTGGCTTCGTCGAGATTGCCGGTGGGCTCATCGGCAAGAATCAGCTTGGGATGATTGATCAAGGCGCGGGCCACTGCGACGCGCTGCTGTTCCCCTCCGGAAAGCTGCGTCGGAAGGTGTTCGATTCGATCGCCCAGGCCGACTCGTTCGAGCGCCTGCTGCGCTTCTTTTTCGTCGGTGGTGCTGTGAAAATATTGCGCGAGCATTACGTTTTCGAGTGCAGTCAAATACGGAACCAGATGAAACTGCTGAAACACGAAGCCGATTTTTTCCGCGCGGAATCGAGTTAAACCCGATTCGTCGAGCCGTCCGACGTCGACGCCATCCACAATCGCCGCACCCGACGTTGGAGTATCCAGTCCGCCAAGAATATTGATCAGCGTGGTTTTTCCCGAACCGGAAGGACCCATGATCGCGATCCATTCGCCGGCTTCGATGCGAAACGAAACGCCGTCAAGCGCGCACACTTTTCCGAATTCTTTGCGCAGGTTCTCGATTTGTACTACGGTCGGCAAAATTTTATTCTCCGCGCAGAATGCTGGCCGGTTTGACCGCTCCCAACGCGCGCAACGGCAGCGCGCCAGCCATCGCTACCACGGTCATGGTCAGGACGGTGATCGGAAAAACCTCCCAACGCGGCGGAATGGCGGCTTCGAATACCCGCAGGCCCATCCAGTAGGAAAGCCCCGCACCAAGCGCTGCTCCGATGATTCCGCCCAAGGCGCCCAGCACACCGACTTCGGCGATAAAAATTCCGGCGATGCGTCCGATTGACCCGCCCAGTGCCTTCATCAGTCCTACGTCGGCGCGGCGTTCCATGGCCAACGCCGCCATCGTGGCCAAAACGCACAAGGCGGTGAGAATCAAAATAAGCACAATCATCGAAACGATCAGCAAACGAATTCGCCCCAGCAGATGGCCTTCGGCGTCGGTGACTTCACGGATGGGCCGCACCTCGACTTCGGGGAGCGCATTCGTCAACTGGCTGGCCGCGGTCGCAGCCGCCGCCGGGCCGCCATTGACGCTTAACTGCACCAGGCTGACTTTACCGCCCAGTCCGGCCAAAGACTGCAGAGCGCGCAGGTTCATGAATACTTGATTGTCGTCGGCGGCACCGGCGTCGAGAATTCCGGAGACTCTGCACTCCGCTGTTTGATTCAAGTATTGCACGCGGAGCGCGCTGCCCGTCGCCAGATGTAGTTGCCGCGACGCGTTTCTTCCGATCAGGCACGCTGCCGAATCATCGCGCGACGCTACCCAATTCCCTTCCATCTTCCAGGTGGGGTTGAGGGCTTGAAGCTGGTCCAGCCACGCGCCGACCGCGACGACGGGATTACCTTCAGCGCGCGCGACAACGTAAGTGAAAGGGGAATACGGCGTACGGGGAGGGATATTCGCCTGAACTTGGCTTAATTCGGCTTCGTTCATCAGTGCCGGATTCGAGGGGCCAGATTCGGGCAAGGAGGGGGCGGCGCGCGGCGCGATAACGATGTTCGCGCCTAAAGTCCGAAATTGCTGGGTGAGTTGATATTCGACGCCGAAATCGAGATTCAGCAGGCCGGAAATGACGGCTGCGCCGCTGACCAGCGCAAGAATCGCTACGGTCAAGCGCGCGCGGCTGCCGCGCAGGAGTTGAAACACCAGTCGCCAGAACACTATTGGCCACGCAGAATGAGAGCGGGACGCAAATGCGCAGCACGCCGCAACGGTATCAGGCTGCCCACCAACGCAACGATGGCCGCGAGTCCCAGAACCACGGGAACCAGGATAAATTGCGGCGTGGCCGGAGCTCCGAAAACGCTGGTGCCCAAAATTCGCGCGAGGCCGGCGCCAAAAGCAAAGCCGATTGCGCCGCCGAAGATCGCGAGCATCAACTGCTCAATCAGGAACAAGCCGGTGACCATCACGTTGCTGGCGCCCAGCGCCTTCATCACGCCGATTTCGGAGCGCCGCTCAATTACCGTGGTCGCTGAGGTGGCAGCTACGGCCAGCGCTGCGGCAATCAACGCCGCCAGCGTCACAATCCACAGCAATGTGCTGACCCGCGACAAAACGCGGCCCTCGGTTTCCGCCACGCGCCGGATCGCGTGAACTTCGGTGCCGGGAAGCACGGTCTTAATTTGAAAACTGATCGAGGAAATATAGGGCGAGCAAAACCATTTGTCGTATTCGGTGGGCGTGAGCTGAATATTTTTGTCGTTTTGGGCCATCTCGCCGCGTTCGGCTAATGCGTCAGCAGGCTTGGTCAAAGCGCTGACGAAGAGTGAACGGATTTGCCCGGCATGACCGGAAATCGCCTGCGCGATCGACAAGGGAACCAGTATCGAATTATCTTCGGCATCGCCAGTGGAAACGATTCCCGCGACTGCAAGCGGCCGTACCGCAGTCGAATGTTCGCCCGCGGCAACATTAAGAGTGCTTCCAATTTTTATTTCGGGATGCTGCGCCGCGAACGCCGCGCCGACCACACATTCTTCCGCGCCGTCGTGAAACCATCTGCCATCTATCTTCCACCACGGGTGCGTGATGCTCAGGCCAGTCTTGAATAACGTGCCGTCCGGGACCGGCACATCATGTTCGTACCAGGTGCCCACCAGAGTCGCGGCACCGCCCGCCTGCGGCACGAAAGCCGGAACATCCAGAAACGGAGTAAAGCCTTCGATGTTGTGCCGCCAGAAAATTGTTTTTAGTTTTCCCAGGTCGGCTTCATTCAGGTACGCGCCTTCGTTCACCGCGCGATAGTCCACGCCGCCAATCTCGACGGGCAGCGTGTCAGCCTGAGGAGTAACCAGCAGGTTCGCGCCGAAGCTGCGGAATTCGTGTGCTAAGCGGTCGCCAACTTCCAGAGCGATGGTCAACGTGGCCGTCGCCACCGCCATGCCGACCACCAGAGCGGCAGCGGTCAGCACTTTACGCCGTGCATTACGCGAGAAGGATTCCTTCACCAGGCGGGCGAACATTCGATCAGGAATGAATCTTGGAGGCGGCGTCGCCGATCGCGGAAAGGTCCACCACCACGGCGCCCCCTTCCACATGGGATTTCACGGCGATGGGATTGCAGCCGCCCGATTCGCCAATGGACGGAATGTAGATGGCCGCGCCGCAGGTGCGGCAGATGATGCTCTGGCCTTCCTGGCGATAGCCGGAAGGTCCGCAGATTTGGCAAGCGTCCAGAGCGGTGGCGTAATCGCCGTTAGGTTTATGAATCACGATAAAACGGATCACGCTGCCGTTCACGTCCGCAGCGTAAAAATGCAGGCTTGCATCGGTCAGATCGGTTAGCGGGATGCGGACCAGATTGTCCTGGGCCACCAGCGTCTTGGACGGCGCCGGAGCCGCCGCCACTTTGCCGTAGACATATTCGCCGGCGAAGGAAAGAACCACGCCGATGCACAGTAACGCCGCGGCAAAACTCCACAGCCGCTGGCGGCGAAAAGCGTGTTCGCGCATGCGACGGTCCGCCGAATTCCCTTCCGGTTCGGCGGCGGGCGCTTTGGAGCTGAACCATTCGCGCAAAACCACCAGCGCCGCCGCGCCCAGAATCACCACAAAGAAAAATACTTCGTTGCGAACGATCGGCCCGATCGTCGACATCTCGGTTTTGCTGGAGGGAATCCACATGGCCTCGCTCAGCTCGTGAACCCCGGTCAGCGCCAACTGGAAAGCCACCACCATCAAAATCGCGCTGGTAGCTTTGAAAAAACGGTGCAGCGGAATGCGCAGCGTACCCTGAAAGAAAAACAATCCCACGGCAACCGCGATCGCAATGCCTATGGCGGTGCCGATCCACACCTGCACGCCGGCGCTCGACAATTCCACGGCGCGCAGAATCAAAATCAGTTCGGCGCCTTCACGTACCACCATCATGAAAACGAAAAACCCGATGCCCAATCCGGCGGCGAGGCTGGATTTCTGCGCGTAGGCCTCCACCCGCTGTTCGATTTCTTTCTTCAAATGGCGCGCGGCGCGGTTCATCCATATAATCATGGAGACGACCAGGGCCGAGGCGATCAGCATCAGCAGCCCTTCGAAACCGTCTTCGCTGACCTGCCAGCGCGCCAGCAGCAAAGCGGCGACAAAACTGGCGATGACGGCGAGCATCACGCCGGCCCAAACGTAGCGGCTCAAAGCGCGGCGGCCGGTGCGGTTTAGATAGACCAGGACAATGCCGACGACCAGAGCGGCCTCGACGCCTTCGCGGAGAGAAAGAAGTAGAGCAGAGAGCATAGGATTCTAGTTGCAAACCAGTATCAACTGGAAATTCGAGTTTACCGCCCCCACGCCTCGAAATCAAGTCAATTCAAGCTCTTCCGAATCCCTGCTTACCTTCCTGTTAGAATAGGGTCTCAACTCTTATGTCCCGGTTTTGGCGCTTACATCAACGTTCCCGCCCCGCTCACGACCGGCGCAGTTCGCGTCTGACCTCGCTCCTCCTTGCTTCTCTGCTGGCGCTGGGTTCGTTGGCTGGCCCTGCCGGCCCGGCCTTCGCAGCGCCCCAACAGCAGGACGAAACCATGCCGACGCCCCGTCCGCCGGCACCCAAGAAACAGACCGCTCCTCCGCCGAATCCGGCGCTGGTCGAAAAGAAAGCATTGCCGCCTTCCAAGGTTGATCAAAAAAAGGGTCGGGATGCCTACAAGCGCGGCCAGAAATCGGAGGCCGATGGCGATTGGCCGGCGGCTTTCCAGGCTTACACGGACGCGATCAACTTCGACGCCAGTGTGGTGGAATACGGCGTGCACCAGGCCATCGCCCGCGGCCACGTGGTGCAAATTAAAATCGACGCAGCGGAAAAGGCTGCCGTCGCGGGCGATTTGACGGCGGCGCTGCGCTCCTTGCGCGAAGCCCGGGAGCTGGATCCTTCGAATCAGATCCTGGCGGAACGCCTGGCGCAAATGGACGCGCTCCGTCCGCATGCGCAAGTGCGAGAGGCCGCCGAGCGCCAGCTCGCCGCGCCAGTGCAACTCGATCATTTGCCCGGCACGAAGAGTTTTGCATTTCACAGCCAGACGCAGACCGCCTACGAAGAAATCGCGCGCAAATTCGGAGTCGAAGTCGCGTTCGACGTGGATTTGCGCCAGGTTCCGGTGCGCTTCGATCTGAACGACGTTGACTTCTCCACCGCCATGCGCGTGTTGGGCGAAGCGACCGGGACATTCTGGCGCCCGCTGACCAGCCACCTGTTTTTCGTGGTGCAAGATACCAGCCAGAAACGCAAAGATTACGAAGTCTCGATTGCGCGGACCGTATTGCTTCCCAATTCAGAAACTCCCGAACAGATGACCGAGCTGACCCGGCTGATTCGTGAAGTCGCCGGAATTACGCGAACGGATCTAGACAACAAAAGCCGGACCATCACCATGCGCGCGTCGCCGCAAGCGATGGCTATCGCGACGGGAATCATCGACGACTTGGAAAGACCCGCTCCGGAATTGGTACTGGAAATTGAAGTGCTCGAAGTAGACAAGAGCCACCAGCGCGATTTGGGAATCGTCGGCCCGCAAACCGCGCAGATCTATTCCATCCCATCGAACGTGGCGCGCGAGCTCACCGATGGAACAACGTCCATTGCGACAATCATCACTCAGATCTTCGGCACTTCGACGCTCCCCGCTTTTCTGGCGTTCGGCGGCGGAATTACGACCTACCTCTATACCCTGCCGAACGTGGCGCTGAATTTCTCCGACTTTCTTTCGACCATTCGTTCCGGCCGCAAGATGCTGTTGCGCGCCGAAGACGGCAAGCCCGCCACATTTTTCCTCGGCGAACGCTTCCCGGTTTCGCTGGCCCAATATTCTTCCAGTTTAGGCAGCAGCGCGGCGACCAGCATCGTCAGCGGCGGATCGCCGTCGAATCTGTCGGTTTCGTTCCTGACCACCGGCGTGAATCCGGACTTCACCGCCACGGCCGATTTGAACGGCGATGGATTTCAGGATGTGATGGTCGCCAATTTTACCGACGGCACGGTCAGCATTTTCCTGGGCGTCGGCGACGGCACCTTCAACCTGCCGACCACGGTGACGGTCGGGGCGGGTCCTTCGTGGATCGTTACCGGCAATTTTCATCAGACGCTGACCAGCGACCCGGCGACGAACGTGGACATGATTGTCGCCAATGAGAACGCCAACACTTTGACGGTTCTGCTGGGCAATGGCGACGGAACATTTCAGCCGCCTTTGACGGTCACCACCGGAACTACGCCCACCTCGATTGCGGTCGCCGATTTCAATAACGACGGAATCTCGGATCTCGCAGTCGTCAACAAAGGCGCCAACACCATCGGCATTTATCTCGGCAATGGAGACGGCACGTTCAAGGCGCCGACGCTGATCACCACCGGCTCGCAGCCGACTTCGATCGTGGCCGGAGCGTTCAATAACGATAACAACGCCATCATCGATCTGGCGGTGACGAATTCCGCCGACAACACGCTGCGAATCTACATCGGCAATGGCAACGGCACCTTCGCGAACGGCGCCACCTACGCCACGGGTGTGACGCCGGTTTATGTGGCTTCCGCGGACGTGAACAGCGACGAAGTCCTGGACCTGATTGTGGCCGACAGCGGCACGGTGGCTACCGCAAACAACGGTGTGATCAACAGCGTTTCGGTTTTTCTCGGCAACAACGATGGAACATTCGGCACCGCGGTCGCGCCGCGCTTCGATTATGCCGCCGGCACTCAGCCCACTTCGATCGCCGTCGCTGATTTCAACGCCGACGGCTTGCCCGATTTGGCGGTCACCGCGACCGGTGACAATTCGCTCGCGGTGCTCATCGGCATTGGCGGCGGGGTCTTTTCTTCGCCCATCGAATTGCCGCTGCAAACCAGTCCAATTTCCGCGGCCACCGCGGATTTCAACAGCGACGGATTGCCCGACTTGGCGGTCACGAACTTCGGTTCCAACAGCGTGGCCATCATCCTCGATTCGGCGGCGCTTTTTGGCGCCGCGACCGGTGGCGCCGGCACCCAATTTCCCAACGCGGAATACATCGACATCGGCCTGAAAGTCAAAGCCACTCCGCGCGTGCATAGCGACGACGAAGTCTCGCTGCAGCTTGAATTCACGCTGAGCAGCCTGGCCGGACAAAGCATCAACAATATTCCGATCGTCGATAATCAGGAAATCCATCAGACGGTACGGATGCACATCGATGAACCGACCTTCGTGGCCGGCTACGTCTCGCCTCAACAAACGGAATCCACCAACGGCGAACCCGGAGTCAGCAGTATCCCCATCGCCGGCGGCTCCACGACCACCACGAACCAGTACACGCAGCTCCTGATTATGATCACGCCGCGCTTGGTGGAATTTTCTCCGCACCACGCCCATGTGATCTATGCCGGCCGTGGACAGCTGTCAGGCGTCGGCGCTTTTGGCCCGTCGATTCAGGAACGTCGCGGCAATTTTACGCAGCCGCAGCGCGAAGAGCCTACGCCACAGCCGCAAACGCAGCCGCAGCAGGCACCGCCGGCTCAAGCTGCGCCGCCGGCCGCAGCGCCGCAACCGCAGCCTCAACCTCCGCCGCAGTCACAGCCGGATAACCCGCCGCAAAATCAGCCAGAGTAGTTTTTAGGGAATTGCTTCGAGGACCAAGATGGGTTGGTAGGTGCGTGGGACTACCGGTTCCGCAATCGCAATCAGCTGGCCTTGCTGATTGAATACCCGCAGCCGCGCCGGCTTCCATTCTCCGGAATCGAGTTCAGTCGTCGAGCCTTGCGCCGCCGTGCGGCTTCCCGGTTGAATCTGCGCTAGCGAAATATTGAACTTTGCGCCGTGGCGGATGCGCCGCTCGATGATTGGCAGTACGGTTACCCGCGGAAGATCCGCCAGCACCGTTTCCAGCCGGATCACATGCTCCGGCAGCGTTCCAGCTTGGGCCGCCTGATTGAGCTCGTCGAGCGTCGCCGCCTGGTCCAGCGTGAATTCGCCCACCGCGGTGCGCGTGATTTCCGAGAGATGCGCCCCGGTACCCTGTAGCTTGCCCATATCGAAGGCCAGCGAACGGATATACGTCCCCGCGCCGCATTCCACGTCGAATCGCGCTGTTGAACCTTCGATTCCCTTCAGCGTTAATTCGAATATTTCCACTTCCGCCGGTTCCAGCTTTACCGGCTTATTTTTCCGTGCCAAGTGGTGCGCGGAGCGGCCGTCGATTTTCTTCGCAGAATACGCCGGCGGTACTTGCTGAATTTTTCCCATGAAGCGCGATGCATACTCCGTGATTTCTTCCGCGTTCAACGCCGGAGCCGAATCCGGCCCCAGCGCTTCGCCGTCCGAATCGTAAGTATCCGTCTCGAATCCAAAACGCATCGCGCAGGAATAGCGCTTGCGGCGCCCGGAATAAAAACGAGCGAGACGAGTGGCGCGACCCAGCGCGAGAACCAATACGCCCGTGGCCAACGGATCGAGCGTACCGAAATGCCCAATTCCCCTGAAGCCGACAATCCTGCGCACGGATTCGACCACGTCGTGCGAAGTCCTCCCCGCAGGCTTATTGACGACGATTATTCCATCGAACGGCGGCGCTTTGGGTGGACGAGGCATTTTTTTTGAAATTACTCTAGGCAGACCAGCAGCGCGAGGGCCGGATTACGAAGTGCTCTCTTGAATCGCTGCGTTTTGCAAAAAACTCCGGCGAAGCTACAGAACCTCCGGAGCTTTGGCCTTCTGCAGCAGGCTATCGATGCGTTTTCCAATTTCTTCGGTTTGGTCGAGCATGAAAATAACTTCCGGCGCGCGCCGCAGGTGCAACCGGTCCACCAGTTCGTGGCGCACGAATCCCCTCGCCGCTTGCAGGCCGGCCAATGTGCTGGCTCGCTCTGCTTCGTCGCCGGCCAGGCTGACGAAAATTCTTATGGTGCGCATGCCCGCGCCGAGGCGTACTTCGGTAACGACTACCGGCGCGGAGAGGCGCGGATCTTTCAACTCCCCGGCCAGCATCAGACTCACTTCGTTGCGCACTTCTTCCGCGATGCGTTCCGGGCGATGACTGGCGTGATGTGTTTGAGCCTTCATGATTCTTCCCCGTCTTCAAAATATTCGATTTGCTGCGAAACCAAATCGCGGCCCAGCACGCGTTCGGATTCCGCGCCAATTTCGGCCAGCGATTTTTCCAGATGGCCGGAATCGCCCGAAATCGAGACGACCCCCACGCGCGAGCGCTGCCAGGTGTCCTGATGCGCCAGCTCCGCCACCGCCACGTTGAAATGCGCACGCAGCCGGTCCTTCAAACTGCGAATTACCTGTCGCTTGTCTTTGAGAGACTGCGCGTCGAGGATGTGAATTTCCAGGGTGAGGAGGCCGATCGGCATTTGCGTCTCAACCGCGCGCGAGCCGCGAACCTCACGCGCGCCAAAACTTTTTCCCTACGTGCGATTCCGCAATGCTGCAACGCCTAGCTGCGTGACGCTTCCGCCCGTTCCGGCTGCCGCGGCGTGCGAATCGAAGGCGCTCCCATATCCGGCGCCGCGCTCTTCTCGATGGTGAAGCACTCCAGCAAGTCGCCAACTTTGACATCGGCAAAGTTGGCGATGCCGATGCCGCACTCGAATCCGGTGCGTACTTCTTTCACGTCTTCCTTGAATCGCTTCAAGGAATTGATCTTGCCGGTGAAGACCACCGCGCCTTCGCGGTTGACGCGCACTTCCGCGTCGCGCTTCATGGTCCCTTCCAAAACCGAGCAGCCCGCGATGGTGCCCACGCCCTTGACCCGGAACGTATCGCGAACCTGCGCTCGACCCAAATGATGTTCCTTGATGATCGGCGAGAGCAAGCCCTGCATGGCCTTGGTCAATTCGTCCAGCAATTCGTAAATGATCGAGTAATGACGAATGTCGACGTTCTCGCGTTGCGCCAACTCCTTCGCTTTGCTCTCCGGCTTCACGTTGAACGCCACGATGATCGCGCCCGCGGTCGAAGCCAACAGCACGTCCGATTCGTTAACGGCGCCGACACTGGCGTGCAAAACTTTCAACTTCACCAGATCGGTTGAAAGCCGCGGCAGCATTTCGTTCAGAACTTCGACACTGCCTTGCACGTCCGCCTTCACCACGACGGGCAGTTCCTTCACTTCACCCGCGCGCAATTGCTCGTGCAACTGATCGAGCGTCAGGCGGCCGCTGGCCGATTTCGCGAGAGAAGCGTCACGCTGCTTGCCCTGGCGGTATTCGACGATGTGGCGCGCCTTGGCTTCGTCCGCGACCTGGAACTGATCGCCCGCGTCGGGCACGCCCTGCAATCCGAGCACTTCCACCGGAGTCGCGGGACCGGCCTGCTTGATCGCCGCACCGTGATCGTCAAACATGGCGCGAACTTTTCCGTAAACCGCGCCGACGATGAAAACGTCTCCGACGTGGAGCGTCCCGTTCTGCACTAGAACTGTGGCTACTGGACCGCGGCCTTTATCGACGCGCGATTCCAAAACCGTGCCGCTCGCCGGAATTCCCGGGTCGGCCTTTAATTCCTTCAGGTCCCCGACCAGCAAAATCATTTCGAGCAGCTTTTCGATGTTCTTCTTGGTCTTGGCCGAGACTTCGACCATCACCGTATCGCCGCCCCATTCTTCGGGCATTAGGCCCTTGTCGGAAAGCTGACGCTTCACGCGTTCCGGTTGCGCGTCGGGTTTGTCCACTTTGTTAATTGCGACAATGATGGGCACACCGGCGGCGCGCGCGTGCGAAATCGCTTCTTCGGTTTGCGGCATCATGCCGTCATCGGCGCCGACCACCAGCACCACGATGTCGGTAACTTTTGCGCCGCGTCCGCGCATGCGGGTGAACGCTTCGTGACCCGGCGTATCGATGAAAACGATGCGCTTGCCGTTGGCGTGCGCTTCGTAGGCTCCGATGTGCTGGGTAATTCCGCCGGCTTCGCCCGCCGCCACCTCTTCGTTGCGAATCGCGTCGAGCAAGCTGGTTTTTCCGTGATCGACATGGCCCATCACGGTAACCACCGGCGCGCGCGGCACTTCGTTGCCGGTTCTCGTTTCCTTGACCTTTTCTTCTTCGACAATCTGCTCTTCGAACGAAACAACTTTCACGATGCCGCTGAAGGTTTCGGCCAGGTTCGTCGCGGTGGCCACGTCCAGGGCTTGATTGATGCTGGCAAAAATGCCGCGATCCAAAAGCGTCTTCAGCAATTCCTTGGCGCGCACGTCGAGCTTCTCCGCCAGTTCGCGGACGGTGATTCCTTCGGTAACCGTTACTTCGCGCGGCTCGCGCTTGACCGGCTCGACTGGTTGAACCGCCGTCATGCGGCCGCCGGGACCTGCGCCAGAACGCGGACGAACGGGGTGCAGCTTGCGTTCGCCTTCGGCGTAACGCTTTTCGATCAGCGGGCGTCCGCCACGCGCTGCGGGTTTGCGCGCGTAGAGCGGTTTGCCGGGTTCGGCCTTCGGAACTCCGGCGCCGGGACGCTGTCCGCCTACCGGAGCTTTATTGTCGCGACCGCCCGGTCCGCTGGCACCAGGACGCTGCGGAAATCGTGATGGAGGTCCGCCAGGACGGCTACCTTGTCCAGGTGCGCCTCCGGGGCGGCCTTGCGGCGCGCTGCTCGGACGATACGATTGCGGCGCTCCCGCTGGGCGCATGCCTTGCGGTGCGCCAGGACGCGGGCCGGATGGTCCGCCGGGTCGCGGCGTCGCGGGCGGATATCTTTGGGTCGTGGATGGTGCTCCACCAGGACGCGGCGCTCCCGGTGCGGACGGACGCAGCGGCATGCCCGGCCGCGGAATAGATGTGCTCAGTGGGCCTGTAGGCCTTGAAGTCTGGGTCGTCGCCGAAGCTCCAGTCGGAGCCGCTGCGGCTGGTCGTGCTGGTACGGTTCCCGCAGGCGATGCGGCAGGATGCGCCGCAGTCGTTGCTCCTGGCGCGGTTGGGCGTACGGGTGCCGCTGCCGGTCGCGCAGCGACTGGCGCAGTTCCAGGGGCTGGCGCGACTCCCGGTCGTGCTGCTGCCGGTGCTGCCGTAGTCGGAGCGGTCGTAGCCGGAGCCGCAGGCTTCGCGACCGGCGCGGCCGCAGGAGCTGCCGGCGCGGCTGGAGCCGCGGCCACTTTGGGAGCCGGCTTCTTCGCCGCCGTGGTCTTCGCTACTTTCTCGGCTTCGGCCGCTTCTTCCGCCGCGGCCAAATCGCGGAAATGCTTGCGCACGCGCTCCGCGTGCGCCACGTCGATCGAACTCGAGTGCGTCTTCTTCTCGGTGACGCCAGCTTCTGGGAGGTACTCGATCAGGACTTTCGCCTTGATCTCGAGTTCTCTAGCCAGTTCATTAATCCGGACTTGATTGGAATCTGCCATTCGCCTCTGGTCTCTACCGCGACTTCGTACCTCAGTACGGCCGCATCCTGCCTACGCCAAAATCTGATTGGTGTTGCGCTACGGCTTGTCCGTTTCGTTCACGGATTCGCCAATTTCTTCTTCGCGAACTTCTTCGGTCGCTTCCGCAGTGGCCTGGTCGAGAGCCGCCGCTTCTTCGGTCACGGTTCCCTCTTCGGGGACCGCATCCGCCGCGGCTTCGTTCTCGCCGGCCGCGGATACTTCGCCTTCCGCTTCCGCCGTGGCTTCGTCGAGCATCGCCGCTTCGGTTTCCACCGTTCCGGTTTCCGGCTCGCCGCCCGCGTTCAAATCTTCGGCAGTGGTTTCGCCCGTCACGGCCGCGGTTTCGAGCGCTTCGAAATAAGCGGCCACCGACTGGTGAATTTTCTCCACCATCTTTTCGCCGATGCCCGGAATTTCAACCAACTGCTCCGGCGTCATGTCCGCGAGCTTTTCGATCGAAGTGATGCCCGCCGCTTCCAGCTTCTCGATCGTCTTCGGACCCACGCCTGCCAATTCCGTCAGCGCGGTTCCGGGGGCCGTGAGCGCAGCCATCTGGGCTTCGATTTCGCGGCGCTTTTCTTCTTCGCTCTTGATGTCGATGTTCCAGCCGATCAGCTTGCTGGCCAGCCGCACGTTCTGGCCCTTCTTGCCGATGGCCAGTGACAGCTGGGTATCCTCGACGATTACTTCCAGCCGCTTCTCTTCCGGATCGACAATCTGCACGCGCGTGACTTTCGCCGGGCTCAACGCCTTCTGCGCGAACGCGACGGTTTCCTCGTTCCACGGAATGATGTCGATTTTTTCACCGCGCAACTCGCGGATGATCGACTGCACGCGCATGCCCTTCATGCCTACGCACGCGCCCACTGGATCCACGTCCTTGTCCCGGCTCTCCACCGCGATCTTGGTGCGCTCGCCGGCTTCGCGCGCTACGGCGCGAATCTGCACCGTGCCGTCGTAAATCTCCGGCACTTCCATTTCAAACAAGCGCTGCACCAGGGCGGGATCAGCGCGCGAAACAACTACTTGCGGTCCCTTGGCGGCGCGCTCCACGGCGCGGATCGTAACTCGCAGCCGGTCACTCACATTGTAGGCTTCGAGCCTCGACTGCTCGCGCTTCGGCAGCCGCGCTTCGGTGCGGCCCATATCCACGATAATGTCGGGGCCTTCCATGCGCTTCACCACGCTATTGATCAGCTCGCCGACGCGGGTGTGAAATTCGTTATAAATCGTATCGCGCTCGGCCTCGCGCACTTTCTGCAGGATGACCTGCTTGGCCGTCTGCGCCGCGATGCGTCCCAGCACGTCGGTGGGTTTGCCCTCGGTGATCTCGCCGCCGATTTCGATATCCGGCATGCGCTTGCGCGCGTCATTCAGCGAAATTTCGCGAATGGGGTCGACGACTTCTTCGACTACCACGTGAACCGAAAAGACCTCTATTTGGCCGGAATCCGGATTGAACTTCGACCGCAGTTCCTCTTCGGTGCGATAAAACTTGCGCGCCGCCACCACCATCGCGTCTTCGATTGCCGCGACGATGATCTCCGGTTCAATGTGCTTTTCCCGGCTGATCAGCTCGATTTGCTGGTACAGCTGACTCGCCATTTGAGTTTCTCCCTAACAAAATTCGATGAAAGTATGAGTGCTTTGGTATCGACTGCCCGTCTACCTGGCCCGCGCTACAGTTCAACAACTAAATTCGCCTTCTTGATTCCGCTAAACGGAATCGCGATTTCTTTTTCCCGCTGCGTCACTTTCACGATCCCATCCGCGAATCCCGCGAGCCGCGCTTCCAGAAAACCCTGCTTGTCGATCGGCTCGGTCAGCCAGATTTTCGCCAGCCGTCCGACGAAGCGTTCATAATCCGCCGGCTTGATTAACTTCCGGTCAAGGCCAGGTGAACTGACTTCCAGCGTATACGCCGGACCGGGCACCAACTCCTCGACGTCCAGAATCACGCTCAACTGCTCGCTCACGTGCTGGCAATCGATATGACTGACACCAAGGCCCTCCGGATTCTGCGGGCCGGGCAGCCGGTCAATGAAGACACGCAGCAAACGCTGCTTGCCTATCTTAAATTCTACGTCGAAAACGTCGAGGCCCAGCGAAACCGCCACCCGCTGCGCTGCCTCTCGAATCGGTCCCAGTTCCATTCTATTCCAAGATCAATAGTTAGCCGCGACTGGAGGATCTAGCGTCCGAGCCCAACGGCCGTAACAAAAAATGTCGCGACCAACAAAAAAGTGGGCTCGCGCCCACTCGCTCGTGCGACCCAGTCTGGAAGCAACCCAGTATAATTTCTAAGCGCCAAAAACGCAAGAACAGCCGACCGAGCCTGGGCTGCTCGAATTTGACCGCGATTCCGGCCAGAAAACTAGGTGCAACCGTAACAAAAAGGCCTCCGCCCGACTGCGCGGAGGCCCCTTGTTTCCGTTCCGGCTTTGCTGGCTACTGTTGCGGTGCCGCTGGTTTCGGAGCCGGCTTGGCCGCCGCCGGGGTGCGGGGCGTAGCTGCGGACGCCTTCACCGGGTAGCTCTGGTCGAACAGCCGGATGATTTCCTGGGTCACGTCGGTCGAATTCGCCGCAAAAATAACCGGCGAGGCTTGGCCCGAGCGATCCAGAATGATCGAGTAACCGTTGTCGCGCGAATACTTGTTGAGGACATCGATCATGCGGCGGCCGATGCGGTCCACAATCTCGCGCTGCGCTTCGTTGAAATCATCCTGAGCATCCTGCGAACGCCGCTGGTAGCTGCGCTGCAGTTGCTCGCCTTCGCGGCCCAACCGCGCCTTTTCGTCGTCGCTCAGCGTGGTTTGCCCGGTACGCAGCCGGGTCTGAATGTCTTCCATTTGCTTCTGCATATTCGTCAGTTCAGTCTGGCGAGGCGCGAATTGCGACTGCAGTTCGGCCGCCGCCTGCTTCCCTTCCGCCGTGCTGGTAATCGCCACCTGCACGTCGATAACGCCAATCTTGGTGGCGGAAGCTGCTGCCGCTGCGCCGCCCGCTTGTGCCCACATCGCCGCTGGGGTCAGCAGAATTGCTGCCAGGGCTGGAATTGCCAATCGCATCTTCATCCTCACTCCTTCATCAGATTAACAACCAGATAGTTGCGCGCTGAATCACCAAACAAATCGGAGATTATAGCGTTTGCTGCGGAAACTGGTCAAATGCTTTCGGTCGTGGGCCCCCATTTTCGGACCTCCACTCGACCTATTCTTTGGATGCCAATGGCCGTGGTCCCGTTGGTTTTGCCCCAGCGAGCCACCCGCCTGTCTACTGCGCCAGCGGCACCAGCAGAATGCGGTTGTTCAACTGGTCGACCGCCACCACCAGATTCAGCCGCAGGTCGACGCCCACCGCCTTCACGCCCACGACGACAGCGGACGAAGGCACTAAGCTCCCGGCCGCGAAGATCGTTCGAACGTGCGGCGTGGGACAATTCGCGCCGCTGCTCGGCGGGCACACATAATCAATCACCGATAGCGTCCCAGTTGCAGTGTTCGCCGTCACCAGCGCGCTGGTGTCGTAGTTGTAATCGAGCGACGTCGGATTGATGCTCGCTGCCACCGTGGCCAGAATGCTCGAACCCGGATCCACCACATAGACGTTATTGATCGCGCTGTCGGTGGCCAGAAAAACCTGGCTCACTGGATCAAACTGCACGTCCGTCGGCAAATATAGATTGTTGACGCGCGGAAGTTGGGTTCCGGTCGACGACAGGAAATCGAGCGCGCTGGTTCCCGCGCCGGTAGTTTGGCTCACACCCGATGCCGTCGCTACCACGGTAACGCTTTGGGTCGGATCGCTCGCCAAGCTGGGATCGATGGCCAGCCCCAGAGGGAGATAATCGATCTGCGTGGTACTCGCCGTCGGGACCGCACCCGTGGTCGCTCCTTCGAGCGAAACTTCTCCCAACAATCCCTCAGCGTTCGTGGTGCCTAGCGACAAGGTAAAGGCCGCCAGCGCGGTGTCCGGATTAATCGTGGCGCCGATGGGAAGAATGCAGTTGCTGCAGAACTGTACCGTTATCGGCGGCGCGTACACTCCGTTGGAACCCACCTCATCCAAAATCGTCCCGTCGTTGGTGCCGTTATTCACCGTGAACGCCAATCCCAGCCGCGGCAGAACCGCGACGCCGAACGGATTTGCGCCAGTGGGCAGCGTGGTCAAAACCGTCGCGCCGACCAGGTCTACCACCGAGGCGCTGCCGTTGCCAGAGTTCGTCACCACCGCTTGATCGCGAGCGTTATCGACGGCGACTGCGACCGGCGAATTCCCTACGGTAATGGCTTGAATCACACTGAGCCGCGAAACATTGGAGACGGCGGCCGCGGAGTTTTGCACGTAAACCAGGTAACCGTGGGCGCTAGTCAGCATGGAGGCGGGAACGTTCGCGGTCAATTGCCGGGCGCTGACCAGGCTCGTCGCCATGGCGGTGCCGTCCAGAAAAACTTTCGACTGCGCCGTGAATCCATTTCCGATTACGGACAGGGCCAGCGCGGCGTTTGGGTTCTGGACGTACGTCACCCTGGGACTCGACTCGACAATTTGCAGCGGATTAACCGGAGACGTGCTCAGCGGAACGACCGAAACCGTGTTGTTTCCGGAATTTGCCACGTAAGCCGTGTTGGTCACTGCATCGACCGCCACCGCTTGCGGAGCATTCAGCCCACTGACGGTCTGCAACACCAGACCGTTGGCCAGATCGATTACGTAAGCGCTGCCGTTGTCATTTATCGTAATCCCGATATTTTCCAGCGGATTCACCGCCGCCGCCGTAAACCCGGAAACGTTCACCGGCAATCCGTTCTGCGTCGCGCGTATGGTGGTGACCGTTTGATCCAGCAGACTGAATGTCGAAATACTGTTGGTTACTCCGCCTGCCTGTAAGATTCCGCCGTCCGGATCCGCAAGCAAAGCCTGATGCGTTTCGGGATTAATGCCCAGGCCTTGAATCGTCGCGGAAATCGACAGGCTCCCCAGCACGGTTGGCGGACGCAACGGATCGAGTGTCGGGTCGCTGGCACTTGCGTTGTGGCCCAGGTCCACGATGTTGACGGTCCCCTGTCCACCCGGAGTGCTGATGGCCCAATTCAATTTCGGGTCCACGGACACCGTGGGAAATGTGGCGGTGCTGTAAAGCGTAAACGTTCCGCCCACGCTTTGTACAAAGGTCGGCACCCCACCGGTGAAATCCACAATATCGGCGGTATTGGTTTGCTGTAATGCGACCAGGCCGCGATGCGTGAGCGGGTTGATCCCGATCGAATACGGCACGGGCGCGGGATTCGGCGAGGTATTTGGATTAGGCAAGTTCAGCGTGGCAGCAGGCGCCAGCGTCCTCAAATCGATAACCGAAAGGGTGTTGTCGCCGCTGTTGGTCACCACCGCAATATGATCCGCCAGCTGATCGTCAATCGCCACGCTGGTTGGAGCGTTGCCCACCGGCACCGGCGAACCCGGCACCGCGGTCTTCGTCGCCAAATTGATGATGCTGACGTTGTTCGAGCCTTTATTCACCACCACGGCAATCCCCAGACCCGGATCGATCGCAATAGCCTGCGGCGAAGTGCCGACGCCAAAGGAAGACTGCGGCGCCGTGGGGATCGAATTGGCCGATGGTTCGACGCCGATGTTAATCGCTGCCGAACCCGAATCTGGCGCCGCCACATCGCCATTGTTCACAAAGACCGGATACAAACCCGGAGCGGGTACCGACCCGCTGGGCACCGTCGCGGTCAGTTGGCGGGTGCTGTTCAAGGTCGCCGACAACGCGCTTCCGGTGAAACTCACCGTGGTCGGAGAATTTGGCGAAAAGTATCCGCCAATCAGACTCAGATTCGTGCTCGAACCCGACGGTGTCAAGGTGTTTGGCAACGACGCCAGCACCACCGGACGGCTGGGGAAAATCGTCAAGCCGGTCGGGCCGGGCAAAACGTTCGAGGTGCTGCCGTCCTGCGTTTGTACCACGATCGGCACCGGCGCCGGGCCCGGTCCCGCGAGCAAGCTGGCGGGAATCGTGGCGCGCAGCAAATCACCGGTGATAAATAACGTCGGCACCGGAGTAAGCGGATTGCCCGCCAGCACCGTGCTCGTCGTCAGGAAATTCGTTCCGCTCAAATACACCTCTTGCTGAACTGAACCTTCCGCCACTTTGTTCGGCGACATGGACGTCAACGTCGGATCAGACGCCGCAACCACCGTGACCGTGGCGACGCCACTCTTCGAAGGATCCGCAGACGACACGGCAGTAATCGTTTCCGCTCCCGGCGCCGTTCCGGTCGGAGCGAAATATTCTCCAGGCGTGCAGGAGGTCGGCAACGAGGGGCTCGGGCAAATGTATCCGTCGGCTGCGGTTCCACCCGCAATTCCGGCCACTTCCCAGGTGACGTTCGCGCCACTCGCTGGTGCGCCGTTCACGCTCGCCAGAAATTGCTGATGCTCTCCGGTAGCTAGGGACGCGGTCGTGGGAGTAACGGTGACGCCGATGCCGGAGGTAATGGTCACCGCGGTGGAAGCAAACGCCGTGGATTTAATCGTGCTGGTGGCCACAATCAGGAAACCGTTGGTCGGGGGCAACGTGGTCGGCGCTGTATAAAAACCGCCGGGAGTATTGTTGGCGCCGGTGGTGATGGTGCCGTAACCGGTTGGCAGTTGGGTCTGACCCGACGCCGCGGGGCTGCACACCGTCGGCTGAATGTTCGTAGGGGAGGGAGGCAAACAAATCTGCCAGGTCACCGTGGTGGTGGCCGCGCCGGTGACAATCGCCGAGAACTGTTGCGGCTTGCCCAACAAAATCGTAGGCGCGATCGGGGTGACCGTGATTCCCACCGGAGTCGAATTGCCGCCGCATCCCGCCAGCGCCGCCAACAAGGCGCCCAAACCCAGCGCCGCGCCCAGCCTCAATATAGAATTACACATTTCCCTGTCCTCTCTGCAAAACAGCCAAGCCTGGATGATTCCCGGCTCCAAAGTTTAAAATCGCGACGCCCATCGCCGCCCTTCCTGTTCTGAACGGTTCGAGATTCTTAAAACTAGAAAGTTTTGCCCACCGTGAATCGGAACGTGCTCCGGGGCTCCAGAAGTCCTGCCGGAATTTTTTGCTGAGCCGCGGCCACGTCCAGCATCAACTGCGGGACGATTTGGGTTTCCAATACGCCGGCGGGCAGTTGGTTCTTCACCGCGTCGGTCAGGTTATAACCACCGGTCTGCCCGGTAATCGTGCCGGTCAGGCGCAGGTAATTGTACGCGTAATAAACGCGGAAGGGAGCGTTCACGATCGGCAAAATCACGTCCAGCTCGACGCCCGCCGAAGTGCGCGGCTTGTAATTCGTGCCGCCGAGGACCGGCAAACGTGGGGAGATTTTCAGATTCGGAAAATCCGGATTCGGAAAGCCCTGCTGGAAAGTGGCCAGCGCTTCGGAGTCCAGCGAAAGTTGCGATTTCCGCAGAATCGTATTGAACCCGAGGTCGTTGAAGAAGACCAGGGTCACCGGGCCGGCGATCGGAATGCGGTATTCAAGGTTTCCGACGTTCTGGAAGTCGCCTCCCGGCCGCGTCGGGAAAAATTCCAACGTCGGCACGGTCAGCGTACGGAGCGACGGGTGCCCGTTGTTCAGGTTTCGCGGATCGAGATAGGTCACCGTCGCCGTGGTCGAAAATGGAATCTCCACGAAGGGCGAGATTGTGTAGAAATTAAATCCGCGCACGTCGTTTTCGCCGCCCAGATAATACCGGCTGTTTGGCGGAATGTTTTTCCCGCCGTAACCCGTAGTCATGCCGGTCATGTAGCGCAGACCGATGACGTTCCGGCGCTTGTTGACCGGATGAAAATAGGTGGTCGAAAACGTTTCGGTGATGGTGTTGACGTTCCCTTGCAGCGGGCCGCCTTCAAATCCGATGCCAAAATAAAAGCTCTTGCCATTGGTCGGATTCTGCGGATTGTTGACCGTGCTGTATTGGATCGTCGGAGTGATCTTACTCGAAACGATTCCGTTCAACGCCGAAGGGCCGGCCAGGCTGGTGAACTGGATGCTTTCGAACAGCAGCTGCGCCGAAGTGCTGAAGGTCTGAATGTTGGTAGTCGAATATCCGTAGGTGATGCCGATGCGGGTGAAAGAAAATTTCCGCAGCGGATAGCTGGCGAAAACGGTCACGCCCTTCGAATTGGTGGTGTAGTTTTCCTGCAAAGCGGGGTTCAGCGCGATTTCCTGGCCCAGCTGAATGCCCAGCTGCTTGGCTTGGTTGTAATCGAACTTGTTGGTGAAGATGGTGAATCCCGTCGCGATCGGCCGGTCGAAAAGATACGGCTCGGTGAATCCGAACTGGATGTTGCGCTGGAAACTTCCGATCTGCGCCGAGAGCGAAAGCGTCTCGCCCAGCCCCAGGAAGTTATTGGTGCTGTAGGAAGCCCCGATGAACGTCCCGGCGATGCCGCTGATGCCGCCCGAAAAGCTGATCGATTGCTTTCCTTTTTCCTTGAGCTTGAGCCGGATATCCACGGTGCCGGCCTTTACGTTGCGCTTCAGCTCCGCGTTTTCCGGCTTGATCATGTCGAAGTAGTTGAGCTGGTTCAAACGCAGCAAGCTCAATTCCCACAGCCGGTTGTTGAAGACCTGGCCTTCGTCCAGCAGGATTTCGCGGCGGATGACCTTGTCGCGCGTCGTGGTGTTTCCGGAGAATTCGATGCGCCGCACGAAGAACTGTTTCTGCTGGTCGAATTCCATCGTCAAATCGACCACCTTCTTCTGCGAATCGATGTCGGTCAGCGGCGTGGCCACGAAATCGATGTAACCGTATTCGCCGTAGAGCTTCTTGTAATTATCGAGGGCCTTGCGAATCTTTTCCGCCGAAAATATGTCTCCCTCTTTTAGCGGAAACGCCCGCGCTAGCAACTCGGGTTTGAACACCAATCCCTGATCCAGGTCGGAGCTCTTAAAACTGAGCTTGCCCATCCGGAACTGGTCGCCCTCTTCGACCGTGATGGTAATGTCGGCGCGCTTGCCATTCTTCGCCCCAACCCAGGGCCACGGTCCGGGAATGCCGGGGCGCACGTCATCCACGATGGTTACTACCGGATCGCTCACGTTGACCTTGAAATATCCATGGTCCTGGTAAATCCCGTGAATCCCGACTCCCAGGTCTTCATCCAGTTTGGTCTTGTCGTAGGTCTTGCTCAGCACCGGAATCTCAGTGATGTATAGAGGTATGGCGTACGGCCGGTCGTTCCGCATCGAGCGGATTAGTTTCCGGTCGGAGAAGGCCTTCGTTCCGACGAACTTAATTTCGCCTACCTTTACTTTGGGGCCTTCATCGATGTTGAAGACCAGCTTCACGGCATTGGTCGCCGCAATGCGCTCGTAGGTGGGCTTAACGGTAGCGAATTGCCGACCGTGCTCCGCCAGCAAGCCTTTGATTACGACTTCGGCGCGTTTGATTTTCGTGGGATCGAACTGGCTCTCGACCGAAAGCCCGACCTTCTTATCCTTAAAAGCATCGAGGATGTCGGACTCAGTGATCGACTTGTTGCCCTTGTACTCGATGCGCCGGATGATCGGGCGCTCCTGCACGTAAAAAACGATAATTTTTCCGTTGGCTTGGTCCGGACTGTCTTCCACTTCGAGGCGAACGTCTTCGAAAAATTGCGTATTCCACAAAGCTTGAAAATCGCGGCGGACCGCTTCCTCCGTATACGGATCGCCTGGACGCGAAAATATACGCGCCAGCAGCGTGTCCCGCTGGATGCGGCGATTTCCAATGAACTCGATGCGTTGAATAATGTATTGCTGCCCACCGGGGGACTGCTGGGGTACTGCGAAGGCCGGTTCAGCGAATGAAACTAGCAATAAATACACAACGCCGAGCAATCGGAGTGTACGCAGAGAAATTTTTACGCTCGCGGCCGTCTTCAAGGCCGCAGTATCCCGCCCAAGATTGTGTGCTCCCCCGCCGGACCGCTCCCTGCCCGGCTTGCGCGTAGGATTCCTAGTGGGCCACTGGGGTTGCTTCTACCACGGGTCGGAAGCCCAAGCCCTCGGCGCCGAGATAAATCTCGAGCGTCGCCGGCCGTTGCAGTCCACCCTGGATCAAAGCTTCCGACAGCGGGTCTTCGACGTACTTCTGTAACGCGCGCCGGAGCGGCCGCGCGCCATAATTTCGGTCACTGCAGGTTTTCTCAAGAATCCACTGACGTGCTTCCGGCGTCACCAAAATTTGTACCTGACGATGGATCAGTGTTTCGTTGATCTGTCCCACAAGAAGATCGATGATCCGCAACAAATCCGCATCGGTGAGTGAATTGAACAAAATCACTTCGTCCAGACGGTTGAGGAATTCCGGATTGAACACCCGCCTCACTTCCGTCATCACCATGTCGTCCTGGCTCTTCGCCACCGCGTCGAGCTCCTTGGACGCAAATCCCAGGCCGCTTTGCTTCTGCAACTGCCGCGCTCCCAGGTTCGATGTCAGAATAATAATCGTATTACGGAAATCGACCGTGTTGCCAAGACCGTCCGTCAATTGACCATCCTCAAAAACTTGCAGCAGGATGTTGTACACGTCTGGGTGAGCTTTTTCAATCTCATCCAGAAGAATTACGGAATACGGCGTCCGGCGGACCCGCTCCGTCAATTGACCACCTTCTTCATATCCAACGTACCCTGGAGGCGCGCCGATCAGTTTCGAGATCGAATGCTTCTCCATGTACTCGGACATATCGAAACGAATCAGCGATTTTTCGCTGCCGAACAGAAATTCGGCCAGCCGGCGCGCGACTTCCGTCTTGCCCACACCAGTCGGTCCGAGGAACAGGAAACACCCCACCGGGCGGCCGGGAGCTTTCAGTCCCGCGCGGCTGCGGCGAATGGCCCGGGCCAGCGCCGTAATGGATTTATCCTGGCTGATGATCCGGCGATGCAGCTCTTCTTCGATGCGCAGCAATTTCTGCTGCTCGTCTTCCTTGATCGCCGAAACCTGAATGCCGGTCCAGCGCGCCACCACTTCTTCGATGTCCTCGCGCGTGACGATGCCCGTGGATGAATCGTCGATCTTGAGCTTTTCGCGCAGTACACGGAGGTGTTCTTTTTCTTTGCGCTCTTCTTCCGAGTAAAAACGCGCCTTCTCGAATTCGTGATTCGCGATGGCCGTCTCCATCCGGTGCGTAATAAATTTCACCCGCTTCTGTACTTCGGAAACTTCGTCGGGCAGCATCGCCTGACGCAATTTCACGCGCGAACCCGATTCATCCAGCAAGTCGATGGCTTTGTCCGGCAGAAAACGATCCGGAATATAGCGGTTAGAGAGATACACCGCGTATTGAATGGCCTCGTCGGTGTAACTGACCGCGTGGAACTTCTCGTAGCGGTCGCGCACACCTTGCAGCACGCGAATCGCTTCTTCTTCGTTCGGCGCGCCCACTTTCACCGCCTGGAAGCGGCGTTCGAGCGAACGGTCCTTCTCCACCGATTTGCGATATTCGCCGGGCGTCGTCGCGCCGATGCACTGGATTTCGCCGCGGCTCAGCGCCGGTTTCAAAATATTCGCAGCGTCCAGCGAACCTTCCGCCGAACCCGCTCCTACCAGCGTGTGCAGCTCGTCGATGAAGACGATCGCGTTCTGGCTCTCCATTAATTCCTTCATGATGGTCTTGAGCCGTTCTTCAAATTGTCCGCGGTATTTCGTGCCGGCTACGATCAACGACAAATCGAGCGAGAGGATGCGCTTGTCCGCCAGAAACGGCGGCACGTCGCCATCGGAAATCCGCTGCGCCAAGCCCTCGACGATCGCGGTCTTGCCCACGCCGGGTTCGCCAATCAGCACCGGATTGTTTTTCGTCCGCCGGCACAGGATCTGGATCGCCCGCTCGAGCTCGCGGTCGCGTCCCACCAACGGATCGAGCTGGCCTTCCATCGCGGCCTGCGTCAGGTCCCGGCTGAATTCTGCCAACAACGACGCTTCTTTTGGTCGGTTCACTGGCACCTTCTCCCCCGCGCTGCGACCGAGTTCTTCGCGCACGGTTGAAAGACGCAATCCCCGCTCCAGCAAAATCTCCGCGCCGAAGGACTTCTCTTCGCGCAGCACACCCAGCAATAAATGTTCCGTTCCGACGTGCTTGTGGCCCAGCCGCTCGGCTTCTTCCGCCGCGAAATTCAGAATGCGTTTGCATTCCTGGCTGAGCGGAACCTCCACCGAAGTGGAAATGCGTTCGCGCACGGTGATGCGCGCTTCGATTTCCTTCCGGATGGATTCGATCGAGCCGTGCGACCGCAGGAACCGGTTCGCGAGCGCTTTATCCTCGCGCAGCAGTCCCAGCAGCAAATGCTCGGTCTCGATATAGGGGCTCCCGTACTGGCTGGCCTCATATCGCGCAAAAAAGATTACCCGCCTAGCTTTCTCTGTATAGCGTTCGAACACGGTTCACCCAAGGTCTTCCCGGGATCGCGCTGCGCCGTCCGCCGTGGTTTGGTGCGAAGGGGAAACGGACTGGGCCAGCAATACCCCGGCCGGCGCTAGCTTTCCATGCTCCAGAATCAGAGCGCGGTCCGCACGCCGGGCTAATGAAAGGTTGTGAGTTGCTAGAATGGACGTCAACTGGTGAGACTGATGAAGACGGTACATCAACTCGAAAACATTCGCTGCGCTCTTCTCGTCGAGGTCGCCCGTAGGTTCGTCGGCGATGAGCAGCCTCGGGCCGTTTACCAGAGCTCGCGCGATGGCCACTCGCTGTTGTTCGCCCCCGGATAACTGCCCCCCACGCTGCTCTGCCCGGTCTGCCAACCCGACTTCACCGAGCCATTCTTTCGCCGTTCGAAGCGCCTGCGCCAGGGAACGGCCTCGAACCAGCAGTGGCATCGCTACATTTTCGGCGGCGGTGAAATCCGGCAGCAAATGATGACGCTGCCAAACGAAACCGACGGCTCGATTGCGATACTCCGCCACATTTTTTTCAGCAAAATCGTTGAGCGAATCCCCGGCGAAGTATACTGCACCGCTTGTTGGGGTGTCCAGCGCGGCCAGCAGGTGCAAAAGCGTGCTTTTTCCCGCGCCGGAAGGACCAACGATCGCGATCATTTCGCCGTGGTTAACCGTGAGGTTGATCCCATCCAGCGGAACGATTTCCTGACTGCCGGAACGGTACACTTTGCGAAGGTTCTCAGCGCGCAGAATTTCGGTGTTCGTGGTGGCGGCCCCTGGTGTTAGCGAGTCGTCAAGAAGTGCGGTCCCGGAAGTGACGTGCGTCTGCATGCCAGGAACTAAACCTCTTTCACTTTAGATGCCGAAAGCACCAAAGTGTATGTCCTTTTCTTACATGCAACTATGATTTCCCGAAGTTGCACTTAGCGCCGGCGAATCCACCAAAGTTCTCTTTATTGCCGTACTATTACCCGCCGGTGCCCCCGAACTTAGGGTGCCAAATTCCGGCATCGCGCGTCCCGCGCCACCGTTCGCGCTTTTCTATTCGCCAGAATTTTGCTCCTCGCACAATTCTAACACGGTCCGTGTTTC
>DASWVE010000082.1:0-4941 GCA_036401315.1 Candidatus Acidiferrales bacterium
GCGACGACGGCGGACGGACGCGACATTTTGGAAGGGCAAGGAATGCCGCGGCACCCAAATGACTTGATCACGGTGAGCGGCACGAAATGGATGCTGGACGGCGTGCCGGTGGAAGGGACGTTCACGCCGCGCGGCGAATACCAAATGCCGGCGGCGCCGCCGTTCGATTCGATTTTCCGGGAGCTGCCGCTGACATTTTCGGAAAAAGAAATCGCGGCGATCCTGCAGGAGTCGCTGAAAAACAACGATCAGTTGATGGTCCATGTGTCGGGCTATCGCTCGGCGAAGGCGATCTTGAATGCCATGGACGCGTCGGGCAGCAAAGCCGTATGGGGCGGGCGACGGGTGCGATTCGAACACGGCGACGGAATTTTCGCAGACCTGGCGCCGCGGGTGAAGGATTACGGGATCGTGGTGGTGCAGAATCCTTCGCATCTGATGAACGTGCTGTCGGAGGGCGGCGACGTGTTTGCGGAATCACAGCCGCTGAAATCGCTGCTCGACGCGGGCATTCCGGTGGCGCTGGGGTCGGACGGGCCAACCAATCCATTTCTGAACATCATGTTCGCGACCCTGCACACCAGCCGGCGCAGTGAAGCGATCACGCGGGAGCAGGCGGTGGTGGCCTACACGCTGACTTCGGCGTACGCGGAATTTGCGGAGAAAGATAAAGGCAGCATTACGGCGGGCAAGCTGGCGGACCTGGCCGTGCTGTCGCAGGATATTTTTACGGTGCCGGTGCCGGACATGCCGAAGACGGTATCGGTGCTGACGATAGTGGGCGGGAAAACAGTTTACGATGCGGGAGTGTTGAAGCCCGCGAGCGGGAAGAATTGAGGCGGGGCTTGCGGCAGATCGGACGCGCTGCGTTACTTCTGGTTGTGGTATTCGCGGGTGTGGCAGTTCCCTCCTTGTGGGCGCAGCAGAAAAAAATCAAAGTGATTGCAGATCAGGATAGCGGCGGTCCGCAGGGCACCAATGTTTTGTCGTTGTACATGCTGCTGCGCGCGCCGGAGATCGATCTGCTTGGAATCACCACGGTCAGCGGAGATCAGTGGGTCGACCCGGCTACGGTTTTTGCTTTGTGGGCCACGGAGCAGGCGGGGCGCACGGATGTGCCGGTGATCAAAGGCGCGGAGAATCCGCTGGTGAATACCCAGCGCGAAGTCGAGCTGCGCGAATCCTTGTACGGCTCATACATTGGCTGGCACGGATCATTCAATCCCGACGCGCCAAAATCGAGCGAAACCTGGGCGCCGCCGGGCGGATTTCCCAAAGTAAAAGCACGGCCGGGACGCGCGGCGGATTTCATTATCGATACGATTCATGCGAATCCCGGTGAAGTAGTTCTGTATTGCGCCGGGCCGCTGACGAATATCGCGCTGGCGGTGCGCATGGACCCGACGATCGTCGCGCAGGTGAAAGCGATTTACATCATGGGCGGCAGCGCGGACGGCGGGCCGGAATTGAACTGGTGGTGGGATCCGGAGGCGGCGTCGATTGTATCGCACGAACCGTGGAAGGAAATCGTGGTGAGTCCGTTCGAGGCCGGAGCGCAGGCGTGGTCCAGCGCGGCGCTGATGGAACGGATTGTGAAGGGCGGCGGGCCGCTGGCCGGGATGGTGAAGAAGGTTTATTTGGATGCGACGCCGCCCGCCGGGACTTCGATGTGGTCGATGATGTGGGATGAACTGCTGGTGGCTTCGCTGATCGATCCGTCGGTGATCAAGAAATCAGAAACGATGTATTTAGACGTGGATATTAGTCATGGCCCGAAGTATGGGTACACCATGGTGTGGAAGAAGCCCGACGGGATGCCGAGATTCTTTTTGCCCTACAGCGGGCCGGCGGGTCCCGACAAAGCGAAGTGGGCGGGACATTTGGTCCCACCAACTTGGCTGCATCCGGCGAGCGTGCAGATGGAAGTGGATGAAGAGAAATTTGATGATTTGTTTGTGCGGGTCATGACAGAGTAACGGCACTTTGAAATTCAAGTGCGAGTAGAAAGTGGGCCGGAGGGATAGTGACTCCGGCCCGTTGTTTTTTGCAGTAAAATTTAGCGCATGCCGCCGGTGGCCAGGATTTGCTCGCCGGTGAGCCAGCGAGAATCATCGGAGGCGAGGAAGACGGCTACCGCGCCGATGTCGTCGGGCTGACCGGTGCGGCCGAGCGGAGTCTGGGAGATAAGACCCTTCTCGAAGTCCGAGCCGATGAAGCCGGCCGAGGTGGTGCCTTCGGTCTCGACGATTCCGGGGTTGATGGAATTGACGCGAATTTTCTTCGCGCCCAGTTCGCGCGACAAAACGCCGGTGATGGCGTCGACGGCGCCCTTCGTAGCGGTGTAGACCGCGGTATTCGGCGGCGTGACGCGGCTGACCCCCGAACCGATGTTGATGACGCTGGCGCCTTCGCCGAAATGTTTCACGGCGGCCTGGGTGGTCAACAACAGGCCGAGCACGTTCAAATTGAAAAGCTTGTGAAAGCTGGCTTCGGTGACGGCTTCGAGCGGCGCAAATTCATACACGCCGGCATTGTTGACCAGGATGTCGACTTTTTTGTAAGCCTTGGTGGTTTCGGCGAACAGTTTGTCGATGTCGGCCTGCTTGGAAACGTCGCCCTGAACGGCGATCGCTTTGCCGCCCTTGCCAGTGATTTCCTTCACGACTTTATCCGCGCCTTCCCTGCTGGTGGCGTAATTGACCACCACGGAAGCGCCTTCGGCGGCCAGATGCTTGGCGATGGAAGCGCCGATGCCTTTGGAGGCGCCGGTAACGACTGCGACTTTGCCTGCGAGTTTCTGAGACATCGATGATTCTCCTGTGCGGCGCATGTGGTGCTGCTGTAGTAGTGCCGTACGGTAGAAGATGTGGCGGGACGGGCAAAGGGTGCAGATAATTTACCGTGCGGTACAGAATAGGCCTATACTGCTGAATATGAAGGCCGTAGGCAAACGGATATCCGCTACCGGGAAGGTGGCGGAGTGCGCGCACGTGGGACGCCCGCGGTGTTTTGACACCGATGAGGCGCTCGATGCGGCGCTCGCGGTTTTCTGGAAGAAGGGATATGAAGGGACTTCGCTCGCCGATTTGACCAAAGCGATGGGGATCGAGCGCCCTTCGCTCTACGCCGCATTCGGAAATAAAGAAGGGCTTTTCCGCAAAGTTCTGAATCGCTATGCGTGCAAGTCGGAGGAATTCGTAGCCGAGGCTTTGGGTCAGCGCACCTCGCGCGCGGTGGTGCAGCGCCTGCTGATGGGCAACGTCGACATGACCGCGGACCCGCGTAATCCGGCGGGATGTTTGCTGGTGCAGGCCGCGGTCGCGGGCGGAGACGAGTCCGAGGCGATTCGCGGCGAAGTGAATTCGCTGCGCCGCGCAGGCGAATTGGCGCTGCGGAAACGTTTGCAGCGAGCGAAGACAGAAGGCGATCTGCCGTCAGATGCGGAGCCCGCGGATTTGGCGGGCTATGTTTTCACCGTGGCGCACGGCATGGCGGTGCGGGCGAAAAGTGGCGCGACGCGAACGGAATTAAAGCGAGTGGCGGAGACGGCGATGCGAGCGTGGCCGACGTGAGCGTGATAAACTCCGCGTAACGTGACTTTTGAGCGCAAGATCGTGGTGGGTTTAGAAGAAATTCGAGCGATTTCGTTCGAGTGCTACAAATGTAAATCGCGGCTGACGGTTTCTCCCGACGATATTCGCGACATTCCCGCAGCCTGTCCGCATTGCAATTTTTCCTGGAGATTGCCGCCGGACGCGGATGTGGGTCCGGCGTCGCCGCCTAAGAATTTGGCGGTGGCGATTAAGGAAATACGGATCCGGTTTGGGGCGGACGTCATTGGGTTCAAGATTCTTCTGGAATTTGATGAACCGGGAAACGAAAGATAGTCGGATGATTCAGTAACGCGCGAGCAATTGAAGATCCCGCCGGAGTAATCCCCGCCAAAAAGCAGAGTCCTAGGATTTATCGGGGCGCATCATGTTGGCGGCCATTTTGGCGACCAGGCTGCGCGGGGCCAGGCGCTGGGATTCCTTCATCAGATTATTCATGAAGCCGGAGATCACGTAGGTCTTTCCCGCGGCCATGGCTTCGAGGCCGACGCGGGCTACTTTTTCAGCCGTTTCAGCGGAGCGGAAGACCCGGTCGGGCTGGTCGGCTACTTGTTGAAATTCAGTGGTGGTGCTGCCAGGGCACAACGCGCACACGTGGACGCCCGAAGGGCGGAGTTCTTCGGCGATGCTTTCGGCGAAGAGCAGATCGAAGGCTTTGGTCGCAGCGTAGACGGAATTGAAGGGAACAGGCTGGAAGGACGCGAGCGAGGCGACGATCAACACGTCGCCGCTGCGGCGGGCGACCATCGCCGGAACGTACAGCCGGGTGAGATGCACCACCGCTGCACAGTTAACCTGAATCATTTCCAGCATTTTTTCTACGGGGATTTCGTGGATGTAGCCGAAAGCTCCAAAGCCGGCGTTATTGATCAGGAATTCGATTTCGATTTTTTTCCCGGTCGTGAAATTGAAAATTTCGGCCGGTGCGCCCGGTTGGGTCAAATCGGCGGCGACGATTTCGACTTTTATGTTGTGAGCAGACTGGAGCTCGGCGGCGATTTGTTGCAGCCGGTCGGCGCGGCGAGCGGTCAGGACGAGGTTCGCACCGCTAGCGGCGAGTAGCTTAGCGAGTTCGAGGCCGATGCCGGCCGAAGCTCCGGTAATCAGCGACCATTTGTTTCGGTATTTCGTCTGCCAGGTTTCGGACATCGGTCTTTTCTCCCTTCGGGATGATAGCAGGGTGAGGCGGGAGAAGTGGCGAGTGGGCTGGGCATCTCAGCGCGGACGCTGAAACTAAGCGGGGCCCGGTTTAGTGCTGGGGAGGATGCTGTCGCGCAGGCGGAGCCCTTGTTCTTTCATTTTGTCCAAAAGGCGACGAGCCCACACGTAT